>JACKAT010000001.1 GCA_020634935.1 Anaerolineales bacterium
GTGAGTCGCCGTCGATCACTATGAGGTGTACGCTTGATCACTATGAGGTATGCGCTAGATTCCCTATGAGGTACACGCTAGATGCACAACCCAGACGAGTCGGAACCGAAAAGGGGTTAACGCTAAAGGCGCTACCGGCGCCAGAGACGCTAAAGAAACTAAATAATTGTGAATAGTGAATATTTAATGGTGAATGGTGAATGAAAAAACAACTTCACCATTCACCATTTGTTCTTAAAGCGAGGCTTCGGCTGCGCCTCACCGGCAGCGATCCAAGCTGGCCGACGCCAAAAATGGACCGGCCAGGTGGAACATCTCGCCAACATCGGATACAATAGTTAGAGAAATACATCCGTTCGTCAGCAACCACCCACGCCGATGAAGTTCCCCCCTTTCTCCCTGCTGTTTACTAATCTAGCCCCCGTTGCTACCGTCTCCAGAAAATACGGAAAAACTGCTGTTTCAATCCTAACTCCGGGGGAGGTAAGGCGTAAGGCGTAAGAAGTAATCGGTTTTGCCCCTTTACTTCCTACGCCTTACGCCCTACTCCCCGGTATTGTAACCCTAAGGAGTGTTCGCTATGTCAGACGTTGATCATCGTCGTTTATTACCTATTAATTTCTTGAGCGTGGCCATCTTATTCCATTTTATTTATAAGCTTATGAATAAGGTGGTTACCGAAGACATGGGGTCGCCTGAGATTGTAAATCAGTGTGCCGATATAATACAAGTGGGGTTGCAAAAGACCGAAGCGCGTTTTAGGGCGGAATATCCGGATGAGGCTATCGCCGCCGCCCTTTTAACCCTGTCTGTGGCCGACAAACCGGCCTTTGTGCAGGCGGTTAGCATGGTGTATGCGCGGCCTACGGCTCCGGTTTTGCAGAAAGTATTAATGACCGAGTTAGCCACTCAGGCCCCGGACGCTTCCGCTCACCAAATTGAGACAGCAATTACCCTCTATTTTGGTATTCTGCGCGAGGAGCTGGGGGCCGCTATCCCGCCGCTACAGGCCGAACTGGCCGCCCTGACCCAACCGGACCCTGACGCCGAGTTTGATAGGGCGACGGGCGCTATGTTTGCCAATTTGGCCTTAAGCCACATTTACGCGGCCCTGGCCGGTTACGCTGAAGCGACAGCCTATATGGAGGCGGCGATCGCCACGGCGCGAGCGCAGGCGGATGGGGCCAGCGAAAGCGCCTATTTAACCACGCTAGGCATGATTGCGACCAACTTTGAAGCGCATGATCAGGCCCGGGCCTATTACCAACAGGCCAGGACTCTTGATGAGCAGATGGAGGATAGCCGCAGTCAAGGCAGCCGCTTTAATGATTTAGGCGCGATGTGTTTAGAGATGGAGCGCTACGACACCGCTCTGGTCTACTTTGAACATGCCCGAGCTATGGCCCGCGCCGTAGAGGATAGGGCCTTGGAAGGCGCCAGCCTGGGCAATTTGGGCCTGCTGTATAAAGAGCAAGAGCAGTATGAAGCGGCGATAGCCTATTTCGAGGAGGCGTTAACCCTTACCCAAGCGCAGGGTGACGCTTTTCATGAAAGCATGTGGCTGGGCAATATCGCCAGTTGTCAAGCCACTTTGCAGCAGTATGAGGCCGCTACAGCCTATTACGAGCAAGCGCTAGCCGTGAGCCGCAGCGCCGGTCATGTGGGGCTAACCGCCACCTTGCTGCACGGGTTGGGGAAGGTGTACGCGCTGCAAGATCAATTCGCGCCGGCGCTGGCCATGTATCAAGAAGCGCTTGAGATGAGCCGCCAGGCCGGTGAAATACAGCAAACCGCCCTTATCTACGGCTCTCTGGGGTCGGCGCACCAGACGCTGGGCGATTTCGACCAGGCCATTGACCACTTTCAACAGGCCTATGAAACGGCCCAAGCCGCCAATAACAAGGCGGCGGCGGCGTACGCGCTCAGCCGGATTGGCCGCGTTTACGAGAGTCAGCAGGATGTTAAGGCGGCCATCGACTATTTTGAGCGGGCGGTGTCGCTGGCTAAGGATATCGGCGATAAAGTGCTGGAGGCGAACTGGTTGGGCAGCATGGGGCGTATTTGTTTGGATAATGAGCAGTACGACGAGGCCATTCGCTATCACCACCAGGCTCTGCAGGTTAGCCGGGAGATTTATCTGTACGAGACAATACAGCTTATTTACCGAGATTTGGGGGAGGCCTATTGTAAACTGGAGGGCTATGCCGAAGCGGTCGCCTACCTTGAGCGGGAGTTAAGGCGGGTGCGCTTTATGAACGACTCGATTCAGGAGCTTTACCTGCTGCACGAACTGGGCAATACCTATTTTAGTTGGAGTTTGGTCCATCACCAGCAGGCGATTGAATACCTCCAGTTGGCCCTGCGCCTGGCCCGCGACCTGGGTGATAAGCGGGAAGAGGGGCTGATATGTGGCCAATTGGGCAATGTGTATTCCAAACTTTTACAGCCGGAGATAGCCGCTGACTATTTCAAACAGGCCCAAGCCATTTTTAGCCAAAGCGGCGACCAGCAGTTGATGCAGGAAGCGGCAGCCATCAGCGATTTGCTGAAGCGCGTGCCTTACCGCGTTTATCGGTTCTTGATGCGGCCGCTGATGAATAAGATGTTGCATATCAACGGTAACCATAAAGAAGAGGATTAGAAAATAAAACGCAAGCGTTATTAAGTAATTTTCATAACTAACTTGTGAGTTTGAGACCAGGATGAATAGACAGGATTTACAGGATTTCCAAGATTAAAATAAGGAAAAATCATATTAATCCTGTTAATTCTGTCTAAATTAATGTAACAACTTAGAGTTGAAAACTACTTAAATATATGAGTTACGCAGTTCAAAAGGTGACAGTCACTTTTTTGGGTAGCGCTAAATTGACTTCAGCTCCTTGTCATCTAGAGGCTGTTTCGGGTACAATACAGGTATCACTTTCGACCGGATTATGCCATTTCCGCTCTCCCAACCGTCTTAATCCTCAAATTGACCAACAACTGCACCCAGACTTAGTCCAACACAAATTATATGGCGGCTCCTGGCTGATTAGCGGCGGCTCCTTGGCTGAGGTGTTGCTGGTTACACCTAATTTTTTTTGCTTTTGTCGCGCCTCATAATTCTTAATTCGTTAGGGGCTTTCGTTGAAGTGGTGGACTTAAAAAAGATTTCCGGTAGGTATTAAGATGAAAGTAGAAAATGGCAAAATTATATTAAGCGATTTTGGATTGTTTTCTAGTCCGACAAAGTACGAAAAAGGACAAGTTTACGATGAGAGCAACGATCACTATTATGAAAAGGCAAACCTCGAAGAAGAATATGAGCTAACGCAAAGTAAAAAGGAATTTGTGATAGATTCTTGGCGAGCAACCTTATATTTTTTATATTCCAAAGGATATAACTTAACCAAGAATGGTGAGATCATAAACCTTTCGTTTATAGAGAATGAATTTATTAGATGATCAGCTTTGGGACTTTTTAGGAAGACAAAATGAGTATGGTCCTGTTATGCTTCAGATGAAATTGGAGTGAGGCCTCATTTGAATTAAGATAAAGAAGGGAAAACGGAGGCAGCACAATGAAGCGAAAAAAGAAGCAATACACCGCCGAGGAGAAGGTGGCGATCTTACGAAAACATCTGTTGGACAAAGTGGCCGTGTCGGATGTGTGCGAAGAATATGGGGTGCGGCCAGGGGTCTTTTATCGGTGGCAAAAAGCGTTTTTTGAGAATGGGGCGCAGGCGTTTCAACGCGGACAGGAACGGCAGACGGCGCACCTGCAGGAGCGCATAGCGGAACTGGAAACGAAACTGGCCAAGAAGAATGAGGTATTGGGGGAGGTGATGGAAGAGTTTGTCGCCTTAAAAAAAACGAATGGGGCCGATTGAGGGGGAGATGGGTAGCAGTAGAGGTGCGGGATCAAGTAGTGGACTTTGTGCGGTATTGGTCACCGCGCACGGAACTGGGAGCTAATCGATTGGTGAGTTGGCTGGGGCTGAGTGCGAGTAAATATTATCAGTGGCAGCACCGGTATGGCCAAGGCAACGGTCATAACGGAACTGTGCCGCGCGACTTTTGGCTGACCGAGGCCGAAAAAGCAGCAATTTTGGCTTATCAGGCGACCCAGCCCGATGAAGGCTATCGACGACTGACCTATATGATGCTGGATGAGGGGGTCGTGGCCGTCAGCCCCAGCAGCGTCTATCGGGTACTCAAGGCGGCTGGCCGGCTACAAAAGTGGGCCACCTCACCCTCCAAGAAAGGCACGGGCTTTCAGCAGCCCGACCAGCCGCACCAACACTGGCATATCGACCTCTCCTATCTCAATATCTGCGGCACGTTCTACTATCTGGGCACCATTTTAGATGGCTACAGTCGCAGTGTCGTTCACTGGGAAATTCGAGAACAGATGACCGAAGCCGATATCGAACTGATTGTGCAGCGGGCCCGAGAACGGTTTCCGCAGGCCAAACCGAGGATCATCTCCGACAATGGCCCCCAGTTTGTGGCCAACGACTTCAAAGCCTTTATTCGACTGTGTGGCATGACCCACGTTCGGACCTCGCCCGGCTATCCTCAGAGTAACGGCAAACTCGAACGCTGGCACCAGACCATCAAAGCCGAATGTATCCGGCCGGGCACCCCCCTCTCCTTAGCCGAGGCCCGTCGCTTGGTCTCTGAATTTGTGGCCTATTACAACAGCCAGCGGCTTCATAGTGCCATCGGCTATATCACCCCCGCTGATATGCTGGCTGGTCGTCAGGCTCAAATCTGGTCCCTACGCCATCATAAACTGGACCAGGCTCGCCAAGCCCGACAGCGTCATTGGCAGCAACAGCTGTCGGAAACTTTGGTAGCTGAGGCTGAGAACAAACTCAGCCTCCCTGAACAATCATCTTTATGCGAGTCTCTAATTTAAACGGCCCTTACTCCAATTTGCGCTGAACCAAAACAGTCTCAATGTGAAGGTAAGATAAATGACTTACTTGGCGCGGATTATCTCATTTTACCAACAAAGCGCCCCTAACAACCCGCCTCAACCCGAACCCAGACACGGGGCTTTTTATTGAAGTTGGTTTTGCCACTTTGAGCGTGCCGTCAGGCAAAGTCAGCATGGGGTCGGGTTAGGCGGGAGGCGTTAGGCGCTTTCTAAAATAAAATCTCCCATTCAAATCATTGGGCAAGTTGTAGATTTGGCTAAAAAAGCTAAAATACTTCTTATGTCAGATGATTTGTTATTTCAAGTACTCACTCCCTTAAATTTTTATGTTCGGGTTACTCGCTCATATTGGGCATATATCGTTGCGGTCAAGCATCCAGTTATGAGCGGTCGTGAACAAGATGTTCAAGAGGCGCTCCAAAGCCCCGATGAAATTCGAGTGAGCCGAAGCGACCCCAATGTCCATCTGTTTTACAAATCCGAGAAAGTAAATCGCTGGGTGTGCGCTGTCGCTAAACGATTGAATGGGGAAGGGTTTTTGATCACGACTTACCCGACCGATGCTATTAAGGAAGGAACGAAGATATGGCCCAAGTAAAAGTATATTATGATAAGGTTGGTAATACCCTAACAGTCTGGTTTGATGATCCGCAGAAAGAGTATATCAGTGAAGAAACGGGCGAAGAAGTGATTTTGATGAAAGACGAAGGAGGGCGGGTCATAGGGTTTGAGAAGTTAAATTTCACAATGGCAGAGACGGAGCAGTTACAAGTGGCATTTGAGGCGATGGCTGTATAGGGTACTATATTGAAGATAGCATTAGAAAGCAAGCTTCTGGGTCAACCAGGCCGCGCCTAACCAGCGCATCAACCCGACGCCACGGACTCGCCGTTTTTCGGGGTTGAGCTTGGTACTTGGAAGTTTTGGGGGGGTGCAGGTATCGCGGGCGCGGGTTATGCGCAAGGGCGTTCATCCGGCTCGCTGCGCGGCCCGGATGAACGGGGCGGCGGATCCGCCGCTGCGCTCCGGCATCCGCTTGTTCCCGGCGGCACTCGCTGCGCTCGCTCTGCCGGATAACAAGCGAATGAAACGACGGCGCTTTCGCTGCCGGGCTGAAGCGAAGCGAAAGCCCGTTCGCGAAAAGCTCGTCGCTTATCCACCGCCCCGTTATATGCTAGCAAAAATCTCGCTGTCGCAAAAAATCCCAATATATGCTAAACTGACCGCAGCAGTTAAGTGAATTGAGTTGAACGGCGAAAGGGTAAATGTGATGATATCTGATGATCTGGGTCAAGTCTTACACGATAGATCAACCCGAGGCGAGACGCTTTCCGCTGAAGAACAACTTCAGTTGGAAAGGTGGTATGAGGCGCAAGATAAACTGGAAAGTCATATGTTAGCCTTAACCCCAGATGAAAAGGCTGTTGCCAACCTTCAATCGCAAATTGAGGGGGCCTTAACCCAATTGATCAGCCTGACCAACCGTATTCAACAAGTTGCCTCCGAAAACGAGTTGTTACGCCAGGAAATAAACAGCTTGCGTCACCAACTCGTTGATATATCCGCCCCCCAATAGACCGTATGACTATCACTCCAGAAATTCGACAACAAGTGCGCCAACGGGCCAATTTTGCGTGTGAATTTTGTGGTGTGGCTGAGGTGGATACCGGCGGTGAACTGACCATAGACCACTATCAGCCCCAAACCAAAGGGGGCAGTGACGAACTTGATAACCTGATCTACAGTTGTGCGCGGTGCAATCAGTACAAATCTGACTATTGGCCCTCAACAGAAAACGACCTAATCTTATGGCATCCCCGCCAAGAAGCAACCAACCCGCATTTTCTGGAGCTTGAAGATGGCCGGTTGCATCCCTTAACGGCCATAGGTACATTCACGATAAAACGGTTACGGTTGAATCGACCACCCCTGATCAGCTATCGGCTGCGTAAGAAACAGCGAGCCGAAGAATTACGATTATTAACCCGTTACGGAGAATTGGTTGAATTACTAGAAGGTTTGAATAGGCAGATGTCAAATTTAATGGACGAACAACAAGCGTTGCTTCGAGAGCAGCGTGAATTATTGAATTTGATATTGGGGCACCGAAGACAATAAGCCAGATTGAGTTTATCTTTCAGGTGGTCGTGCGTGTCCATTCTAACCTAGCTTTTTGCGCAGTCGCATATAACAACGGCGTCAAGCTGACGCCCGGACTCGCTGCTTGGCGAAGTTGTTTGTGACACTTTGAGGTTGCTGGATTGTGGGGTCTCGGTAGGCCCAGCTTATGCCGGGGGCGTTAGGCTGCTTGGTCGAGGCAAGTTTTGATGAGATGTTCTTTGCGCCTGCGGCTCAAACCTGAGATAATCACTTCGACCAAATTACACGTGTTGGCGATCTATCGACGCGACATTGACGAGTGCTTGCCTGGCAGTGAGCTGTGGTCGGGCGATATCACCGAAGTGCCAACCACGCGGTGCGTGTGAATCAAAAATTAGCGCTTTCATCCTGCTATAACCTCTCTCGTAACCAATGGTGAACGTTAAGGAGAGAATACAGCAATGCTTATTTTGGCTGGCGATTGCTTCCAGAATTGCCTTGAACTTGTCTCCTCTTTCACGTTTTGCCCCAGCCTGTACCGAAATGCTCCTATTGGCCGGTCGGTATCTTGGCCGGTGCGAATGTATACTTTACATACGTCAGTTCCTCGGAAACCGTCCACAACCGCCGCGCAACCGCTTCGTCATGGGAGCGCGCACTCGAGGTGAGCTTCTTGGGGGAGCCGTACAATCCACCCAGGCCCCCTGGCCCAAAATAATCCCCCCCTTGGACGTCTGGCGCGGTGGCTCCATACAGGGTTGGCAATACACCTTTTTTCGGAGGTTGGGCGAAGATTGGATTCAGGCGTTTCAGCATGGATGAATGTCGCTGCGCATCGGTAGCAGCCCAACCGGGATCCGCTGCCACGGTCAGTGTCGATTGCCCTGCTGCAACAAGCCGCCGCTGCAACTCATAGGTGAACAGCAGAATCGCCAGCTTGCTCTGCCCATAGGCACCCATTGGCTGGTAATTCCGCCGCTCCCAGTTCAAATCGTCAAAGTTAATGACCCCCGACCGATGCACCGAGCTGCTTACTGCTACAACGCGTGCGTTCGGCGTTGCGGTGAGCTTATCCAGCAGCAAACCGGTCAGCGCAAAGTGCCCCAGGTGATTGATGCCAAACTGCTGCTCGAAGCCCTGTACGGTTTTCCCGTAAGGCGGCAACACCACACCAGCGTTGTTAATCAGGAGATCGAGGCGGTGATAGTTTTGGTGAAAGTCCGTTGCAAAAGCGTAGACGGTCGCCAGATCGCCCAAATCAAGCGCCATAACGACGACCTGTCCCGAAGGCTTGAGTGCCTTGATCTGATCAGCCGCAAGGTTGGCTTTGGCGATGCTGCGACAGGCTATAATGACTGTCGCCCCTTTGCTAGCCAGTGCGCGCGCCGTTTCCCAACCAAGCCCGCTGTTGGCACCCGTGACAATCGCAACTCGTCCGCTCTGATCAGGTATTTGGTTTTCTGTCCATGTTGTCATAAAGTTTTGTCCTTTCTATAGTTCATTTAAAATTAGAGTGAATATTCATTCCAATTGATAGATAAAAAAAGAGTTAGCGCTTGAACGCATCCCAGCAGGCTACAACCGTTTGCTTGATGGTAGCCTGATCCAGGTGAATTTGCTGTGTCATATGGGCTCCAACTAGCGCATTGATCATTCCGGAAACCATCACAAAGATCACATCGGGCGACATTGCTTTGAGTAGTTGCTGCTGTTGGGCTTCGGTTATCACCTGATTGAGCGCCATGTCCAATGGCGATATATTGTTTTTGGTTCGCTCTTGGATAAAAGGAACCTGCGCCAATTGGTGGGTTAGCAGAAATTCGCGCGGATGGCGCAGGCCGTACTGCACTGTGCTATTGAGCAGGTATAAAACTCGCTCAACTACCGGCTGCGTTGCGTTATAGCCCTCCAAAACGCCCAGGATCATGGCTTCTTTCATTTCGCTGAACAGGCAAAACACGAGATCTTCCTTGCTGGGAAAATAGTTATAGATAGTTCCCATCCCGACCTGCGCCCGCTGCGCTACCTGGGTCATGGTTACATCCTGCAATCCCTGCTCGAAAACAAGATCACGGGTCGCCAGAAGGATTTGGTTACGTTTATTGCTCATCACACGTTACGAATTGATGGTAGTTGATATTGGAACGAACGCTCATTCCAATGATACAACAATCTTAGCAGAATGTCAATAGTCAAGCGGAAACTGATTGCCCAAGGGAAGTATCTTGATGAAAGTGCGGTCAAACAATATCTGAAAGATAACTGTTCGGTGCAATTTGTCATTGTGGATGATAAAATTGAACGGATAGCGTTTGAACACTTTGCCGTTGCCACGTTGAAACCGAGATATAATGATTGAGGTTAGCAAAAATAGCCAGTTCACATCTACTTCCAAGCCGCTGCCTGGCAATTCGCTCAAGGCGACTTGCTACCCTGGCATTTTTTGGAGCTTATCTTGCTGGCAAAATTGTGTTATAATGTGAGTAGTCTTGCCAGCCCGCAAGCGCATTAGCTCATGATCGTTGGGCCGCTACACAAAACCCGGCTCACCAGAGGGCAGCAAGCCGGGTCTTACTTTACTTCCTGATGGGGCTAGTGACTAAGGTTAGGACTGGGACGCTGGGTTTCCAGCTTGGTCAGCCGCCGGTCATGCGTTCGCAACCACAGCAATATTTTGCCGATGGCTTGTTCGACGGTGATCTGGCCGGTTTCCCACAGCTTGATCACTTGCTCAATCGGTTCAACGGTCATTGGTCGGTCTCCTTTCTGATGGATTTTGCCAATAAAACGGCCACCCCCAACCCAATAGGTCAAAGATGGCCGCACCGTTTACCGAATCACCATGTGTCGTGTAAAATATTTGCAGCCCTCCAGACTGTGTCAGCAGTTTGAGGGGTTAGCCGCCTTTAGGTGCTTCCAACACCTGGGGGCGGCGCGTTTTCAATTGGTGGCGGAATAATACACTACCGGTGGAATCGTTGTCAAAAAAGTGACCGGATGTTGAATTGTTATGGGAGATAAACCATGTTGCAAACTATCGAAGCTGTCATTGATGAACAGGGAAATGTGCGCTTATTAGAGCCGATTCAATTACCAACAGCTCGCCGCGCCTTGGTCACCATTCTGGAATATGAACCCTTGGTCGATCTACCGGAGACGGCGTTACTGAGTGAACCGGCCTTGGCTGAAGATTGGAATCGACCGGAGGAGGATGCGGCATGGTCTCACCTTCAGCCGGAACCGTCGTCTTAATTCCCTTCCCTTTCTCTGATTTATCCCAATCGAAACTCCGACCGGCGGTCGTGCTGGCCGATGTGGGCCGCGATGATTGGATTCTCTGCCAAGTCACCAGCAACCCATACAGTGACAGACGAGCTATTGAACTGCTTGATACCAGTTTTGCCACAGGCTCATTAGTGGTCACCAGTTATGCCCGACCGGGCAAATTGTTTACGGCCAATCAAAGTTTGATGGTTGGCGAGGTAGGGCGTCTGAACGCAACCTCATTTAACCAAATCATCGAAGCTGTGGTCACTATCCTACGGGGAAGTCTTGCTCCGTAATCAGCTTACTAGACCAAATCGCTGCCCAACAACGGCGTAAAGCTGGCGCCCCGGACTCGCCGCTTGGCGAAGTTGTTTTGTGGTACGTTGAGGTTGATGTATTGTGAAGTAACGGTGGGCACAGCTTACGCCGGGGGCGTTGGGCGGCTTCTGAGGTAATTCACAGCTATTTCGTAGCCGCAGGCGGAGAAATCCCTGAGGCGATTGTTGGTAAAGCGACTCTGTAGGGATTTCTCGCTTATCGCTCGAAGCAACTGCCGAAGTTATTTGTTTTCCAATGCTTAGTTTCTTAACGGCTTCCCTGTCTGCAACCTGGGCCGGGGGTCAGCCGGTCAGTCGGTATACGTCTGGCTAACCCAATCGTAGTAACCGGT
Source organism: Anaerolineales bacterium (assembly GCA_020634935.1). Lineage (GTDB taxonomy): Bacteria > Chloroflexota > Anaerolineae > 4572-78 > J111 > JAGRBY01. Next base: position 10,962 of record JACKAT010000001.1, read on the forward strand.
CACCCGGCCGTTATCAACCCGGTAGAAGGTGGGGCAGCCGGCGGCCAGCATCGCCTTGACCCAGGCGGCTACGGTCAGCCCGGAGGCCTCTATTTTGGCGACGGTCTCGGCCACCCCCAGGTGATCCCACAATTGAAACGGCCCGGCTTCGAAGGCAAAGCCCCAGCGGATCGCCTCATCGATGCTTTTGAGGTCGTGGGCGATGTCCGGGGCGACGGCTGCGGCATAGGCCAATTCATAACTCAGCACAGCCCAGACAAAGTGCGTCCCCCGGTCTTCTGACCATTGCTCATTCAGCACAGCCCTAACTCGCTCACCCAGGTCCTCAATGTTGCGCACGGCGTCAACCGCCTCGAAGCGAGTCTTTTCGGGAAGGTCATAGTCGAGCGTGGTCGGATTGAGGGTCATAAAGACGCGCTTGCCGGCGGCATCTGTACCCGTTTTATAGAAACCCTGGCCCGTCTTGTTGCCCAGCCAGCCATTTGCCATCAAGGTGTTTACCAGGGCCTTGAGTTTCGGGGCATGGAGCACCTCCCGATAGGGATCGTGGGGAATGAGGTCGTACAAATTATGGGCAATGTGATTGATAATATCTAACCCCACCAAATCTTGCAGGCGAAAGGTGCCGGTCTTGGGACGCCCTAACAGCGGTCCGGTTAACTCATCGACCTCTGAGATGGTGTAGCCGTGTTCGAGAGCGTAGTTGGCGGCAAAGCTGTTGCCGATGGAGAAGAGGCGGTTGCCAATGAAGTTGGGCGTGTCTTTGCCCAGCACAATCCCTTTGTCCAGGCGCGTCCGGCCAAACTGGGTCATCGTCTCGACCACCGCCGCATCTGTCTCGGCTATCGGAATGAGTTCGAGCAGTTTGAGATAGCGGGGCGGGTTGAAAAAGTGGGTGCAGAGAAAATGCCGTTTAAATTCCTGGCTGCGCCCCTCGGCCAGCAAGGCGATGGGCAGGCCGGAGGTGTTGGTGGTGACAATGCTGTCCGGCCGGCGCACCGCCTCGATGCGAGCCAGCAACTGTTGTTTGGGTTCTAATTTTTCGATGATGGCTTCCACAATCCAATCCGCTTCAGCAATTCGGGGCAGGTCATCTTCGATGTTGCCCAGAGTCACCCGGCGTTCGGCGTCTGGGTTTATGAAGGAAGGCGGAGTCACCTGGCGTGTGCGGTCGAAGCCGGCTTGCACCAGGCGATTACGCACGGCCGGACTGGCCAGCGTCAGACCCTGCGCTTCTTCCTGAGGGGTCAACCGATCCGGCGCGATATCCAGCAGCAGCACCGGCAGCCCGGCATTGGCCACATGGGCGGCGATGGCCGCGCCCATCGTCCCCGCGCCGATGACGGCCACCTGTCTGATGGGGTAGGGCAAAGAATGAGTCATAGGGTCAAATCTCCTTATTCAACGGTCTGCATTTTCCGCAGCTCTCGTTTAAGAATCTTGCCGGTGGCTGTCATCGGCAACGAAGTACACAGTTGAACGATCCGGGGGTATTTGTAGTCGGCCATATTGGCTTTGCTCCAGGCGACTAAATCCGCTTCGGTTTCGGTAGCGCCCTCTTGCAAAATGACAAAGGCTTTCACTTCTTCCCCGTGTTTGTCGTGGGGCACGCCAATCACCACGGCCAAACTGATGGCCGGGTGAGTCATCAGTTTTTCCTCAATTTCACGGGGGTAGATGTTATAGCCGCCGCGAATAATCATATCTTTGATCCGGTCGGTGATGTAAACATAGCCCTCCTCGTCGAATTGGCCGATGTCGCCCGTATGAAACCAGCCGTTACGCATCGCCTTGGTGGTAGCCTCGGGTTGTTGGTAATATCCCTTCATAACATTATGCCCTTTGATGATAATCTCACCCGGTTCGCCGGTGGGGACGTCCTTATCATCCCAGTCAACAATGCGCACCTGGATGCCCCATACCGGCTGGCCAATAGACCCCGGTTTCGTCTTTCGGGGATAATGATTAAATATGGCCACCGGACTGGTCTCAGATAGGCCATACCCTTCCAAGACCTTGACGTTGTATTTGTTCTCGAAGGCCCGCATAACTTCAACTGGCATCGGCGAGCCGCCGGAGAGAACCGCCCGCAAGTTAGCGGCAATCTTCGCCAAATTATAGTTGTCGGCCTGGGGATAATTGAGAATGGCCCAGTACATTGTTGGCACGCCGGCAAATAAGGTGACGTTGTGTTGCTCCATAAGGGCCAGGGCTTGACCGGGGTCAAAGCGAGCCATTAGCGTAATGGTACTGCCGGTGTAGAAGCCCATATTCATCTGGACCGTTTGACCGAAGGAATGGAACAGGGGCAAGGCGATCAGGTAGACATCATGATCGCTCAGGTTGAAGATGTGGTTGTCGGCCAAACGAGCGTTAAAGATCATGTTGGCGTGGCTCAATTCAGCGCCCTTGGGCTGACCGGTGGTGCCGCTGGTATAGAGAATTACGGCCGTGTCGGTGGCTTCAGTTTCAACCGTGTTAAACGTAGCCGGCTGGCCCTGCATCAATTGTCCCAAGGTCTGAACTCCCGCGACGGGCGACGGTGCGTCCGGCTCGGCTGTGATGATGAACATGTGCTCACACTCATCGGCTTCCTGAAAGCCGGCATAGCCGTAGCGGCTCATCGGCAACTGCTCCGTCCCGGCAAAGCAAAAGTAGACCTTGGCTTCAGCATCGGTTAAATGATAGGCGATTTCGCTCTCTTTCAGCAGGACGTTCAGCGGCACCACAACCGCCCCGGTCTTGAGGACGCCGTAGTAGATGAGGGGAAAGTAGATTAGGTTGGGACAACTGAGCGCCACCTTGTCCCCCGGCTGAATGCCGATCTGCACCAAACCGTTGGCGATTTGGTTAGCGGCGGCATTGACCTGGGCATAGGTTAACCGGGTGTCGTTGAAGATCACGGCGAGCCGATCCGGGTAACGACGAGTGCTGTCTTCAAGGAATGTGGCTAAATTGAGCATAAGTTTACCTCCTGATTCAGTCAAACGGTCTACTTTTGTAACGCCGCGGCCACGAGTTGAGCCACATCCTGCACCACCATCGGTGAGCCGGCGTTGGTGTTGGCGTCGGTCATCATCCGGGCGCAGAAGGGACAGCCCACGGCCAGCACGTCCGCGCCGGTAGCGCGGCCCTCGGCGAAGCGGGTTTCGTTCACCGCTGCCGAGCCGTGCTCCTCCTCCTTCCACATTTGCGCCCCGCCCGCCCCGCAGCAGAACGAGTCGCTGCGGTTGCGATCCATTTCCAGTAGGGTCGCGCCTGCCTGGGCCAGCGTCAAGCGGGGGGCATCGTACACACCGTTGTGCCGCCCCAGGTAGCAGGGATCGTGGAAAGCGACTTTCTCCAATTGGTTGGAGCCGTTCAGCTTCAGCCGGCCCGCGCCAATCAACTCGCTGATCAGTTGGGTGTGGTGCAGCACCGTGTAGTGGCCGCCGTAATCGGCGTACTCGGTACCGATGGTGTGCAAACAGTGGGGGCAACTGGCGACGATTTTCTTTTGGTCCGCGCCCACGGCATTGAGCGTTTCGATGTTGCCCAGCGCCATCTCGTAGAACAGATACTCGTTGCCGGCGCGGCGGGCGGTGTCGCCGGTGCAGGTTTCATCATTGCCCAGCACGGCAAAGTTGACCCCGGCCGCGTGCAGCACCGTGGCCGTGGCCCGCGCAATCTCTTGCGCGCCGGGATCGAACGCACCGGCGCAGCCCACCCAGAACAGCACCTCAAAATCGGGATTTTCCTCGACCGTCGGCACGGCAAAATCGAGCGGTTTGGTCCAGGCCAGCCGGTCATCGGTCATCTGCCACGGGTTGCCGTTGCGTTCCAACCCGGTGAACGCCCCCTTCAATTCCGCCGGAAATTCGCTTGCCATCAATACCTGGCTGCGCCGGATGTCCATAATATCGAACATCGGCTTGTTACCCACCGGGCAAACGTCGAGGCACGCGCCGCAGGTGGTGCAGGCCCAAACCGCGCTGGGGCTGATGGCCCACTCCAGCAGCGGCGACTCATCCGCCTCGCCGCCGGCCAGCGCCGCCATTTGATCCCAAATATGATAGCGCTTGTTGATTTCCAGCGCCGACGGCGACAGCGGCTTGCCGGTGGTGTAGGCCGGGCAAACCTCTTGGCAGCGGCTGCACATAATGCAAGCAAAGGGATCGACCAGTTGGGTCTGGCTCAGGTCGGTCAGCGTGGTCGCGCCGAACTGTTCGATGCTTTCATCCTCGAAATTGATGGGGTCTAGCGCGCCCAGCGCCCGTCGCGGCGGGCGGGTCATAAAATTGAAGGGGCCAACAAACAGGTGGGCGTGTTTGGTGTAGGGGAAATACGGCACAAACGCCAAAATCAGGCCGATGGCCAGCCACCAACTGGTGTGCCAGCCGATGAGTTGCGCCGTTTCCGGCAGGCCGTCCAGCGGCGCCGCCAACAGACTGGCGAACGGCTGCCAGGGGTCGCCGCCGTGCAGCGCCACCAGAAAGGCTGTGCCCAAAAAGCGGAAACCCACGTGCCCCCAGATGAAACCGCCCACCAGCAGCGAGTCCGTCCGCATGCCGGCGGCGGCTTTGGGGTGCAGCGTCACGTTGTCGCGGATGGTCAACACCGCTGAATTGACCAGGAAGCGGCGCACCAAGAAATAAGTCATCCCGATGAGAACAGCCACCGTCAGCAGGTCGGCCAGCAGCCGGTAGAGGTTGCCTAACATCCCCGGAATATGGAAACCGGGGATGAAGGCTTCGAGCACATCCACCGCATTGACCAATACATAGTAGATAAAACCCCAGGCAATAAAGTAGTGAAAGAGCGACGTGACCGGGCGATGGCGAATGATGCCCCCCTGGTTGACCAGCGCCCTCAGCGCCGTCCACAGCCGTGGGGGGAGATGATCGAGGTTGAGTTGTCCTTGTCCCCGCTGCACCACGGTGATCATTTTACTAAAGGTGACTTGGGTATAGTACAACGACACCCCGACAGCAATCACAAACAAAATCTTTTCGACCAGTGACAGCACTGTACGCCTCCCTCAAAACAGTTTGGTGAGTTCAAGAGTTTGCTGGGTTTATGAATTCGCCCAGACTTTACGTTCCCAACCGCGCTTTGAACTCCTTCGTCAGAGCCGGGACGACCTCGAACAAATCGCCAACAATACCGTAACGGGCAAACTTGAAGATCGGCGCGTCCGGGTCTTTATTGATGGCGACAATGACTTTGGAGGTTTTCATGCCGGCCAGATGTTGAATTGCGCCGGAAATACCGCAGGCAATATACAGGTCGGGCTGCACCGTTTTGCCGGTTTGCCCCACCTGGTGAGCATAGGGAATCCAGCCAGAGTCGACGGCCACGCGACTGGCCCCCAACGCGCCGCCGAGAGCGTCGGCCAATGCCTGCACCGGCGCAAAGCCTTCCGGCCCGCCCACGCCACGCCCACCGGAAACGATGATGGTGGCGTCGGTTAGGCTGACCTGGCCGCTGCTGGCGGCAACCCCCTCCACTTTTGTGGGGATGTCGCTCTCGCTCAACACGGCCGCCACGCCGGTCGTCTCACCGCTGCGGCTGCTATCGGCCGTCGGCATCGGGTAGACCCGGCGGCGGATAGTTGCCATCTGCGGGCGGGCGTCGCCAAACGCAATTTTGGCAACGAGATTACCGACCAGGACCGGCCGGGTGGCGACTAAACCGCCGTCTTCAACGGTCAGTTCGGTGCAGTCGGGGGCCAGCCCCACGCCCAGTTTGGCCGCCACATAAGCGGACAACTCCAATCCGGCGCTGCTGGCCCCCATCAGTAGTACGGCCGGTTGGTGCGCCTGAGCCAGTTGGGTGATGATGGCCGCATAAGGCTCCAGCCGGTAAGGCCCCAACGTGGCATCATCGGCCACCAAGGCGCGGTCTGCGCCATAACCAATGGCTTCCGTTGCCAGGTTGGCCACGTTCTCACCGAGCACCAGAGCTACCAGTTGACCGCCCAGTTGGTCGGCCACGCCCCGAGCCGCCCCCAAGGTTTCCCAGGCGATAGGGTCGTTTTGTTCAATCCAGACAAAGACGTTGTTTGACATCGAATGAGTTTCCTTCCCTAAATAATTTTCTCGGCCAGCAGCCGATCAACCAAGGCTTTAGCCGACTCTTCCGCTGTGCCTTCAAGTATTTCAACCTGGGCCTCGCGGGTCGGCGGTAAGTCGATTTGCGACCATTTCACCTGCGAGCCGGCCGCGCCCACCTGCCCGGCGTCCAGTCCTAAATCGGCTACGCTCCAGACCGGGACGTCCTTTTTGGCCGCTTTACGGATTTGCATGAAACTGGGGTAGCGCGGCTCGTTGATCTCTTTAACCACTGTCATTACCGCCGGTAGTTTGCTGCTGACGGTCTCGCGCCCAGCCTCCATCAAGCGTTCCACGGTGATGGTTTTGGCCGCCGGGTCAATGGCCTTGATGGCCGCCACGTAGGATAGCTGAGCGGCCGCCAGTAGCGCCGCTACCTGCACCGCTGTAGCGAAGTTACCTCCGTCGATGGACGAGCGTCCGGCAATGACCAAATCATAGGCGCCGATCTTTTCGATGGCCGCTGCTAGCGCCCGGGCTGTGGCCAGACTATCACCGCCGGCCAACTGTGGATCGGAGATCAGCACGGCCTCATCCGCGCCCATCGCCAGGCCGCGCTTGAGAGTCTCGACCGCGTCGGGTGTACCCAGGCACAGCAGCGTCACGCTGCCGCCGTGGGCTTCGCGCAATTTCAAGCCCTCCTCAATCGCGTATTCATCCCAGGGATTGATGATCCGTGGCCCGCTGGCCATCAACTGTAAGCCATTCATATTCGCCGATAACTGCGCCGTATCGGGCACTTGTTTGATTAAAACAATGATTTTCATCCTATTTTTACCTCCGCAATAAAATATCAGTCGATCACAATTTTACATAAAAGTGGGCAAATAGAACGCAGATTGTACCGATCACACGGATGGTAGCTCTGCATTAAACCGTGGTGAAGAAAAATTAGACAGGATTAACCCGATTTACCGAATTATGACCGATAAAATCGTGATAATCGTGTCAATTCTGTCGATTATTTGGTCGATCTGCCGTCATCTTCGCGTTTCCACGGTTTAATGTTATGCTATCACACGGATAAACACGGATATTTTTTAGTTAAATCAAGCCTTATCGGTGAAAATCCGTATAATCTGTGTCATCCGTGTTCTATCATTTCTTATCAGATCTTGAAATCGTGATCGACTGAATATGTCTTCTCTGGTTTCTCCCCCATTCAGCCGTTTGCCGCTTATGGGCGTAACACCCAAAATCCGTTATCGCAACTGCAACTCGTTGCGGGCGATGATCATGCGTTGAATCTCGTTGGTGCCTTCGTAGATTTCGGTGATCTTGGCGTCGCGGAAGTAGCGTTCGATGGGCATTTCTTTGCTGTAGCCCATCCCGGCGTGAATTTGCACGGCCTGGTGAGCGCAGAACATCGCCGTTTCGCTGGCAAACAGCTTGGCGACGGCGGCCTCGGTGGTGAAGCGAGCGCCGCTGGTCTTGCCCTCTTCTTTGGCGACGGCCGCCCGGTACATCAACAGCCGCGAGGCTTCCAGCCGGCTTTTCATATCGGCAATTTTCCACTGGATACCCTGGAATTGGCCGATGGGGCCGCCAAAAGCCTGTCGTTCGCGGGCGTACTTCACGCTGGCTTCATAGGCCGCTTCGGCGATGCCCACCGACTGCGCCGCAATACCGATGCGCCCGGAGTCAAGCACCGTCATGGCGATTTTGAAGCCCTGCCCCTCTTCGCCCAGCCGGTTTTCGACCGGGCAGCGGTAGTTATCAAAGTAAAGTTCGCAGGTGGCGCTGGCGCGAATACCCAGCTTGTCCTCTTTACGGCCGAGTTGCAGCCCCGGCTGGCCGGCTTCGATGATGAAGGCGGTAATGCCGCGATGGCCGGCTTCGGGATTGGTCATTGTAAACAGGATGAGAAAATCGGCGTTGGCGCCGTTGGTGACCCAGCTTTTGGTGCCGCTGATGAGGTAATGGTCGCCGTCGCGCACGGCCCGGCTGCGCATGGTGCCCGCATCGGAGCCGGAGGCCGGCTCGGTGAGCGAGTAAGCGCCAATTTTTTCGCCGCTGGCCACCGGCACCAGGTATTTTTGCTTCTGTTCTTCGGTGCCAAAGGCCATCAGCGGGTAACAAACCAGGGTGTTGTTGGCCGATAGGATGGTGCCATGAGCGGCGTCCACCTTGCTGATTTCCTGGATGACCAGCATATGAGACAACGTATCCATTTCCGCGCCGCCGTACGCCTCCGGCACCTCGATGCCGAAGAAGCCCAGCGCGCCCATTTTTCCGATAGTCTCGGCCGGGAAGTCGCCGGTTTCGTCATAATGCGCCGCCACTTTGGCAATCTCATTTTGGGCAAAATCGCGGGCCGCGGCCTGAATCATTCTTTGTTCTTCATTGAGTTGAAAATCCATTTTATGCGCTCCTTGTAAAATTTGCGTTGTGGTCGCCACTGACTACTCCGCCATAGCATTGCTCCCTCTCAATATAATTATCGCCCGATCAGCATGGCCAGCGTTTCCGCGATCATCGCCGGTTTGTTCTCCCCGGCGATCTCAACCGTGTTCTGCACGGTCAGGAGTACGCGCCTGTCGCCTTTGTTCTCCGCCGCCAACAGAGTTACCCGATCACGAATGCGAGCGCCGGGCTTGACGGGCGCCAAGAAGCGCACCCGCTCAACCCCGTAGTTAATCGCCTGCGCCACACCGGCGGGTATCAGTTCAACTTCGTATTGGAATTGCGAGAGCAGCGCGAGGATCAGATAACCGTGGGCAATTGTTGAGCCATAGGGACTTTCACGCCTGGCCCGCTCTACATCGACGTGAATCCACTGGTGATCGCTGGTGCAGGCTGCAAACTGGCTGATCCGCTCCTGATCAATGGTCAGCCAATCCGAGACGCCCAACTCATGCCCGACAAATTCATGAATAGTCGCCAATGCATATCCTTCTGTTGCCATAAACTTCTCCTGATTTGAGGGGGATTTGGGATGGCGAGGCAACCTCTAACCATAATCTTATTCTAGGTCAGGAAAAGTTAGGTTGTCACCGATCTAAAGTACGGAAAAAGAGTGGGGGGTGCTATCGAAAGTATGGTTGTTACAACAGCTTTAAGGAGCGCGCTTTGGCTACCGCTTGGGTGCGGTTGCGGACGTGGAGCTTCTGATAGATGCCGTTGAGATACCATTTGGTGGTGCTCAGGGAGATATATAATTTTTCGGCAATTTGCCGGTTGGGGTAGCCTTCGGCCACCAGGCGCAGGATTTCGATTTCGCGTTCGCCAAGGGCATCGATGGCTGCTGGTTGGGGTTGGGGGGGTGGGGGTGGGGTGGGGGTGGTTCCGAAAGCCTGAAGGAGGTGCTTGATGAAGTCGGGGGCCAGGGCCTGATAATCGCACAGCAGCGCCGCCAGGCGCGGGTCTTCATCGAGGAAATGGCGTTGATACTGGCCGGGGGCGGCCAGACGGATGGCTTCGGGTAAATAAGCCGCCGCCCGGTCAGGGGCAGCCAGGGCTTGCAGGATACGAACCGTAATTAATTGGCTCAACCGGCCCTTTTGTTGGAAGGTGTGGGCCAGGGAGTCTAAGATATCCTGCGCGGCCAGGGTTTGCCCCTGGGCCAATAACAAGCGCGCCCGGGCCAGTTGGGCCTGCCGGGAGGGGCTAACCCGGTCCAACAACCGTTCAGCCGCCGCAATCTCCCCGTGCCGCAGATGCAGGTTGGCGGCGATTACATCGATCTCCTGGGCATCGGCGGGGTTGGGCAAGGTGGCGGCCACCTGCCGGCCGGCTTGCAAGGTGGCCCAGGCCGCTTGCGTCTGGCCTTGCACAAATTGCAAGCGAGCCAACGTGCGTTGGCCGATCAACATCTGAAACACCAGCCCTAACTTCTGGCACAGGTCAATCCCAATTTCCAAATGATGCCTGGCCCGGCCCAGGTTGTTGCCGACGTAGTGCAAAATGCCCAGCGAGACGTGCAGCCGGCCCGTGATCAGCCGGGCCTGCCCGCGCCGATCCGCGTAATCGGCCATGGCTTGCCGGCATAAACCCAAGGCTTCCAGTCGCCGCCCTTGCACGTACAGCAGCGGAGCCAGAAAGCTGAACGATAGGATAACCATATAGTCGTGTCCCCGGTGTTGGGCCAGGGCCAGAGCTTGACGAAAGGTAACGGCGGCCTCCTCCAAGGCGTTCAGGGCCAGTTGGGCCTCGCCCAAAATGTTGAGCGCATAGGTATGGAAAATCGAGTCGGAATCGGCCAATAACTTTAAAGCCCGTTGGGCTAAGGCTCTGGCCGTCTCGTGCTTGTGCAGAGTGTAAGCAAATTCGGCCCGATAGGTATAAATTTCGGCTTGTTGCAAGGGATCGTCGGGGGGCGGCGCGGCCTGAGAATAAGCCGAGTATCGTTCGGCGGCCGGGTATTGACCGCGCAGGTATAAGAAATAGGCTTTGCGAGCGGCCAAAACGCTATGCCGGCGCACCGCTTCATCGGGCATAGTGTTGATCCATTCCAACAGCAGGGTGAAGCGACCCTCGTTAATCAGAGGCTCGGCGTTTTGTAGAATAAGCCGGGTCGCCGCAGAAAGGTTGTTAGCCGCCAGAGCATGTTGAATCGCTTCGGTGATGAGTTGCTGAGCCTCAAACCATTCGCTGGCTTGCTGATGCAAAACACGCTGCTGCTCTGGCGTTAGTTGCGTTCGCAAGAAATCGGCAAAAAGGGCGTGATAACGGTACCACTCGCGCACGTCATCGAGCGGGATGAGAAAAAGATTGGCCTGCTCGAGCCGGTAGAGCATGGCCTGGCTGTCGTTTTGCCCGGTAAGAGTGTTACATAAAGCCGCACAAAAACGGTCACAGATGGCGGTTTGCCGTAGAAAATGGCGGATAGGATCGGGCTGCTGTTGCATCACTTCTTCGGCCAGGTAGTCAATAACATAGCGGTTTTTGGCGCTAAAGTTGTTGACGGCGGCGGCGAGGTCCAGGGCATGTTGCTTTTTTCGGAGCGACAGGGCGGCCATCTGCAAGCCGGCGACCCACCCTTCGGTGCGGGCCTCAACGGCGCCGATCGTCTCCCGGGTCAGGTTCAATCCCATGACTTGATTAAGAAAGTCAGCCGCTTCTTCGTGGGTGAAGCGAAGCTGTTGGATGCCCATTTCAGTCAGCATGCCCCGCATCCGCCACCGGGCCAGGGGCAGAGGCAACTCCTCCCGGCTGGTAAAAACGAGATGGAGCTGCGGCGGAACATTAACCAGCAGGAAGGACACGGCCTGATGAATGGCGGCCAGACGAATGACGTGATAATCATCCAAAACCAGGGTAATCCGCCCCGGCCAGGCCGCCACCTCGTTGAGGATGGAGGTCAACACCGGTTCGGCATCAATCATCTGAAGGGTGTCCAGCAGAGCTGTCGCCGTCTCGCCTAATTGGTCGTCAACTGTTTGTAAGGCCAGGACGAGGTACATGAGGAACTGCTGCAAATCATTGTCGTTTTCATCCAGCGACAGCCAGGCGACATGGGAAGGATGAAGGATGAAGGATGAAGGATGAAGAGAGGTTTCAGGCGGTTTATCCTTCATTGGGCTTGATTTAGCCATTTGATTAAGCCAGGCGCTGACGAGGGTTGTTTTGCCGAACCCGGCCGGACCGATGACGATGGTCGCTTTCCCGTACCAGCCGGCCTTGAGTTGATCGATCAGCCGTAGGCGCGGCACCAGCACAGGACGAACGGGGGGCATATAGAGTTTGGTGTGTAGAATGGTAGCAGCCATTGCTTGAATTCTCGCTTCGCTCGATTGATCTCTTTTTGTCCGGCTTGTTTCCTTGAATCTGAATATACGTAGCTTACCGTTAGTATATCATGGCCTGTTGACAACGAATAATTGTACAGGAGGGAGAGGGCGCACGTTACTTTGGGGGTGAACCAGACGCCGGGCATCGCTGCGGTTGCTGAATTGGTCAATTTGGCGGCTGCCAACAATCATCGACAGCCACCTTTTAGAAATGGAATATGTTTATGGTGGTTGTGGTGTTGCCCGTCATACACTGCAAATCACGGTCGAAGATTTGGTGAAAGTGACCCAAGCGCGTGTATTTGAGTTCACAGCGTTGAAGCAGTCGGGGTGAGTCAAAAGTAAACATAAAAAAGCAATATGGTCGCGGGTCAGGGTGGGTTCTGGCGGGCCTATGTTGGGGCTGTAGGGTGCAGGGCGGTATTGTAGGTCGGGTTTGTGTTTTTCCTGATTACAACAGAGAGACAATAGGATTGAAGTTGAGAACAAGCGATAGGATGTTGATAGAAAATTGATGGGTTGGAGCATGTTTTTTGTTATATCATAACCCAAGTTGCTACCCATTAACAGATGAAGTGGGTTTTACCTCAAAGACGCTAAGGGCGCTAAGTTTTTATATAAAATTTTCGGGTTCTTGGCGTCTTTGTGGGGCCAATAGGGTGTTGGTGTTAAAGGTAGCAACGCTTGATCTCAGATTGAAACCCGACGAAAGGAACAACGAATGCTCGACAGCTATCAGAGATCTCCAGACAGCGACCTGGAGGGAAAACGATCTCGCGTAGGCAAAGCCGTAGATCTAGAGGAGGTTCCGCAAGGTACTGACAGACAGCAACCGGTCCGGGGGCCTAACCCGGACCGGCGACCGGCCCCGCGCCGTACCAGCGCAAAGGCCCACCTGTTCGTCACCGTCTGTCATTGGATGCTGGTTGTTCTCCTGGCGCTCAACCTTCTTTCTGGGATGCGGATCGGCTGGGGCTATCAGAAGAGCCTGCTAGGGGGCGCTGAGGGTGTCTGGGGCGCCCTCCTCGGATCGCTCTCGCCCAGAGGCGCTCTGTTCGGTATTAACCTCATCGACTTGCACATCTACTTGGCGTTTCTCATGCTGCTCACAGCAGGCGTGTACACCGGGTATATGGTACGGTCCCGCGCCACCCGGCGGCTCACGGTGACGGGCAAAACCTTCCAGAAGCTCTTCGACGGGCTTCGCCGCGGCCACTTCCTGCGGAACAAGGTCGCGCTCTGGTCCGCCAACCTCCTCGTCTACTGGATCGCGTTCATCTTCGTCGTCGTGCTGATGGTGACCGGGATCGCGCTCTACCGCGTCGATCTCGGTCTCTCTGCGGTCCTGGGGGGCTATGACGCCATGCGATTGCTACACGGGCTTGTCGCTTACCTGCTGATTCCCTATGTAATTATCCACACCTTATTGCAATGGTTCTTCGGCCAGTTCTGGACCATCTTCAAGGCCCGGCTCTGGTGGCCCCACGTCCGGGCCGGCATGTTCGCCGTTGTCATCTTCAGCCCGATGGTGGCGGGGCTTTACTTCCTCAACAGCCTCCCGGCAACCCTGACGGCTCCACGGCTGCCGGACGGGCTTCCAGCCCCCGCGCTTGATGGCGATCCCGGCGACCCTGGCTGGGCCAATGTGAAGCCAGTAACGATCCGCACGGTTAAGGGCGCGAACGACCCGGAGCATGTGGATGTCTCGGTTAAGGCTGTTCACGATGGCCGGTACGTGTACTTTCAGTTCCAGTGGGCCGACGCCGACGTTAGCTATAAGCGCTACCCGCTCCTGAAGACCGAGAAGGGCTGGAAGATGTTACAGACGGCCTATGAGCGAGCGGACGAAAATGTGTACTACGAGGACAAGCTGTCGATGTATATCACCGATGTACAAAATGGGAGCTGCGCCTCGACCTGTCACCTCGGCGTTGGTCCGGCCAGTGAAAGGGGCGAGAAGCACGGCCTGCACTACACTGCGGGTGAGGTTGGCGACGTGTGGCACTGGAAGTCCGTGCGCACCGACCCGATGGGGGAACTGGCCGGCGAGCCCGGCTTCCTGGATGATCAATACTTTGGTCCGCCCACCCCTCTGCCGGAGGATCCCAAAGAACGGTATACCGGCGGGTACTATCCGGACCCCAACGAGGGCGGTGGGTACGCCTACAACTTCGTAAAGCTCGATCCGGACAAGCCCGTGGGCGAGACATACGTGCTCCCCCAATTCCTGCCGCCAGCACCCATAATCTATACAAACCCAGATGCCGCCACGTCCGAGCAAGGACGGACGTGGTGGATCCACCAAGCGCAGGCGATCCCGTACACGAAGGAGGCCGATACCTATCCTGTGGGCAGCATCATCCCGAACATCGTCATCAGCCCGCTCACGGGCGACCGCGGCGACATCAGGGGGAAAGCCGAGTGGCGCGACGGGCGCTGGACGCTTGAGACTCGTCGCCTCCTCGACACCGGGAGCCCGTATGACGTCGCCTTCGTGCCGGGCGAGCCGGTCTATATCTCGGTGGCCATATACAACCGAACCCAGACACGACACGGCGAGCACATTACACCCGTGCAGGTGATACTGCAACCGTGAGGGGTGTCTAACTTCTTTTATGGTGACAGTTGGTTAATTGCTAACGGGGCAAGTCGGTGAGACGGGATTACCACGGGATCGGGCCGTTCTCGCCCGAGAAGGCGCCCGTCGGACCGTCCGGGCCGAGCCGCGCGAGCCGAACCGGCTCACGAGCGGCCTCTTGAACCGTGCGTGTTCCAAAGAAGTTGTTAAGCTCCGTCGCGGTTGGGCCTGGGTTGGCAGCGTTGACCTTGATCGCTGTCGTTTCAAGTTCGATGGCAAAGGCAAGCGTGATCGCGTTGAGGGCCGTCATAATCGACAGAACCTTCGGCAGGATTATCACGATTTTATCGATCATAATTCGGTAAATCATGTTAATCCTGTCTAAATTTTTCTTCACCACGGTTTAGTACAAAGCTACCGCGCTACATCGGCATGCCTGTTTCGGCAGGTTCACTGATGGCCGCTTCCAGGATTTTACGCGCCACATCTTCGGCCGAGTCAGGAGGGGGCATTGGTTGGCCGCCGTCTGGACGCCAGTTGCCCATGTTTTCTTCGAACACAGCGTTCTTGCCAAAATCCGTGGCGGTCATGCCCGGATGAAACAGCACAACCCGAATGTTATCGGCCGCCAGCTCATTGCGAGCCGTCAGGCTCAGGCCGTTCAGCGCGTACTTGGTCGAGGCATACGTGCCGATCCCCGGAATCGCCATTTTGCTCACGTTAGAACTGATGTTTATAATGACGCCGCCGCCCTGCTCTTTCATCTTTGGTACAACCGCCTGTATCCCGTGGAGTGGCCCCAGCATATTCAGCTCGATAATCTGGCGGTAGTGATCGGGATCGACCGTGGCGATCCAGCCCGCCACCGCTCGCCCGGCATTGTTGATCAGGATGTCAATCTGACCAAAGCGCTCGTAAGCTTGGTCGATCAACGCTCTTACCTGAGCCGGGTCGGTTACATCGGTGGGAACGATCAGCGTTTCGGCCTGGGACGGTAGACTGTGGGCGACCGCCGCCAATTTGTCGGCAGACCGCGCCGCGAGGACCAGTTTCGCGCCCGCCTCGGCGAAGACGCGGGCCGTCGCCGCGCCAATGCCCATCGAAGCGCCGGTAATAATCACAACTTTGTCTTGTACTTCCATAATATACCTCCTGGTAATAGGTGACAGTTGTCAACTCCACTTACTTCGTGTAAAATGGAACTATGTTCCGTATTGTGCGTCATATTATACGGAACATAGTTCCGTTTGTCAAGTAGGAAATAACCCGAGTTCGATAATTAGAGGAGCTAAGCATGTCATTTCGTAGCCGGAGGCGGAGAAATCCCTCAGACATCGCCATAAATGAAGCATTCGCAGGGGAAATTTGACATTGTCGCTTCAAAGTTTCCCAGCCAAATCACTTTTTATTGTATTGTCACAGGGATTTCTCCGCTGGCGCTGCGAAATGACATGAAGGACATTAATTTCCGAACTGAGGTTAATAGAGTGAGGATTAAAAATGAGTAACCTGCCAGCCGATGAAAGCGATGACGCCGGGCGCGAGACCGCTCAGTCTCAGCCGGTGCGGGCCGACGCGCAACGGAATAAAGATGCCTTGTTGGAGGCAGCGTTAGCGGTGTTCGCCACTTCGGGGGTAGACGCGCCTGTACGGGAGATCGCGGCCAAGGCGGGCGTCGGCGTCGGTACGGTCTATCGCCATTTTCCGCAACGGTCAGACCTGATCGTGGGGGTCTTCCGTCGTCAAGTCGATGCCTGTGCTGACGCCGCAGTGGTCCTGGCGGCGGACCATGCGCCGGGCGAGGCGCTGGCGCTGTGGTTGCAACGCTTCGCAGACTTCATCGCGACCAAACGCGGACTGGCCACGGCCTTGCACTCTGGAGACCCGGCCTACACCAGTTTACCCGCCTACTTCGAGGAGCGATTCCAGCCTGCCCTACAAGCCTTGCTCGACGCGGCGGCCAGCGCGGGTGAAGTGCGGACCGACATCGATCCGGACGACCTCCTGCGAGCGGTGGCGAGCCTGTGCATGTCGGCTCACTACGACCCTGGCTTCGCGCGCCGCATGGTGGCTCTGCTCGTCGACGGGCTGCGCTACACCGCCGGACCATCGAAGGATATGTCGAACTAAACAAGCAGGCAATATGGTAAGCAATGAACGTAAACAAAAATTTGTAAAAATTAACCCTACTTTTGCACTTTAAAGTATGATGACCAGAACCCCGGTTTTTTAGCGTTAAAAAGAGGGGCTTTTGGCCTCAATAGATTCTCAATTAGGCCGCAAAAACCGGGTTTCTAAAAAAGTGCAACCATAGAGAAATTAAGAAGCAACCAGAAAATGAACGATAAACTGGACAAGGCCTTAAACCATTTGAATACCATTTTGCCTTTGAAGAAACGCCAAGATGAATGTCCCCCAGAGGTTAGAGAGATTTTTACCCTGCCGGAAGCCAGGCAGTTTGCCAGTCGATTTTTTGCGCCCTTTTGCTCTGAGCGATGAAAACTGAAGGTTTTCCAGCCTCCTTAAGTATATTCTTGTAGAAGAAGCCTTCAGCTATCAGCCGTCAGCCGTCAGCTTTAACCATAATGACGGCCTTGGGATCCCATGACCGGCTTTTGTAACCCAATAGTTGCCGGAACAGGCAAAGAGCTGATAGCTAACAGCTAAGGGCTGAACGCTGATGATTGACTACAGTCTGGCCTGGGGGAGGAACCTATGGAAAACAAAGTTTATCAACCGTTCGTGACCGCGATTTGGCCGGTTTTATGCCTGGCCGTTAGCTGCTTGACCGCCTGTTCGCCGGCTGACATAGCGGCGACGGCGACGCCCGGCGCGATTGAATCGACCGCCACGCCGACCGTTTCGACCGCAGCCGCGACGACGGCGCTGGCAACGAGCCCCGCCCCGCCCAGTACACCCACACCCCGTTCAACAGCAACTCCGACCCCACCCCCTCCCGCGCCTGAGGCGTCGAGCCACCAGGGCGATACCCTGCCATTCGGCTCACCCATAACTTCACCGACGCCTGGGACGCCTTCAGCCCCGGCCGGCGTTCCCTGCGTGGTCAGCCTGGATACCCTGCAGTTGAGAAGCGGGCCTGACGCCGCTTTCGCGTCGAACAGAACCTTAGCGGTCGGGACGACGCTCTCAGCCCTCAAAATTTATGAGGCCGCTGACCTGTGGGTCCTGGTTGAAACGCAGCAGGGAGAAACCGGCTGGGTCAATGCTACGGCTGTTTCCTGTCAGAGCAACGTGTCACGCCTGCCTCGGGCCGAGGGGGTCGGCACCGCCCAGGCCGGCGGCGCACCTGCCCCATCGGCCTCAGCCTTAGCGGCCGGCCCCCCGCCGACCGCCCGGCCCACGACGATCCCGTTGCCCACGGCAACCCCGCTGCCCACGGCCAGCCCCACCCTGTCCGCCCCGTCGCTAACCAGTTGGCGAGGCGAATATTATGATAACCCCAACCTGGACGGCCAGCCGGTCCTGGTCCGCGACGACCCCACGCTTGATTTTAACTGGGGCGCGGCCGGCCCCGATCCCCAGGTCCCGGCCGATTATTTCTCGGTGCGGTGGACTCGCCCCTTTGAATTTACCGAGGAGGGCGATTATCGGTTTATGGCTGATGTGGATGATGGGGTCAAACTTTATCTGGATGGCTGGCTGCTGATTGACGAGTGGAATACCAACCCCTATGTCCTTCATTCCGGCGCGTTTGGCGACATCAAGCCGGGCGTCCATACCCTCATCGTCGAATATTTCGAGGATGCCGGTGAGGCGCACATCAAGGTATGGTTCGAGAAGACGCTCGTCTCCGCCGATAAATGGGTGGGCGAATATTACAACAATCCTGAGTTTCTCGACGCGCCCTTCCTGGTTCGTGAGGATGACGACGTCGATTTTGATTGGGGCGACGATGAACCGGTGTCCGGCATGAATGCCGACTACTTCTCGGTGCGCTGGCAAAAAACGGTGACGTTAAAAGAAGGGGATTATGAGTTTCGGGCTAAACTGGCTAAAGAAGATCGAGTCAAGGTTTATCTGGATAATTGGCTGGTCTTCGGGGAGGCCTCCCACGACGGGGGAACCAGTGAAGGCACGTTTAAAGATGTTGGCGCCGGCCGGCACACCATTACTGTGGAATATCAGGACTACGGCGGCGAGGCCCGTATTGAAGTAGACTGGAACCGTCGCTGATGGAGCTTATTTAACTCAAGCTGCCGCTTAGCTGTCTAAACCGGGGAGTAGGGAGTAGGGAGTAAGAATTAGGGAGTAAGGGAAAAAACCGATGACTTCCTCCGCCTTACTTCTCACGGAGTTCTACTGGTAATGGTCAAGGCATCACGGTGATTCGGGACCCTTTTTTAGTATAGGCCGAAGAATCACGGTGATTCATCACCCTTTTTTAGTATAGGCCGAGGAATCACGGTGATTCATCACCCTTTTTTAGTATAGGCCGAGGCATCACGGTGATTCGGGACCCTTTTTTAGTACAGGCCGAGGAATCACGGTGATTTGTAATGAACCCCACCTGGCCAGGAGCGTCATACCTTGATTTCACGTCTTTCAATGAGGTAGTTGAGTATCATAGCGATGACCACAGACTGTATGGCCACAAGTACAGTTACCACTGCCAGACCAGGCACCTCTATTTGGAATGGAGCGGCTGATGGCAACACATCACCTTTTGTACCAATAAGCACTAATGATGTATAGTTATTACTCAAATGCAGCCCCAGCGCCATCCATAACGAACCGGTTTTATAGGCAGCCCAGCCGTACAAAATCCCTGAAATCAGGTAGGGGATTAATACCAGAATACCACCGCCCAATTGAGATATGTTAGCAATATGGGGCAAGGCAAAAAGCAGCGCCGGTACACCAATAACGACATATTTATTTGACGTGTATCGTCTGGCAAATTGGGTGAAATAGCCCCGGAATAACATCTCTTCACTCCCGGCCTGGATAAAGATGCCCCCCATTCCAATAAGGGCAACAGGCGCCAAAACCGTCAAAGTAAAATCAGGATTAGATTCAATGGGTACAACCCCAATAAGGCTAAACAGTAATCCAGTGACCACACTTACTACAATGGATACCCAAAAAGCAGTAAAAAAGTTCCACATCTCAAAGCGCAGCTTGGGCATGGCTACACTCCAAGAGGGGCGGTGGTGGACAAGTTTTACCATTAACGGTATGAAAATAAAGGGGATAACAAATGCCATTAATATTGCCAAGACATTTAGGGTCAATGATTTCTGATAATCCGGCACAAAAAGTATAAGTGGGAACATCCCAAGCCCACCGAGTACAAAAAAGACGAATATTGAGAGCAAAACCCCTAACACATAACGCCAGAGACTTGATTTCCCTTGATCAGACCAATCCAAATAGGATGTAATCTTGTTGTTTTTGTTGATTGCCATTAACGCCTCCATAATTACCTTTAGTTTATTGAGGCGGGATTTATGGGCAATTTAGGTAATCTTTATTGAAGGATTGTGTGCCGGCCAAGTCGGGCTAGAATTGAATTGAGCATTGCCTACAACCACGGCATTATATCCTGTTGATTGGTGCAGGTTTTCCATTAATTAAGTTAGGACTTACGCAGTTGGGTGTAACGAACCCGGTGCCAGTCACTTTTTGCCGAAAAAGAACGCCCGTTTAGCCGAAACAAGTCGATTTATCGTGTCTAAGTGACTGTCACCTTTTGAACTGCGTAACTCCTATACGTTTCGGTTAAAGTTGAGGCGATATATCAAACCCAATTGTGCCGACCGTCCAAGCTATGTTGTTTACGGGAGACTCGACTTAAATAGTGCTTCACAAACTGGGGCGGTAGCTCTGCCCTAAACCGTGGTGAAAAAATTTAGACAGGATTAACCCGATTTACCGAATTATGATCGATAAAATCGTGATAATCATGTCAATTCTGTCGATTATGGGGTCGATCTGCCGTCGTTCTCACGTCTCCACGGTTTAATGGCGGGCTACCAGTGGGGCATTAGCCCGCAAAAAATACAGATACAGAGATTAAAGCCATCGTATGGCCACAAGTGAACCGGGGAGTAGAGTATGAAAAAATTCGTTGGGGTTCAACATCAATTTCACGATAACCAATGTGCGCTAGATTGGGCTAATCGCTTTGTGCCTACCCCGGAACGTCTCCAATTATTTGATACCATTATTCAGCAAATTAGGGAAACGCCATTGCCGGCAGCCCATATTGTTGAATTAGGCCTGGGTCCCGGTTATCTGGCTGAACGCCTGCTCCAGCACATACCCCAGGTTACGTATGAGGGCCTTGATTTCTCAACCCCCATGCTTGAGCTGGCGGCAACGCGTCTGGCGGCGCATCGGTCGCGCCTGAGGTTTACCCAGGCCGACCTGATCGGCGAAAATTGGGGCGCAAAGATTTCCCGGCCCGTCGGCGCTATTATTTCAACTTGGGCTTTGCATGATCTGGGCAGTGAAGCGCACACAGGGCAGGTTTATCAGACCTGTCATCGACTGCTGGCCAGGGGGGGCATCCTGTTGAATGGCGATTTTGTCAAACCCGAAGGCACGCCGCACGATTATGAGGCGGGGCGTTTTTTGGTCTCTCGCCATCTTGAACTGCTGCGAGACGCGGGCTTTCGAGACGCGCAGTGTTTGGTATTTCTTGAACCGGAATTAGAAAATCCGACGACAGCTCAAAATTACGCTTGTCTAAAAGCGGTGGTCTGAGGCGTCACCAGCCAGCCTTGCCGCAATAGGATTGAGGGTATGATAAGTTGGATAACCGGAAGCTGCGAAGCAAACGGCGTTCAAATCCATTATCGGCGCACCGGCGGGGATAAACCCCCGCTGCTGCTGCTGCATGGCTTGCTGGGCAACGGCGCGTGCTGGACGCCTTTGGCTCGCGCTCTCGAGCGTGACTACGATGTGGTGATGCCGGACGCCAGGGGACACGGGCGTTCGAGCGCGCCGCTGCACGGGTATCGATACGAGGACCACGCCGGCGACGTCATTGCACTCATCCAGCGGCTCGAACTATCTGCGCCGATTTTGCTGGGGCATTCAATGGGCGGCATGACGGCCGCGGTGGCGGCGAGTCTAGCCGGCAAGCTGGTTCGGGGCGTCGTCCTGGCCGATCCGACCTTCTTGAGCCCGCAACGCCAGCGCGAAGTTTACGACAGCGATGTGGCCGAACAACACCGGCGACTGCTCAGCCAAGATCAGGGCGAGGTGTTGGCTCAGTTACGGTCGCGCCATACGCGGCGTTCGCCCGAGCTGGTCGAACTCATCGCCAGCGCGAGGCTGCAGACCCGAATGAGTGCGTTTGACGTTCTGATCCCGCCCAATCCCGACTATCACCGATTGGTGAGGGCCATCGCTGTCCCGATCCTATTGGTCATTGGCGATGCCGGCGTCGTTTCCCTGGAGACGGCCAGGGAATTGCAGCGGCTTAACTCGCACCTTCGGGTCGAACTGGTCCCAGACGCGGGTCATGGGGTTCACTATGACCAACCGGAGCGCTTTCAGGCGGTGGTTCAGCCCTTTCTCCGCTCGGTCGTCGCGGCGTCGCCGAGCGCGTCGTCAAGTCCCAATGAATACCCCGTACCGCTGGCCGAAGATTACCTTCTGCACGATCTGGTCTGGCGGCAAAATGCCTTGCCGATGACGGCTCTGGCTCAGGAGGTGGGGCTCTTTGAACGGCTCCAAGACCAACCGGCCACGATTGAAGCTGTCGCCGCCCTGCTCGATGTGACCGCTCGGGCTGCCGAAATGATGGTGGCCGTGGCGGCGGCGCTGGGGTTTCTTGAAGCGCTGGGCGATGGTCGATTCGGTTTAACCGCTGTTGGCCGCACCTACCTGCTCCCCTCCAGCCCGTTTGCTTATGGCCCCTTCCTTTCAGCCGATCACCCGACCCTGGACAAGCTGCGTCGCGCGTTTTTAGCCGGCGAACCGTCCCAGCCGTTCGCTGTTAATATGGAAAACCTGTCTATTGTATGAGTTACGCAGTTCAAAAGGTGACAGTCACTTAGGCGTGATAAATCGACTTGTTTGGACTAAACGGACGTTCATTTTCAGCAAAAAGTGACTGTCACCGGGTTTGTTATACCCAACTGCGTAAGTCCTATATTGAACGGGTTAGAAAGTTTATCACCCAGATGCACGCCACGACCTTCGCCGCGGCCCGTGGTTTAGCCGGCCAAGATGCGTTAGCCCGGGTTCACAAACTGCTGGATGTAGGCGGCGGATCAGGCTCCCTGTCGCTGGCCATCGCCGCCCATTACCCGCAGGTCCACTGTACCATTATGGACCTTGAGCCGGTTTGTGCCGTCGCCCGGGAGTATGTGGCCAAGTACGGATTTGAAGATCGCGTAAAGACTGCCGCCGTTGATATGTTTCACGAGCCCTGGCCCGCCGGTTACGACGGAGTGTTGTTCGGGAATATCTTCCACGATTGGGATGTGGATACCTGTCAATTTTTGGCCCAACGCGCCTTTGAGATACTTGAGCCAGGGGGGACGATATTTTTGCATGAGATGCCCTTGAATGATGCCAAAGATGGCCCGCTGACTGTGGCCTGTTTCTCCATCTCGATGCTGCTGCATGAAAAGGGGAAGCAATATACCTCACGCGAATTTAAAGCGATGCTCACTCATGCCGGCTTCACCGACTTTCGGATCGTTCCGACGTTTGGCTACTATCACTTGGTGAGCGCTACCAAACCTTGACCATGTCATGGATGTGGTTGATTAATTTAGGGACAAACAAGGAGTTGGAATATGATTGATTGGGATAACGACCTGGGGCAAAGAACGTTGGCAAGAATTGGGTCAGAAGAGGTCATCTGGCTAACCACCATATCACCGAGTGGGTTTCCGCAACCACGCCCCGTTTGGTTTGTTTGGGATGGTCACACATTTCTGATTTATAGCATGCCCACGGCTAAAAAAATCAGGCATATCAGCCAAACCCCGCAGGTGGCTTTACACTTTAACACTAACACGGATGGCGAAGATATTCAGGTCATTTTGGGCGATGCCTACATCGATGCCAGCGCCCCACCGACTAAACAGAACATAGCCTACAGCGAGAAATACGGCGCAGGAATTCTGGCCTTGGGGATGACTGAAGAGACCTATTCGGCCACCTTTAGCGTTGCATTGCGAGTGGTTCCCTCACGATTGCGCGGGTTAGAGCCGCTTCCTGAGTTGTAAGGCCACAGGTGGGCTTGGGATCAGCCGGTGCTGTAAGGCCAGCCCTGCCATAGAACCAGCCCTCGACAATTTAAGGCCAAGGGCTGTTAACGCTTATAAACTATGGCAATTCGAGCTTTATATAGCTTACATGGTTGGCTCAAGGCTATGGGTTAACATGAACAGGATACTCTCCACCTGCTCAAGCTGCTGATTCAGAAGAGCCTGTTTACCGTTGCCTGTGGTGGTACTTAGCAACTCGCGCCGCTTCTGGGAATATGTGGTGCGGAGCAAATCTTCCAAAGTCTCTCGTTCTTGATCGGTTAATGTCAGTGTTATCACGTTACCCTCCTCGGATAAATTAGAATGTGGGCGAGGTGATGAGGGGATCTGCGCCGCCACTCACCAGCCGCATGGGGAAATGAATAATTTGTAGCGTTACTCGTCTTAATTACGAAGTTATCATAAAACAAAAACCGTCAAGAGACACCCGTCACCTGGGCAGATTTATGACTAGTAAGGTGATGAGTTTTTTTACTGGTTGGGCGGCTAGCCAAGCGCGATTTTGGTTTTGGGTAAGCCAAAATCGATTACTTTTCATTGTCCTGTTGGGGTTGAAAGGGGTTGATGGCGTGTTTAACTTTGGGGTTCAAGGTCAGCACCCGTTGGGCAAACGGAATTTCAATGCCTTCTTGCTCAAAGGCCGCTTTAAGCATTTTGCGCAGCTCATAACCCACCTCGCGGTGGCGTCCGGGCTTGGCTTTGGTAATGGTATGAATCAACAGCCGGGACTCGCCAAATTCGGCCAGCCCCTCGACCTCGGTGGGTTCCAGGACATCATCATCGATTTGTTGAAGTTTTTGGCCGGTTTCTTCAATAATATGAAAGACGCGATCAAGGTCGGCATCATAGGCCACGCCGATCTCAACCACGGCGTAGATGTAGCCCTTTGAAAAAT
The DNA here is from genome assembly GCA_020634935.1 of Anaerolineales bacterium. Classification (GTDB taxonomy): domain Bacteria; phylum Chloroflexota; class Anaerolineae; order 4572-78; family J111; genus JAGRBY01. The sequence goes on from JACKAT010000001.1 coordinate 35,504, forward strand.
TGACAATGTTGCCCAGTTGGCCGTTGCGAATAATGTGTAACTGGCCGTCGGGGTCTCGCAGCCGGGTGGTGCGCACGTCAATGGCTTCGACAATGCCGGCGGCCTCGCCGGTTTCCACGTAATCGCCCACCAGATAGATATTTTCAAACAGAATGAAAGCGCCCGAAACCAGATCGCTGATCACCGGCTGAGCGCCCAGGCCCACAATCAGACCGATGCCGCCAATCGCGGCCAGTATCGGTGTGGTGTTGATGTCTAGGGTCCGCAATATGAGGAGAAACGCGCCAAAATAGATGGCGTATTTGCCCAGGCTTTTAGCCAGGGGAGTCAGGGTCAATCGCTGCTGCCATTGTAAGGCTGAAAGCGTTTTATCCTTTTTAAGAAGAACCTTATCGGCTACCAGGTTAATCACTTCAATAAGAACCCGGCTCAGAAAGATAATGCCGATAATCTGGATGGCGATGGGGCCATAATGGGCAAAACTGGCGATAAACGTAACCTGGCTGATGGCCAGCGAGGCCATAGTGACGTAAATAATATACTCCAGGGTACGGGCCAATAACGGGATCAGGCTGCGTAAACGATCATAAAATTCAGCCAGGTTAGAGGATTGGGTATAGCGTTGGGCTAATTCATCGATGGTCGTCACAATAACCGTAACCGCCATCGCCAAAAGCCGGCCCACGGCAATAATGAGATAAACCTTGAGGATAATAAAAAACAGATCGGCGACGCTTGCCGGTAAGGGCAGCAGCCACATCGCCGTGGTCAGAAACAGCAGCCAGATGCTGGTTTCCAAAATATTCTTTAGCGTGGCAAAGAACAGCTCGATGCTTTCATTGTTGGCTTTAATTTGTTCATAGTCTTTAGCCTGTTCTCGCCACTTAAACAGCAACGGTTTCAGTTTGGCGATAACAAAGCGAGCCACAAAGAATAGAACAACAATTTCAATCAGGCCCAGGCTCAGATTCACCCAAAAGCTCAAAGGCACGGCATCGAGTAAGGCCACGCTATAGGCCCCTATATCGATGTCCTGAAAAATAAGGTAGGTGTTGAACACAATAGAGGCAATTGCCAACACCAAACACACCAGCAAAATCAGGCCCTTGAGGTTGCGTTTAATGAGATTGAGCGGGGTTTCGTATTTTTCAAAGAAGGAGTACGCCCCCAGCCTGTTGAACACAAAGCCGGCGACGTGATTAACAACAACAAAGGCCACCATTATCAGCACCAACTCGCTGATAATGATGGCAATATCCTGATAGCTTGGTGAAAAGGCGTTTAAATCCATTGTTCATCTCATCTGTTAGGGGCAGTAACGGGTAATTGGTAAACCAATCTCTAATTAACCTCAGTTCGGAGTTTAAGAAAATAGACAGAATTAACAGGATTTATAAGATTAAATCAAATAAAAATCTTTTTAATCTTGTAAATTCTGTCCAATTATCGAACTCAGGTTAATTACCATTTACTGGCCTCAAATGTGGAAGTACATTAATTTACGATCTTAACGGGCAAAGGTGCCATTATCAGATATAACCATCTGATCGGAAAACAACAGCACCGGCAGCGACAGCTTGATGGCCCGGTTTTCAAACACCTTAAGCGCCGCCTGATTGATCTGTGATTTCACTACTCCCAGTTTATGCAGGTGATGGGCAAACGGCTGCCCAGGCTGCCACATTTTAACCCCATAATCGATTTGGATATCAAAGGAATATTCGCCCACAGTCGCCAAAATCGGTTCCGACCAGACGATATGCTCATTCTGGTCAATGACCTCTTTTAAGATCGGCAGCACCGCCTCGATCTGCTCAAGCGTGGTGTTGCGGTGGATGTGAAAAATTTCGGCCTGATAGTAATAGATGGCCACATCCAAATTACTGATGGCCTCGCTGCCAAAAACCTTGTTGGGTAGGAGAACCTTTTCGCCGTGAACGGTTTCCACCAGCGAACTTCGCAGCCCCACCTCACGCACGTAGCCTTCTACTCCACCCACCCGAATCCGGTCGCCGGTTTTGAAGGGGCGATGGAGAAAAACGATGATGCCGCCAAAGAGGTTGGCAACCGTGTCCTGCGCGGCCAGCGCAATCGCCAAACCGCCAATACCTAACCCGGCCAGAATAGCGCCTACGTTGTAGCCGGCATTATTCAAGCCGATCAAAATAGCCAACGAGATGACCGTGAATTTCAGCCCGGTTCTCAGGATGGGCAAGAGTTGATCGTCAAGATCGGTTTCTGTTTTTTCAACCAGTTTGACGAAGTACTCCGTGTGAAAAGCGTCGTAAAGCCTGATCAACAGCCAGGCTACGAGAAGAGTCATCCCAAACTGAAAGATGGTATCGATCCAGCGCACGAGGCTAGCCGATATATGCAGAGTCGCCAGGCTATAGCGAATACCGATCAACGTGATCAACACGACTATCGGCTCTTCGATCATGTCGATGATCAGGTCATCAATTTGGGTTTGCGTTTTGCTGGTCAGCGATTTGATCCAGCGATTAGAAACCCAATACACAGCCTTACCTATAATGAAGAACAGAACGATCAACAGGAGGGCAATGAGCCACTGACTAAGCGTGTTGCCGTAGTAGATTGTGTCGAAAAAACCGAACATGTTTTCTTTCCTTACTCCTTGAAAATAGACTTGTAGGACAAACTTAAGTTTGTCCTACGATAAACTTCATGGCCGTTGTCGTCTCAATCGAGACAGGTAGACTCCTTACTTAAATAGCCACCGCTTCCTGATCAATGGTAGTAAAGAAGTGCAGGCTTCTATATTTATCGCTAATCATCTCGGCGTAATCTTTGGAGTAGTAGGTGCCGGCCAAATAAGCAAACCCGCCGGAAGTGGCCTGCTTGGGTAGCGCCGGCATCAGGCTGGCAATGGCCTGGTCTTGGTCTTCGTTTTGGGGCACCAGCCAGACCGTAAAAGGCGTTACGTCGGCCTCTTCATCCAGGTAACCGGCAAATAGGCCGTTCAGTTCGGCTAAAATCAAGGCCTCTTCGTCGGAAATCGCCTCATCGATTTTGACCAGCACGTTTAGCAAATCTTTTAAACGAGCGGCTTGCAGGTGAGACGGCTGTAGAGCCAGGTAATCGAGAACGGTTTGCCGAAGGGTTACAAAGTCGGTTTTTTGGCCGTGTAGTAGTCGTTCCCGCATCTCTGCCGCTGAATACTCAAAGCCGTAGGCGTGGGTAAATTTTTGAATAAACTCAACTTCCGCGTCATCCAGAACCTGGTCAATCATGGCCACTTGCCGTAAAATCTCAAGCGTCTGCTCAAAGGCCCGCATCTCTTCCTCCAGATAGACCTGCGGCAGCAGCACGGCGAACTCTTCAATGGTATACGTGTCGTGCCAATAGCGCAGGTAGATTTCTTTGGGAATCATCAACAGTTTGACCAATTTTTGAGCGGTGATGGTCGCCTCTTGGACATCGCCGCGAATAACCCGGGTATTGCCCAGCGGTATCCAGGGTTTAACCGCGTGGGCCTGGTAGCCGCCCAGAGGCGTCATCAACAAGCCTTCGCCCATAGGCACGTACACAAATCCGGGCGGCGCTCCGGCTGTAATCAGGGTTTGATCCTTCTTAAGCGTGGTCAGCCGCACATCGGTAAAGGCCGTTTCCGGATCGACATTGATGATTTTGTGTCCCGACTGGGCCAGGCGAACTAACATTCGGCGGCGCTGTTCAAGGGACCAATCTAACCGTTCGGCCTGGAGATAGCGCTCCCGCTCATCCGGGGCGATGAATTTGAGCGAGGGCACGATACGACTTCTGGCGGCCAGATCAGGCTTAAGGGCGATTAACTCTTCCAGGACGATGCCGGCGAAATCGAGGTTGTCGTCCGTTTCTTCGATCAGGATGTGGATATCTTGGTTCGATTTTAAGCTGTCATCCTGGCCAGGCAGGCGACGAAAGGTATCGACGATATCGCGCTGGATGTCATCGATGATATAGGCAGCGAAACCGGCGCTTTGGCGGGTAGCTTCCGGGTTGGCAAACGAGCCCCGGTGGAAAGACAGACGCAAATCGCCTTCCAGAGTTACCTCACTGCTGTCGATGTTGGCCTCGCCGGGGGCCGGAGGCAGGCCGACCTCAACCAGAAACATCTCGCCCGACCCTTTTTCCAGGGCAAAGACAGCGTGGCCCGTATTCTGATCGACCAAAATTTGATAACCGGCCGAGGTTTTCAAGACCGTGCCGCGCTGGCGCAGCGCATCGGCCACCCGCAAGGCGCGGATGGTATCGGTGACATCGCTGACCAGGTCGCGAACCGGCTCGTGGTCGGCAACCAGCCATAAAAAGGCCTCTCGCTCGAAATCGGTGTAATAGGGCATGGCTCCGGCAAAGGCGCGGGGCGGGACATCGTCACCGTTAAGAAAGCGATCCCGGTTGGCCTGGGCCGTTCGCAGCGCCTGGGTCAGCTCCGATCGCTCCACGCCCAGGCTCTGCACGAGGGTCGGATGTCGCAGCGAACCGGCCAGCTCCGGCTGCTCCGGTTCCCCGGTAGGGTCCAGCACCCGAGTCAGCTTTTGGGCCACTTTCCTGACCTGCTGATCGTGATAGAGATGGTGCAGGTCGGTGCTGACTGTCTCCATCATCATCTTGCGCAGTTGGGCCGGATGGTTCAAGAGATCAATCGGCACTTTGCTTTTGCTATGCCCCACCGCCATAGCCATCATCTCGCGTAAGACCAGTTGAGGCGACTGTTCTAAAACGCCGCTGTCCTTCAAATTGACCAGTCGCCAGGCAATATTCCCCCAGTTTTCGGTCCAGATGGTCTCGACAATTTCGTCGAAAGCCGGGGTAAATACCTCTTGGGCCGCAAATTCAGGGTGCATAACCCGGCCAAATGCCGAGAAATCGAGCATGCCGATATCATGATTGTAGGCCAGGATGACGCCGTAGCCCTTCATAAATTCCAGGCGCAGCGTGTCCCGGGCCGGAACTAAAACCCCGTTGATCGTATCGAGAATAGGCAGAATCGTGGCCGCCACATCGCGCACATGCACCACCCCGTGGTCTGAATAGAGGGCGACATGCTTGTACGGATCGGCCAGGAACACCTCATCTCTGGCGACGTAGTCCAGTTCGGCTTGCTCGCTGACTTTGGCGTAGTAATTTTGTTCAATTTGCACCCTAATTTTCTCAGCTAGATAGCGGTCGAGTTGAGGGACGGCGTGCGTTGTAGAGCTGTGTTCTGCTATAGGATGTTTCATGGGTAACCTCCATAAATTTGTGAGCGGTAATCTGTTAGCATTTAGCCCACGAATGAATTCGCGGGCTGGTAAAAAAAACGTGTTTCAAACACGTTTGCCGTAGCAGGCATTGAATTCATTCAATGACAACATGTTTCTGCTAACCGCTGATAGCTATCGCCTGCCACAACAGTTCATCGAACATCTGCCAAAAGCGTTCGGTGTCTACATCCAAGCAAACGTCCACGTTGGGCGGGTTGCTGGCCTCATCCCGGCGATCCCGCCGATCAGCCAGCGACATGCCGGTGGTGAACCGGCCTGCCGTTTCAACCATCAGATGAACCCGCTCGGTTGTGGCCAAACTAGGGTCGATCAGAATCCCGACGGCTAACGGATCGTGCACGTAGCAGCCATAAAAGCCTTCGTTATCGCGATAGAAGGCCATATAAATCTCGGTGCAATCGGCGATGAATTGTGCGACCTGGGTGGGATAACGCTGCAGATGATCTTCAACGCGATGGCGCGGCAAGGGCGCCTTCATCGCTACATCGAGACCGACCAGCACGACGGGAATACCGGACTCCATAACCACCTGGGCCGCATCGGGATCGACAAAGAAGTTGAACTCGGCGGCGGCGCTGATATTGCCCGGCACCGTGACGGCCCCCCCCATCGTCACAATGCGCCCGACCCGCTGCATGGTTTCGGCATCGCGTTGGATCGCCGTGGCGATGTTGGTTAACGGCCCCAACGTGATAATCGTGAGGTGTTGGCCGTAAGTTCGAGCCGCTTCAAGCAATACATCGATGGCATCGCTTTCCGATGGCTTGAGGTTAAGGATAGGATAACGGGCCATACCGGCAGCGTCCTCAAATCGATGCAGTTCGCCCAGCCCATCGACCCCATGAATACCGGCGGCATTGAACGGTGGTCGAACCAGCGGTCGCTCGCAGCCTGTGGCTACCAGGGGGACGGATTTGGGCTGGGCAATACTCAGCACCCGCAGCACGTTGTAAGCCGCCTGATCGACGTCAATGTTGCCGGCCACCACGGTAATGGCTTTGAGATCTACCTGCGGTGCGTTCAGCGCCATAATGATGGCCATGGCATCATCGACGCCGCCATCCGTATCGAGAATGATAGGAATAGGACCATTGCTCATATCTGTCATTTTCACGCCTCTCCAAGGATTAAATTGAGATCGTATAGGGTGGGATTGATTGACATCACTAGACATTATCGAAAATAGGTGACAGTCACTTTTTGCTACGCAATAGAGGACGTAACTAGCAAAACCAGCCTCACATTTAGGGTGTTTCAAGTGACTGTCACCTTAAATCCGATAAACTCTACTTAGTATAAGGGGGGGGCCGGGGAAACGTATTACCCGAAAAGTAGTATTTTTGTCGCGTATTGGCTATCCGCCTTCAGCTTGGGATCAAAAATGGGGTTACAGGATGCATTTCGGTTATGAGGCGAGAGTGAAACACTGAATTACTGATGAAAATGAGCACACTGATCCGCTCCAGGCCAGGTTCACAGCCATCCAAGATCAAAAGAAGGCAATGACGGCCAGGCACAATTCAGTGACATCATCAGTTTCAGTGCTTCAGTGTTTCAACAAACGCCGGTCGCCTAATTCAACGTATACAATCCCCAAACCGGCGATTTAAGGTTTCATGCCCTGGATCGGATCAAAACCAGGTGCAGGTAGCGACCAAAATCAGGTGCAGGTAACCTATTAATGCCATAAAGACGCGGATATCGTTCAAAATGGAGACGTCACGCTATGAATTATACGCTTGCCTCTAGCTCCTCATCCCAACCCCCTACCCCCGGATATTGAAAAAAGCTCGGGTTTGTGTGATAATAGGCTTATCGAACTGTTGGAAGAATTAAGCCGTCGCCCTAAATTTTTTGATGACAAGACTGGCATAAACTTTTACAGTACTTTGCCAGCTAGAAATAGTTAGGGCGCTGAATGAAGGTGTTATAATTTGGAAAAGATGAATATTCGCGAAGTCGAAGAAGTTATAACCTCACTATTGCCGGATAAGTTTGTTCGGCAAAAGTGTCTAATTGTATTTTCAGAGGCCATAAGGCAAGCCTATCGGCAGGGTGAAGGCAAATGGGGTGTCTATTAACCGAAAAAGATGTAGTGCGTCTCTTAGTTGGTAACATAATCGTATGTACTATTCACAAAAAAATAAGTCTGGTTAGCTCTTGATCGAGCTTAAAAAGTTGTTGAATACACTGAATAATGAATATCGGTTATTAAAAACTTTCCGAAAATTGGCAATGGGACACCGACGATTAAGACAATATTCTCAAGTTCCTTCAAAAAACGGATACTATATGCCCAAATTAATGGGGATGAGGATAATTGGCCAATAATACGGGATTTTCACTTTGAATTCATCAACAAAGTAGCCAGGAAATACCAACAGCTGAAAACGACCAGCGGAAAGCTTAAGCATAGGGTATAAGTATTAATTTATCTGAGCCAAGAGGTTGGCACAATTACTACCTCGACCATTGGAATAACGAAATGACTGAAGAGAATGAGGACAAACCCTCTTCATAAAATTTGAAGATTTTAGACTTTAATTATAACAACTTTGAGGATTATGACACAGAAACTTAAATCTTGGCATGTTGGAGTAGCTGCAGAAGCATTTGCCGCAGGGCTTTTGCTCGATGCAGACTTGACGTATCTGTGCAATATAGTGCAAATCAGCCGGAATATGACTTGATGATTGCTCAAGGGGAGAATATTCTCAAAGTCTCAGTTAAAGGTAGTCAAGATGGAAGCTGGGGTTTGACACAATCGTACTTGAAAAATGCTAATTACCCTGGAGCCATTGATAAATAGTTGTTTCGACATAAGCCGAAAACGATTTTTTGTTTGGTTCAGTTTAAACGTATCTCATTGTTAGAAATGCCGAGAGTGTATTTGGCCACGCCAACTGAAATTGCCGAAGGTCTCAGACAAACTGCAAGTAATCGAGGGGATACCATCTTATATGAACACAAGGTTTAGAGTTCCAGAGCATTTGCAGCAGGTACGGAGGATGCAATTCCAGAACATTGGAAATTTAGCATTGAGAGAATTCAAAAAATGTTTGAGACATCGTAATCCAACAACGTGCAGGCTAACAATCCGCTTCGTGCCGACCGTCCATGCTGCGGGTTTGCGCAAGACTTGCTGTTAATAGTGTCACACTAACGGCGGCACAAGCGGAAGGCGTTGGGCCGCGTGTTGCAATCATGATCTTGCTAGAGACCTTCGCGCTGGCTTCCAGCGAAAGGAGAGGCCTCCTGATCGCACAAAATACAGCCCTGTTTTCCCTCCTCGGCACCATGTATGGCGGGGATGGAAAAACCACCTTCGCTTTGCCCAACCTCAAGGGTAAAGAGCCCGATCCAAATATGCATTACTGCATCGCGCTGGAAGGTATGGTACCACAACATTAAACCGTGGAGACGTGAGAACGGTGGAAGATCGACAAAAAATCGACAGAATTGACAAGATTATCACGATTTTATTGGTTATAATTCGGTAAATCATGTTAATTCTGTCTAATTTTTCTTCACCACGGTTTAGTGCAGAGCTACCGAAGGTATGTTTCCTTCCAGAAACTAGGGAAAAAGCAGGGAGGAGGCCGGGCAACGGCGGGGTGGATTGTTGTGACGGGTCGGTCACCCCCTTGCCATGCCCCAAACCAGCCCTCCTGCAACAGCACACACCAAAACCGCAAATTCTTGATACACCTGGTATGTTGAAGCAATAGAGCGACAATTGCTCGAGGAAAGCATTGCTATGGAAACTCTCTTTGTCCCAGAAGATTTCCGTGTTTCACAACGGATTGAACAGCTAAACTATATTCTGCGTCCCTTGACAACAGTAGATGTCGAAAAAGATTATGAGGCGGTTATGTCGAGCAAGCAGAGCTTGCGTCAGGTTTTCGGTCAAAATGACGACTGGCCAGACGAGCATATGACCTTGCAAGAGAACGAGCGCGACCTTGCACGACATCAAACCGACTTTGAACAGCGGCGGGGCTTTACCTATACAATGGAAACACTTGAAGGTGATATCTGCCTTGGATGTGTGTATATCTATCCGTGTGACCGAGGCGACTATGATGCACAAGTGTATTATTGGGTTCGTGATAGCGCCAAAGCGCAGGGGTTCGAAGCGGAATTAGGAGTGTTTTTGCGCCACTGGTTGCGAGAGGTGTGGCCGTTTCGGCGGCCAGTCTTCCCTGGCAGGGATGTATCCTGGCAAGAATGGGAAGCTTTGAAGAATAATACCTCCTAATTGATTTTATGGACATCATCTTGCGTGTACCTTGACATTTTAGAGAGTGAGGAAACTTGCTATGTCAGAACCCAGTTCGTTGTATATGCGGGTCAACTTGACCGAGAAGCAGCTTGAAACCTTCAAAAATAGCCGCCTGGTTGCCCCCAGTCACTATAGTGATTGGCGACCCTGGTTAAACACCAAAAAATTCTATGGCCAAATCACCGACGCGGAGATTCAGGCCATGCATCCGGCCACTAACCTGGCCCGGTCTGAAGTGAGGACCGTGGGCGACTATGTCGCGCGCCTATTGCAGGATGCCTATGTCGGGCCGTCTCAAGCTCGGTACGATGCCGCCTCAAATACCTGGACGCTTTGTGTTATGCAGTTATCAGAAAACTTCAAAGCGTTCATTCTAATCTTGAGCATTTTGCGGGGCATAGCCGCCTATAAAGATCTGCCCGGCGAAGATTTTATCCTCATTTACCCTTATCTTTGGGAAGAGACCCCCGAAGCGCATGCCAATGCCTATGTCACCATAACCCCAGGCAGCAGCCGGCTCATCCATGACATTCCCGGCGAAGCGATTAATGAAGCTAACCAGAGGTTGGGCCAAGTAATGGATGAATTTAGAAAATCCTATAACGATGACGACCTCTAACCCAATATGCCAAAGCACCTAAACCATGTTAAAATCACCCCCTAATCTAAACTGTCAGCGCTCATAGCCAAGCAAGCAAACCGTCTCATGCTGAATACAAACCTGCCGATTGAGCCTTTGCCCTTGGTTCAAACGAAGCTCTATCGGCCTCTGGTCAACGCTGATCTCATCCAACGGCCGCACCTGTTGGCTCGCTTGGACGATGGTCTGCGTCATAAACTCAGTTTGGTGTCCGCGCCGCCGGGCTTTGGCAAAACCACGCTGGCCGCTCAATGGCTGGCCGGTTGTCGGCAGCCCATTGCCTGGGTATCGCTGGATGAGCGGGATAATCCCCTGCCGCAGTTTCTGCGCTATGTGTGCGCCGCCGTCCGCCGGGCTGTGCCGGAGGCCTGCGATACCCTGCATCACCTGTTGACCACCGCCACCCTGCCCGATGTCGATTATCTGGCCGATCTCCTGGTCGAGGAGCTAAACGCCCTGCCCGAGCCGTTAATCCTGGCGCTGGATGATTATCACCACATTCGCTCCAGCGAGGTGCATCAGGTGCTGCGCACGTTGCTGCACTACCGCCCGCCCCGGCTGCACCTGGTCATCCTGACCCGCTCCGATCCGCCGCTGTTCCTGGGCCGGTTACGGATGGCCCGCCAAATCACCGAAATTCGAGCCGCTGACCTGCGCTTTGCCCTGACCGAAACCCGCCCATTTCTCCTTAATAACATCGAGCAGCCCCTGGACGATGCGGCGCTCCAATCGCTCCAAACCCGAACCGAGGGCTGGGCCACCGGACTGCAATTGGCCGTTCTCGCTTTGCAGAGCCAGACCCCCGCCCAATTCCTGACGCGCTTTGACGGCAGCCACCGGCTGTTGGCCGGTTACCTGATCGAGGAGGTGATGACCGGACTGCCGGAGTCGGTTAGCACGTTTCTAACCCGCACGGCCCTGATAGATCGCTTCTGTGCCCCGCTGGGCGACGCTCTGCTGGCCGACAGCCGCTGGCCGGCCTCTAGCCAGGCGATCATCGCCCAACTGGAACAACAAAATCTCTTTATTATCTCCCTCGATGACACCGGCATGTGGTTTCGCTATCACGATCTGTTCCGCGATTTCTTGTTGAACCAGCTCAAGAAGGAGCAAAGCCAAATCGCTCTGGCCGAGCTGCACCGCCGCGCCGGTAATTGGCTGGCTCAAGCCGGTTTGATTGAAGATGCGCTGCGTCATCTTTTGGCCGCAGGTGATGAAACGTGTGCCGCCGACCTGGTGGAAACCCACTTTCACCCCCTCATGAACGAACAGATTCCCGCGCCGGTACTGGTTCGCTGGCTCGATTTGTTCCCGGAGCAGACCATCCAGGCCCACCCTGGCTTAGCCATTGCCCAACTTTTTTTATTTGTACTCCGCTGGGATTTGGCCGCTATAGCGGCGACCGTTAACCAGGTTAGGGCGCTGGTGCAAGCCGACAGCACCCCCACTGATGAGCGCCGGCGGCTGCGGTTGGCGGTGGTGGATGGTATCCAGGGCTATCAATTATTCTGGCAAGGCGATACCCGTCAGGCTCTCCCCCTGTTTCAACGCGGTCTTGACAACCTGAAGGATCCGGTGGCGTACACCTTTATACATGCCCAGATGGTGATCCATCTGGCTCAGTCGTATGCCAACAGCGGCCATCGGGAGACCGCTCTGGCGCTGCTGCGAACGGCGCTGGCCGATGCCACCGCCCACCACCGTCCAGTTATGGTCATGTTTTTAGTGGTGCGCACCATCATCTATTTTAATGCCGGTGAACTGGTTGAAGCCGTCCTTCACGTTGAGCGCGTTCTGGCGACAGCCAACTCACCGCAGGCGCGCCGGGATTGGCCCAGCGTAGGTTTGGTTCAAGTCTGGCGCGGCTGGGCTAACTATTTTTTTGGGTCTATCCGCTACGAACAAAATGATCTTGAGTCGGCCAGCCGGCACTGGCAGCAGGTGGAAGCGATGCGCTACCAAGTTAATCCCGGCGCGTTTCATGATAGCCTGACCGGTCTGGCGCTCATTGCCCAGGCCCAAGGTGACGCCGTCCAGGCGCTGGCCTATGCCCAGACCGCGCGTGAGTTTGCGGTCGAACTGCGCAGCCCGCCCCTATTAGCCCGTTCAGAGGCACTGGAGATACGCCTGGCGCTGTGGGGCAACAGCCCCGTCGAGACCCTGCGCCGTTCACAGACCATCAACACAACCCCCAATCAGGCCAACGCCGTCTGGCTGGAGCCGCCGCGCCTAACCCTCCTGCGCCTCCTTGTCGCCGAGGCCACGCCAGACTCGTTGGCCCACGCCTTACAAATGGCCGAAACCTGCCTCCACCAGGCCGAACGTGCCTACAACACGCGCCAAATTATCAAGGTGACCGCGCTGCAAGCCCTTATCTGGTCCGCTTTACGGCATACAACCAAAGCCTTTGAGTCGCTAAACCGGGCCTTGATCTTAGCCGAGCAAGGTGGTTTTGTGCGCACGTTCCTGGATATGGGCGTGCCTATGATGGAACTCTTGCAGCAGTTTGACCACCAGCACGACTCCTCCCTTGACGTTAAGCACCTACTGGCCACATTCGCCAAAGAGTTGGATACGGCCGGACGCCGCGAGTTGACGGCCCAATACGTACAGCTTTACAACATTACGCCCCTAACCCAGCGCGAACTGGAGCTGCTGGAACTGGTTGATCAACGCCTCACTGTTGCCGAAATGGCCGACCGGCTGGTCATTTCGCCCAACACGGTTAAGAAACACGTCAGCAACATTTACACCAAATTGGGGGCGAAAAATCGCCGTGAGGCCATTGCCACCGCGAAGGAAGTCGGCCTGCTTGAAGTAAAGAGCTGACAGGGCGACAATTTTTACCACGGAGGACACAAAGGTGGCGCAGTGTGCGCGGAGACCTATCTTTGTGATCTTTGGGCCTGCTCCGCGCCCTTTGTGGTTTAATCTTTTTGACGCCATCATCCCCTGATTTAATTCCCCAACGCTATAAATTCATCAAACTACGTAACCCTAAAAATAATACTTTTCGGGTAATGTGCCTTACCTGCCTGTACTTTATACTGGGTGTATTAGAGTAGTCTGTATTAATAGACTGTAACACCTCAGCCAATCGATGTAAATATGAGTAGGCGAAGGCTAAGGCTGAGGCTAAGCAGGCAAATTTAGATTGAGCCGCTACACGCTCAACAAATCGGCGCGTTTTCTTTGCCTTAGCCTTCGCCTTAGCCTTATTTTACGCCAGGCATACCTGATAGCTGAATAGATACACATTCATCTTAGGAGAAAAATAATGGATACCTATGAATTTTCACCCGAACAAAATCACAAAATTGCCGAGCTTTCCGTCAGGCTGCGTCACTTTTCTATTGTTTTGGGAGTAGTGGGCGGGCTTGTATTTCTTAACGGGCTAGCCCGCTGGAGTACAGTAGGTGTATCACAAGGATTACTCACCGTAATAGGCGGGCTTATCATTGCCGGCGGAGCCTATCTTTACTCTCGACCTCTGGATAATTTTAGAAATATTATCGATTTGGAAGGGCGCGACATTGAGGAATTGATTACCGCGATGAGCGATTTGGTCTTAGCCTTTAAAATTCTACAGTTTATTATCGCGGTAATTACATTACTGGTCTGTGTACGATTGGCGTTACTTTTCACCACTTAAAAAGATGAGAAGAGAGTCTGATAGTCTCGTGTGAGACGACACCGACGATGAAAATTTATCGGAGCGACAAAGCTGGCTTTGTCATCCACGATGGGGTCAAAGTAAACTTTGACGCTCCAGACCATTATTTTCAAAGGAGAGATTGATGATAACCAAATTTGAATTTACCGAGCAACACAACCAAGTTTTTAAGAACCTCACCCAAAATATGGTTCGATCAGTTATTATTTGGGCGCTGCTGGGGGGCATCCTGCTTGTGGAAGCTGTGGCCGAACTGTTTCTGCTGGGGGGATTAAGCTCCTTAGGTGATATGGCCAGAATACTTGGCTTTCTTATCGGGCCAATGGTGCTTACTATCGCCTACTACTCTTACCAACCCGTGGATAACTTTAAAGCCATTATTTTGACGAAAGGGCGCGATATTGAAGAATTGATGATAGCGTTGGATGACCTGAGCAAGCTATTTCATGTCTTACGCATTGTGATGAGCATTATAGGCATCACGTTGACTATTCGAGTCGTTTTGTATCTATTCGGTTAACCGATGGCGCATTCTTCTTCTCCCAAAACAAAACGCTTGCCATCCCTATTTTTGATGATGACCGGGGTGATGTTGGTTCTGCTGACGCTTACTCTGGGCAACCGCACCACATCCGTTTGGGCCAACGGCACGAAAGTCCCTGTCAGCCCTGAGTCCACCCGCCTACCCAATGAAGAAGTACGGGCCCATATCATCAACTCTCCGGCCGACTGCGCCCAAAACCCTTATCGGCAAAGTGAGATGCCAGTCGCCGAACCGCATGACGAAGCGAATAATGAAAAAAACCATGAAACCGCCTTTGCCGAGCCGCCCAACCCGGATGGCCCCGTGGTGGTCGATTTGGGCTTGTATATTATCGAAGTCACCGCCATCGACGTTGTCGCCAACACCTTTCACATTGAAGGCTTTATGGACTTAATCTGGTGCGATCCCCGCCTGGCGTATTCGGCCAGCCAAACCGGGCGACACGAAGAAATCTACTTGGAAGAAGCCGCTCTCGAGAAGATTGAGGAGATTTGGTGGCCCGACATCGAGTTTGCCAACGAAGCCGGGGCCGCCGAAATTGAAAACGAAGAACTGATCATTTTGCCGGACGGCACCATTAATTATGAGGAACGCTTCAGCACGGAACTCGAGGCCCACTACGATTTGCGCAAGTTCCCCTTTGATCGACAGCACCTGGAAATCGAGATCGAGTCGTTTGCCTGGGATAATGACTATCTGGTGTTAAACCAGCAGGCAAACAAAATCGGCTTTAGCACCGAATTTGAAATCCCCGAATGGGAGATCGAGGGCATCGACACCAACATCGAAGCCAAGCAGGAAGTGCGCGACCGCAAGCCGTTCTCGGAATTTTTAATGGCAATGGAAGTGACTCGCCTGTCCAGCTACTATCAATGGAAGATCGTCTTGCCCCTGATCATCCTCGTCGCCATCTCCTGGTCGGTCTTCTGGATGATCGGCGACGGCTTGGCCGACCGGATGAGCGTCTCGCTGACGGGGATTTTAACCATCGTGGCCTATCAATTTATCGTCGCCGATGGTTTACCCAAGGTTCCTTACTTCACCTTGATGGATAGCATCCTGACGCTCTCCTTTGTCATGATGGCGTTGACAATTATGCAAAATATCTACGTCAACACTTTGTATCTTCATGAAAAAGAGGAAACGGCGGCTCATTGGGATAAGCTCTGCCGCTGGCTTTTTCCGGTGTCCTATTTCGGCGGGTTGATACTCTTGATTGTACGGTATTTGCTACTTTAGCCCACGACTAAGCACGCAAGTAACCTGCGCCCAACTATGGTGAAAATTCAATCAGGTCCAGCCGCTCCCTTTGTTATATCTCTATAAAAACCATAAAGCACTCCTCTAACGGTAGCTATGCACTAAACCGTGGTGAAGAAAAATTAGACAGAATTAACACGATTTACCGAATTATGACAGATAAAATCGTGATAATCTTGTTAATTCTGTCGATTATCTTCGCAGTTTTATGTTTCTACGGTTTAATATTGCATTACCCCGCTAACAAAAATAATACTTTTCGGGTAATACGCCTTCCCTATTATCTCCCTTACACTAGGTGTAATGTAACAACCCTTGGCGGAGCACAAGCGTTTATGACTATAGAATTGCCCCCTATCAACCTGGATGATCCGGCCCAATATCGCATTTGCGCACAGGGCCGGTTTAGTCCCGACTGGCTGGATATGCTCAGCGGCGAATGGGCCATTGCCGATGACTCGAC
This sequence comes from Anaerolineales bacterium, assembly GCA_020634935.1. Lineage (GTDB taxonomy): Bacteria > Chloroflexota > Anaerolineae > 4572-78 > J111 > JAGRBY01. Next base: position 51,633 of record JACKAT010000001.1, read on the forward strand.
GAGCCAACCCGGCGCCACAATCCTGGTGGGGCAGGTGGTTGACCAGGCCGCCCTATTGGGCGTACTGGAGCAGCTCTACAGTTTGGGCCTGCCGTTGTTGTCAGTAGAGCACGTGGCACTTTGCTCGCCTAGAACGTCGAATATGGCCGGTGATGTTTTATCCTGAGCGCTGACCCCGCCGGTGAACAGATTACTTCCAAATAAAGAGCCCAATATAAAGAACATGATCAAAAAATCGTAAGCAGTCAGGCCTTAACCATCAGCTATCAGTTTGGTCTTAAATCGGCCAACTTTTGGCTGTCGAGGTGATAAATCTAACGGCTATGGGCTGATAGCTGCCCCCTTATTAAAATCAGGAGAGAAAACAATGACGATTAAATTATCAACGCTGATAATCCGGCCAGTCGGATGGTTTTGGCTGCTCTTAGTCTTGTTGCTCGCCGGGCTGCTCGCGCTCGGCGGCTCGCCATCGGTGAGCTATGCCGCCAAAACCGTCGATATTGGCGAGGCGCACGCCCTGCCTCTGGACAGTACGGTTACCGTTAAAGGCACAGTCACAGTGCCGACCGGCATCTTTTTCTCCGGCACCTTTGACCAGGGCTTCGCCATTCAAGATGAAAGCGGCGGCATCTATGTCAGCGTCCAGCCTGGTCTCGGTTTGCAACTCCGCGATCAGGTGGAGGTGACCGGGCAACTGGTGGATTCCTTTGGCGTGCTCACCCTGGTCCCGGATAGCGTAGGTAACGTCAAACTCAAAGACCACGGCCAGCCCATTGAGCCGGAAGCAGTCGCTACCGGCGACATCAGCGAGGCGACCGAAGGCCGGTTGGTTAAGGTCGAAGGCGTCATCACCCAATCGGTTATCGATGACCTGCCCTATGGCTACCGCTTCTCTGTGGACGATGGCTCCGGCGCGGTGCAGGTTTTCATCTACGCCTCTACCGGCATCGACGTGAGCCGCTTCCAGCCCGGCCAAACCGTGACGATGACCGCCTTCAGCGCCCAGTTTGAGGATCATTACGAGATTAATCCGCGCAGCGCGAGTGATATCCAAGTCCATTAGAATCTTTTGAGTTTAATGAATCCGTAGCATTTAGATCGTTTTCAGACAAGGAGCGCAAAAATATGAAGATCAAAGCTCTACCCCTCTATCACCAGGCGGTTGCTATCGAGCCTGCCCCCACCGAAAAAACCTGGGCCGCCCCAAATGAGGCCATATCTACCGCTGGGGCGATACCGGCTCTTATCACCTAAGCCAGTTCGGCGGCCATCAACCGGGCAGTAACATTGGCCATCATGAAGTCGAGGCGTTTGTCCGGCAACAGGCCCGCCGGGGTGAGATCCGTCAGGGGCGCATCACATTGCAGCCACACTGGCGCACCGACTATCAGCAGTTGGTGTCCAACTACATCGCAACCTTAGCCGCCGAGCAAGTGCCAGGGTGTTACTAGTAACAGACGATGATTGGTGACAAATCAAGACCTGTTACTAGTAACGGGCGTTCATTGGCGACAAATCAAGACCTGTTACTAGTAACAGACGATGATTGGCGGCAAATCAAGACCTGTTACTAGTAACGGGCGTTCATTGGCGGCAAATCAAGACCTGTTACTAGTAACGGGCGTTCATTGGCGGCAAATCAAGACCTGTTACTAGTAACGGGCGTTCATTGGCGGCAAATCAAGACCTGTTACTAGTAACGGGCGTTCATTGGCGGCAAATCAAGACCTGTTACTAGTAACGGGCGTTCATTGGCGGTAAACCAACACCCTCTACTAGTAGAGGTCGATGATGGGTACTCGATTAGATAGGAATGTGAGTGGAAGTCATCGCGTGGACTGATCCGGGCGAGGGTTGTACAAGCCGGTCAGTAACCACGGACAAAAATACTACTTTTAGGGTAACGTAACTCACCGGCATCTGGCTTACACTGAAGGCATTAAGGATCTTAGAATGAAATCTACCGGAGTCGGACAGTCTCAATTGAGACGACAGCGAGAATGAAAATGTTAGTTGGATGGTTTGATAGTTGGACGATTTGATAGTTAGATGGTTTGATAGTTGGATAGCAACCAACCAACCAACAAACAAACCACCTAACTAACCAACTAACAAACAAACCACCTAACTAACCAACTAACCCACTATTTTCAAAGGAGAATCCCAATGAAACAACTCAAATATAGCTTAACCCTGGAAGGCCATTCCAATCTACTCGATCCGGCGGGTCAAGCCAATCGGATGGGTGAAAGCGAGGATACCCCCTTTACGGCCGATGTTTCCGGTAAAGCCGCCTACGACAAGATCACCATCCTGGAAGGAGCCGATCATATCGCCTATATTCTACAGTCAAGTCTCAACAATGCGGTAACGTTCGAAGGGCAAATTACCCGAACGGATGACGCTACATTCCAAGAAACCGGCCGGATTCGATTTGGCGATGGCCAACACGTCCTCCATTTTTCCACTGTGGGGCATGGCTACTTATTGACCAGCCCGGTGGCGGATTGGCGGCAGGGGGCAGTGACGCTGCAAGTTGAGGGCGGCACAGGACTTTTCGAGGAAGCGACCGGCGTCATTACCGCCAACTTCCTGGTCAGCGAAACGGGCGACTATCGCGATGTTCACACGGCCACGCTTTTCTTGCACGGCGACGAACGCGCTGATCAAAGCGAGCAGCAGTCGCGGATGCGTATCCGCGATGTCATCGACGAAAAGGCGTTTCCGATCACCGCCGACGCCACCATGGAATACGTGGCCGATTTGCTGGCCTTGACCGAAGACAGCGAGCTGATGGTCATCGATGCCGACGGTTGTTTTGCCGGGGTGGTGTCAGAAACTGATTTGCTCCGGGCCGTCATCCCCGACGTCGATGAAATCGTCAAAGGCGGCGGGTCGCTCAACGATGCCTGTCATATTTTTATTCAAAGCGGCCAGGATTTAGCCGGACAGCCCGTTCGACGGCTGGTCAAAAACAATCCCCGCACCGTTGCCCCTGACGATGAATTATTAGCCGTGGCCACCGTTATGCTACAGAGCGATAAACGCCGGGTGCCGGTGGTCGAAGATGGTTTGTTCATCGGCAGCGTATCGTTGGCCGATATTTGCTGGGCGGTTCTGTCTAAGTGGAACGGCATTCGGCAGCAGTAGAGTTTGTAGAGTTTGTAGAGTTCATAGAGTTTGTGGAGTTTTTAGAGTTTGTAGAGTACCTAATGGCTGCAAGTTATCACCCTCACCCCGTCGCTAGCGCGACTCCCCTCTCCCTCAGGGAGAGGGGTTGGGGGTGAGGGCTGTTTCAAGGAGGGAATCGCATGAACCACTTTAATGCAACAGATAAAAACCAAGAATTTATCCCGGCCGCCGACATAATAGCCGAGGCCGAGGCCAACCGGCCCAACTTTGGCCACTCCCCTTTGGGGTTCTTGTCACGGTCGTGGGGCTTCTTACCCATCAATCTTCCGGTGGAAGCATTACCGGCCAGCCACCGGACCTGGGATGAAGCGGCCGCTCAGCTACCGGCCTTGATGGCCGGGCGGCGCGTGCGTGCGGTCATTGATGATCTACCGCTCTTGTCCGGCGGGGAAGATGATTTGGACGACGTCTATTTGTGGCGGGCCACTCTGGTGCTCGGTTACATTGCCCATGCCTACGGCCACAGCGCCGTCGAACCGGCCGCTTTGCCGCATAGTCTGGTGAAACCCTGGGGCGAGGTCAATCGGCGGCTGGGCCGGCCTCATCCCGGTATCACGCTGCCCGACTACTGTTACAACTGGAGCCTGCGCGATGCCCAGGGGCCTCGTTCGGTTGAAAATATGGATCTTATGGTGGCCTGGTGCGGCAACGAAGAGGAGCGGATCTTTCTCCTCAGCACCACCGAAATGCACAGTCGATCCGGCCCGTTAGTCGATGCCAGCGCCAATCTGCAAACGGCCATCCGGCAGCAGGATATCGACCAGGCCAAAACCGAACTGCTGCGTCTTCAGGACTATTTGCGAGCCATCACCTTTACGTCGCTGCTAAAAATCGACCCCAACCCTTACAGCGAGACCGCGGTTGACCCCCTGATCTGGTCGAAAGCGTTTGCCAATTTCACCGCTCCTGTGATTGAGCATGAACGAGGGCTGGTCAGCTCCGGCACGTCGGTGATCCAGTTGTTGGACGCGCTCTTTGAGCGCCACGTCTATAAGACGGAAATCGCGCACGAAACGCTGCTGCAGGCCAAGTGGTTGCCTACCTATACCAAGCGCTTTCTGGCCTCAATCCGACAGGTATCGCTCTTGGATTTTGTCAACAGCGCCGGCGATCAAGAGCTGGCCGGTATCTACAACACCGCGCTGGATGCCTATGTCGGTAAACGGGGTTTTTTGGGCGCCCACCGTTTGAAAGTCTACGGCTTTATGGAACTGGGCTTTAAGGTGGGCCGTACCCAGACCAATTCCGGCTTTACCGGCCCCACCGAAGCGCGAGCCTGGGAGCAGCTCGATGATGCTCTGGAGGAGACGCGCCGCGAACGGTTAGCCAACAAGACGCCGGGCAGCCTGTCGGTCAAGCGCGAAATGGTTGTACCGGCCACCGCCGACCCGAATTCGCCGATCCATCAGGTCGTTCTAAATACCGCTGGGCAAGGCTTACAGTACATTGCCGGCGATAGGCTGGGGATTTTCCCCCAAAACAGTCCCGAATTGATCCAAAAAACGCTGCAAACCTTGCAAGCGCAGGGCGACGAACCGATTCGTCTGACGAGCGTTTGGCGGGAAGCCTTACAGGTCATCATTCACGACGCCCCGAAGACCGTGCCGCTGAAAACCTTTTTGGCCTATGCCAAAATTCGGCCCCTCATCAGGCCGGTCGGCAAAGCCTTGTTGAGTCTGTCCCGCTCTAAACGGCTGTACGCGCTGTTAGAGCAGCGGCAGGAAGATCAGGTCGAACTGTGGGATGCGTTTGAAATGTTGGCGGCGGAGAATTACGACGTTAAACGCTTTTGGAAAGCCGCGCCCTGGGAAGCGGAGAGCATTGCTCGCCTCGTGCCCCCGGAGCATTTCCGGGTCTATTCCATCTCCTCGGCCCCCAAGGTGGCCACCGGCGATCACACCCCAAAAGAGTTACATTTAACGGTCGGACGGCTCACCTTTAAAAGCCAACCCACGGGTGAGCGTGAGGCGATGCCCCGCCAAGGAACTGCCTCCGGCTATTTGGTGCAAGGCGAAGACCCAGCGGCCCCGATTCCGGTGCGAAATTTCCGGCCGTCCCGTTTCAACCTCCCGGATGATCCGGAGCGACCGATTGTGATGTTCGCCGGCGGTACCGGCATTTCCCCATTCCGGGGTTTCGTCCAGCAGCGCGCCGCCGAAGCCAACGCCGGCCCCAATTGGCTCTTCCTGGGGGTTCGCACCCTGGCCGATGTCCCTTATCAGGCGGAACTCAAGGCGTGGGTGGGCCAGGGTGACCTGAAGCTGCGGGTAGCCTTTTCCCGTGAAGCGCAGCGGTTAACCTTCGACCGGGGTGACTTCGTGTTGGTCCCCGGCTCTAAAGGGTACGTCGATCATCTGCTCGATGATGAAGCCGATGCACCCACCTTGTGGCGCTATCTTCAAAGCCGGCAGGACGGCGGGCTGGGCGGCTATTTCTACATCTGCGGCCAGGCCAACTTTGCCCACACCGTGATCGAGGGCCTCAAACGGGTCATCGCCCGCTACCTCCCGGCATCGACTCCCAATAACACCGAAGCGGTTAATCACTTTTTCCGGCAGATGGTCGCTCAAGGCCGGTTGATGCTCGATGTCTTCACCACCTTTGCCCCTTCGGCGGCGGCCAGCGTTCACGGCTTCACCCGCTTTGATGCCTCGGAACTGATCAACCACAACAGTCACCAGCAAGGTTATTGGACTGTCATTCAGGGCAATGTCTACGATATGACGGAATTTATGTATCTCCATCCGGGCGGCGAACGGCTCCTCATCGCTACCGCCGGGCTGGATTCGACCCGCAGCTACGAAAAGGCCGAACATCATCTCAACTCTGAGGTTCACGCTCTGCTCGACCTGTACAAAATAGGGGCTATCCGGCGCTTGGATTTTAAGGATCAGTGGGGTATTGCCGTCAAACCCAAGAGTCTCATCGGGACGACGGCCGCGCTGCAAAACGGCGACCGCGATGCCGGCGCGATTTTTTATCTGTCGCTGCACGACTTTTACCGCCATTGGATCCGCTTTGTTTATAAGGTGGTCGAAGTCGAGAACTCCTTAAACAACAATTACAGTATGCGCGATCGATCGATTACCCGGCACGATGGCTTAGGCCGGCTGAGCAAGCTCAAAGCGCACTTACTGCTCGAGTCGCACGCCATTTTTTATAGCGGCAGTTGGGGCGATATCCTCGGCCCCACGTTAGAGATGCTGTGGAATATCACGCTGGGATTTTGCAGCCACGAGACGAGCATCGCCAAGCTGCCGCGAGACATCGCGACGATTCGCGCCTCGAAACAGGCCAGGCAGGCGGAAGCGTTCGTGGCCGATACCGTCGACAGGTTACAGCGTTTGGCCCCAACCCCGGACGAAGACCCGTCCGGCTGGGCGGAATTTGATCGGGCGCTGCAAAAAATCGAGCAGTGTGATCGGGCCTTCATCGCCGCGCTCAAGGCGACCCTGCGCGAAGGGCTGCTGGCTTTTGAACAGTATGAAGATCAGGTCGTTGAACGCGGCGGCGAGCAATTGGTGCAAGCGTTGGCCCACATCCCGGCCGTCATCGAACGCTATTACGCCGGTATGGTTGAGCCGACCCCGCTCAAGGAGGTGGCGCTGTGAGTATCTCCCTGCATCAACCCCATGCCAACCTAATTTATCAACTGCGCGGATTACCCATGGGCGGCGCGATTCTGCACCTGTGCTCCCATCCCGATGACGAAGACGTAGGCATGGTCGCCTACCTGGCCCGCAAGCTGGGCGTGCGCGTGGTCTGTTGGTCGGCCACCCGAGGCGAGGGCGGGCAGACGCGGATCGGCCCCTATCAGGGTGAAGCCCTGGGCATCTACCGCACCTGGGAAAGCCAGGCCGCGCGGGAGATCGATGGCGGCGAAGCCCTGTTTGGGCCGTTTGTTGACTTTGGTTTTAGCAAGAATGGCGCTGAGGCGCTGGATAAATGGGGCCGGGAACGTCTTGTGCGCGAAATTGTCCGCGCCATCCGGTTTGTCCAGCCCCAGATTGTGATTGGCCGCTGGAGCGGGACTGAACACGACGGCCACGGCCATCATCAAGCCGTCGGCCTGGTAACCCCCGAAGCCTTTGCGGCAGCGGGCGATCCCCATAAATATCCCGAACTGCGGGAGCATGGTCTGGCCGCGTGGCAGCCGCGCAAATTGTATCTGTCCACGATGGGCGACTGGCAGCCCGGCGAAGATGTTGAATTCGGCAAAATTATCCCGGCGTTTGAGCGGGCGGGCGTGGTGCGCCTCAATACGGGCGAATTCGATCCGATTGCCGGGCGAACCTATCAAGAACAAGCCTGGATCGCCTTTAATTCGCACCGCTCGCAAGCGATGGGCTTTTCGCCGGAGATGGGCGACTTCTACTATTACTACACCCTGCACACCAGTCTGGTATCAACTTCGGAGCGGGAAACCGACCTGTACGACGGCCTGGATGCGACCTTAACCGGCTTAACCGAATATCCGGGCGACGGTTCCGACTTTCTAAACCATTATCTAGCGCAGATCAAAGCCAAGGCCGCCGCCGCTCTGGCTTCTTACCGGCCTGATGCCCCCACCGAGGCCGTGACCCCACTGCTGGAAGGCCTGACGTTACTCCGCGAATGTCAGGCGGCTCTGGCCGACCGGCCCGGAGATAACGAGGCACGGCAGGCCCTGCATCACTATCTTAGTCGAAAAATTGTGGCGTTTGAGACAGCCGCGGCCCAATGTTTGGGACTGCGGCTGGAATGTCTAACCGACGACGCCCATATTACGCCGGGGCAGCCGTTTCATCTTTCATCCCGCTTGTGGAGTCAATACCAGGCGACTATCGACGCGGTCGATTTCTCGCCCAGTTTGCCGGAGGGCTGGCGGGTTCAAGAAACATCGCCAAACGGAGCGGATCAGACCTCTTTTCAAGCCGAGTATCAGGTCACGGCAGCAGACACAGCCCAACTGGTCTGCCCTTATTGGCTGCGAGAAGAAACGGATCACTATCACTATCGTTGGCCGGTCGATCCGTTGGTCGGCCAACCTTTCGGCCCACCTTTGATTGAGATGGCTTGCCAGGTGACGCTGGGTCGACATCGGCTGCACCTGCGGCAACCGGCCCTACTGCGCGAAGGGTTTGCCGGCGGCTTTCGCGAACTGCCCATGGCCGTTATCCCGCCTATATCGCTGCACCCGGAAAGCCGGCGGCTGATGCTTCAGGCCACCGACGCCGTGCAGCGTTTCACCCTAAAGCTGGTGGTTCGCAGTAATACCGAAAACACGGGAGCAACCGGCGTCTTACGGGTCAATCATCCGGCGGGATGGCGGGTAGAACCGCAGCAGATCGATCTGTCAATGGGGCCGGTGGGCGATGCGCGTACCGCCCAATTTGAAGTCACGATTCCGCCCGGTGTGCGGCCCGGACAATATCCGCTACGCTATATCGTCAACAGCGGTGGCCGTGACTATGACGTTGTTCTGGAGCCGGTTCGGCTGGGAGCGCCGGGGCTGCCTTATTTACCGGACGGAGCCACTTGCATCAAAGAGGCCTTTATCACCAAACCGGCTGAAGTCACGATCCAAATTATCGACATCAAATTTATGCCGGATCTGAAATACGCTTACATCGTAGGGGCCGGCAACAAGGTTATGCCCGCTCTAAGCCATTTTAATCTCAACTTTCATCCCATAACGGATGAGGAGCTGGCCTTTATCGACTTGAGCCAATTTGATGCGGTGGTTGTTGGCCCCAATGCCTATCTTGTTCGCGATAACCTGCGCAAAAACGGGGCGCGGCTCCTCACCTATGTTGAACAAGGCGGGACCCTCATCGTGCAGTATCAGGCCTACGGCTATCAGGACGGCAACTTTGCACCCTATCCCTTCCACTACCACCAGCCCCACGACCGGGTCACCTATGAAGATGCGCCGGTTTCACTGCTGGCTCCGCATCATGCTTTGGTTAATTTGCCCAACAAAATTACGGCAGACGATTTTGACGATTGGGTGATCGAGCGCGGCCTCTACTTTTTTGGCGAATGGGACCAACGGTACGAACCCATTTTAGCCTGCCACGACCCTGGTGAAGAAGCCAAGCTGGGCGGGATGCTGGTGGCCAGCTACGGGCGCGGGACTTATGTTTACGCGGCTTACTCTTTCTTTCGGCAACTACCGGCCGGGGTGCCCGGTGCCTTCCGCTTATTCGCCAATCTGCTATCGTTGTCCGCCGCCCGAATCTTAAAACGGATAACCTTACTAAAAGATGTTTCCATCTTTGCCTTTATGGATGAGACTCAGCTGCGGGCCGTGGCTCAGATTATGACCGAACGATGGTTAGAGCCTGGAACCTGGCTGGGGCACGAAGGAGCCGTTGAGGATGATATGTACATTATTACCCAGGGCGAGGTTGAAATCATCCGCGAGTCGAATGCGAATCAGGTTGTGGTTGTGGCCCAGCCGGGCGAAATCATTGGCGAGATGGAAGTTCTGGGCCATATCCCGCGAGCAGCCGCGATGCGGGCCAAAGGCCAGGTTCACCTGCTGGTCATCAGCGGCACCGACTTTCGGGCTTTACTGCACGCCTATCCCACCATGTCGGAGCGCGTGATCCAGATGCTGGTCGATAAGATGGTTGTGACAGCGGGCGAAAACAGAGCGGTGTTCGACCGTCTCGATTGAGACGGTACTGGCAATGAAACTGTTGGATGGTTTGATAGTTGGCTGGTTGGCTGGCTGATAACCAACCAGCCAACTAACCATCTACCTAACCCACTACTCTAAAGAGAGGTTATTTAGAATGCGACAACTCAAGCAGTTGCTTAATGCGCCGGAAGGCCGTGAGTTCTTGGCGGAAAATCGTATTTTTCTAAGTCAAGATGCGTTTATAAGCCACTTAGCCGCTCCGGCCAATAGTGCCCTGGCCGATTATTTAGATGTTGGCAGCACCAAGTTAATCTTTGCCGCCCAGCAGACCTATTCCGATTGTACTCAATCAATGCTCGACCGCATCGCCCTTCTTAACGACTTGACCCAACAACCCGATGTGTTCCCCTTTTTCTTGTGGGTCGATACGGATCGGGCCGGCTCTGATCCCTTAATGGTCAAATTCTACTGGTCGCTGCAAGGCCGGGAAAAATCCATTCGGCTTGTCTCCAAAGCGGTTGAAGCCCACGAACCCCGGTTTATTGACCTCGACCGGTCGCAGTTGCAGCAATCTATGAACACATTGACCAACTACGTTAATCAAACGGTAGAGTGGTATAAGCGGGATACAGCCAAAGAAAAACTGGCTCCTTTAAAATCCCTATTCCTCCGCGATTTGACCAGTACGCTCAGTGAGTTCAATCATCAACTGGCCTCGTTTGTCTTGAAACAGCACACCGGCTTCGATCCATTCTCTGTGATGTGCTCCGACATGCTCAAGCACAATCTTATGACCGAAGACATCGATCTGTTCCTCAATCATCTGGATGAGGCTATCCACGTTTTTAATGAAACGGTTGAGATTCTTATGCAGCAAGATATCGATCCCCAGGTTCGCCCTCTGCCCGCCGATTATCTGCCGCTGCATTATTCCTGCCCGGTTGACCACACGCGCCTTACACTTCGCCGCCGGACCAAAGGCGCTGATACGTTTGCCGTCGCGCCGTGCAGCAAATGTGGTCAGCCCTATCAATTTTATTTAGGAAGCAAACAACTGTCGATGGCCGAGCTTGCGCAGACCGGACGCTGGAGCCCCGATGTGTGCCTGGTTGTCTTTTTGAACGATCTGGTCAGCGGCTATGTCGGCGGCAAAAGCTCGACCATTTATTATGGCTTGGTGATGAAAGCGGTGCTTGAGAAAGTATTTCATAAAGCGGGAGTACCTATTCTTGTACCGCCCATGAAGGAGACGGAAAACGGGAGTGGTCAGGTTGACGGTCTTATCTATAAATATCTGACCAGTATCTAAACAGACAAGTCCCACAGAACCGAGGCTCGACACAGGTCATGAAAACAGTAGGGCAAATCGCTGATTTGTCCGGGTTGGGACAAGTCGCTGACTTGTCCTACTATATCTACTTTCAAAGGGAGCATTACTTAATGAAGATTGGAATTATGTGCCACGCCAGTTTTGGCGGAAGCGCTCGGGTGGCGACCGAACTGGCGAACACGTTAGCCCATTACGGGCATCAGATCCACCTATTTTCTCGATCCGCTCCTTTCGACACCTGGGATCAAGCGGACGGCATCATCCCCCACTACATCGTCCCCCAGCGCGAGAATAGCCTCCATCCGGCGGCGCTGCATACAGCATGGACGGCCGGGGAGACACAGGCTTTGCTCGATCAAATTCTCAACGTCATCGAGACCGATGGGCTGGATATTCTTCATTTCCACTACGCCGATCCGTTTGCGTTGGTGGCCGCTGCGCTCAAACAACGTCTTGGAGCGGCAATGCCCAAGCTCGTGGGGACCCTGCATGGAACGGATGTCGTCATTCAGGGCCGGGACCCCCATAAAGGGCCACAGTTGGCATCCGCTTTACGCAAGGCAGATGCGTTGACCACGGTTTCCATTAATCTAGCCGGGCTGGCTACCTATATATTCGATCTCCCGGCGCTGCCCCGGGTTATTCCTAATTTTGTCGATCTGTCCCGCTTCTGCGGACCTTCCCTTCACCAGGACGAAAATAATGTAAAGAACGGTCATTGCCGGAAGCCGCGCATCGTCCACATCTCCAATTTTCGGCCGGTTAAAAATCCGCAACGAATGGCCCATATCTTTATGGCGGTTCGCGAACAGATCGATGCCGAACTGTGGCTGATCGGCGATGGTCAGGAGATGGCTCAGGTGCAGGCCATCTTCCAACAGAATGATCTTGAACAACACGTTCGCTACTGTGGTCTTCAACCCAATGTCGGACCGCTGCTGCGGCAAGCCGATCTGCTGCTGATGACCAGCCAATATGAAAGTTTCTGCCTGGCGGCTTTGGAGGCGATGGCCTGTGGCATACCAGTTTTGGCCACGCACGTGGGCGGCTTACCCGAAGTTGTCCGCCACGAGGAAACCGGTTATCTCTTTCCCATAGATGACCATGCCGCCGCGGTCGCCTGGGCCGTGCAGATTCTATCCAACCGGGCGCAGTATGAGGTCATCCGGCAAAACGCCATAACCCATGCCCAACGCTTTGGGGAGGATCACATCGTCCCTATGTATGAGTCGCTTTATCGCCGTCTGTTAGCCGAACGCAGCCCTATCGTGGCCCATGAATTATCAATCGCCGCTTATCCGACAGCGACGGTTATGGTGTAGGTGGGTAAGAACTTCTGTTGAGACGACGCCGAATATAAAAATCGCGTTTCACCCTCACCCCCAACCCCTCTCCCTCAGGGAGAGGGGAGTCGCGTTAGCGACGGGGTGAGGGCTTATTTACAAAAGAAGGTTAATCATGACCGATTCATTAGACATCTTAGCCTTTGCCGCCCATCCCGACGATGCCGAGATTGGCTGCGGCGGCAGCTTGCTGTTGACCGCCGATCAAGGTCGGCGGGTGGCGGTGGTTGACATGAGCGCTGGCGAAATGTCGACCAGGGGCAATCTTACCCAGCGAAAACAGGAAACAGAGTCCGCTTCAAAATTGCTCGGCTTGTCCGCCCGACTAGCGCTGGGGTTGCCTGACGGCTACATCGGCACCGATCCGGATCACCGTATCCCTGTCATCGACGTTATTCGGGCGACTAGACCGCGCATCGTCCTGGCTCCTTTCTGGGAGGATCGCCATCCCGATCACGCGGCCGCCGGTAAGCTGGTTCGGGAGGCCTGTTTTTTTGCCGGGGTTCAGAAGATAGGCTCCGGGCTGCCCCATCGACCGGAGAGCGTCTATTACTACATGCTGCATCACCCGTTTCAACCCACGTTTGTGGTCGATATCTCAACGGTCTGGACGCGCAAACAAGCCGCGATTGCTGCTTACGCCAGCCAATTTCAAGCCGTTGATGACGGGCCACAGACGGCCATCAGCCAATCCGGTTTTGGTCGGTTCCTTGAAGCGCGGTCGATTTATTTTGGGGCCATGATTGGCGCGGCCTACGGTGAGGCTTTTTACAGCCCCGGCCCGATAGCCCTGAACCTTTTTCCCGAGCCGGTTAACGCCTCACCTCCACTGGGGCAGTTACCGGCGTATAGTGTCTGGCGCTAATTTGCTGCTAACATTCCCCAATTTGCCCTCGAACTGAATTGATTTATAATTCGCGGGAAGCCTTAAGAGCGTCAGTCACAGTCTGCCTCTTCGACCGCAACGCGAATAAATAGGTTAGTTGGATGGTTTTATAGTTGACTAATAACCCTCCACCCAACTAACCACCCCCACTGAACCATCCATCAATTTTCAAGAGAGTCCAACAGTCTCATTTGAGACGACACCGAGAATGAAAATTTATTGGAGCGACAAAGCTGGCTTTGTCACCCACGTTAGGGTCAAAATTTACTTTGACGCTCCACATCGCTATTTTCAGAGAAGCGCAAGCCAAAAGGGGGATACCGTATGTCAGCCAGTTTTCTGACCACTGTCTTTCTACCGATCGTGGTGATGTTGGGCATGCTGGGGTTGGGGATCAGTTTGACCATCGAGGATTTTAAGCAAATCCTCGTTCACCCCAAAGCAGTTTTAGTGGGATTGTTGAACCAACTGCTGTTTGTACCCTTAACAGGTTTTTTGCTGGCGCTGCTGCTGCCCTTGAGTCCGGAACTGGCCGCCGGTCTAATTATTATTGCAGCGGCTCCGGGGGGCGTGGCTTCAAATGTAACCACGTTTCTCCTTGAAGGCGACAGCGCCTTATCGATCTCCTTGACGACCCTGTCCAACCTATTGGCCTTTATCACCCTACCACTGTGGACAAGTTTGGCTCTCTATTTATTTATGGACACCGCCGAGTCAATCTCCGTTTCGCTGGGGCAGATCATCATTCAAATCGTGGTTTTAACGCTTATCCCCATTGGCTTGGGATTACTGCTCAGAGCGAGGTGGCCCCAGCTTGGCCCCAAATTGGAGCGCCCGCTGCGCGTGGGGTTGGCCTTGCTGATCTTGGTAGCTATCGTCGGCTCTTTGGTGAGCGAAAGCGACAATGTGCTTTACTATCTGGCCGAGGCTGGGGCCGCCGCTATAATGCTCTGCCTCACTACTATCTTGCTCGGTTTTGTGAGCGCCTGGCTGTTCAAATTGGACCTGCGGACCCGCATTACCATTGCCAATGAGGCCGGCATTCAAAATGTGCCTCTGGCCCTCACCATTACCGCCACGATTTTGGCCAACCCACTCATCACCATCGCCCCGGCGGCTTATGGATTTGTACAGATATTTTTATTATCCATTATTTTAGGGGTAGCCTTTGGCCCGTGGTCGGCCAAGCTGCTGCCCAAGCCGCCGGTCGAGTTAGGCTATTAGCCCAAAATCTGTAGGCTTGTTTGGCTATTTGCTGTAAAAATTCTAAAACCCTGGCGACAGTCACTTTTGGCCGTAAATGAACGTCCGTTTAGCCCAAATAAGTCGATTTATCGCACCTAAGTGACGGTCACCTTTGGAACTGCGTAACTCCTAATTTATATCAAAGAAAAGCCTGTAAATCTTGTAAATCCTGTCTAAATTTGCCCTCAAATTGGGCGGTATCTTGCGTACGATAACGTTCCACAGTTTAGTGCAGAGCTATCTGAAATTTTCAACCGCGTATCAAATCGTCAATTTTCCCGGATTTTCATCGCTCAGCATCAGCGGTCTCTTCGTCAGCGCCAAATAAAACACAATGCCAGCCATGGTGAAGGCGTAGAGACTGGAGAATTGAAAGATGGCAGCCAGACCGACGGGTTCGCTGAGCAAGCCGACGACGTTGGCGCTGAAGCCGGCGCCGAGCATAATCGCCGCGACCATAGCGCCGGACACAGTCGCGGCCAGGACCGGCGCTTCGGCTGAGGCCAGGCTGACCGACAGGGGGAAAAAGAAGGAGAGGCCCAGTCCGGCTATGGCTAAGGTGACGATATTTGGGCCGAAGCCGCCAACCAGCGGCAGCATGATAAAAGCCGCGCCGACCAACAGCGGGGCAGCCTGATAAAACGGCTGCGATTTGAAGCGCAGTGAGATCAGGGCGAACAGCGCCCGGCCGGTGGTAACCGCGCCCCAAAAGACCGATAAGGCCAGGGCAGCCTGCCCCATGGTCAAGCCGGCGTCTTGCTGTAGATAAATAGAACTCCAGTTGCCAAAAGTGCCTTCGCAGATGCCGTACAGAAAGACCACCAGCGCG
Organism: Anaerolineales bacterium; assembly: GCA_020634935.1. Lineage (GTDB taxonomy): Bacteria > Chloroflexota > Anaerolineae > 4572-78 > J111 > JAGRBY01. The sequence continues at coordinate 67,083 of JACKAT010000001.1, forward strand.
TACAGCCAAATCCGGCCCGGCAGCCGGTCGCCGCCCATCGAGCCGATCATCGGCCTGCTTTCCGCCGATAGTTTTAGACTTAGCCCCAGTTGAAATAGAATCATCAGCGCTAAAACCACGCCGACAACCACCGGCGCGCCCCACCAAAACCCCAGCCCGACAAAGGCTCCCAAAATGAGCGAAGCGCCCACCTGGCCCAACCCGGTTAAAACGTGCAAGCCGGTTACGGCGGCATCGGCTTTATCCCGAAACAGATCAAAGACAAAGGCGTTCAGGGCGCTAACGGCAAACCCAAAGCCCGCGCCGACCGCGCCGGTGGCCAGCAGCACCAGGATAAATGATAGGCTGCCCACACCAATGAACAGATTGCTCAAGGCCAGCAGGCTCATCGCCAGGACATCGGCCAGCAAGCCGGCCAGCAGCACCTGCTTCATCCCGCCAAACCACCGCACACAACGAGCCGCCAGCGCTGAGGCGATAATCGCCGCGATGATTTGGGGGGTAAACAGCAAGCCAAACTGGCCGGCGGTCAAGCCGTGATAATCGGGACTGGTTAGCAGCGGTCCGGCTGCCGGGAACATAATTAGGGCAATACCCTGCAAAAAGCCGCTCAGATAAACGGCCGCGATGATTTTTTGTCTTGAGGTCATAGTTGTCCCCCTATGGTTTAAGCGGTCAATAAATGTCTCTGGAGCATCAAAGCTTGCTTTGATCGGGCTTGACAAAGCCAGCTTTGTCGCTCCATTTCTTCATTCTTCATTCTTCATTCACTATTCTACATTCCCCAGCTCGCGCCAGGCGCGGAGCAGTTCGGCCACGCTCCAGGCTTGGGCAAAACAGCCGCGCGGCGAGTGGGGCGGATCGCCGTTAAAAATTTCGCTGAGTGAGCCGAGACAACCGGCGGCCATGTGATCGGCCATAGCGGCTAAAAAGGCTTTGGCTTGGAGTGCGTCGCCGTAGACGCGATGGTGGGCTGTGGCGAAAGGACCCAGCAGCCAGCCCCAGACCGTGCCTTGATGATAAGCGCCGTCCCGGGCCAGCGGCGGCCCGCCGTAGTGGCCGGTATAGGCTTGGGCTGTGGCGGCCAGGCTGCGCAGTCCATACGAGGTCCACAATTCACGGGCGCAGGTATCGACCACGGCTTGGGCTTGCGCCTCGTTTAATAGCTTGAACGGCAGCGAGACCGCGAAAATCTGATTGGGCCGCAGGCTGGCATCGCGCCGCTGGCCATCCGAGCCTAATTCACCGTCGGGACCGTCGATGACATCGTACAGATAGCCGCCGGCTTCGTACCAAAACCGCTGCCGGAATGTTTCGGCCACGCGCTCGGCTTCTTCGGAATAGTGATTTATGACGGCTTCGGGTTGGCCGATGTGACGGGCCAGCCCGGCCATCACTCGTAAGGCGTTGTGCCACAGGGCATTGATTTCCACCGCCTTACCAATGCGTGGCGTAACCACCCAGTCGCCTACTTTGGCATCCATCCAGGTGAGTTGGACACCGGGCGCGCCGGAGAACAGCAGTCCATCGTCAGCAACGTGGATACCATAGCGCGTACCGCGTCGATGCCAGTCAATGATATCGACCAGAACCGGGTACAGTTCCTTAGTCAAGCCGGTATCACCTGTGGCTTGCCAGTACTGGTAGATGGCGTGGACATACCAGAGCGTGGCATCGACCGTGTTGTACTCCGGGGTCTCGCCGGCGTCCGGGAAACGGTTAGGCAGCATGCCTTGATCGACATAGCGGGCAAAGGTCCGCAAAATTATCGCCGCCAATTCGGGCCGCCCGGTGGACAGGGTCAGGCCCGGTAAGGCAATCATCGTGTCGCGGCCCCAATCGCTAAACCAGGGGTAACCGGCAATGATCGTTGCGCCGGGCGTATCGTCATCGAGCGAACGTTCGACGATAAACTGATCGGCGGCCAGAGCCAGGTGGCGCACCCAGGCCGGTTCATCGGGCGGCGCGTTTTTTAGGAGATCCGTTTGCCGGCGGCGCTCCGCCTGCAAGGCCTCAAGACCAGCGTGGGGCGTAATCGGTTCGGTTGAGCAGATGACCGTCAGCGTTTCACCGAGGGCCAGCGTGGCGCTAAAGCGACCGGGACGCAGCAAATCTTCCCGGCTGTCTAGGCCGCGCTCACTTTCCCGCTCGTGGTTAAAGTTCCAGTACCAAGTGGAGTCCAAGGTGAATTCGCCCCGATCGGCTACTACGGTGTAAGGCTGGGCCTCGTCAAAGGCGCGAACACGAAAGCCACCGGGGACAGGCTCGACGTCTAGCGACCAGCCGCCGAGGCTGTGGCTGTGGTAATCACGATAGGTGCACAAGGGAGTGAGGTCCAGGGTAACCGGACCGGTGCCTTGGGTGAGGTAGTAAGTGACGTAGGTGGTGTTGTGGCCGTGGGCCATCCAGACTCGCTGTTCCAGCCGGGCATCGGCCATAATATAATGCCAGACGGGGATCAGGCCGTCCAGCCGGAACGACTCGAGGAATCGATAGCCAAGCGGATCGACGGCGCCGTCAATAAAACGATTGGCAAAGAGCGGGTAGTCCTGGCCTTGGTAGCGGGCTGTCACATCGAGTTTGCTAACCAACATGGTCCGGCCTAGCGGCGGGTTGAGGGCCGCCACCAGCATGCCGTGGTAGCGGCGCGTATGCGCCCCGGCCAACGTCCCGGCCGCAAAACCGCCAATACCATTAGTGACCAGCCACTCTTTGCGGGTCGCAATTTCATAGTGGCCGCAGTCGGCGCGGCCAAGTTGGATCGTCATTGGAGGCTCCTGTGATAAGAAATTTGGAGCATCAAAGCTGGCTTTGCTCGAATCGCTCCTGATTATGGACAAAGCAAGCTTTGTTGCTCCTGCTTATGATTCTATCATGCCGCGAGGTTGTTACAAGAAGGTAATGGATTTACTAACAGAGTCTTACAATTTCGTGACGGAGGAGTATATTATGGCGTGGCTTTCTACGGGGAAAGTCTGTTTGCCCGAACAATTTCAGGTGTTTGGCCGGTCCAAGCCTGGAACGCTCGAAAAAACGAATTAGGTTCTTCATACCCCAGCAAAAAGGATATTTCGGCACTGGTATAGTCAGTGGTGGCAAGGTAATGACGTGCCAATTCTTCTCGCAATTCATCCAGTACCTGCTGAAACGTTGTGCCTTCTTCCCTCAGTCGGCGTTGTAAAGTGCGATTGCTCATGGCTAATTTTGAGGCAATATACGTCATGGAGTAGTGACCGCTGGCCAATATTTCAAGCAGGCAGGCCCGGACTCGATCCCGGAATGAAGCCTCTTGGGTCAGGTCTTCCATTCTTTGGTCGAAGGCCGGCTCTAAGATAGCCCACATCGCATGATTTGCCGTCAGAAATGGTTTCTGGGCATCTACGGCGGAGAATGTCAGCCGGTTAACCTCATCACGCCTGATACGCGTCGCCAAAAACGCCTCGTATACAGCCAATTCGGGTAAATCAAGACTAACGTCAACCGTCTCCGGATTAAGTTGCTCACGGGTAGCCATGCGAGCCATCTGAACCCAAAATACAAGTTCAAACGCAACAAAGAGCGGGGGCAGAGACCCGTTTTGGGGTACCCCGGCAAACGTTAAAATTGTCTGCCGATTATTCTGCTCAATATCCATGCGCACGGGGGCCACAATGGGTTTGTAATGCGCGGTGCGCTTGAGCGCTATATTCAAGTTACTGCTACTCAAGAAAGCGATCATCGCCGGGGCAACAGCGTTAGCGCTGATAATTTGGGCCAATCGCAGCGCTAACGCCGGCTCATGTTTGGAGGCATGAGCCAGCCCATCCCAAAAGCGATAATACTCGGCCGCCGTGACAGCCGGTGTTTTGCGGAGCAGCAGATCCAAAGGCAGTTGGGCATGGCGCAACACATCCTGAACCGATAGGCCCAGATTTTTCAATAACACCGGCCAGCCTTTTTCCAGATTATATTTTTGGCTGTGAAATTCTTTCATCTCACTCATTAAAGAAGGTGACAGTCACTTTTTGTCGAAAATGAATATCCGTTTAACCCAAACAGGTCGATTTATAACACCCAAGTGACTGTCACCTGCGTAACTCATTAAAGATTATTTTTTCTGTCTTGCCCAACCCGTTGACGCATGTTCGTTCAATCAAGTCGCCTTGGTCGGATCGCCTGTATGCCAGGCCACCCCTTCGCCTCGATCCATTTTGGCGATGGCCGCCATGTCCTCATCATCTATTTCAAAGCCAAACAAATCGATATTCCGCCGAATTCTGGCCGCGTTGGCGCTTTTAGGCAAAACGGCATAGCCCTTCTGGATGCCCCAGCGAAGGAGAATTTGGGCCTCTGAAACACCATATTTTTTGGCCATGACCTTAAACGGTGCATCCGCATCGGCGCCATCAGCTCTCATCTGATCGGTCTTGGCGCTCGCCTGACCTTCGACAGCTCGCCAGCTAGAAAGCGGGACGAGGCTGCTATAAGCGATAATCGAAATGTTATTCCGGGTCAGGTAAGAGACTAAATCGGGTTTTTGCGACCACGGGTGAAGCTCGATTTGGTTAGCATCGGGTAGGGGGAGTCCGGCGGCTTTAATTTCTTCGATATGCCCCTCGTTGAAATTACTCACGCCAATGGCGCGTACCTGACCTTGCCGCTGAAGTTCAACCAGGGCTTTCCATTGTTCGAGTCGTTGTGTCTGGGGGAAGGGGGCATGAATCAAATACAGGTCAACGTAATCCAGTTGGAGCTTGGCCAAACTGGCCTGCAATGACTCGATGGTCGATTCATATGTTTTCGCAGGAAGCCCCCAGGCTTCATTACCGGGCCACAGCTTGGTCGTGACAACTAGCTCCTCTCTTGAAATTCCTAATTCCGCTAACGCTGTTTTGATGCCCAAGCCGACCCCATTCTCATTACCATAGGCTTCCGCCGTATCGACGTGTCGATAGCCCGCACGGATGGCTTGGTCTACCAGAGCTGGCGCGTCTTCATCCTGAATAAGGTAAGTGCCGAATCCAACCATCGGCAGCTTAATGGTATGGGTTAGATTAATATATTTTTGCTGGGTTTGCATTGTTTCTCCTTGACTTGTTCCTGTGGAGGTTGATTTGACTATCACAATATAAACCCATTAAGCCCATTTACCTCTATCTTATCACGCCAAATTTATATCCAATCGCGCCAAAGGAATTTAAAGGATTATAGCCAGGGGAGATTTCCCTGCACTTGATGTTCCATTGAGTAAAATAATCTATCCTTCGGCCATAGCCCTACTTCTGTTTCGAGCCACCTAGTCCGCCACGGCGTAAGTCCTATTATAATTATTCTAAACGAAAGTAGTTATCTCAGTCAACTGTCAGGAATGAGTAGCGATCATAACCGGGCCAGAGATGGGCGATTAGAGATGGGGAGATTGGCCTTACGAATCTCCTAATCACCTAATCTCATAACCTGGCGGAGCCAGAACCAAAAAGAATTTAACGCTAAAGACGCTACAGGCGCAAGAGACGCAAATGGAAATATAAAAAGCGTTGGCGACTTTAGCGTCATTTGCGCCCTTTGCATTTAATTTTCCAGCTCAACCTCTTGTTTTTTGGGCAAGAAGCCAACTGTTGAAAATAATATATGAGTTACGCAGTGCAAAAGGTGACAGTCACTTGGGCGTGATAAATCGACTTGTTTGGGCTAAACAAACGTTCATTTTCAGCAAAAAGTGACTGTCACCTTGTCCGTTACACCCAACTGCGTAAGCCCTATAATATTTCTAGGACAAACTTAAGCTTGTCCTACGGAATTTTCATTCTCGCTGTCGTCCTGTAAGGACTGTTCGACTTCCCTACGATCAGAATTTGTTAGTAGAAATCGCGATTTGTTGGTACAAATCAAAATTCGTTGGTACAAATCGCGATTTGTTGCTGAAAATTGGAACTATTAAGTGCGCGTTGAAATTTGTCTCTGAAAATTGGAAGAATTACGTAACCGTTGGAATTTGTCTCTGAAAATTGGATTTTGTTGGTACAAATCGCGATTTGTTGGTACAAATCAAAATTCGTTGGTACAAATCGCGATTTGTCTCTGAAAATTGGAACTATTAAGTGCGCGTTGGAAAAATTAAATCAGGAAACGATACGTGAGGGGGAAGGGATAACTTGTGGTATCATCCGGGGTAGCGTAGAATACGGCCAACTTATGCTAAATGGACACGGTAATGAACGTTATGATTGAAACCATTCCGGAAGACTCACATTGGTGGTTCAGCAGCCGCACCCGCGCTTTGAACGCCGTGATGCAGTCTATCCTGCCCCAAAAACCTGACCTGCAACTGCTCGATGTGGGCTGCGGGGCCGGTAACATGATTCACCATCTCAGTAAATACGGCCAGGTTAGAGGCCTTGAAATTGACCCGCGCCCGGTGAAAATGGCTCGCCAGCGCGGCTATAACGTTGATTTGTTCGATGTGACCAAGAAGATGCCGTTTGATGAGAGCACCTTTGACGTGATCACCGCGCTTGATGTCATCGAACACAATGAGGATGATTTGGCGATCCTGGCCGACAGCTATCGCGTGCTGAAGCCCGGCGGGCATGTGGTCATCACGGTGCCGGCCTTTATGTTTCTATGGACCCACAACGACGATCTCAATGCTCACGTGCGCCGCTACACGGCCGATGAACTGACGGCGAAGCTATCTAAGACCGGCTTCAATGTCCGGCGGGTAACATATAATAACTTCTTCATCTTTCCCCTGGCAGCGACTCTGCTGACGCTGCGCCGCTCGACCGGAGCCAAACCGGAGTTGGCCTCGCATCATGTAAATGCGGAGGAGTACCAGGTCGAGATGGAGCCGGCCTCGCCGCCGGTCAACGCCGCGCTGACGATGGTCGGCAAGGTTGAGGCCGGGCTAATTCGTCATATTAATTTGCCGGTTGGGACGTCGCTGATTGCGGTGGGGCAGAAGCCCGGTTAGTTTCGAACACTCTGGCCATCGACAAACATCCGAATACGCTTATCCTTTTCCGGCCAGAAAGCCAGCAGCCCCTTGATTTTTGGCGCTTCAGGGATGGGGTTCGGGTAAGTCCAGACAACATCGGTCAAGGTTTCGCCGTTGACGCTGACGCTGTAGTAAGAAGCCACGCCTTTGTAAGGGCAGGTCGTGTGCGAAGAAGTGGGAGTAAGATAGGCCTGTTCGACATCTTCGGGCGGAATATAATAGCGGGTGGGTAGATTGGTTTCAAACAGCAAGTAGGGTCGAGTAGTATCGGCCACTTTGATGCCGTCAATAAAGACTTCGACATGGCGCGAGCTGGGCAGCGTATCTACACGGTGGTAGGGGTTGCGGGGGTGGTGAAAAATCTCCTCTTCCTCCTCGTACCAATGATCCATCGCCTTCCAGGCCAGGGCGATATAGCCGGTAAAATCCGGGCGTTTCTCTTGGGGCTCGTAGGTCCAGGCGGCGTTTTCAATATGTTCGTCGGCCAGATTAAGATGCCAAAATTTGCGCAGCCCGCGATACCCCGACGTTTCGGTATGATCCGACGGGGTCAGCCACTCCATCCGCACATCATCAATCGGAAAGTAATAATCCAACTCGCCGCGACTTTCAATCATCAGCCTCGCCCGCCGGCTGTCGGCGATGGTTTCACCGCTGCGAATGGCGCGAATCCAGCGGTCGGTGGGTTCAAATTGCCACACTTGTTTGCTCATTGTTTTTTCACCATTGTTTCAATAAAGTTGACGGCGTTGGCAATGCCATCCTCTTGGCGGAGCTTTTGGCCGAGGCGGACAGCTTTGCGCCGGATGGTCATATCGGTGCTGACGGCGCGGATGGCGGCGGTCAGAGCGTCGGCTGAAAGCTGTTTCTGGGGGATGGGGTTGGGGCCAACGCCCAAGGCGGCTACCCGCCGGCCCCAAAAAGGCTGGTCGCCAAAGAAGGGGCAAACGATGGTCGGGACCCCGGCGCGTAGACCGGCGGCCGTAGTTCCCGCCCCGCCGTGATGGATGACGGCCGTCATCCGGGGAAAGAGCCAATCGTGGGGCGCGGCATCGAGCTTGAAGATGCTGTCCGGCAAGGTCTCGGCCTGCAAGCCCCCCCAGCCGGTGGCCAATATGCCTCGCTGCCGGGTTCGGGACAGGGCCTCGATAATGGCGCGGGTGGTCCGGGCCGGATCGCGCCCGGAGATGCTGCCAAAACCGACGTAAACCGGGGGCGCGCCGGCCGCTAAAAAGTCAAGCAGATCAGCCGATGGCTGCCAATCGTTGTGGTGATCGAGAAACCAGTAGCCGGTGACCACAGCCGTCTCCGGCCAATCCTTTGGTTCCGGCAGCACGTGGGGGCTGTAGCAGTGCAGCACCGGCACCGGCTGCCCGTCTGGGCGCACCAATTCGCTCGCCAGCGCCGATCGTTTGGGCAGGCCGAGCGTCTCCCGACGCCAAACGTTAACCAGATTGCCCAAAGCCACCTGCGACATACTGGCGGCGACAGTGTAGCTCAGCTTGTTGTACCCGCCGCCCAGGTTCCATTCGGGCAACACGATCGAGGGGAAAGCGGCTGTTGGAACGAAAAGCGGCATAGGCAGGCTAAGGAAGCCGGGAATACCCAATTTCTCGGCGATGTGATAGCCGCCCAACGCCTTGGGATGGTAGATGAGCGCCTGGCTGCCTTGCGCCGCCGTCCATTCTTCGTCGAGCATACGGCGGTAAACGGGCTTCATGGCGTTGGTCATCTGGATCGCCAATTTGATCCAGGCGAAAATGTTATCCGTTTTATCCATCGCTTCACGGCCGGCCTCGCTGTCAATGAAGCGGATGATGTCGTCGCTCATATAAACGTAGGTTAGCCCGTTGGCCTCGATAAACGGCTTAAAGGTGACCGACGTACAAATAGCTACGTCATGGCCGGCCGCCTTCAGCCCCTGCCCCAAAGCAACGAAGGGTTGGACATCGCCCCGAGTGCCGACGGTTAGGATCGTAATTTTCACGCTACAACTGAACTCCCATAGTCTCGGCAATAATAGTAAAATCGTCACGGTCGATCTCAAACACCGACCGGCGAAACTTCATGCCCCAATACCGGGGGTCGTCGATAAAGCGCAGTCGTTCTAAAAGTGGATGGATGCCGGCCTCCTGAACGTCTCGGTAGGCGATGTCGCGTCGCCAGGCGGAAAAGTCGGCGGACATCGCCACCTGATAGGGTTGGCCGGGTTGAATTTGGCCCAAGGCGACAAAGGCCTGGACTTTATCGCCGTTTTCCAGTTGGGTACGCGGGGCATAGTAGACCAGCCAGTCGCCGGGATTGAGGCGCTCCACCGGCTTGTGTTTGCCGTGACCCAACTGACAGAAGCCGCCTCGAACGCCAGCCAGCACATGATCTTTTGCCGCGACGCCAATCCAATATTGGGTTGACATTTGAATTTTTGTGACCTTTCCATTTTGTTTGCAGCTTGTTTTTCCGTTCAGGTATTATAAGGAAAAGCAAGCATGAGGGAAGAACAGGCTCGATTATTCAATAGCTGGGGTGACGTTTGTTGCGGCTTTACGTATAATGAATGTGTCTCCATTAGCCCGGATCTGTTCCGAGAAACGACCCGCAATACATACAAGAGTACAAGATCATTAGACAAGATTAACAAGATGAAATCTCTTTAAAAATCTTGCTAATCCTGTCTGAAAATTAAGCGAAGTTCAGTTTGTAAGTGTGTCCAATTTGGAGGAGAGATGAAAATTGTAACCCCAACAGAACTGAGAGCAAATATCTACAGATTACTCGATGAAATTCTGCAGACCAATGTACCCATAGAAGTAAAAAGAGGGAACCGACTATTGAGAATAGTGCCGGTTGAAAAGCCCGATAAATTCCAAAACCTGGTTTCCATGCCGGATGTGATCTGGGGTGACCCCGAGGATTTGGTTACAGTGAATGCGATCCTTGCGTATGCTAGAGAATAGTATTAACGGGGATCTCCATCCTATTTGCCTTCACGATCGCGCTGAAATCGAAGCGTATCTGCGCCGGACTGCGCCGCTGCATTTGTATGAGTTGGGCGATTTGGATGACTTTTTCTGGCCGTATACCACCTGGTACGCGCACCGGCCGGCCGGCGACATTGACCAGGTGGCGCTGATTTACAGCGGCATCTCACTGCCGGTGCTGCTGGCGCTGACTCCGCCGCCCTTCGAGGCGATGGCGGCGCTACTGCGTTCGATACGGCCGTTTTTGCCAAAGCGCATCTACGCCCATTTAAGCAGCAATTTGGTCGAGGTCTTGGCCGGCGATTACCAGATCGAGTCGCATGGGCCGCACCATAAAATGATCCTGGCCAACCCGGCGGCCTTGGCGGCGGTTGAGACGTCCCAGGTCATTCCCCTCGCGGCCACTGACCTGGATCGATTAAACGCGCTGTACCAGGCCAGTTACCCCGATAACGCCTTCGATGCGCGGATGTTGGAAACCGGCTGCTTCTTTGGCCTGGAAGACGACGGCGCACTGGTCAGCGTGGCCGGCATCCATGTTTACTCCGAACAGTATCGAGTGGCGGCGTTGGGTAATGTGACGACCCATCCGGCCCAGCGTGGGCGAGGGATGGCGCTGGCCGTCTGCGCCCGATTAGGCCAACAGTTACTTGAGCGCGGGATTGAACACATCGGCCTGAACGTTAAAGCTGATAATCAAGCCGCGATTGCGTGTTATCAAAAACTGGGGTTTGAGTATGTCGCGACGTACACTGAATACATGCTGACTGCTTAGTCGCGCTTAGGTCTAACCCGTTTTTTATTATTTTCAAACGGTCCCCCAATTAAACTCTGCTAATATCTCTGTTTAAGTCGCATTATCTTAGCGACAGTTTTAAGCGTCTGCAAAGGTCCATAGATCGATAGCCATAAATGCTCACCGATTACCGTAGAATTTAGCTGAAAATCGGTGATGTCAGGATAAATCTGAGGACACTAAACCGCTTCTCAATAAAGCAGGGGAATCGATGTTAAACATAGTCAGAGCTGATCAACGTATTATCACCCTTACCAGACTCCTTCCCTTTGTTCTGATCTGGCTGCTCATTCCGCTCATTACCCATTCAGCCTCACTGCCAAGCTCAAAATCATCTGACCCATACCATCCACTTGAGATATTTGACTCGATGCCAGGGCTGCCGCTGGCCTTTGTCCCTCAAGAACGATTTCTCGATACCCCGGCGGGGTTTTCCGTGCGCAGCTCGGCAGGGACGCTCTTTTTTACCCAGGCCGGGATGATCCTCTCCTTGCCGTATTATCCGGCCCGAACGAATCAATCGCCCTTATTGGTAGAGACACTGCGTATTCAGTTTGAAGGCGCTAACCCCTATCTGACGATCGAAGGCATCGACCCGCTGGCGGGTTCCCTCAACGATTTCACCGGCAACGATCCCACGCAGTGGCAAACCAATCTGCCCACGTTCGCCGGAATAGCTTACGTTGACCTACACCCTGGGATCAACTTGTATTACGAAGGCCAGCAGGGCTGGCTAAAAGGTACCTATTTTATCGCGCCCGGAGCCGATCCGTCTCGGATTGCCTGGCGTTATGCCGGCGCCGATGAAGTTGAGATCGACCCCCTCACCGGCGATCTGCTCGTCACGCTTATCCTCACAGCAACCGGGGATACTTATCACCTGCGCGAACAAGCGCCTAACGTCTGGCAAGAGATCCACGGCAAACGGGTACCGGTTGAAGCTGGTTACGTGATTACCGGTGAGCGGATCACTTTTTCGCTGGGCGCATACAACCCGGCTTACGCTTTGATCGTTGATCGATCCTACGCTGGCCAATAACCTTAGCCGCTCATTTCCTTGTGAGGCACGGCCTGAGCCAACTGCTCATCGACAATCTCTCCATCCGCTAGCGTAATCGTTCGGGTAACGTGGCTGGCTAAATCGGGGTCGTGGGTGACCATGAGGATAGTTTTGTCATTTTCGACGAGTTGGGAAAACAGATTGAAGATCGACGCGGCAGTGGTGGAGTCTAGATTGCCGGTCGGTTCGTCGGCCACGAGAATGGGCGGATCGTTGGCCAGGGCGCGAGCAATGGCCACGCGCTGCTGCTGGCCGCCGGAAATGGCGGTTGGGAGTTTGTAAGCGTGGTCGGTCATCTCCACCTGGGCCAGAAGATCCATGGCCCGCTCTTCGCGTTCATTCAAAGGGTACATATCGCAAAAATCCATCGGCAGCATGACATTTTCGACCACCGTTAAGGTGGGCAGCAGTTGAAAAAACTGAAAGACCACACCGATGTTTTTGCCACGCCAAACGGCAATTTGCCCCTCGTTTAGGGTATGGACCGCCGTGTCGCCGACAAAGACTTCGCCGGAGGTGGGGCGGTCGATACCGGTTAGCATGTTAATCAAGGTCGATTTGCCGCTGCCCGATTTGCCGACCACCGCCACAAATTCGCCCGGATCGACCAACAGATCGATCCCTTTTAGGGCGTAAAATATCCCCGCTTCTCCCTGGTAGGTTTTGACAACCTGGCGCAGTTCGATCAGATGATCGTTGCCGTGTTTGTAACGACCATTTTCAGGGATCGCTCTGGCCGGTTTGCGCCTTAGCCAGTTAAACATAATGAACTCCGGTGATATGAAATTTGGTACGGAGAGATCATTGGTCAAAGTGGGCCATGTGTCAAATGGCCGGGCCGCGTTTGATCTTGGGATCATCGCTCCTCTGGAAATAATGGTCTGGAGCGTCAAAGTTTACTTTGACCTAACCGTGAATGACAAAGCTTGCTTTGTCGCTCCACTAGATCCTCATTCTCGGTGTCGTCATATGGAGACCGCCGTACTCCCTCTATTTTGTTACTGAGGCGACCGCTATGATATAATTGTGATTGTTAATAAATGTTAACCGTTGACCATTGCTTTTAGATTATTCGAATACGATTGTATCCCCCTAATCCAAAGGAGTATCTATGTCTAATTTAGAAGAGCATTCCATGGAGTTAGAACGTGTCCATCCATCCGGAGCGGAGGAATGGGTGTGTCACACCTGTGGCCGAAGATTTTTATTGACATGGCCGCCGGATTATACTAAAGTGATCATCAATGCCGGCGATGAACAGGCCGTTCACAATGGTAGTAAAGGCGGCGTGCGACTGGGGCGGCCGCAGGTCGAGCGACTGGCCGAGCCGACCTTATCCGAAGATGTCCGCCGCGAACTGGAAGCGTGGCTTGAAGAAATCGACATCGACGGCCAATTGGGTCTGGCCGGACAATAAAAATGGCCCGACGGCGCAGGGGGTTGCGCCGTCCAGGCCGACGAGTTAAGAGATTATATTGCTAATTAGGTGCCTTGCTTGTCAGATTCGTAGAACTGGATGATCGGCAACTCGCAGAACCCTGCCATCGGGCCGGGTTTGTCACAGCGGGGGGTGCGGTAGGTTAAGGCCACAACCAGTTTGTAAGGAACGGAGCAGTGCTCGGGCTTGACGGTACCCGGTCGCACTTTGATCTCGTACGAGTAGCGGCCATCGCCACAGGGCTCCAGGGGTACGCGCACTTCGCCGTACGGCAGGACGAATTCAGGGCCAGGGCCAATCGATTCCATGTAAAGGTGCAGACACCAGGTTCCACAGATACAATCGGTTAAAGCGCCTTCGAGGTACCAGTCAACCTTAACTGACCAGTCTTTATCGCTGCGGATAATGTAGTTGGTGGGCTTGCCATCTTCCAAAATCGCGGCGGTAATGCCCCCTTTGAGCGGCGGTTCGACTGGGGTGGTAACCTCAAAATAGTGTTTTTCAGACATTGTAAGTCTCCTTCTAAAGAATAGGTTTTGGGGTTAAATTGAGGATGGTTCCGGCCTCCGGATAGCCGTCCGCATCCGACTGCTGATGTTCTCGAGAACTATCGTCTAACTGGCCCCAGTCTACCAATAGCCACTCAAAATTGACTCAGTTTTCGCTCAAATTTTCAATGAGTTGATGATTGGGGATAAACCCACTCTTCAAATAACGGCGTGAGATCGCATCGACAATGTTGCTGGGCTAACCGTTTGAAATCGTCACCGGTCGCGATGCGCCAGCGATAGGTGGTGGCGTAATCCTGCAAAAATGCATCGAACGCTGTCTGCCCCATTGTTTCGGCTAACTGAGTGATAAAGAGCGGCCCTCGCCCGTAAATGATGCCGCTGTACTCATCCACCGAGTAATCCCGCACCGGCAGGCCGATAGGAACATCGGCCTGGCCAACGCGCGCCCAGCGCCGTTCCAGCGAACTTCTGAAGCCAGCACCGGCCTGTTCGTCGTAAACGTCGTTGTAGTAAAGAATGGTGGCATACTGCGCCAAAGCCTCATCGAGCCACGGCTCATCGACCTGATCATTGCCCACCAGGCTGTAGAACCACTGGTGAGCGACCTCGTGAGCCACCACCCCTTCCAGCAAACCGGGCGTGGCCTGGCCTCTAACCTGACCGGCCTGGTCGTACAAGTCAAGCAAAATGGCGACGATGCCCGGATACTCGATGCCCAACGCAAAGTTAGTGGTGCCGACCAGATCAAATTCGGTGAACGGATACGGGCCAAAGCGCCGGTTAAAATGCTCCAGGGCTTGAGCGGCCTGATCCAATGCCACTTCCGCACCGTCAAGCAGGTTCGCCGGTGCGTAGCTGTTAACCGTAACCTGCCCCACCACGCGGCTGACAACTTCGTAACTGCTGCTGGTCACTAAGTAAAAGTCCCGAACCGGCCCGGCGGCAAAGGTCACTGTTTGCTGCATGGCCGATTCGTTGCGTTCAATTTCGACGCCGGATGCCACTAGAGTTTGGCCAGCCGGAGCAGTAACTCGCACCACATAAAAACCGGCGTCGGCGTAAACTACATCGCCGACGGTGGGGGCGATTTCCACATTCCAGCCCTCGTCATCATACACGGCGATCATTGGATAAACGTGGGCCAGCGCCAGTACATCCTTTGAAAAGGCAAAAGCGCCGTAGTTGCCGCCTTCGCCGGCAGGTACCTGCACCGCAAAATCCATGGCAATAACCATCGACTCACCTGGCGGCAGCGGCGCGGCCAGCGGTACCCGCAGCGCGCTGTCACGTAGTTCGTAGACGGGTTCGGCAGATTGGCCGTTGACGGCCAGGTCGGAAACTCGACTTTGTCCGCCGGCCAGGTTAGGGAACAGGCGGAAATAGATGTCATCAAGCGGACAGCTTCCATATTGGTGTAAAAAATGGCTTCTTGACCTTGGATTGAGGTTCAAATTGTCGCCAATTAGCAGGTTTATGTGGTAAATGCTGGCCCCTGGCAGCTTGTCGAGAATAGATTGTTGGGAGTCGAGCAGGCCAGCTTTAAAGATCGAGCGATCTTCCCAAGGTATTTCAAATAGGGAAGCGGGTAGGATTGGGGTTGGCGTCGGCGTTGGTGCGTTCAGGGGTTGGTGGGGCGCTGGGAGAAGGTTCGAGCGTTGATGTCGGCGAGGGCGAGGCTGTTGGGGAAGGGGGTAACGGAGATAAAGTTGGCGTCGATGTTGGGGATGCCGCGCAGTTGGAGTCGCCGTGGTGGTGAGTGTGATGCTTGGCGCAGCAGCTAATTGACCTGAATGGGTGCAGCCGACCAGCAGAAGAGCCAGCCCCGGTAGACAAAGAAAAGGGGATGTTTTGTTCGGCATCGCGGTTTCCTCGTATCGAATAAAGGACTGGAGCATCAAAGCTCTGCTTTGGTCGAGTTTGACAAAGCAAGCTTTGTCGCTCGTCTCTGGAAATACATCGGTAGGACAAACTTAAGTTTGTCCTACCAATATCTTCTTTATCGCTTTAGCGATACGGTCTGAAACTAAGTCGCTACTTCAAAAATTTCCCAGGCCGCATTCTTGGGCAGCAGCGACCAAATTTCGGCGGCAGGATAATCCTGATAGCGGATTTTGAGCAAGGCGATGGGGAGCTTGTGGGTAAAGAGAGCCACTGTACCGTTGGGATGCCGGGCAGCGATATCATCGATGGCGGTGAAAACGCGGTCTTGGAGCTGTGGTAAGGTTTCGCCGCCGGGTGGAGAGCGCCGCCACGGATCAGACTCCCAGCCGTTGATGGCCTCTGGCCAGCCGGCTCGAATATCGCCGATGAGAACGCCCTGCCATTCGCCTTGATGAATTTCGCGTAGGCGTTCATCTAAATGAATGGGTAAATTAAGTTTGTCAGCCAGCGCCTCGGCGGTGAGTTTGGCTCGAGCCAGGTCGCTACTATAGATGGCGTCGAATTTGAGGACGGATAACGCCTCGGCGGTGACTTGAGCCTGACGGAAGCCGTTTTCAGTCAGAGGCGGATCGAACTGACCCTGATAGCGGCCCTCGACGTTCCAGGGGGTTTCACCGTGACGGATCAGGTAAAGGGTGGTCATACCAGCATCTCCTCCTCCGTATCGCGATCCTCGGTCCATTCAAAATCGACCCCGCTCCAGTTGCTGATGTTGTGCCGGGCGCGATATTCCGGGATAGTGACGATCGGCTGGCGGCGCTGATCAGAGATGGGATGCTCTTCCAATGAGTAACCATCCATTTCATGGCGAATAATTTTCATCGTGCGGTTAACCTCGTTTAGCAGAGTCACCTCCTGTCGTTGCTCCAGGTGGTCGATAAAGACCTGGATGATAGCAAAAGCCATGCGACTTAAGGCGCGTAACGATTGATTGTGATGAATTCGCTCGCGTAGGTCAACCTGAGCGATGGCGCTAATGCCGTACTGTTCCACCAAGTTGAGTAGCAAGCCGGTTTCAACCCCGTATCCCACATAAAAGGGCATACGCTCCAGCGCC
The DNA here is from genome assembly GCA_020634935.1 of Anaerolineales bacterium. Classification (GTDB taxonomy): domain Bacteria; phylum Chloroflexota; class Anaerolineae; order 4572-78; family J111; genus JAGRBY01. The sequence goes on from JACKAT010000001.1 coordinate 83,841, forward strand.
TTACGCCGGCCGGCATATTCGCCAGCCAACGGTTGAATGATGCCCGACAGTTCCGGATAGAACAAATTGAACATGGGGCGGGCCACCAATTCGGTCACACGGCCGCCGCCGCCAGCTTGAAACGATTCCCCGACTTTGAGTGGCCGGCGGTAAAAGCCCTTAACGTACTGGACCGAATCGTGCCGGAGCAGCGGTCCTAGAATACCGTAGACAAAGCGGGGATGGATGTTCACAATGTCGGTGTCGATCCAAGCAATGAGATCCCCCTTGAGCACGTGCAAGCTTTTCCAAAGCGCCTCGCCCTTGCCCCGGACCGAGCCGTACTGAGGTAAAATTTCGCTGTGCTGGTAAACCGGGATGCCCAACTCGAGCGCCGATTCAACCGTATAGTCGGTTGAGCCGGAGTCGATTAGAACAATTTCGTCCAGTAGCGGCACCTTTTTCATCAATGTATCTTGCATGGTTTTGATTATTTTACCAACCGTTTCTTCTTCATTCAAGGCCGGTAGGCCTAAACTGATGGTCAGTTTTTGGGCCTCTTTAAGGGCCACTAGCCGTTCTAAATCTTCAAATTCCTGGCTACTGAAGGTGTTTTCGGCAAACCATTTGTCAACCACAACAGCCGTGGTGGTCGCCGGTAGGGGTTCCGGTTTATTCCATTTGCCCATTTCAACCAAAGGCGGCGGGCGATGGGTGCGGACCACCATTAACGGTCCCGACGCTTTTTTATGGAGTTGGCGGGGAATATGCCCAATAGCCAGCGCCCCCCGGCCAGGAGCCGCTTCCGAGGCGCCCATAATGACCAGATCATGGTGCTCCATTTGCTCCAAGATAGCCGTCAGCGCATCAGCCGGAACGCGCAGCTCTCGTTTGATTTGGGGATGGCCCTGGCTGATGCGGGCCATTTCCCGGTAGATTTGCTGGCTGCGGGGGCTGTGATCGTCATCGGTGGCGTATAACATGGTAATGTCTGCCCCAGAGGCTTTGGCCAGAGATAGGGCTACCTCCAACGTCAGGGGAGCCTCCTGGCTGCCCCGCATCGGCATCAAGATGTTTTTGAGTTGCAAGGGTGCTTCGCCGCTCACAACAACCACATGACAATCTAAATGACCGAGTAACGAATCTAAATTGATGGCGAAGAGTTCTCGATTCTCCTCTTTCCGCCAGGGTAAAACGACCAGATTGGCCTTCTCTTTGGCGACAATGGTGGCCAGGGCACGCCAAGGCTCGTGAACAACCCGGATACGGGGTTTAACATAGATGGGGCTGCTTTTAAACCGGTCTTGAATCTGATCCAAGGTGGTCCGGCTGGTTTGGGCCTTGATAGTGCCGGTCGTCAAGGACTCGCCTTCGGGTACCAAAACCATTCCCACCAATACCACCCGGCCGTTTTGAGCGCGGGCCAAAGCCAGGGCGGTGTTAACCAACCACTCGGCTTGCTCATGATCGAAAATCGGCACAACCACTGTAAAGCCGCTCGTTCTGGCGATTTTGGGTTTGGGTGACCCTATCTCTTCATATTGTTTTCTCTTTTTTGCCATTATACTGTCCCTCCTTAGCTCTTTTATTTATGATTATGAGTCGATTTTGAAATGCCTGGTTGCAAGTCAACAAACCGGGGTATATGCTGCTCCGAAAAATCGGCTGCCTGACACCTCCTTTATGAGATGAGTTTTTTGGTAATTTTATCTTTCTGACAATCCTATGTTTATGGGCGTCGAAGGTGGAATGTGAAGGGGTGCGCTTAAATTAGCCCGTTCCAAGAACTCATCCGTCGGTTATATCAAATATTTATGGTTGAAATAGACTAGGCTCTACAGTGAGCAGCCTGTTGAGAACGTCACTGTTCGGAGGTAACACCGCTGTGGGCGACCACTTGGGACAACAAGGGGAGAATCTGGTGCTTGACGATGCCTTGCCAGGTAAAATGGGTTAGCACGCGGCGGCGAAGTTGAAAAGCGCGATCAGTTTGGAGGGTAGCGGTAATCGCGGCGGCAACTTCAGTCGGCGGGGTGTCAAGTGGAAAGAGGGTGGCTTTATCGGTGGCGCTTTCACGAAAGGGGGGCAGGTCGGTGGCAAAGATAGGGAGATGGGCTAAACCGGCTTCCAAGATAGGAATCCCAAAGCCTTCCTGGCGGCTGGGAAATAACATGGCATCGGCAATTTGATAAAAGTTAGCTAGCTCGGCATCATCAAGCCGTAGTTGCCGGTCCGAGCCATAAGCCTGGTAAACAAAATGAACCGCATCATCCAGGTTGAGTTCGTGCTGGATAGATAACAGATGATCCAGATAGGCCGCGTTGGTTGGATTATGCGGACCGGGCGGGCCAGTGATGATGAGCCGGGCATCCCAGCCGTATGCTTCACGGACGGCGGCCAGCCAGCGCAGCCCCAGTTCAATATTTTTGCGGCGAGTGATGCGGGCCGGCAGTAGAAAAACGCAGTCGGCTTCCAAAAGCTGCCACCTCTCGATCAGCCCGGCCACTTTTTGGCCGCAGCGCCAGAAGTCAATCGGGTCAACGCCCGGCGAAATCACGGTGATCTGGTCTAACGGTAGGCCGTACAATCGGGCCAAGTCAATCTGTTGCGCCTGAGAGACGGTTACGTGGCGGATGCCCGGCCAGGGCTGTTTGAGAAACATCCATGGTTCGTTAGGGTATAGTTCGGCCTGGTATTGCGGTCGGAGCCAGGCAAAATCGTGGTGCCAGGCTACCCAGGGGGGACCTTGCTGGGCCTGTGTTAAGCGGTACACCGCCGTTGTTAGTAGTTGGTTTTTATGCAGGGTAAAAAAATTGTGGCCGATGATGACATCGCAGTCGCCCAGGTGATGGAGCAAGGCCGTTTGGGTTTGGTCGACCAATTCATCAAAATCAGCCGGAATGTGACCGGTCGCCAGCGCCGTATTGACTCGGCTAATGAGTTCGCCGCTCGAGCCGGCTAGTGGTTCGTCCTTATAAATCACCCCCGGCTGGATCGCATCGCCCCGACCGGCCACTACCGTAACCTTGTGTCCTAAGGCGGTCATAATGCGCGCGTGATGAAAAATGGTCAGTTCTACGCCCCCTACCACTGGTGGGGCGGCATAGTGAACGATTCCGATATGCATAACGCCCTCACGAAAAACTAGTGATAATTTCTCTCAATTTTTTTTCCAAAACTTCTAGAGAAAAATGCTCCTGAGCTAAAGCATAATTTTTGGCGGCCATTTCTTTGACGATATCTGGTGCATTAAGCAACTCCTTGGTCTTCTTGATGGCTTGCTCATCCACAAAACCATCCAATTCAATGAATTCAAAACCCAGCGAGCCGATATCGGCATTGTAAACCGGATAGCGGTTGACCACGGTTAACCGGTAGAAATAAATTGACTCCAGCAAAGCGTTGCCGAAACCTTCATAAATGCTGGGATAGGTGACCAGGTCGGCGTGCGGGTAAGCGTCCCACAAGGAATAAATTTTGTGGCCTTGAGATTTGGCGCGTTCCGTGCCAATCAGATGATCGATGAGCTTGAGATCAACTTTCATTACGCCGGCTTCGCGTTTAAGCCAGCGCCAATATTCCACACCTTCGTCAGTGGCTTGATGGGTAATGTAAAGGTGTTTGTTAGGCATGTCGAGACGATGAACCATTTCGATGGCCATTTCGATACCCTTGCGCTGAATCACGCGGGTTGGCTGGAGAATAAATAGGTCATCAGGCCCTAGCCCCAGCACCTCGCGGAAATCGCTGGAGTAGCTGTCTATTGGCGGCGGGGGGGTGGCAAAGTCATGTACATTGGGGATGACCAGGGACTCGATGCCGCGCCGCTCCTTGAGACGGCTCTGGGCGATGCTGTTAATGGTTACGTGTTGAATGCTCGGCAGTTTGGCTGGGAAGGCGGTATCGAGCAAGTCTAAGATGGCGTTGCTTTGATAGCGCTGGCGCTCCCAATAGAAATCGTGATGGTGAGCAATGGTGTTCAATCCCAATTCGGCGATGAGACCAGTTAGGGTGATACCCAGCGGTAAATTCATAGGAATCGTCAGGGCATTCTCCACAATGATCAGATCAAGATGATTGGATCGAACAAAATTCCGCAAAGGCGCTCGAATCTCGTCGGCCGTTGCGTAGATGTCGTCCACCAGTTTAGCGGCGTCGGCTTGGGAGCGACCTTCGCCGAAAGCCCGTTGCCCAAAATTTAAGATGGACTGGTGATCAAAGTGAAGTTGGGGAATTAGGGTTCCTCCGGCCGCATATCCACCTAACTCACCGGCGCAGTAATACATCTCGTGTCCCATGCGTTTTAAAACAGTCGCCCACTTTTCTACCTCCAGGGACACCCCGTCCGTGCCGTTTAATCGGGTAGAAATGAAACCAATTCTCATTTTTCAATCCTTTCGTGAGATTTTGTACTGGTATACACTATACTAAATTGAACCACTAGCAATTTGATAAGCTTAGCCCAAAAGCGGCTTAATGGGGAACAGAAAACAGCAAGGGGTAGTTGTTTGAAAAGTGCTTTCTTAGTTAACCCGGGAATGAGCGTTTATTCTAGATCAAAGCAGCGCTAACTGCGTATTAAGAAATCCCTCATGCTGGAGGAGCCAGGCCTTACGCCAGAGTCCGCCGCCATAACCTGTTAATTTGCCATTACTGCCAATCACACGATGACAGGGAATAATAATACTGATCTTATTTTGGCCATTAGCCGCCCCTACGGCGCGTACAGCTTGGGTATTGCCAACCAAGCGGGCGATGTCAAGATAGGAGGCCGTTTGCCCGTAAGGAATATTGAGCAGCTCCCGCCACACCGCTTTCTGAAAAGCGGTACCATCCGGCTCTAGTTTGAGAGCAAAATCTGTCCGACGGCCATTGAAATAATCCTCTAGCTGAGTCAAACACTCTTGCAGAATATTTGGCTCGGAAGCCTGGTTAATTGGCTCAATTTGGGTTTCATCGTCGATGAAATAAAGCGCTTTGATGGCTTCCTCATTACTGACAACCTCAATTAAGCCAATTGCCGACTGAAAATAGGTTTTGAATTCTGCCGCCATGACCCCTCGTATCGATCCAATGCAAGCCTTAAACAAATTTCAAGCCCGTTTAGCCGAATATTTGCGTAAATTTAAGGTAAATTTTTGTTAAACCGTATCTATGTCTTAGTTGCTATCATCGTTTGATGTTATATAATAGCCTCATAAGGGTTATCTCTTATTAATATAGATATAACTATGTAGATGATTAGCACTCAATAGCAATAGTTGCAGCCGTAGATGCTATTTACTGGTCTCTCTTAAGCGAAAGTGCCAGTTACCTCGTCTCGACAGATATGGTGTAGACACTTTACATCAATCAATTGTGTAAGGCAAAGGAGCGGAAGAATGAATGAAACAATTAAGAAGCAGATTCAAGACCATCTTAATTTTATCTATGGTCCTGAAACAGCCAAATCGGTAGCGGATAAGCTGATTAAACAATTGATCGACTTCAGCAGCCAGCAGCCTGAGTTGGGCCAGCCAGCCAACCCTAACGATCGGGTGACCCAAGCTGATTCTATTCTCATTACTTATGGCGACCAAATTCAGGAGCCGGACAAACCCCCGCTGCGCAGCCTGGCCGAAGTTTTAGAAGCAAATCTGAAGGGCGTCATCAGCAGTGTTCACATTTTACCCTTTTATCCTTATTCCTCCGATGATGGCTTCTCAGTAATGGATTATAAGGCCATCAACCCCGGCTGGGGTGACTGGCAGGATGTGGCGCTGCTGGGCCAAAATTTCCGGTTGATGTTCGATGCGGTTATTAATCATGTTTCAGCTCAAGGCGTCTGGTTTGAGAAGTTTCTCAATGGCGATCCCCAATACACTGATTACTTTATTGTCGTTGATCCCAGCATCGATCTCAGCAGCGTCACACGACCGCGAACCAGCCCGCTGTTGACCCCTTTTGAAACCCCAACCGGCGTTAAGCACGTTTGGACGACCTTTAGCGCCGACCAAGTTGATATCAACTACGCCAATCCCGATGTTTTGCTGGCCATTATCGATGTGCTCCTGTTCTATGTGTCGCAGGGAGCCGAGTTTATCCGGCTAGATGCCATCGCTTACATGTGGAAAGAGATCGGTTCAACTTGTATTCACTTGCCCCAAGTTCACCGCATTATTCAGCTTTTTCGCACCGTTTTAGACGGGGTAGCGCCTAATGTTATGCTTATCACCGAGACCAATGTCCCCCACCTGGAGAATATCTCTTATTTTGGGAATGGGGAAAATGAAGCCCAAATGGTCTACAACTTCTCGCTGCCCCCGCTGATTCTGCATACCTTTTTAACCGGAAATGCTACGGTAATGCAAAAGTGGGCCGCTAACCTGGAAGACCTACCCGATACGGCCACCTTTTTCAATTTTATGGCCTCGCACGATGGTATTGGTGTACGGCCGGTTGAAGGTTTATTAACCACGGCTGAAGTTCAAGCCTTAGGCGATAAAACACTGGCGCACGGTGGTCGCGTCAGTTACAAAACCAATGCCGACGGCAGTCAAAGCCCTTACGAGTTAAATATCACTTTGTTCGATGCTTTGTCTGATCCCAACAGCGATGAGCCGGTCGAACTGCAAATCAATCGCTTTATGGCCTCGCAAGCGATTATGCTGGCGATGGCCGGAGTGCCGGGAATTTATGTCCACAGCCTCTTTGGCTCGTCCAACGATTATACAGGTATGGCCGAGACAGGCCGCGCTCGAACAATAAATCGCCAGAAATGGTTGCGTGGTGAACTCGAAGCAGTGCTGGCTAATCCGGCGTCGCGATCGCAGCAGATTTTTCAGCGCTACGGACAACTGCTTAAAACCAGAGCGTCTTGCCCGGCGTTTCACCCTAACGGCAGCCAGCAAATCATCGGCGGCAACCTGGCTTTCTTTAACGTCATGCGCACCTCGCTCGATGGTTTGGAGCGGGTTTTGTGCCTTCACAATGTCACCGATCACGCCCAATTCCTTGAAATCGACCTCTCTCATCTGCTGCAATCAGATGCAGCGAGCGATCTTTTCACCGGTAGGATGGTTATTCTGGAAGGGGGCGTGCTGCGCATGACCATTGAGCCTTACGGCGTTAGATGGTTAGCGGCTTGATTGAAGCGAAAGAAGGCGAAGGCTTAGGAATAATACTTAAATAACTTCCCCAATTCCACTGATTAAGGAGGTTAGAGATAGGGAGATAAGGCGAGTGAAGCGACTAAAATCTCCCTATCGCTTATCTCCAATCTCCCAAATTTTGTTGGCCTTAGCCTTCTGCGTCACCCACTTGGACCCAAAAAACGTGAACTTGGTGGGTGGCGATATCGGTTACATAGAGTCGTCGGGTAATGGCATCGAAATAGAGGCCGACCGGGGCTGAAAAGCTTATCTCATTGATGGTTTGCCACTGATCGAGCAGGACGCCATCTGGCGTGTAGCGTTGTAACGTGCCACTATCCGCCTGAGTGACAAAAATGGAGTTGTCGGGAGCCAAAGCTAGATGAGGCCCGTTTAAGGCCAGCGACGATGGAATGGTCCACTGATTAAGCGGCAGTCCGGCGCCATCCAAACGCTGGATGCGGTCATTTTCAGCCTCGGCTACAAAATAGGTCCCCTGTCCGTCACGTATAACATCGGTCGGTTCGTTGAATTGGCCCGGCGCTGTACCCACAGTGCCGGTGCTGCCCGTTAGACCGCCGCTCGGATCGAAAAATTTAATCTGGCCTGTCCCCGTATCGGCTACGGCCAGGCTGTCATCATCGAAAACCGTTAAGCCTCTGGGGTGGAAGAACCGCACCTGCGGCCCGCCAAAACGCTCGATCAAGTTCCCCTGCGAGTCATAGCGATAAATCCACTGTAAGGTCGAGTCCAAAACTAGAATGTTATCATCACCAGTCGTGGCTACGGCCAGCGGTTCTTCAAACGGATCGTCATCGCCGGTTAGCGTGGTCAGATAGTTGTACTGCCCGTCAAAAATCTGCACGCGGCGATTACCGGTATCGGCCACCACCAGCCGGCCATCAGATAGAACGGCCACGTCTCTCGGTTCCAGAAATTGGCCAGCTTCACGGCCGGGCATCCCCAACGAAACTAAATGCTGCAGCCGAATCGACTGCGTTTCGACCGCATCGGCTACCGGAGCTGATGGCTCTGGATATTTGCCCATGGGCGGCCACAGATAATCGGTGGGAATGGGTTGAATGGAGCCGTTAGGCGGAATCCAGCTCAGATGGATGCGGGATCGATCTACCGTATCGCGATATCGGATGAGCAGGCTGTGCAGCCCGGCATCCAGCGAGATGGGGGCTTCCGTGTACTCATCCGGGCCGGTGGTGGTCAGCAGCGACTGGCTATCGATAAACAGCTCACCTTCTTGTACGGCCCGCAACCCCAGCCGGTAGAGGCCGCTCTGCGGCGCAACCAGCGCGCCTTCCCACTCAACCGAGTAAGGCCGTTTCAGCGGAATGAGATGGAAATAGGTGTCTAAAAAGGGATCGATCCGCTGCAAGACTGGGGAGCCTGACCAATCCAAGTTGGGATAAAATGAGCCGCGCAGCCCGTGGTTGGTAACTGGATTAGTGTAGAGCACCCAGGCCGGGATCAAGCTCTCTTCATCCTGCCTGGGAGGCTGCCAGTAAAGCGCCACCTCACCTTGGCCGCCCTCGGCCCGGACCCGGATTTGATGATTGCCTTCGGCCAGCAGCAGATCCTTGATTGTGTCGGCTGTCCCCTCGATAACGGGCGTTCCGTCGATTTCTACCAAGCCGCCGGCTGGCGTCACCCAATGAAAGGTGTACGGGCCGTATTCCGGCGCATAGAGAATGCCGTTCCACTCCGCATAAAAATCGCGTTCGGCCGGGCTGTCTTGCGGCCAGGTGACATTGATATTATAGGCGCGGCTTGAGGCCAGGGGGCCGGTGAAAAATTGGGTTTCAGGATCGGCGGTGGTTGACCAGTATCGTAAATCCAGGCCGCGAACGCTCATCAAGTCGCTGGGCTGGAGGCCAACAAAATAGACGCTGGGCGGCCCTTCCTCACTGTCAGGTAGCACACGCGGCCCAAAAAATGTTTCAAATTTGGCATTCGGGTACATTTTTTTAGCGTCATTAAAGACCCATATATCATCGGGATGCAAAAATATGGCCACCGGACGATCTGAGGCGTCGCGAACCGGTAAGGCGTCGGGCAGCGACAAATGCTGCTGCTGGGTAATTTCGGGCGCTAAGAATTGAGTGGTCGGGTGGTTGGTCAGAAAGGGGGATAAAATATAAGTGTAATCCGGGCCAAGGGCGGCCATTTGCCGGCCAGTGATGGTTTCAGGAGCAGAAAAGGCATTCCACGAGGCGAAATCATTGGCCTGCCGGACCAGGTAGGTGTGCGCGTTGATCAGATAGATGGCCGCCGCCGCCGCCACGGCCGGTCCCAAAACCCAAATTTTGGGCAGCGGTTGCATCACGGTTTCGGCCTCACGCCCCAAGGCGACCACGGGTAGGGTGACAAAATAAAATATAGCGGGCATAACCGCAATCGAGCGCAGCGACTGCGGCGCTTCAAAATCGACACTGAAGATACCGCCGATGAGCGCTATGGGCAATAAGATCAGAAAAAACATATTGGCCGGATGGGAGGGGCGGGCCAGCGCTAGAGCCAGCCCTAAAATCAAGAGCAGGCCCATGATCGGGTCCAGCATCGGTGCGCCGGGCAGGTTGTGCCGTCCGTTTTTATCGCCCTCAACATTAAACATTAGCAGGTGCTTTTCGGTACTCTCCCATAGCGCCTTCGACAGATCAGCTTGATCGCGTTTGGTAAAAATAGAGATTTGCTGGGTGCGATACCAAAAAGCATCGGGGTTATCGAGGGCAAATTTGACGACCGGCATAAATACCAGCCAGGCTGTTAAAATTAACAAGATCGCGGCCGTAAGATAGCGCTGCCAGCCGCCCTGACGCATACCTTTCAGCACCGGGGCAGTCCAGCGGAGCAGGGTGATGCCAGCAAACAGCCCCAGGGCCAGAATAAAAAGACGAAAAGCGGTGTAAAAGGTCAAGCCGAAGCCCAAAGTTAGCCCGGCCCAAAGCGCGTCACGCAGCCGACCCCGTTTGAGCAGCCGGGTTAAAAAGAATAAGGTTAGAAACTCAAAGAAGGGCGTATCGATGCCGGTCATAGCGATGCGGCTAAAGTTGACATGCCAGCGAGCGACCGCCACAAAAAAGGCCAGCGCCAGCCCAAAGCGCGGCCCGTGCAGTTCTCGGCCAAAAAGGTAAGCGGCCAGCACGCCCCCCAACCCAAACAGCACACTGACGGCCCGCAGCGCATAGATCGAGTCGCCTAGCCAGTGTAAAGCCATAGCATAGACGGCCAAAAAGTGGCCGGTGACATTAATTAGTTGGTAAAACACCGGCCGGTAGTCGGGGTCGGCCAGCATGTGCCGGGCTGCCAGGCCGGCTTCAGCCTCATCGAACCAAATGCCGAAGGGCTGCTGCGTGAAGTTGAATAGGCGCATAAAGAGGGCCAGCCCAAAAACGACCATCAGACCGACAATAATCTGCCGGTTCGGGAAAAGTTGGTTTATCTGCGGGCGTAAAGGCAAGGCCGGGGTGAGCACGAGTACGCCGGCTACTAACAGCCCCAGACTGGTTAAATAGAGCCACCAGGCTAGATGCTGATGGTCGAGCTGTCCAAAATAGGTGTAACTGAGGCAGGAGATGACCACCGCTACCCCGATCAACCCCAAGCCGGTGGTCTTTTGCCGACCTTGGGTTACGGTCAAGCTATTAGCCAGATAAGGGTTAGGAAAATAAAACTTAAAGTTGGGGTAGGATTGGTGAACCAGCGCTCGCCCAAAGAGGATGGCGGCCATCAAGTACAGCAGCAGTCCCTCCCACAATGAGTATTGGACGAGAGCCATCTGCCCCACAGCGGCTATGGCAATGGCCACCAGGGCCAGGGCCAGTCGATTTAAAGTCCGTCGGGGTCGCAGTTGCTTGGTTGGCATCGGCTCATGGGCCGTTGTCTCTAAGCTGGTCGTAGCCACAGGCATCAATCGCAATTAAAAAAAGTAAAAAATTAACCGATAACCTCTACTTCGGTCTTATTTCTTCCTGGATTGATTATATACGCAAACCAGGCAACTCAGAAATAATAACGGGTGCTGTTTCGGGGGACTTTTAACCTAACTAATTTTTATGATTATTCCTATAGCTTTCTTTTTAAGTTAGTATAGACTACACACAACTGTTAAGGGGGAGTAAATAAGAATGCAAAGACCTAAATCTTGGCGAACTCACGTTTCGACGAAACCAAATCCGTCCGACTCTCACGAAAAATCATATCGAACTATTTTTATCGGGGCCGCTATTTATATCGTGACCGCGCTTGCACTATTTGTTGGGATTATTGCGTATGTGACTACTTTATAAAAGCAAAAGTCAGCAAATGAAGATAGGGTTGAAGCTACCTGCACTTACTGACTTGTGATGCTGGCCTTACTCTAAAATGAATCGAGGCTACTCGCCGGTTAACATCTCGATGGGGAACCATTCGGCTTCGGGCGTAACCGTTTCTTCCGGCGTAGGACCGGTGTCTTGCCAGGCCGGTTCGTTTTCCAGCGTGATCAGCGGTTTGACGCTCATATCGCGATCGCACTCGATTTGGCACGACAGCCGCACCTGACCGAATAGATCGCGGTTTGTTAGGCGCTCATACTCGGCCTTGGTCATCACCTCCGGTTCGCCGGCCTCAAACTCAACGCGGCAGGTAGTACAGCGGGCATATCCTCCACAACGATGCCCAATATTGACCCCACTCCCCTCGATGGCCAGTACGAGACGTTCGCCGGTGGCCACCTCGAAAGTTTCCCCATTAATTGTTAAATTTGGCATTTTTTTCTCCTGTAATACGGATTAAATTTGTGAAAATCCTGATATCTAGAGGCCCCACCAGTGGGTGTAAATCCGGGCCAATTTCTCTAACTCTGAAATTTCAACCCATTCTTCGGCTCGATGGGCTTGATCAATCGAGCCGGGGCCAAGTACCACACACTCATAAGGCTGGCCGCTGTGCGCCCAGGCATTGGTGGCATAGGGGGCGATGGTCGGCTTAAACCCCGACCACTCGGCCAGTTGGCGCAGCCAGGCAGTGTCGGGCGATTGGTAGAATGGCTCGATGCTGCCAAGCACCGTCATCGAGACCGGCAGCGGGCAGCTATGTTCAGCCAGAGCTTGAATTCGAGCCGTGATTTCAGCCACATCATCACCCGGCACCGAGCGCCAGCCGGCGTAAATTTGGCAAGAGTCGGGCACGACATTGCTGCCGGTGCCGCCATGAATAATCGTCACCGTCATGGTTGATGTGCCCAGTTCTGGGTGAGGCGGTAGGGCCTGGATGCGTTGGTCTTCTTGGTCTAAGGCCAGCACCAGATGAGCCGCCGCTGTGACAGCGTTTTGGCCCAATTGGGGCGTTGAGGAGTGGCTGGCCTGCCCGGTAACGGTAAATTCAAACCGGATGCCCCCTTTGTGTCCATAAACAGGGCAGCACAGCGTGGGTTCGGCTATAATCAATTGGCTAAGTGGAATCTGCTGGCGACGAAGCCAGCGAGCAAAAATGGGCGCACTTTGCGCGCCGTTTTCTTCATCAACTGTGGCGGCAATGAGTAAATTGGCTTGGGGGGTGAGGTCGTGTTGGTGCATCGCTTCCAACAGGGCCAGTATAACCCCTAATGAGGCTTTGGTATCCACCGCGCCGCGCCCATAGACGCGGCCGTTGGCGATGCGACCGCTAAACCGGTCATCGTTCATCTGCTCAACGCCGACGGTGTCAATATGAACATCAACGGCAATCCAGCGGTCGGTTTGGCCGCGCCAGAGGCCGTAAACATTGGGCCGGCCAGGATGCACGTCTTCGACGTGTACTTCAGCTCCAAACTGTTTAAACCATTCCACTAAATGTGCGGCCAGGTAACCTTCACCGGGAGGGCCGGAATGAGGCCCCGCTTGTGTTGGGTTGACGCTGGGCATCTGAACTAACTGACTCAGCCATTCGGCGTATCGATTCGGGGCGATCATGGAGTCTCCAAGGTGACGCAGGATGTCTTTAAGTGTAATAGCCTCATCAGAAAAGTCAAAATGTTACCGGTCGGGCTTGACACGACTCAGGGGCGATATTAAAATCTGGGCTATATGACATCGACCCTACCGGTTCCGTTTGTTTCTGTCCGAAATGTCCGTAAGACCTTTGGCTCAAAAGAGGCTGTGACCGATGTTAGCTTTGAGGTTCTGCCGGGCCAGGTTTTTGGGTTGTTAGGACCAAACGGGGCCGGCAAAACGACTACTATCCGCATGATCCTTGATATCTTCAAACCTGATTCCGGCACAATTGAGGTGTTGGGTGGCTCGATAAGCCAAGCTCGAAAAGATCGAATTGGTTACATGCCTGAAGAGCGCGGGCTCTATCCCCACATGCGGGTACTGGACTGTTTGGTCTATCTGGGCAAGCTTAAGGGATTGACCGGCTTAGAAGCACGCCGCCGAGCGGTGGCTTTTCTGGAACGGCTGGAACTGGCCGGTCAGCATCGTCAGAAAATCGAAACGCTCAGCCGGGGGATGACCCAAAAGGTACAGGTTATCGCCGCCGTGCTGCACTACCCCGACCTGCTGATCATCGATGAGCCGTTTGCCAACCTCGATCCGATTAACGCCCAACTGGTCCGCGACATCATTTTGGAACTGCGTGATCAAGGCAAAGCCGTGATTATGACCAGTCACCAACTGAACTTGGTCGAAGCCCTGTGCGATCGTATTGTGTTGATCCATCATGGCCGGGTGGTGTTGCAAGGTCAGGTGGCAGAGGTTCGCCGTCGTTTTGCCCGCAATGTTTTGCATCTTAGTGGCAGTGGCCGGCTTGATTTGCTGCCGGGCGTGACCCATATCGAGCGTCGCACTGCCGCCGATTGGTATCTAACTTTACTCCCCGAAGCCGATCCCCAAACCATTCTCCGCACTATTGTCAGCAGCGACGCCTTCGTACTCGATAAATTTGATGTCGCTCTTCCGTCGCTGGATGAGATTTTTGTGCAGATTGTGCGTGAGCAGTCTGGCCCGGCCGGGCCGCTAGACACATCCGGAACGGCCACCCTCGAACCTAACCCGCTGCCTACTATCCGTTCTACCTAAAAAGTGTCTTTAGTTGGGTTGGATAGGTCTGTCTCATTCTTTTTAAGCGGTCTGGTTTGAGATATAATGTTTCATAAGCGCTCAATACTGCACTTAACTATCTTTTTGTTGCAAGCGTTTTCCTTTTATTAGCATCTGAGAGTAACAATGTGACTGATCGATTAGAAATTTATCTATTGGGGGGCCTAACCATAAAAAAGAATGGCGAGCCGGTTGAGGGTCTGGTTTCCCGCAAAGCCGAAGCCCTATTAGCTTATTTGGTTTGTACCGGACGGCCGCAGTCGCGTGAAACCTTAGGTGATATGTTTTGGGATGATCGATCACAAACCAAGGCGCTGGGCAACTTGCGGGTTCTTTTGACCAGCTTGCGGCAGCACCTTGGCGACTATTTGGATATCAATCGACAGACGGTAACGTTCAACCTGGCGAGTAATTATCGGCTTGATGTAGTCGAACTGACCAAAGCGATGGAAGGGGTCAAACCGGAAGAGATGGGGTCGGAACAGTTGCCAACGGTGACAGTGACTCGGCTTGAACAGGCAATAGAGCTTTATCGCGGCGATTTTCTGGCCGGTTTCAATTTGCGTGACGCTCAGAGATTTGAAGAGTGGGCTCGCTTTGAACGGGAACAGTTACAGCAATTGGCTATCGAGGCGCTGCGGCTGTTGGTGTCGTTTTATTTGCGCACCGGCAATTACCAAGCGGGTCTAAAATATGCCACCCAACTGACCGAAATAGACTCCTTTAGTGAGGAAGCCCATCGCCAGATGATGCTGTTACTAATCCGGACGGGCCAGCGCAACGCGGCCTTACGGCAGTATGAAACTTGCCGCCAAATTTTAGCTGATGAGTTGGGCGTTGAGCCAATGGATGAAACCACCCGGCTCTACCGGCGCATTCGATCGATTTCGACCGTAGGAGCGCATAATCTGCCCATGCAGAGTACGCCTTTTGTTGGTCGCACGGCCGAATTGATGCTGCTGGGCAGCTATTTAACCCATCCCGACATTCGAGTGGTCACATTAGTCGGACCCGGCGGCATCGGCAAGACCCGTTTGGGCGTGCAAGCTGCGCTTGAAAACCGAACGGTTTTCCTCAATGGGGTCTGTTTTGTGCCATTGGCTTCCGTCCAATCGCCCGATTTTCTGGTACCGGCTATGGTCGAAGCGCTTCAAATTTCAGTGACTAATTCCGAGCAGCCCAAAGCTCAACTGCTGGACCATTTAGCTAATCGAGAACTGCTACTATTTTGGGATAACTTCGAACATTTGGTTGATGGCGGCATCGATCTGCTGGTTGATATTCTTCAGGCCGCGCCGGAGATAAAGCTATTAATTACCACCCGAGAGCGGCTCAATCTTTTAGGTGAGCAAGTTTTTGAAGTGGGCGGCTTGCCTATCCCCCAAGACCAAAATGATGATATCATGACCCACAGCGCGGTCCAACTGTTTTTGCAAAGCGCCTTCAGTACCCGAGTTGGTTTTGAGACTAATGCCGCGGATTTGGCTCAGATTGTCCGAATTTGCCGTTTGGTGGAAGGGATGCCGCTGGCCATCGAACTAGCGGCCGCCTGGGTTCATATCCTATCCTGCCGGGAGATCGCCACCGAAATTGAACGGAATTTGGGGGCGCTTAGCGCTCCCACGCGCAATATTCCCCAGCGCCATCGCAGCTTGCGGGCTGTATGTGATTATTCATGGCAGCTGTTGGTTGATGACGAACGCCAGACCTTTCCAAAATTTGGTGTTTTTGTTGGTAAATTTGATCGCGAGGCAGCGCAGCGCGTGACCGGAGTGTCGCTGCTGACGCTGTCGGGATTGGTTGATAAATCCCTTTTGCGTAAATCTTCAACGGAACAGTATGACATCCACGAACTGCTCAGACAGTATGCTTCCAAAAAACTGGCCGAAGACCCCGCTGAACTGGAGGCGACACTCGACCGGCACGCCAGTTATTATGCCTCGCTAGCCAGCCGCTATGGCTATCCCTCTGATCGGGATCAAAAGCAAACCGGGTTGACGGCCTTTGAAACTGCCCTTGATAATATCTTGGCGGCCTGGCAGTGGAGTTTAATTCGCGGTCGTTATCAAGATTTGAACACTTTGTTAGACGGTCTCTTTCTGTTCTATCAAAATTATGGCCGCATGTGGGAAGGCGCTAACCTCTTCGAACGGGCTATCACTGACCTGGAACTACAAAGTCCCGGGCTTGAAATCGGCCAGCAGAAGGAACTACGCCGCTTGCTCGGAGCGCTTCTCATTCGACAGGGGCAGTTATTTTACCGGCTGGCTGCCTATCGAGAAGCCGAGGAAAAACTACAACAGGGGGTCGATCTCCTCCGATTACTCGACGAAAAAAGCGAATTAGCTTTGGGACTAGAACAGTTGGGAGCATTGCAGCACGGTTTAGGTCTTTACGCTGCTGCTCAAGAACAACTACAGGCCAGTTTCGACCTATGGTCGGCTTTAAATAATCGCCGGGGTATGGCTAGAGTTAAGAATGAATTAGGGAATTTGGCCTTGGCAATGGGTCAGTATCAAGTGGCTGAAACCTTGTTTCAAGCAGCCTTGCAACTTCATCAGAAGTTATCCTCTATAGCGGGTATGGCTCTTAGTTTGAACTATATGGGTAATCTGGCCTACCGGCTGAACCATCCTCATCAGGCCCAAGCCCAGTACCGTGAAGCCCTGGAGCTATGTGAGTCGAACAACGACCCGCTAGGCCAAGTTTATGTATTGAACAACTTAGGGGCCTTGGCGTTAGCCGCCGATGATCATGAAGCGGCAGCTCGATATTTTTATCCCGCCCTACGTTATGCTCACCAGTTGCAAATTATCAATCTGATGATGCTTATACTGGATAAGCTGTCGCTGCTGCTGCAAACTCAGGGTCATTATGAACGGGCCTATGCCTTGGCCGTCTACGTGGCTGAGTATCCCCAGGTTATTTTACTTGATCCGGCCTTTATGACCGATCAGCCCTGTGTTGAACATTCTCACGACGTGCGTGATTGTGCGGCTCAACGCTGTCTGGATTTACAGTCGCTGCTCACTCCCAAACTCCTAGCCGCTGCTGAAAAGCGGTATAAGAACTGGGAATTAGCCGAAGTCATCGCCGATGTTATTCGCCTTGATCCTCAACTGATGCTCAAAGACGCCTCATAGCCTCATCATTTAGATTTAATCAAATGATGTTATGCTATTCGTACAAGCTGCTTGAAAGGCCGGCGCCTGGACTTATAGTCGGTACCCGGTCGGCTTGACCAAATATGATCATCTTATAACTTACGCAGTTGGGTGTAACAAACCCGGTGACAGTTACTTTTTGCCGTAAATGAACGTCCGTTTAGCCCAAACAAGTCGATTTATCGCACCCAAGTGACTGTCACCTTTTGAACTGCGTAACTCATACATCTTACCAATGGGGGATTGCCAATTCTGCCAATAGGCGGTAAGCTTTATAAACTGAGGAGTTATAGGCAAGCTATCTTGTTGGGAGAATAGTAAGGTGCTAGATTAGCTTACCTTGTAGTTGACCCTTGGGAGGTTTATTATGACTTGGGGAAAAGTAATCGATGTTCGGCGCGCGTTGGCCCTTTATTTTGTTCTCGCCTTTATCCTTGTGCTGGGGTTGGTTTTGTGCCTCTCCGTCCTGGCTAATGTTCAAATCATATCGACCAACTCAGACTCACTCATTTCACCGCTGTCGATGCTCAGCCGCTTAATTTAGCTGTAATTTATTGCTTCGCAGAAGTAGATGCGCATACTTACCATTTTTTGGCGCGAATATTGGTCCAATATCACCCGACGCAGTTATCTGATATTCACGTTCGGGTTTCCCCTATTTGTGATCGCGCTGCCGGTGGTGGGTGGTATTGCGTTAGCTTTAGTGCTTCAGACCCTTCTTCCGGCCACTGATCCCCGGCCCATCGGCCTGATCGACCAGGCCGCCCTTTTATCACCAGCCAACCGGCCTAACAACCCGGTCGATATTGTTTTTTTTGATAATCCTGCCATCGCTGCTCAATCGTTGGCAGATGGTGATATCCAGGCCTACTATCATATCCCGTCCGATTATTGGCAGTCGGGGCAGGTGATAATCACTTACCAAACAGCGCCGGCATCTCAAGTCGACAAAATGGTTACCAACTGGCTTGAAGCTGAAATTAGAGGCAAGATTCCCAGCAGCGTTTTGGCTCGCGTTGATGCCGGCCCCATAATTACTCACCAAGGTATAAGTGGGGAAAGTGCGGCTTTTGCCGAAAACAATCTGCTTGAGTCCATCATGGTCGTGGTCATCATCTATTTTGTTCGTCTGGCTGGGTCATTTACCGCCAGCTATATGTTTGATACGATCGCTAACGAGTCGCAAGACCGCACACTGGAGATTTTAATCACTACCGTGACGCCACTGCAACTTGTCGCTGGTAAGTTCTTGGGACTGTTGGCCGTGGGGTTGACGCAGTTGGGCATGTGGCTGGGAGCACTGCTTATCTTGACGCTGGGAGCTGGTTACTTTTTTGGTGTGAATCTGCTGAGTTATTTACTGGGCTGGGAGCATTTGGGTTTGATGCTCAGTGCTCTAGCCGCTACTTACATCCTGGATCACATTCTGGCGGCTGGGATGGGCTTGAAGCGCATTAGCAGTGGTTCAGGCCATTTGCTTTTTAACAGCGCTAATATGCTAATGACCGTTATTTTGCTATACGCCTTTTATTTTTTACCGCGCAATCCCGACACCTTTTTGGCTGTGGCAGCCAGTCTTTTCCCGTTGACCGCGGCAGTCGTCCTGTTAATCCGCATTGTGACCAGCGAGGTTCCTCTCTGGCAGGTGATTCTAAGCCAACTTTTGATGTGGGGGACGGTAATTGGAGGGGTGTTTTGGCTGCGCCGGCTATTGGAAGCGAACCTGGTCGCCCACGCCGAGCCGATGACCTGGCCGGTGCTGTTCAAAAACGGGATAGCCGGCCTTAAGCGTTTGGTGATAAGAGCAAAATAAACATGCCCAAACTGTTTGTTGTGGCTCAAGAGGAAATCAACTTTCACCTCCGGCAGTGGAGTTTTTATGTAAGTTTGCTCGCCATTCCGATCTTATTTGCGGCGGTGGGCGCCCTGCCCCGTTTGCGCAGCGCCGCCCACCAAGCCCCACTGCCATCAGTTGAAACCGTCTTCGATTTAGGCTCTGAAGAGTTGAAGTCACCAGTCGGTGTAGTCGATCAGGCTGGCCTAATCCAGGATTTTACGCCATTCCAGCCGTACACCACCGAACTCACAGCTGCTGCGGCGCTGAGTCGGGGCGATATCGACAGCTATTATGTTATCCCTGCCGGATACCTTAACACCGGACAAATAGTGCAGTACAGTCAGAATCCGCAGTTGCTCTCAGACAGCGATGCCGCGGTGCGAGGCTTGCTGCGCGATAATTTGATCGACTCTCTAAATGATCCAGGTTTAACCGCCCGTTTTGACACTCCGGTCAAACTGGTCAGGCAGGGACCACCTCCACCACTCCTTCGTTTTGCCCCGGCGAACTTAGACCTGAACCGGCTGGTCGCCGCGGGCCTGGTGGTGGGGTTATTTGTTTATTTGCTCGGTGTGGGGGGGCATCTGTTGATTAGAGCCTTGCAGCGCGAGGTCAAAGCCCACGTTTTGGAAGTGATCGTGGTTAGTACCACACCGGCGCAATTTATCGGCGGCAAACTGCTGGGTTTGTTGGCCTTAATCCTGCTTCAAGCCGGCCTGGCGCTCATAGCCGGAATGCTGGTTTACGGCCAAAACCCGGATGGTTCGGGACCGGCGGCTCTGCCGCTGCAAGCGCTACTTTTGAGCTTGCCCTACTTGCTGCTGGGTTTTTTGGGATATTGTGCGCTGCTAATGGGGATTGCCGCCCTGTGGCCAACCCTTCAGGAAAGCACGTTATTGTTAGGCGGGTTTCGGCTGCTGTCACTGCTACCTCTGATTGGCGGGCTCTTTATTTTACCTGATCGCAACAGTGGGATTTCGATGGCATTAACATTTCTCCCCCTGACCTCGCATCTGCTGATGCCGTTTCGACTGCTGTTGGGGGCTGTGCCGGGATGGCAGTGGGTTACGGGGCTGCTTATTTTGAGTGTTTGGACGGTGGTTTGGCTGTGGCTGAGTATGCGACTGTTTAGGCTGAGCAGCCTGCTGACGGGCCGCTTTATCTCATTAAAGTTGATTTGGCAAGCTATGTGGCGGTAAAATAGATGGCCAATATAAATAGAGGGACATCTGGTGAGCGAAAAGACAGTTTTGTGTATCGAAGATAACTTTCACAATCGATTGCTGGTTAATCGCATTTTATCATCGCATGGGTACACGGTGATTGAAGCCAAGGATGGCGTCGAGGGGTTAGAGATGATTCGCAGCCTCAAACCACCGTTGGTGCTGTTAGACATCGATTTGCCAGGTATGGATGGTATCGAAGTAGTCGGCCATATTCGGGCCGATGATCTCATCCGCGATATTCCCGTTATTGCCCTCACCGCTTCAGCGATGCAAGGCGACCGCGAGCGCTTTTTGCATGCCGGTTGTGACGATTACCTCTCCAAGCCAATCCAGGTCACCCAGCTCTTGGATATGATCGCCCGGTATTACCCCGGTTAAGTACCTCTCGTCGTAGTAACAGCTTCCGCCGTCGGAAGAAACCCTGCTAAAGCGTTACTACAACGAGAGGTCATTGTATGTGTCTACCCTCAATCGTTACTTTTTAGACGAAACCACTTTCAAATCACTCGCTTTGACGAGGCCATGTTGGCTGGTGAAAGTTACCGAGCGCGTGTCCGATTGCTGCTGACTCACGCCGCTGATCTGGTGGTCGCCGGTGTCATAAACCGTTACCTGCCCATCAATATCTACCACCAGTCGCCGCGCCGAGGCGAAATAGGCGTAGCGCATATTATTTTGTGCGCCGGAACTGTTGGGTGATCCCAACTTGGCCGGCCACCAGGCCGCGGATGACATCGCTTGGAACGTGGGCATCGAGCCAACCGAGGCCGGCGGCTTGGTTTTTTTCTGTTTCGCGCCGGACGAGGCGGTTTTGCCGGTCGATTGCTGCTGGCTTTGGCCCGATGGGGCGACTGTCTCGACGGGGGCGGGTTGGGCCGCCAGCATGGCCGCTAATTCGGCGCAGAGGCCGTTGACCGTGGCTTTGAGACCGTCGTTGAACATATCGCCGATCATCGTCATGCCGCCTTGCATCCACTGGCCGGAGCCGCCCAGGTCGGGATGGCTGAATTGAGCCATCGTTAGATTCCCTCGGAGGAGGGCTGCGCTTAGCGCCGTCACCGCTTCGGGGCTGACGTTATATTTTTTAGCTAGTTTGTTGATATCCTTCTTATTCATTCTCTCATTTCCTTCAGGTGAACTTAAACTAATTGACCTTCCGCTGTCAGCACAACCCCGCCTCCGACAAAGACATCAATGTGATCATCATGCGCCTGAGCTTTTAATTTCAGCAGCGACGGCCGTCTGATTTCGTACCCTTGCTCTACGCGCACGTCAATGTCATCGCTGCCAAAGTAGCGATGCTTAACCAGATAGCCGGCCAGACAGCCGTTGGCGCTGCCCGTGGCCGGGTCTTCGGCGACACTGTAATAGGGGGAGAACATGCGAGCGTTGAGACGGTTTTCGGTCTGATACGTTTCAGCGCAGAAAACAAAGACGGCCCTGGCTCGCTGGGAGGTTTTAATTAGCTGCTCAAACCGGTCGAGATTGACGCGGCAGCGTTTTGTTGCCGACAGAGATTGTAGCGGGACAATGATAAATGGCAAACCAGTCGAAACATCTTGAATGGGAAACCGCGGATCGATATCCTCGATGTTGAGATTGAGTACGGCGGCCAGCGTGTCCGGGGTGAAGGTTTCGCCAAAATCTGGCGGGCGCTGATGCATCCATAACTCGCTGGGCTGCTGGTCTTGATAGCTAAATGTGACCGGAATCTGGCCAACTTTTAGATTGAGAATGACCTTTTCAATCGGGGATTGAATGATTTTTTGTTGAATAATAAAGGCCGTACCTAAGGTGGGGTGTCCGGCAAACGGTATCTCTTCGGCGGGGGTAAAAATTCGCACATCATACCCCCCGTCGCGGGAGGCATCGCCCAGAATGAACGTCGTCTCAGAGTAGTTCATCTCCAAGGCAATGGCTTGCATTGTTTCTGTGGTGAGGCTGGCCGCCTCACGGATTACGGCCAGTTGATTTCCAGCATATTTTTTTTCGGTAAAAACATCGACAATATAGAATTGCATAAAGCCCTCCTGTTTTTACCTATTCTAATATGCCAGACCGGCAGCGGCAACGACCAATTAGAGTCGATTGGGTCAAGCCAATTTAAGCGGTTGGTAATCTTTTGTGTTCCAATCATAGCAGGCCACCACTTGATCGCCCTCTTTCTGGTAAAAGCGGTCGATGCCCGCCCCCAGCATTTGGTGAACCCAGAACGCTACCGGGATATCCTGGGCTTCGATCATCTTGACCGTTTCAGCCACGCCGAGCATATCCCACAGCTCAAATGGGCCGGTCTGATAGGCAAACCCCCAGCGCATCGTGTCATCGATACTTTTCAGCGAATAAGCAATATCCGGAGCGCAGGACGCCGCGTAGGCGAACTCGAAACTGAGTAACGCCCGCACTAACTGGGCTCCTCGATCCTGCTGCCCCGAATCACCCAGCAGCAGCGACAACCGTTGACCCAGATTACCGATCGCTTGCACCGCCTCAACTGCCGCGAAGGCCGGTTCCACCGGCGAACTGTAGGCTAACGCCTCCGACTGAAGGGTCAGACATAGGCGGTCGCCAGTGTCAGGGTCTTTTTTGTAAAACCCTTGCCCGCTCTTATTCCCCAACCAGCGGCGTTCTAGCAATTTGTCGAACAATCGATTGAGTTTGGTGTCTCGCAGAATAATATTATAAGGATCATCGGGAATCAGCTCTACCAGATTACGAGTCATATGCGTCACAATATCGATCCCGATCAGGTCGAGCAGCCGGAAGGTTGCCGTTTTAGGCCGGCCTAGCAGCGGCCCGGTCACCGCATCGACCTCCGTTATAGTGTAGCCATGCTCCAGGGCGTGGCCGACAACAAAGCTGTAGTTAAAAGAATACAGCCGGTTGCCGATGAAATTGGGGGTGTCTCGGCAGTAAACGATGCCTTTTTGCAGAGTTGTCTCGGCGAATTGGGCTACCGTTTGGGTCACTTCAGTATTAGTGGCAGCCGTGGCGATGACCTCCAACAGTTTCAGATAACGCGGGGGGTTAAAAAAGTGCGTGCCTAAAAAATGCTGTTTGAAATTGAGGCTGCGGCCCTCAGCAATGGCTGCCATCGGCAGGCCGGAGCTGTTGCTGGTGACATAGCTGTCAGGTCGGCGCACAGTCTCGATCTGGGCCATCAAGGCCTGTTTGGGCGGGAGTTGCTCGATAATGGCTTCGATGATCCAGTCAGTGTCAGCCAATTTGGCTAAATCATCCTCTACATTGCCGATGGTTATGCGCTGTTCGGCCGCTTGATCGACGAAAGCGGCGGGTTTGGCCCGACAAGCTCGCTCAAACCCGGCCTGCGCCAGCCGATTGCGCACCGCCGTATCACTCAACGTCAGCCCGCTGCTCTCTTCCTCTGGAGTAAGCTGCTGCGGCGCCACATCGAGCAGCAGCACCGATAGGCCCACATTAGCCAGCAGCGCCGCAATCGCTGCGCCCATAGTGCCGGCTCCAATCACCGCTGCGGATTTAATTGTACGAGTCATAATTCGCCCCTTTTGAAAATAAAAAACTGAGATCTGGAGCGTCAAAGTTTACTTTGACTTTGACAAAGCTTGCTTTGTCGCTCCGATAGGTTTTCATTTCCGGCGTTATCCTATAGGAACTATCAAATAACTTCCTTTAATAATCCTAATCTCCCTACCCCTTTATACAATCGCATTCAGCCCGGTAATTTCTCGACCGGCAATCAGCAGGTTGATATCGGCCGTGCCTTCGTAGGAGTAGATGGCTTCGGCATCGGTGAAGAGGCGGGCAACGTGGTAGTCGAGCAAAATGCCGTTGCCGCCCAGCACTTCCCGGCCCAGTTGGGCCACTCGCCGGGCTTTGGTGGTGGCGCTGTATTTGGCCAGGGCGACCTGGCCGATAGTCAATTCACCGGCCTCCATCAGTTGGGCCAGATGGTAGCCAAAGAATTGCAGATGGCTCACCTCGGCTGCCATTTCGACCAGTTTTTGCTGCACCAGTTGAAAACCGGCAATGGGGCGACCAAACTGCTCGCGTTCTTTGGTGAATTTGAGAGCTTGCTCAAAACAACCGGCCGCCAGCCCGATCGCTTCCCAGGCCACGCCGTAGCGCGAGTAGGTCAGAATTTTGGTGATGTCTTTGAAAGCGGTGCAGCCTTCCAGCCGGTTTTCAGCCGGCACCCGCACGTTTTCCAACGTGATGTGAGCGTTAGGCACGGCTCGTTTGCCGATTTTGTTGGGGATGTCGGTGATATGGACGCCGGGCAGTTGGTTGGGATTTTCTAACACAAAGCCGCCAAAACCGCCGGCCTCATCTCTGGCCCAGATGATGAGCAGATCAGCGAATGAGGCATTGCCGATCCAGCGTTTGGCCCCATTGAGGATATAGTCGTTCCCATCGCGGCGAGCGGTGGTCAACAAGTGAGAGGCATCCGATCCGCGCTCCGGCTCGGTTAAGCCAAACGCCCCGATTTTTTCCATACGGACCATCGCTGGCAGCCAGCGTTGACGCTGTTCAGCCGACCCAAGGTAGCCGATTGTGCCCATAGCCAGACTGGAATGTACGATAAAGATGGTCGAAATCGAACCATCGCCGCGAGACAGTTCGTACTGAACCAGACCATAGGCTAGGCTGTCGAGACCGGCGCAGCCATAACCATTGACCGTTCCGCCAATTATCGGCAGCTCTTTGATGGCCATAAAAATTTCGCGGGGGTATTCGGCTCGTTCCCAGAAGGGATTAATATTCGGTACGACGATGTTGTCTACATAAGCGCGTATCTGCCGGCACAGCGCTCGTTGTTGGTCTGTGAGCAGTTGCTCGAATTGGAATAGGTCAAACCCCGTTGTCCCCATGATTCCTCCGGGTTTATTTGATTGCCACCAATTGTTACCGATGCATTTACAGCGGGGAGTAAGAAATAAGGAGTGGAGATTAAGGACAATCTCAGCTAAGCCTACTTCTATCCTCGTCGTACTCAGTCAAGAGAGGGTGATTTTCTAGAGGTCAACTAGAAAGGTAACAAGTTGGGTTGCTTAACATTATAATAGTTACTTTTAAAAGCCTGTCAAAAGAAGATGTCTTGGTAAAGGTGGAGAAGTCCGAGTTGTTACGGCTCGGACTTCTCCAGGATCCAATTAAGCGTTCCTTCGTCGTTTACCCCACCGGTTGTGGCTGAGCAGCCGGCCTTTCAACTCCAGCAACAAGAGGCGATCGACGTTTAAACATCAGCAGCCGCAGCCCATTCAATGAGACCAGCACCGTGCCACCCTCGTGGCCGATTACCGCCAGCGGCAGGGCGAGGCCGCCGGTGAAAATGGCGATGAGCATCACCACGATCGCCGCCATAGCAAAGCCTAGATTCGTGATCAGCGTTTTACGCGTTTGCCGGCTGAGGGCGATGGCGTAAGCAATATTACTTAAATCATCTGACATCAAGACGACGTCGGCAGTTTCCAGAGCCACATCGGTTCCGGCTGCGCCCATGGCCAACCCGATGGTCGCGCTAGCCAGCGCCGGCGCATCATTCACCCCATCCCCAACCATCGCCACCGAGCCGAATTTTGCTTCAAGCTCTTTAACAATCCGAACTTTATCTTCCGGCATCAAGTTGGCGTAGTAGTGATCGACGCCGGTTTGGGCGGCAATGGCTTGGGCCACTCGCTCATTATCGCCGGTGAGCATGATGATCTGTTCGATGCCCAGCGACTTCAGGTCGGCGACCACGGCGGCGGCTTCGGCCCGGACTCGGTCGGCAAAAGCAATGATACCCAATAGACCGGCTGTCTGCCCATCACCGGCCACTTGGCCGACCACAATCGCCGTTTTGCCTTCGGCCGTTAGCCGATCCACCTCGGCCGTGGCTTCGGTCAGTCCATCGGTTTTGAAATCGGCAAAGTAGCGCAAGTTGCCGACGCGAATATCCCGGCCGTCAACCTGGCCCCGAGCGCCTTGACCGGTAGCCGCTTCAAAGGCCAACGCCTCGGATAGCGCCAGATTACGGTCGGCAGCCGCGGCCACCGTGGCCCGGCCTAAGGCGTGTTCCGATTTCGACTCAACCGCCGCAGCCAGCGCCAATAGTTCATTTTCCGTCAGTCCGAACGCTGTCCCGCCGATGAGTTTGACATCGGTCACTTGGGGTTTACCTTCAGTCAGTGTCCCGGTTTTATCAAAAGCGATAACTTTAATCTCAGCCGCCTTCTCCACATAGACGCCGCCTTTGAACAGCACGCCGCGTCGCGCTCCTGCGCCAATGGCCGATAAAATCGAAGCCGGAGTACTGATGATGAGCGCACAAGGCGAAGCAGCCACCATCACCGTCATCGCCCGATAAAAAGCGCTGTCGAACGCCTCGCCCCAAAAGAGAACTGGCACAGCGGCCACAAGCATAGTGAAGATAATCACGCCGGTAGCGTAGTATTGTTCGGCTGTGTCCAGAAAGCGTTGAGTCTTCGCTTTTTCGCTTTGCGCTTCTTCAACCATTTTAATCAACCGAGCCAGGGTCGAGTCCTTGGCCAGTTTGGTGACTTCCGCTTCCAGACTGCCATTTTTGTTGATGGTTCCGGCCAGGATCGTATCGCCAACTTTCTTAGCCACGGGCATCGATTCGCCGGTCAGGGAGGCCTGATCCACCGAGCTTTCGCCGTCGATAACGTGGCCGTCCAACGGGATACGGTCGCCGGGTTTAATCACAAACCGGTCGCCCAGTGTGACCTGTTCGACGGGAACCGTCACCAACTCCGCTCCTCGCCGAATGAGGGCCTGATTGGGGCGCAGCTTCATCAAGGCTTTGATGGCGTTGCGAGTCCGGTCCATCGCGTAATCTTGCAGCACGTTGGACAGCGAGAAGAGAAACAGCAGCAACGCCCCCTCAAACGGCGCGCCGACGGCTGCCGCTCCCAACGCCGCCAGCACCATCAGCAGGTCAACATCAATCGTTCGCTCACGCAGCGACTCGAGACCACCTTTAACTCCAAACACGCCGCCGGTAACATAGGCCATAACATAAAGCGTCACTGCTATCGCCGGGGCTAACGTGAGATAGTTGGCCAGCCAGGCCGCCAGCATGGCGATCAAGGTGATCGCCGTGAAGATGGCTTCCAGATGCTGCCAGGCCGGCCATCGTTTGAGTTGTTGCCACCAACCTGCCGATTCCGTCAGTTTTGTTTCGACGAACGGCAGCTCAACGGTAGACGGTTTTACCTGGACGCCGAGTTGTTTGATGTGATGCAGTAATTGGTCCGCGGATGTCTGTCCGCGATCATAGGTCAGGCTCAAAACCCCACTACGATAGCTGGCTGAAGCTCGACAAACCCCATCCAACTTCTGGATCTTGTGCTCTAAAGCCAACGCGCACGACTCGCAAGCCCGTCCTCCGCGTGATTTAACGTGCAGCGTACAGGTGGCCAGATGGTGTTGCAGCGCCGGCGTCATTTGCTGGGCTATCTGCTCTACAGCCGGTTCCGAAATAAGTTCAGCGTCATAGTCAATGGCCATGTGGTGGCTATCGGGATTTAATTGAACCCCCATAATACCCGGCTCGTCACAGAGAGTCTGGTTGATGATTTCCAAGCAGGGTTGGGTCTCGTCGATTGTTGGCTCCGGCCGTTCAGTTGTTTCCGGTAAATTCTTCTTAAATAAAATTGTCTTGGTCGTCATTATATCGATCACCCATTGATGATTTGATTTGCTGATTAAATTTATTTGTAATGTATGTCAAGAATTAAATTAACCTTGGTTAAGTTTTATTTTAACAAAAATAAGTGGTTTGTCAAAACCACTTGTTAAGAGCTTGGTAAAGATAGAATATCAAAAAAAGGGGATGTTAGTCAACGCAAATTTGAGGTGTTAGGCATGCCTAAGTGCGTTAAATTACAGTTTGTTTGATTTAGGTCTAGTCACATTTTACTTTGTCCGCGCACTTTCCTCACGCCCGAACATAGCTCGGCGATGAACTCGCCGAGTCATGTTCGGTACCCATTAATGGGTTCACCAGTTCAATCGGACTTTAGCACCACTTCTGAATAAAGTGCGATCCCTTATTCTCGATTTGTGCTTCGGTGTAATTCATTTATTGCAGCTTCAAAATAACCGTGGCTTTTATTAATAACTTTTAGCGCTGTTTCAACATCATTACATTCGTAAATATTTACGAATAGCCGTCGTGCTCGATCTATGGAGCCAGCGGCAGAATTAACACCATTTTGCAAAACAAAATCACTACTACTGTACATCTGTCGATAAGGCTCGTATTTATTGAAAGCTTGGGCAGCTTCTTGGTGGATGGATGTTAACTTCTCCCATGGTTCCTCTATCCGATTGCCGATCTCTTTTTGCAATGATTCATAAGATGCCCAAAATTCTTCTTGGACCTTAAGTTGGATAGTAATGTAGTTGTTAACCAATGATTGGAGATTGCCGGATGGTTTCTCCGTTGAGGGTGAGTTCGCAAGGAGGCGTTTTGCCTTTATCATAGCCGCCATTTTGTCAAAACGAGCGATTTGAACTAAATCATTTATTTTCTGTCTTAGTTTATCTCGCTCTTGAGTGGTCTCTTTATAGATCTCTTGAGAGATTTTTACAATGACCTTAAAACAAGTTTGGTACCACTGATCAACCTTTCGAGCTTTATTATCCACTAAATCTGTATTCCGTGGCACGAATAGCTGGCTTAGCTGTTTCTCATATTTGCTTCGTAAATTTATTAGTTCCTGAATCTGAAGGATGATATTTGGGTTGGAAAAGCGGGGTTTCAAATCTCCCAACTGCTCGATAGCCTCAATCATATCTTCGAACGCTTTTTTCGCGGTTTCATTTTTGGAATGGATAACAAAATATTCGTCGTTGATAGCCTCTAATCGATTGATAAATTGCGCGCGATCGCCAACGAATTTTTGCAACGCTCGAAGCATTTTGTCGGTAAGGAGCCAGTTTTCTGGTATTGGGTCGCCGGCCCTGTAGCTGCCTAATAAGCTTTGTTGGCAGGCTGCTATTTTTTTTGCATCATTCCTGATGTGGGTTATATTGAGTTGTCTGGACCAGTTATGCGACGCATAAGCCCTTACCTTTTCAGCCAGAGTTTCGGCTTGATCGGCCCAATTGACCTCGGGTAAAAGAATATCTTCTAACAAGAGGGCTACAGCCTGATATTGCTTTAAAATTTTATCGATAAACTGCTCTAACTGAATTGCTGGTTTTTTGATTGTGTGTGCCTTTGCGAAGTCTGAGGCCAGTTGTTCCGGGTCCCGTTGCCGATTAACACTGCCCAATCGAGCCGCTTGCTGTTGTAACCTTATCAATTCCTGCGGGCTGGTTTCCCAAACTATACCCGGTTCGTCTTCTTCGGCTTGCTTCATTTTTCTCTCTAGGTCAGCCATCAACTTTCCATTGTTTTCGATGACCTTTTGTAGCTTGACGAACTGTTGTTGGGCATTGTCCATCTCTTGGCGAAGAAAGTTGGCTCTTTTTTCTACGTCAAAGATTTCCTCTCTAAGGTCAATAAAAGATTCGGTCTCAAGTGATCTATAATTTCTTTTTAAAATAGAGATATCTCTCTTGAGGCGCACTAACGTTTCTTCATAACGGTCTGTCTTAATGGCCTTAGAAATCTTTTTTATTTCTACTTTTGTATCGGTAATTTTTTGTTCGAGCGTATGTAAACGATCACCTAATTCTTTATAAACATCATTCAACTGCTCTGCTTGGCTGAGTTGAGCGTTGATAATGGGTTCGTCGCGCTTCAATATGGGCCAGGCCTTGATTACATCATTCTTCGTGGCTTGCTGTCTGACCTCAGGTGCTGATAATAGCCGAAAATAGGGGGGGATTTGGCCAACATTATTTTGAACTCGTTGGGTAGCAATTATGATCTGGTTCAATTCGGCTCCCCTAACGCCGTGCTGATTTAAATACCCCATTAAGGTCAGAATGCTCTGAAGCTTTTGATTAAGCTGCTGTACACATTCAGCCACTTTTATGGGTAAGTCATACAATTCTTGCAGATGTTCTCGAAGCTTTAGCTGTTTAACCTCTATGGACTGTATCTCCGTTTTATAAAATTCTTGGGTTTGTTGATGATATTCCTTCCACAGATTAATTTGTCTTCGTATTGTCAGGTAACCCCTAAAGCTGTTAGTGGCGGGTGGTGGTCCACTTTGTTGTAGAGTATTAAACTGTTGTTTATAGATTAGGTAATCCTCTTCACACTTACGTATGAAATCTTGTATATACTTCACTTTGGAAATATAGGGTTCTTCATTATCAGAGCCAAACTTGTCGGTACATTGCCGGCTAACATCTTTGATTTCTAGCTGAAATTGATCTAGTTTTTCTCTAATAGATTTTAGGAAATTATCCTGATTCGTTTGCAATTCCTGTAGACGACATCCATGATTCATCATCTGCCAGAATAGCAGCCCTGCTATAGCAATAAATGTGGCACTCAGGAGTAGCGCCCCTTCGACAAAACTGATACCCATAACCCTCTCCTTGTTTAAAAACTCGGTCTAGTCCGATGTGGGTATTTTTATGTGTTGGCGAGTAAATCTCTCGCGAACTTGTCACATCACTATCACCTCGCCACATTTGGAGCAGATGGACCCGGTCTGCCCCGTATGTAGACAAACTTCCATCATCATATCAACAATTTCCACCAGCTTCATCTGGTAATCTCCCCCATAGCCGTTTCTTTTAGCGCCACAAATCGGGCAGGTCTCGCCCGTTGCCCCAACATGATTACAGATCACTTTCCTGGTGACTTTAGTACATACTAGCGCCATTTTTTACCCCCTCGTTAATAAAATTAAACCTGTACGCATGCCCGATTATGCCAGATTAGGGGGTGTTTTTCTTGTCATTTAAGGGGCAAAATGGTGGCAAAATTGAGGTAGGATGGCAAGGTCGCAGAGGGGCAGAGCGGGCAAGGTGACAGGGGCGCAGAGCAGCAAAGTGGCAAGGTCGCAGGGCAACGAGTAAGAATGTTATCGAGGTGGCTTGAACTCCCAAAACTCAAGCACACCAACACCCTACAAACTCCACGAACTCCAAAAACTCTACAAACTCTATTGAACGCCGACGGTTTGGGCTATATCTTGGGCCAAGGCGAAAACCTTGCTGCCGAGCTTGATGGTTAAAGGGCCGTCGAAGGGAGCGCGATCTAGAATCTCGATTTCGACGCCGGGGACTAAGCCTAAAGATTGCAAGTAGGTGAGCTGAGCGCGGTCCCAATCACTAATTTGGTGGATGACTACCGTCTCGCCCGGTTCAACCTCGGCCAGTGAGCGGTAGGTGAGGGTAGCAACCTCACCGTTTTTGGTGGGGATAGGGTGACCATGCGGATCAACCGTGGGGTGTTTGAGCATCACTTCTAGCCGGTCGGCCAGCCGGTCGGAAATGGCATGTTCGATGTGGCAGGCTTCATCGTGAATTTCATCGAGGGTGTAACCGGCCATTTCGACCAGAAAGGTCTCAACCAGGCGGTGTTTGCGCAGCACATTAACGGCGATACGCTCGCCGGCTTCAGTCAACGTTGTGCCTTCGCGCCAGGCGTGGTTGAGGTATCCCTGTTCGGTCAACCGCTTAATACGCTCCGAGACGCTGGGCGGGCTAACGTTAAGCATATCGGCAATGTCTTTAGTCGAGGCGGCCGGAGAGCGGCGGGTTAGCCGGTAGACGGTGATCAGATACATCTCGGTCGATTCGGATTGGCTGTTAACCTCATCGCTAGTTAAAGGCATGCCGGTCTCATTTTACTTGACGATATTGGAAATGGTTTTGAATTTTGAGCCCTCGGCTACCCGTAGAAGTTCAAAGAGCGCCATCTCGGTGCTGGTTAGGCTGGCCCCGGCCTCTTTGATACGCTCGAGCCCCAACTGCCGGTTTTCCGGTGTACGCGACGAAACCGCATCGGTCACCATCTGAACCTCGTACCCCTGTTCGAGCAGGTCAATCGCGGTTTGGTAAACGCAGATGTGGGTTTCAATGCCCGTCATTAAAATTTGTTTCCGATTGAGCGCGGCCAGTTGGCTCATAAAATCATCGTCGCCGCAGCAGCTAAACGTACGTTTAGCTACCGGCTCGATACCCGCCAAATATTGGCCGATCTCCGGGCGGGTTGGTCCTAATTTTTCCGGCACTTGTTCGGTCACCACAATGGGCAGGTCCAGCACCTTCGCCCCTTGAATGATTCGCTGCAAATTGGCAAAAAGCGCCTCTTTGTTATCCATCAACTCGGCCAGTTTGCCTTGCACATCAATGACTAACAAAATTGTGTTATCAATCGAAAGCATCTTTCACTCCTAACTCCATAAACTCCCACAACTCTATAAACGCCACTATTGACTCCCCGTCACCGCCACTACGTCATCAGCCCGAAGGGCCATACAGTTAACGCCCTGGACGATACCTTCTTTGGGCGGGATTTCGGCGGCTTGGAAGCGAATGATTTTGCTTAAGCGTGAGATGATAAAGACATCGTCGTTTTTGCCGACCGTGGCGATAGCCACGATATTGTCCGCCTTGATCGTCGCTTTGCCGCCTGCGCCAGGGGCTTTGTTGGCCGTGAAACTACTCATTAAGCGAATTGTGCCTTTGCCGTCGGCGGCCATTAAGCAAACGCGGCTTTTGTCGGTTACGCCCACCACGCCGGCCACGCTGTCGCCATCGCTCAGGCGGATGCCCAGGTTGCCCATCGTGGTTATCTTTTGCTCGGCGAAACGAATGGCTTTGCCCTGGCGGGTGGCGATAAATAGGTCTTCATCGCCGGCCGACCAGCCGGCAGCGATAGGTTGGCCACAGTCTTTGGTGTCAAACAAAACCAGACCCGGACTCATATCGTCTCGAAAATAGTGATAACGGAAACGACGCACATGGGCTTGGTTGGTGACAATAATGAGATAGCCTTGCTTGCGGTGCGGTAAAATGTGCGCCAGTTGCTCGCCTGGGGTGAGAGCCAGTTTGTCCAAAATAGAGACGCCTTTGCTGCGCACTTGGGCTTCCGGCAGGTGGTTAACCGGCAGCCGAAACGCGCGGGCTTTGGTGGTGATAACGATCAAATCTTGACTCTGATCGGCCACTAGCAGATGGGCTGGTGGATCGCCATCCGGCGCTTCTAAATCAAAAATACCCATCCCTCCACGTCGCTGGCGACTGTAGAGATGGCGGGGGGTGCGCTTAGCTAACCCGCTGCGGGTGATGGTAATGACATTGAGTGGGGTTGGGGGTTCGTTGGTTTCAAGAGGCGGTACGTTTGAGACCGATGGTTCATCTTCATCCGCCTGTAAATATATCAGTTCAGCTTCCAGCGCTTCAATGTACGCTCTAACCTCTGGGCTAACTTGGCTCAGATCGGGGCGTTCAAGGTTCATAACGTTACTCTCCTACGGCGTTGGATTGTTCTTATTGTACCAATAATCAGCCCAATTCACAATGGTTATTTAACATCGCTTGAGTACCGATATATTGGCCCCAGATTGGGAGACGTTTAAATGTGGATATCAATTATACAGTAGAAACCGGCTTTGCTCAACCGTAACTGTGCTCTCACCGGCTGTTAGCGAAGGGTCTATTTGGGGATTTTCCTAAACCGGTGGCGGCCTGGTTCAACGACTATAATAGGACTTACGCAGTTGGGTGTGTCGAACCAGGTGACAGTCACTTTTGCCGAAAATGAACGTCCGTTTAAGCCCCAACAAGTCGATTTATCGCGTCTAAGTGACTGTCACCTTTTGAACTGCGTAACTCATATATAAATGTGAATATCTTCAATGGTTATAATATCGATGGCATATTGGACACAGGCTTGAATATCTTCGGTCAGTAGGTCGGGATAATAATCTTGGATAATATCGGAAAAGGGATACCTTCCTTAACAAGTTCAAGTACACTCTGCACGGTAATTCTCGTGCCGGCTACACAAGGTTTCCCGAAGTGGATATGGGGATCGACAACAATTTTTTCTTTCATTTATGGCTTGCCTTTATTCTCTAAGTTACAATTCTTTCGACAAAAGTAGCAGGTTCGGCAAACAAAGTCAATTTTAGTTACGCTTATAAATCTTGGTTTTGGCATTTTCGAAAACGAGTTCAAGCTGACCTTGCTCGCGCAGGATTTCAAACTTATCGCCGACGAACGGGCCGTAGGTGGCGCGTTCCACCTGACCGACATAGATATAGGTGATATTAAGCTGGTCGATTAACTCCAGGGCGCGGTTAGGGTCGAGGGTATTCCACAGTTCGTTGACCACCCAGTCGCGATCGCCGACTTGCGAGGGGTAGCGCTGCTCGTTTTGGTGCAGGCCGCCCAGAATCGACGGCAGGCCGGTATAGGCGGCCACGCGCATCCCTCCCTCGCGATAGTAACCGATTTTAGCCTCGGCCAAGATGGGTGTGCCCACCACATTATCCTGAAGCCAGCGAATAGCCTCGTAATCATAGGCTAGCTCGATGGGGTTGCCGGCGGGCCACTCGAAGACCCCGGTAGTCATATAGGCCATGCCGTTAAGCGTCCCGATCGGCGGTCGATTCTGCTCGCCGGGGAAGCGATCATCCACCCGGGTACGCGTGCCGAAGATCGGGTAAACCAGACCGGCCACCAGCAGAATAAGAGCGACACTGCGCCACACCACTGCCTTCGAGAGGCTCCAGCTCAGGCTGGCATTCCAGATTTGAGGCAAGACCACCCCGGCCACTATGCCAAAGATAATCCAGACCTGAATGAAAAACTTAAACAAGGTGTTCATGCGGTAGTAGTCGCCGCCGCCTAAGAAGTCGCGCAGGAAGAAGAACTCGAGGCCGAGCAGAATAAACAGGCCGGTAAAGGCCAGCAGCCCCAAATAGGCGACCGCCGCCGAAGTCTCGCGCCGGAACAGCAGCGCCAGCGCCAGCACGACCAGGGGCAGCAAATAGGCCGGCACTCGATAACCGAGCAGGAACAACCCAACCGTGATGAGAAGCAACAGGCCCAACGCCCACGGTACGAACTCGCTGGCATCGATCTGACGCTTGACCAGCGCGTTGTAAGTTTCAGACAGATGCGGCCACACATTCCAGCGACGCAGGTAAAGGCTGGCCGATCGCAGCAGGCTGTTGCGCGTTTTCGGAAAGATCAGTGATAACCACAGCCACGAGGCAATCACAAAGATAAAAAAGCCCCAAATTCTCAGGTGCTGGCCGAGCGGCGTTTTAGTCGTAACCAACCCCAGCCCGGTTTCCGCCGGGGGTTGGTAGTTGATAAAGAAGGGGATGTAGAGCAGATAAGTCACGGCTAGCACCGCGCCGGTAAAAAGAAAGCCGGTCACCAGCAGCAATCCCACGCGGCCCAGCGTAAGCTCAGCTTTGAGGCTACGGTAACGGGCCAATACAAATGTCGCCAGCATCAGGCCCAGATAGGTGGGGAGGTCCCAGGTGTTGATGACCGCAATCGCGCCCAGTACAAACGGAATAGCCAGCCAGCGCAGCAGCACGGGGAAGGTGAAAGATGAAGGATGAATAATAGAAGATAAATGGGGTTTGGCTGCGGAAGTAGGGTTAGAGGTTGGGGCGGCGATCCAATTGAAGGCGAGGCCGAGGAACAGGATCGTGACCGGAATGCCGATCATGTGGGGATGCAAATCGGCGAACAAGAAGCTGAAGAAGGGGAATTCGTTGATGGTTTCGGGAATGACGCGGGTGGGGTCCCAATAATTGTAGGCGGCGATGCCTTCGCCGCCGAGAACTTGGAGCAAGCCAATCCCGGCCAGCAGCAGCGTGTTAACCCCGGGAATGGCTGTTTCAAAGTCGCTCAGGCTGACGGTCGCCAGATTGCGCAGAAACTGGGCCGCGCCTTCGATATTGCCCATAAAGACGATGAAGAACGTAGCCAGAATACCGGCCGGAATCGCGCGCAGCATGGCCAGGTGAACGTTGGTTTTGGCGGTAGCCGCCGAGGCCAGATTGCCCGCCAGACTAAAGGCACTGATGCCGGTGAGCGCCGCCAGCGTCGGCACAGCCAAGTTGAATGCAATCGCCGGCTGGATGCCGGTCAATTTAATCAAGACGCCTACCAGAAAAAGGCCGTAATAGTAGTAGTTGATAATGCCGTCGGCAAAAAATGGATCATAGGGCGGCATCGCCGCGCTTTTGACGATAGCGTTGAGGAAGCCAATCTCTAACATCTTTTCGCCGCCCAGCCAGGGATGCCACAGATCGGGGTTGAGAATACGTAGATAGACAAAAATGAGGTAAACCAGGCCGAACAGCGCCTCGGTGACTAAAATCAGCCAGCGGCGTTCCCATAGAAAGGTCAGCAGCGCCTGCCGGTACTTGATAAATAGGAAGATGCCGGAGGCAATGAGCAGCAGCAGAGCGATAGCCGCCGTAAGAAACGTATTGCCCAGCCAGCGGGTCCCTACCAAACTGCTGCTCATCCAAACGAAATAACTGACCAGCAGCAGCCCAAGGCTCTTACTCAAACCGTAGCCTCGATCCGGGAGATGATTGAACAGCAAAAAAGCCGCCGGCAGCGCCGCCAACCCGATAATCAAGATGGTCAACCACCACAGCAGCGTTGCCACTAAGCTGGAATTGTTGGCGATACTGTTCCAGCGGTAATCATCGATCGCGGGTAGTTCATCCACAGGCGTGTCGAGCATGAGGGATTTTTTTTGTTCGGCGGTAGCCGCTTCCGCCGACGGGGCCGGATTAGCCTGCGCCCCGCGCAAGCGCATCAGCAGTGTCGGCTCACCGACATACCCCCACTGGGCGCTTTGCCAGGTGTTACCCAAAATGGCGTCCCATTCGGCGGCGGATAGCTGGCGGGTTTTCTGAAAGAGCATCGGCTGGGGATGATCGTACACGGTGAAACTCTCATCGGCAGGTTGGGTGTCGATCACCAGCGGGCCGAGTTTGGCCGGCGTTTTGACCGTGTAGACCTGTTTGAAGCCTAACTCGCCGGAGAAGAGCGCTTCATAGAAACGGGTGCTCATCGGGTAGCGTTCCGGCAGGCGCGGAATAGTTCGCCACAGCCGATTGGTCGCCAAAATGATATAGTCGCAGTCCATTAACGTGCTACGGATGAGGTCGTACTTTTGCTGGTTGTCGTCGTCGTACATCGGCAGTTGGGGCTGGCGATAGGCGTGGGCGGCGGGGTTGCCGTTCGGCTCTGGCAGGTTGGTCGGTAGCCGATCATCCCAGTGCTCGTAGGCCAGGCATGAGCCGTCGGGAACGTTGTGATAGATATAGCGCGAAAAGGTCAGCCAGGGATGTTCGGTGCCGTAAATGCCGTTGACAAAAGCGATCGACCAGATGGCTGAGCCGATGAGGGCAATGGCAGCCAGGGCGAGAGCGGGTAAGTGGTAGATGGAGATGGGAGATGGGAGATGGGAGGTGGGAGATGGGAGATGGGAGATGGGGAGATGGGGAGATGGGGAGATGGGTTGTGGGTTGGTTGGGTTGTGGGTTGGTTGGGTTGTTGGCTGGCTGACCGGGTGGGTGATGGGTTCGTGGGTTTGGGGGAGGGGGTGAGGTTCGAGGGAGGCGAGTTCAGGTTCTGGGGCGCTGGGTTCTAAGGTTTGAGTTGATGGTTGAGGGAGGATCGTTTTGGCTGTGGCTGCTTTTTGCTTTTGCGTACCCCACTGCCATAAGGCCACGACCAGACCCGCGCCGAAGAGGGTGAAAAGCGGGACGATGGGCGCCATGTAGCGCATGAATTTAGCCATAAAAAGGCCGGTTGGCCCGAAATAAAGCACAATCCAAGTCAGGCACAGCACTTCGCCGACTTGGGCTTTGCTCCAGACGGTTTTGACGATCACCCATAGGGTGCCGGCCAGCGCCAGCAGCCCTAACCACCAGCCCATACCCCACCGCAGTTGCTGTTCGATGAAGTACCAATAAGCAATCGTCCCGCGATATTGGCGGGTAAATGGGAAATCGGCTAAGCCGCTGACCATGTTGCCTTGTTCATCGATCACCGCCCGTTTGAAATTTTCAAAATCGAGCAGTACAAACGGTGAAGTAATGACGAAGATTAAAAACGAGAGCGCCAGCGCCAGTAGCACCAAGCCGATCATCCGGCTTTGCCGATGCGAGCCAGCCGGCGTCGTTTCATTTTGGCGGGCATGTCGCCCGGCCAGATAGCCGGCCATTACCGGCACGAAGATTACCGGTAGGGCGCTGAATTTGGACGCCACCGCCAACCCAATTCCGATACCGGTGATGATCGCCGCCCCGATCGATTGGCGCTCGTACAGCAACATCGAGCCGTAGATGGCCAGCATCGTAAAGGTAGTGGTAATCGGATCGACGGCAAAGAAGTGAGCCAACTGGATTTGCAGCACGGTGAAGGTCGATAAGGCCGCGGCCAGCAACCCGCCCCCTACGCCGTAAAGCCGCCGCCCGATCAGGAAAATTAAGTAAACGGTGGCCACGTCGGCCAGAGCCGCTAATCCCCGGCCAATGAACGCATACCCTTGCCCTGTCTCAGCGGTCACGAAAAACTGAAGCCAATTCGGCGGCAAGCCCAGCGATTGAACCAGCGGCGCGACCAGTTTAAACAGATGGGCTACCAGCACCAGCGTATAGAGTGGAAAATGACCGTAAGTATAAGATCGCCGCTCTTGGGTATCGACATTCCAGAACGGGTTGAGCGTTGAGCGGCGCGGGTTGAGAAAATCGGCTGTATTGTCCGGCCATTTGATGGTGGGGGCGTAAAACGCGACGGTTGATCGCTCATCGGGGTGGGCAAAGATGCCGCCATCCCAATTGAGATTGTAAAAGCGCAAATAGGCAGCCGTTGCCAAAATAACAAACAATAAAATTGGCGCCAAACGGCGAAGAAATTTCGGGTCAAACATAACGATAATTGTAGCGATGGGTTACAGCTTGGGCAAGTTAGGTTCGGTCATCGGCTAGCTCAGTTTCCAGGGCGACAGCAGATGGCCCTGGTCATCAAAGGTCAAGGGTAGTTCATCGATAATGCTCAAATGGGGATGAGCCTCAATGTCGTCACGCAGGTTGGGGCTGACCCACAACGTATCCAGATTCATGGTATCTTCAATAAAAACCATCCGGGCCGCTTCTGGCGCCTCGCCACAGCCGCGCAGCGCCACTTGCAAAGCGCGCCGGTCATCGGGCATCGTTACCGGCAGGTGCGCCCGCCACATCCCCAGGATACCGGCTGAGATGGCGTTGGTGTACATTGCCTGCCAATCGATTTTTTGGACTACGCGTGCGGTGGTCACATTAGCCAGGCCAATGCCGTTGGAATTGCCGTGCGTTGGCTCGGTCAGGTCCAGCACGGCGATTACGGCGATGTCCGATCCCCCAAAATTCTCCGGCTCGCGCGGAATCTTGAGGCGGCCGATGACGTTGGTATCCATCCCCGTCCCGCTCACGTTTTTACCTAACTGGCGCACGACCAGCACATCGATGGCCTCAAACGGCAGCCCGGCGATCAGCGCCTTGGCTTTTGCCAGCAGCTCCGTCTCGCGTTCGCTGCCGATCTCAGCCGCGGTCAAGGCCGTAATACCGGCGGTTTGGTGGTAGGCGTTTTCCAAGAGCGCCAGCCCGCCGATTAAATTCGTGTCGCGCTCATAAATACGGGCGGCGGGCGCGATATACTTTTTCAAGGCTTGGACCCCCTGACTGTGCATCGTGGCTGCGCCGTGTTGTTTGCCCAGACCGATAACGGCCATTTTAGCCAGACCACTTTCGATATGGCTGCGAAAGCTGGTGTGCGGTTTGATGCGGTTGATCAACAGGGTGTGGTCG
The DNA here is from genome assembly GCA_020634935.1 of Anaerolineales bacterium. Classification (GTDB taxonomy): domain Bacteria; phylum Chloroflexota; class Anaerolineae; order 4572-78; family J111; genus JAGRBY01. Next base: position 123,986 of record JACKAT010000001.1, read on the forward strand.
GCCGCTGCCGAAATGACATCCTGGTATAGTGGCGGCCCCCCCGGCACCTGGCCGATTTGGGTAACGTCCATTGTGGCCCGGATCTCCGCCCCCACAACTTCGGGCGCAACGCCGAGCTGGATGATCATATCGCGCTGGCCGGCGGCGGTCGCGCCGGCGTGGCTGCCCATCGCCGGGGTGATAAACGGCTCTGCGCCCATGTCGCGCAGTTGGGCTACGGTCTCTTTAACGATCAAGGCCAGGTTGGTAATCCCCCGGCTGCCGACGCCAATCGCGACGCTGTCGCCGGGCGCGATGCCCTGCAAGATACCGCTGTCGCACCAGGCTTGGCGGGTCGCTGTCGCCACATCTTCGATCTGCGGCGCATCGAAGCGCTGCGACACCGCCAGCAGCGTCGCCGGTAAATTGGTCGGAAAATTAAGCGATTGAATTTGGTCGAGTAGTTGCATCAATGGCCGTCCTCAATTAGTTTCTAGCCATTGTAACACATTTTCTCCAATAGAATAGTCGCTTTTTAGTCCTATTCATTTCCTCCAAAATTCCCTAACTTTGTCTCTCATCTGATTTAGTTTATAATATTAGGAGAACAGCTTTTATATGGAGTAAGGAGTAGGAAGTAAGGAGTAGAGAGTTTCCCTTACTCTCTACTCCTTACTCCCTACTTCCATAAGGATGGCAATTTGAATGATGCGGGGAGCAACGACGATATGTTTGACGACTCGGCCTTTCTGATCAGTAAGCAGCAGCGAATTGCGGCCTGGTTGGTCCATGCCTTTACCGCCAGTGGGGCAATATTGGGCGTACTCAGTTTGTGGGCCATTCACGAAGGGCTTTATATCCAGTCATTCTGGCTGATGGCCGCGGCCGTGTTTATCGATTCGGTGGACGGGACGCTGGCCCGGCGCGCTAAAACCAAAGTAGCAGCGCCCAAAGTTGATGGCGCCCTGTTGGATAATATCGTCGATTATTTTACCTACGTGCTGGTTCCCGCCTTTTTTATCCTGGTAACCGATTTACTCCCGCCCGGCTGGGCCCCCATCGGCGTCAGCGTGTTAGTTTTAGCCTCGGCTTATCAGTTCACCCAATCGGAAGCCAAAACCGATGATCACTTCTTCAAAGGGTTTCCCAGTTACTGGAATATTGTTGCTTTCTACCTTTTTATCATGCAAACGTCGGTTTGGATTAACCTGTTTGTTATTTTGCTACTATCGCTGCTGGTATTCTTGCCGATCAAATATGTTTACCCATCCCGGCTCGATTACTTTTCCCCCAATCGCTGGCTGCGGCGCGGCATGTTCGGCGCAACGCTGATGTGGGCCGCGGCCACCGCCGCCATGTTGTGGATGTATCCCAACATCCAGCCGGTTTTTGTCTACATTTCGGTGGGCTATGCCATCTTCTACACTCTGGCCAGCCTGTACCGCACTTTTGTCCCCCCTGAATTTCCGGACGAAGAAGAGCATAATTAACTCAAGTTGCCAGCTGTGCGCCCAAACCGAGGAGTAGGGCGTAGGAAGTAAGGATTTGGGGTAAAAACATCAATTATGACCGACTTGCGTAATCCCCACGACCGGTTCTTCAAAACCCTCTTCTCGCAGCAGGCCGCCGCCCGCGATTTTCTGCTCCACTACCTGCCCGCCGAGGTGGTTAGCCTGCTCGATTTGGCTTCGCTGCACATCCACAAAGACAGCTTCATCGACCCGGAGTTGCAAGAACACTTTTCCGACCTGCTCTACCAGGTCCGTCTGCACACCGGTCAAGACATTTACATCTACCTGCTGTTCGAGCACAAAAGCTATCCTGAGCCGGAGATCGCCTTTCAACTGCTGCGGTATCAGGTCCGAATTTGGGAGCAAGACCGCAAACAAGGGCAGCCGTTCCGGGCTGTTCTGCCGTTGGTACTGTACCACGGTCGGCAGGCGTGGACAGTTCCGCTCGATTTTGCGGCGTTGTTTGAGTTGCCGGCGGCCTTGAGCCGGTATATGCCGACGTTCGAGTACCAGTTGACTGACCTGAGTCGCTACAGCGATGAGGACATCCAGGGCGAGATCATTTTACGGGTGAGTTTGTTGCTGCTAAAATACATCTTGCGCGACGAGTTCGGAGAACAATTTCGGGAGATGGTGGGATTGTTGCAGACGTTAGGGCAACAAGAGACGGGGCTGGAGTATCTGTACACCATCCTGCGGTACGTGGCCGGGGGTACGGAGAAAATCAGCCGAAATGAGTTTAGCGAGGTGGTGCAAGCCATCTTTGAGACAGGAGACAATCCGATGCCAACATTAGCAGAACAATGGCTTGAAGAAGGCCGGCAAGAAGGCGAAGCCATCGGTTTGGAGAAGGGGCTAGAACAAGGATTAGAACAAGGATTAGAACAAGGATTAGAACAAGGCCGGGCAGCAACCTTGAAACTCCTGCGGCGATTTCTGGCCGAGCGGTTTGCCGTTTCGCTTGACCATTTCGACACGGCTTGGGCGAAGCTTGACTTGGCGGCGCTCGACCGGTTGAGCGAGGTCGCCTTTTCGGTCAATTCTCTGGCTGAGTTCGAGGCCAGGGTCCAAATTGAGGTTGAGCCAAAAGGCGACCACCCCATCGGTGATTAAAGCCCTATACCTTGCCCATCCCATATCCATCCATCCATCCAACTATTCACCCCTCCCCGCGTATTTCTCAATAAACCCTTTCAACTCCATAGCGTATATTTCCTGCGAGATCAGAAATCCGTCGTTGTGACCGCCTGCGGTTTTTAAGAACTGTTTGGGTTCAGGGGCGGCCTCAAAAAGTTGCCGGCCGTGGTCGTAAGGGATGACTTCGTCGTGGGGGCTGTGGACGATTAAAATGGGCATCGTTAGCGTCGAGACCCGCGCCAAGGTGTTGTAACGAACGCGAGCCAGCGGGCGAACCGGCAGAAAGGGGTATTGCCGAGCGGCCATATCGGGAATGGAGGTAAACGTTGACTCCAGTACCAACGCCCCGGCCCGGTGATGCTGCGCCAGCCACGACGCGATACCGCCGCCTAACGAGCGGCCCACGATGATGATTTGCTCCGGCCTCATCTGCCGATCCTCCACCAAATGCTGCCAGGCCGCCTCGGCGTCGAGATAGCTGCCCGCTTCGCTGGGGCGGCCCTCGCTTTGACCATAACCCCGGTAATCGATGATAAACACGTTGAAGCCCAACCGGTGGTATAAGTTGACCGTATCCAGCCGGTGCGAGATATTACCGGCGTTGCCGTGGAAAAATAGAATCGTGAATTCAGCCTCAGCGGCCGGCGCAAACCAGCCGGCCAGTTTAACCCCATCGGCGGCGGTAAAATGAACTTCTTCATAAGGTAGGCCAATCGAGGCGGGCGTAGCCATCATAGCCGTTGTTGGTAGGAATATGAGCCGGGTTTGGAACAGGTAGAGTAAGAATGTTAGGGAGATATATGAGGTTGCGGCAATTCCGGCCATCCAGGCCAGCATAGGGACTCTCGTTTCTGTGATTGGGTCGGATTTGATCACGGTTCAAGTTATATGATCAACTTGGGTAATTTGCAAGCTCGGCGTACCACATTGGGCAGGATTAACATACTTATGAGTTACGCAGTTGAAGGGTTCAGGCTTGAAAATCAACCACGAATGGCCCGAATTACACGAAAAAAGGATAAAAATTGGTGAAAATTCGTGTAATTCGTGGTTAAAAAAACTCGAACTGCGTAAGTTCTAATACTTTCTCATAAAAAGGGCGATTCCAAACTCAGCAACGACCAATCGATACATCGATCAGTCGATTCCAAACTCAGCAACGACCAATCGATACGTCGATCAGTCGATTCCAAACTCAGCAACGACCAATCGATACGTCGATCAGTCGATTCCAAACTCAGCAACGACCAATCGATGCGTCGATCAGTCGATTCCAAACTCAGCAACGACCAATCGATACATCGATCAGTCGATTCCAAACTCAGCAACGACCAATCGATACATCGATCAATCGATTCCAAACTCAGCAACGACCAATCGATACGTCGATCAATCGATTCCAAACTCAGCAACGACCGATCAGCACGTCGATCGGTCGCCGAAAAACTCAGCGACGACCATTTGATCTCATAAAAAGTTGATACCAAGCCTTTCTCGATGGCGATAGACCCTTTCGGGTGATCGTAATGAAATCCATCCGCGCTGTTGGGGCGGGTGGGGGGTCGAACCACTGAACCGCTGAATGGGCTGAATGCACTGGGGTGCATTTCTATTTGGGGGCAAGGTTGAATCGCTGAATCCGCTGAGAAAAATGAAGGCGCTGACTGGTTATCTTGTGACGGAAGTCGCCTGATTTAGCCCCAGTCAGGGGAGTTTCGATTGAAAATCAGCGATTTCAGTGTCTTCAGCGGCCTCAGCGATTCAAGGGATCAGTTTGCCCCAAACGTGAAATGCACCCAATGCACTGAGGCGGCTATGCAAACTTCAGTGAAATCACGTCAATCAGCGCCTCAGTGATTCACCCCTATCCACAACCGCACTGGATAGGACGGATACATTTCCAAAACCGCCGGCTCTTCTTAATAGAACCGGGGTGCCGGAGAATGGGGTGATGCCAGCGGAAAATGTTGGGTCTCTCAACCTACGTGACTTTGGCGAGGCTCTCTAACTATGTTACAATCAAAGATATGACCGCGTCGTCAAGTATCAGTCGCAAGATCAAACATGACTTTTGAGGTATTACCATGCAGCCTTATACAATAGAGAGTATCCTTGCTGGGTTGGGGTACCCCGACCCTTTGGAAGCAGCCCGGCAGCAAGCCCGAATGATTCTGCTAGGACGCTTGGCGCGTTATCAGGCGGCAATTCATCAAATAGAACAGCGTCGAGGCGAAAGCCTGGCTGAGTTGCGCGTCCGTTATACGACTGAAGATCACGAGGATTTCGCCGCCGATGATGCTTACCTGGATTGGAAATGGTATTATGATGCCATTGAAACCGTTGAGGCTCAATTAGCCGTTATTTCTGCCTCCTAAGATAATGCTTCATCTATTTGATGAGTACGCCTCACTTTTTAAGTCGTGGCAGGTTGTTCGTTATGAACAAGAGGGTCAAGCCTACGTTCTTCATATAATGGCAATTCTTGACGATGATAGTCGGCTGGAGTTACGAGACTATCTGTTTGTTGACGGTAGTCGCAAATATGCGTATCACTGGATGGAGCCTGATAACCGACTGCGCCGGCGCTGGGATAATGCTCCTCATTGGCCTGATCTGTCCACTGCCCCCTTTCACGTTCATCACCCGGAACAACCAGTTCCTGAGCCATCCACCATCACCAACTTGGAAGAGTTGTTTGCTTTCATCCAGCGCTGGCTCAATTCATCGAAGCGTTGAGTTCGCTTTTCTTATTGCTAACTTACGCCGGACGGTTTAGAGCGAGGTGGTGAACCACTGAACCACTGAACCGGCTGATTGCACTGAGGTGGTCAGCCGAAAATCAGTGAAATCAGCGCCGATCAGCGCCTCAGTGATTCACCCCCACCCCACCGAATGACGACAGACACATTTCCAAACCGCCGGTTCTTTTTATAGAACCGGGTTGTCGGAGAATGGTGTGACGCCAACGGGAAATGTTGGGTCTCTTGCATCGACCCAACCTACGTGGCTTTGGCGAGGCTCTCCAACCGTGCTACAATTAAAGACACGACTTACGAAGGAATAAGATTATTGGAACTATTTTCGTGTCCGTATCTAAAGGCTGAAGTCGAGCTAACTCTAGAAAGAGAACAACACATTGCCGAACGTCATCCTGATTTACTCCCGGAACACCGTCAGCGCATTACCGATACATTGGTCGAGCCTGACCAGGTGCGACGCAGCCGTAGATTTTCTGAAGCCCGCCTTTTTTCTCGTTGGTTTGATAGTGTACGTGGTGGAAAATTTGTAGTCGTGGTTGTCGTTAGTGATGCCGGTCCCACCGAGCGTCACTGGATTATTACCGCTTATATCACCCGTAAGTTGGGTGAAGGAGTTGTTGAGTGGAAACGCGTTTAACGTTTCGATATGATCGCGCTGCCGATATTCTTTACATCGATAAAACCGCCCCCTACGCCGAACAAGAGAGTGAGGAACTGGCAGATGACATTGTAGCCCGGTTTAACCCCACTACGGGTGAGATTGAAAATTTGGAAGTCCTCTTTTTCTCTACACGTTTGTTGCGCCAAGATTTGTTTGAATTGCCGGTAATCGCCAATCTTCGCCGGGCGGTTTAGAGCGAGGTGGCGAACCACTGAACCACTGAACAGGCTGATTGTACTGAGAGTGTCTGCCGAAAATCAGTGAAATCACCTCAATCAGCGCCTCAGTGATTCACCTCCATCTACGTGACTGGCCCCGGCTTTACTCTATGTCCTCCGTCTGTTCAATCGTAAAAATACGATCAAACTGGAGAATTCGCAGAACACGACTAATCTGACCGGAGGGATTAAGCAGCACGATGGACAGCTCGGAACCGGCGCATTTTTTATACAGCAACAGCAACAATTGCAGCCCCAGCGAGTCGAGCCGCTTAGTTGTGGTCAAATCGACGGTGAGTTTGGTGGCGCTGGCTCGGAGTAGCGTTTGACAGATGGTATTAACAACATGCTGCTCTAAATGACGATAGGTTTCCAGATTGATATCGTCGTCCAAAGTGAGGCGCCATTCGGTTTGGGTGTCATTGACAGGGTAAATATTCATTTTATGCTTTAGATCGTGGTCTAAGGATACAATAGATATCTTTGGAGCATCGGGCCGCTTTTCCGGTTGGATAGGCCGCGAGGTATCGCCAGTTGTAGGCTTAAGCGGTCCCATTCGCAATTCGCTGTTAAGGTGGATGATGGCTTGGTTAGAAAAAAAAAGTGATGAAGCGGTGTTTTTTTTCATACGGTAATGGATCCTTTCTGGCTTAAAATCAAGGGTTGCCCCCTGCCACTTGACGAGCAAATCCGACCAGGGCTTCGCTGTCGGCGGGAAAAATGGTGATAGTGCTTTTGAGAAACATGGGAGGTTCTGTGGCTTGTCCGCCAATTAAAATAGGAATCTGATAGTGTTCGATTTGCTCAAGAAACGCGGTTAGATTGGGATCGTTTTTTAAGCGCCCAACCGCGGATAAGGTCGTTGGGATGATAAGGCGGGTGGTCTGGGGTAGGAGCGAGTCGGCTTGAGACAGAGTCAGGTCGGGCGCAATGGCCAACCCGTAACTGCCTTTAATTTGTTGGCGGGTTGAGCCGATGATCTTGACTCGCACGCCGGTTCGGCGGAGTTCGGTCACAAAGATGGTGGCAGTGGCTTCTTGAAATCCATCGGCCCAAAGAACTAAAATAGTGGCGTCAGATCGGGACATTCTCACTCCTTTGAAGAGTGCGACAGAACCTCGGTACAGCAACGACAATGAAAATTCCGTAGGACAAACTTAAGTTTGTCCTACAAACCATTTTCAGAGGAGTCCGATAGTCTCAGATGAGACGAGACCGGGAATGAAAATATAGGAGCGACAAAGCTGGCTTTGTCATACTGACGGTCAGGTCAAAGTAAACTTTGACGCTCCAGGTCGTTATTTTCAAGGGAGGTATGGTCTTTGTTGGCAAACTTTCCCTAGTAGGATACTGCATCAAATATGGCTGTGACCTAGCCAATATCTCTACAGTTTTGGTCAGAATCTATCTTGAGTCTATCTTGATCCTCTCCCCTTGTTGATTTTGCCGTACAGATGTGGTATGTTAACCGTTAAACTTTATGGCCAGCTACTAAAGGAGAGAGAGAGCCTTGTTTTACCCCACCGATATTTCACCCTCTCAACTACGAGCAGAGGTTCACGAAGCGCTCAAATCGTGGAGTAAACCCAATGACGATACCAGCCCGCTTAGTCACCTGTATATTTTTCATCAAGCTGGCCAAGTTCGCCCTGCCAACGCCCGCCGGCTCACCAACGATCTGCTGCTGCAAGCCCTAAAAACAATGGAAGATAGCTATGATCCGTTTTTGGCCGATCTCCTTCGGCGTCGATTTTTGGAAAATACGCCGGTGGCTTTGGTGGCCAATGAGAAGAATATGGCCGAAGCCACCGCCCATAAAAAACAGCGACAAGCTATCGACCAGCTAGCCGATATTCTGGCCAGCCAGGAACGCCAGGCCAGACAGGCGGTCATTGGGGCTTTGGAGCAGCGCCTTAACCTGCCCGCGCTAACCGATCTATTTGGCATTGATCACTATTTGCAGCGCGTTGGCGAGGCGCTGTTATCGCTGGAACCGGCTTGGCTGGTGGCGATCGAGGGGTTGGGGGGTATTGGCAAAACGGCTCTGGCCAATGCCGTGATCCGGCAGATGGCTTTAACCCCCCATTTTCAGCAGATTGCCTGGATTAGCGCCAAGCAGCAAGAATTTTGGCCGGGGTTGGGCCTGCAACCGACGGCCCAGCCCGCTCTCGACAGCGAGACGCTGATCGACAGCTTATTGGCCCAGCTAAGTGAAGAGCCGCTAGCGGTGGTGTTGCCCCAGCAAAAGATGGCGCTGCTCACCGAGCGGCTGAAAGCGCAGCCTTATCTGGTGGTGATCGACAACCTGGAGACAGTGGTTGATTTTGAGTCCCTGCTGCCGCTGTTGGCCCGGCTGGCTAACCCTACTAAATTTTTGCTGACCAGCCGGCTGATGCCACCCCAGACGGGCATCGCCTCGATTCGCCTGGCCGAATTGGATCGGGCCGCGTCGTTTGACCTGCTTCGGCATGAAGCCGCCCTGCGTCACATGACCACGCTGGCTGATGCTGCGGAGGAGCAGTTGGACCGCATCTATCAGGTGGTCGGTGGGCATCCGCTGGCCCTCAAGTTGGTGATCGGCCAGCTCCACAGCCTGCCTCTGTCCCAGGTGCTGGACAGTCTCCGGGAAGCTCAGGGCAAAAGAGTAGACGAGCTGTATACGTTCATCTATTGGCAGGCCTGGCAGACATTAGCCGAGAGCAGCCGCCAGCTGCTACTGGTGATGCCGCTGGCCCAAAATGGCACTATCGACCATCTGGCCACCACCAGCCAGTTGGCTATGGGCGACCTATACGATGCTTTAACCCAGTTGACCACCCTCTCTCTACTGGAAGTCAGCGGCGCCATTGACCAGCGCCGCTATCGCATTCATCGTTTAACCGAAACGTTTCTACTCAACGAGGTTCTCAAATGGTCTCAGACACCGTGACCGATCGACAAGACTACGCCGATTTTTTTATCGTCGCTATCTTGAAAAATGTCATGTATTGGCAAAAATATCCCGCCGTGCAGTCGCTCGAAGTTGATGGGCTCGATCGGGAGCGGGAGGGTTTCGTTCGGGCCATTATTTATGGTCTGCGAGTAGCCGAAGCCTGGGCGGGGGTCTGCCAACTCATCGAGACCCTATCGCCTTATATGGAGCGGCGCGGCCATTGGACGGTTTGGCAGCAGGTGCTCGATCAAGCTTTTGACCAGGCCCAACGGCGTGACGATACCGTTAAGGGGGCGATTTTAGCGCTGTTGTTAGCTCGTCTTTCCCAAAAACAGAGCAAAATTAAAGAGACCATCCGCTGCTATCGGCATGCCTTGCGGCTGGCTCGCCGGGCCGGTGATCAATACAATCGAGGGCGGGCCTGTACCAATCTGGCTTTCTTATACATTGAACAGGGGCGATGGCAGCGGGCAGATATGTTATGTCATTGTGCTTTAACTATTTTTGAAAAAGAGAACAATCTCCATGGTTTGGCCCACACCGAAAATCATCTAGGCATTCTCTATCTCCGCATGGGCCAATGGATTGAAGATGAGAGGGTCTGGTCTAAAGCCCGCCCGCATCTTGAGCAAGCATGCCGTTATTGGCAGATACGGGATGATGTCCACGGTTTGATGTATGGGTACATGAATTTGGGCATCTATTATTTTCTAACTGAATCTCCGCAAAAATCATTGGAGTTTTCTAAAAAGGCCCTTGATTGTGCCGAGCAAGCGGGCGAGCAGTTGCTTAGAGGGTCTATCTCCGTCAACATCGGGCTAGCTTACCAGTTACAACAAGATTATGCCCGAGCCGAAGAATATAGTCTTCAAGCTGAAAAAATTTTTCGGCAGTTTTATAATTCCTATGAGATGGCTAATGTTCAAAAAAATCTGGGAGTAATTTACCTGCGGCAGCAAAAATTTCCTGAAGCCTCCCACTATCTCCATTTGGCGCTGCAAAATTGGCGTGAGCTCGATCAGAAGTACCTGTTAGCTGAAACAATGCTCTATCTGTGTGAATGTGAGCAGGCTAAAAATAACTACCTAGAGGCGGAAAAGTGGCTGCGTCAGGCTGAAGCGCTTCTGCTGAAAGAGGACCGTCTCAGCCAGCGGGTGAAAGCGCATTTAGAAAAGACTCGTCGCAGCCAGTTAAACTAGGCTGCGACGAACCAAATTTATCCTGTAGAAAAGACTTAGCAGCCACCGCCGCCGGCGCTAGGATTACTACAGGCGTGAGCCGGCGCCGTTAACGGTAGTCCGGCATTATCGGCCACGATGCCAGCTGAACCAGCGATAGCGGCCAGTAGGGTTAAGCCGGTTAATACAGCAATAATTCTCTTTTTCAACATCTTGAAGCCTCCATTTAGACACTAGGAGGGCCAAGATGAGAGTACTCTCGGCTGAATGGACTCAGCCTATTCGCGAATAATCTACAGCCCGATTTTGATTGAGTATGTTCGGACCGACCATCATTTGATTTAGTTCTAGCATATCAGCCTGTGCGGCACATGTGCGCGACAGATTGACGTTGAGGTATTTAGCAGCCGATGGGGTGATCGGCGCTTAATCACGATTATTGCCGCATTGGAGGCCACCAAACGGCCTCCATTTGAGCCAAAAGACGAGTTACCGAAATGGGAGGAGTTGGTAAAGTCTATGTCTCGCCTTGATGCGTTACCTACTTACAATGATGATTTGGCCGGTTTTGCCGGAATGCTGCGAGCCACCGTTTTCTCTTCGCAGGGTCGAGCCGCGGACTACTTTCATTTAAGCCGGTCAACGGTGGTGCGCTATGAAAATGAAGACTTGAAGCCATCGTTAGGCTATTTAGCCAACCTGGTGAGGTTAGTGGTGAAAAAAAAGCGCGGCTTGGAAGCGGAGCGCCACTATTTGCTGGGGCAAGTCAATCGAGCCGTACGGTATCATTATCAGGAAGCGCCATTTCAGACGTGGGCTGAATTAGAGGTAGCGGCGGATGCCTACCTGACTGAGCGTAGTCAGCAGGCCGATACCGCCGAGGGTACGCCTCCTTCTCCAAGCAATTCATCGCCGCAGACGCTCATCCCCGCCCCGCCGGCCGAAACGCCAGCCCTACCTGGTTTTTATGTCGAGCGCCCTGCCGAACAGGCTCAGTTACTCAACTCAATCAAGGCGCAAAATGTCCCGGCGTTGGTTTTGTGGGGAGCCGGAGGCGTAGGGAAAAGCGTGCTGATGGCCTGGCTGGCGGCCAATCTGGTCGATAAATTTCCCGATGGGCAGATTTGGGTGGAACTATCGGACGATGTATCGCCCCAGGCCGCCGTTGGCGAGGCGCAAATCCACATTGCGCGCAGTTTAAGTGTGGTCTTGCCGGGGATTTCTCTGGCCGAGAAGGCGGGGCAACTCCGTACGTTACTGGCCGGAAAACGCTGTTTGTTGATGGTTGACAATCTCAACTTTACTTCGGATCTGTCCCACTTGCAGGTTGTTGGACCAACCGGCTGCTTGCTGCTGACAACGCGTTACCGTAAGGTTGCCGATGTATTAGAGGCGCCGTTGTTCCCGATCAAGGGCATGACTCCGGCTGAGGGATTAAATTTTCTCATGCGCTGGGCTGACTATCAGGCTGAGGATGAGGCAGAAATAAGCGATCTTGTGGCGCGTTTGGATGGCCTGCCTTTGGCTCTTAAACTTTTTGGCGCGCGCCTGCGAGAAGGTGAAACCATCGCCCAACTGCGATCCTCTTTTGCCCACGATCACATCGATTTAGGCCAGTTCGATCTCGATGACCCGCAGACGCCGCATGATGGTCTGCTTCGCTGCTTTGAAAGCAGTCTATCTCATCTGGCCGAACCGGACCGGCAGGGTTTTATCCGGTTGGGCTGCTTTGCCGGTCGATTTGAGGTAGAAGCCAGCGCCGCCGTCTGGGATATTCCCTTCAAGGACGCCCATCGTCGCTTGCGCCGTTTGCACAACCTGGCTTTGCTCAAGCGAGACGGCCCCACCTATCAACTCCATCCCTTGCTGCGCGACTACACTCGGCAAAAAATGTCAGCCCTACCGGCCAGCCATCAGAAACCTTATCAGCGTTATGCGGCCTACTACATTCGTCATCATCTTTATCAGCCCCAACTTTTAGATAATACTCTCCAACCGGCTGCCAATTTAGACCAAAGCTGGGTTGATGTTGTCACGGCAGTCAAGTGGGCGGCCACCCATGACCATGAACTGGCAGCCATAGCGGCTTTACTGGCCTATGGCGATCGGCCAGCTTTACTCGAAGCAGTGGGCGCGGCCTTGCCTCAAGCCGTTGAAACCTATGTTAATGAAACCAAGACAGTTGCGCGAGGCATGTGGTCTGAACTGCTGGGCGACCTATATTTACTCAACGAACATTACGAGGCGGCTATCACAGCTTTCACCCAAGCGGATATATTTGGGCAGGCCGAGCAGCATTATTTTTCAAGCAGTCGAGCCAAACTGCGACTGGCTGGAATACAGCTCATCCTGGGGCGGCCAACGGCCGCCGTGGAGATGATGAACCAGGCGCAAATGGCTCTGGTTGAGGGATTGCCCGTAACTGAGGTTGAGCAAACGGTACTCCACCGGCTGTTTTATTGGTTCGATTTAGTTAGCTATAGTGTGCTGCGCCAGTCACCAAACATTTTGCCGGAAGCACAAATACAGCATTTGGCGGAGATAGCCCAATCTACCGGGCAGCCGCAGCTAGAGGCGCGAGCCTGGCATATTTACCGGCTGTGGTGTACGGTTGGCTCACAGGGGGAGGCGACTCGCCAGCGAGGCCGGCAGTTTGGCGCCAGAGCCGCCGGGCTATGGTGGCGAAATGGAGAAACTGACAAAGCTCTGGCCGAAGTAATGTGGACTCAGGAATACACCCGAGGCCGGCGCAGCCGGCGCTTAGCTCGTCACTTCGCCCGGCGGCGTTCACAAGGGACTCCGGTATTGAGTCAAAACCAGATTCAGTTGCTCAGCCATGAGAAGCTGCGCCGATGGCTAGCAGCGGATGAAGCCGAGCGGATCGACTGGCTGGTCAATGAAATGCCGGATCCCAACAGCGACGATTGGCAAGCGCTGGATGATCTGTTGGCGTTGGGTGTGTTAGGGCAGGGGGTTCGGCGGTTGGCCAAGGGCTCGCTGCCGCCGGTTGGATGGGAGGCCGGGCAGGCAGTGTGGCGTGTCTTGACCGGGCAAAAAGTTTTGCCGCTGTCAGACTCTACGGCCATAGAGGTGGCTAAACAAGGTTTAGTGCGCTTAGAATCGGTAATGAAAAAATCCCATCGATAGTTTTTTTGTGGCCTGGGGCGTTGTGCCGCAGCATCATTGATCGGCTGGTGTAAAACGTGGATCGGTCCACTTCTGAAATTAGTAATCGCCGCCGGCGATATCAGACCCTTCGCCGTTTCTGTTAGCTGCTGTAAGCACGTCATCCCTCCTAAATGGACTAAAGGGTAACCCCTTTAGCGCTTGCTAGCGTCGAGTGCTTACATGATCATATCCGTTATAGGGATGATGTGATAGACAAAATGTTGCTATCTTAATGGCTTTTGCCGACCGTTGGGCAACAAGTGTAGCTAAATACGCAGGAAAAATTAGCCGAACTGGAACCCCTCATCGCCGCGATTTGGCAGGATAATCTGGTTCCAGCTTGGGTACAGGTTGGCGGCGGCTCTAAGATCGGTTGATATTGGCTAAAAGATGTCATTTCAAAACGTTTTTTGCCAAGAAATTCCCTTAACCGCCACTTGTAACCGAGCCTCTGAGCGATTTTTCCTGGCAAGTTTGTTGAAATGACGTAAAGCCTAAAATACCAATATCCTCTAGGAGTACAACTCCACTCCTTTCAACTCTTCCGTCCGGCGGGCGACGAAATCATCCAACTCATCGCGAATGGCTTCATCGAGTGGGGGCTGCTCGTAGGCGTTGAGGACGTCCTTCCAAATTTTATTGGCCCGCTGGGCTGCATCGCCGACGCCGCTGAGCTGCCATGACTCATAGTTTTGGCGGTCGGCTAAGACGGGGGTGTAATACTCGGTTCGGAAGCGAGCTTGAGTGTGGGGCGTGCCCAGGTGATGGCCGCCCGGCCCAACCTCCTTGATCATATCGAGCGCTAAGGTATCGTCGCTAATTTCGACCTCCTGGAAGAAGTGTTGGAACATACCCAGATTTTCCATATCGATGATCATCTTTTCATAGCCCACGGTCAAGCCGCCTTCCAGCCAGCCGACCGAGTGCATGATAAAGTTGGAGTGCGACAGCACCGCCGGCCACACGGCCCACATCGTTTCGTAAGCCGCTTGCGCATCAGGCAGGTTCGAGGTGTTGAGCGTGCCGCTGTTGCGGAACGGCAGGTTATAGAAGCGAGCCATCTGCGCCCCGACAACCGTGGCCCAGGCCCCCTCCGGCGTGCCGAAGGCCGGGCTGCCGGTTTTCATATCGAGGTTGGTGGCAAAGCCGCCGTAAATGACCGGTGCGCCCGGTCGAGCCAGTTGGGCCAGGGCAATGCCGGCCAGGGCCTCGGCGTTTTGCTGGGCGATGGCCGCGGCCATCGTGATCGGACTCATGGCGCCGGCCAAGATAAAGGGGGTGATGATCAGCACCTGATTGGCCCGGGCAAAGGTCAAAATCCCGCCAATCATGCGATCATCGTAGCGCAGCGGGCTGCTGGCGTTGATGATGCCGCCCAACACCGGCTGGTTCGACTCGGTGACGTCGTCGCCAAAAACGATCTTGGCCATCTCGACGGCGTCGCCCGAGATAATCCGGCCGTGCGGCGCTTCCATATAGGCTTTATCGGTCAATTTCAGCGCGGCTTGCGACCGCCTCAAATGGCGGAACGAAACTTCGACATCGTGAGGGACGATCAGTTGGTCGCCGGCAATGTGGATGGCGTTGCACATTTGGACCAGTTTTAGGAAATTGAGATAGTCTTTCATCAAACCGGGACGCCGCCCGTAATCCAAATCGTGGACAAAAACTACGCCGCCGTTCGGGGCAAAGTTGATCTGGTTCTGGCCGATGAAGACGGTGCGTTCCGGGTTGCGGGCGCGCCAGGTGAAATGAGGCGGCGCTTGGGCCACCAGATCGAGCACCAGTTGGCGGTCGGCCCAGACCACTTGACGGTTGCGATCAACTTTGGCGCCGGCCTTGGCCCACATATCCAGCGCCTCGTCATCCAGGAAGGCCATGCCGATCTCCTCCAAAATGGTCATCGACGCCTCGTGAATTTTTTGCCGCGCCTCTTCATCCAGACGAGTTAACGGCGGCATACTGTTTTTGACGGTTAGCCAGGGGATATGGGCTAACGGTGAGGCCGGGGCGGAACGGCGTTCGCGGCGTTCGCGGCGGCGGGATGGGGTTGGGGACATAGGGCCTCCTTTGAGCGGCTAAATAACCCACGCCGAGGGTAAGCAGTAGGGAGTCAGGAGTAGGGAGTAGGGAAATAAAAAATCATCTTACTCCCTACTTCTGACTTCCTACTCCCCGGTTTGAATACCCAGGCGGCGGCGCGAGTCAATTACGATTTAAGTTTTTCCATGTTCGGATCATACAGCGGCTCGGCGACGACCGTAGCCGGATAACGTTCGCCGAAATATTCAATTTCGAGTTGAGTGCCTTCTTGCGTCTGTGCGCTGGGCAGATAGCCGTACATGACAAATTTCTCCACGGCGTAGCCATAATTGGCGCTGGTTACGTGGCCGATGCATTGGCCGTCGGCAAAAATGGCTTCGTAGCCTAAGGCCATGCCGCCGTTGTTGAAGGTTAGGCAGCACAGCTTCTTTTTGAGCGGCTTGTCTTTGAGCTTCAGGCACGCCTCGCGACCGATGAAATCGCCTTTTTTCAGCTTGACCGTCCAGCCCAAACCCGACTCGTAAGGGTTGTACTCGGTGTAGACATCGCCGCCCCACAGCCGGTAGCCTTTCTCCAGCCGCAGTGAGTCGAACGCCCCCATCCCGGCGGCGACCATGTCGAACTCGCGGCCGGCTTCCCACAGCAAATCCCACGTTTGCAGCGCCATATCGACCGGGAAATGCAGCTCCCAGCCTAACTCGCCGGCGTAGGAGATGCGCAGGGCCAGCACCGGCGTCAGGCCGATGGTGATCCATTGAGCGGTGAAGTAGGGAAAGGATTCGTTGCTGACGTCGGCGGTAGTCACTTTCTCCAGCACCTTACGCGCGTTCGGTCCCCACAAGCCCAAAGCGGTGTAGCTGTTCGAAATATCGGCGACCGTGACCGAGCCGTCTTGCGGCGCGTACTGCTGCACCCAGGCCAAATCCTGGGGCAGCGTGCCCTCCCCGACGAACAGCCAAAAGCTGTCCGCCGCGACGCGAGCCACAGTTAGATCGCGTTTGACGCCGCCTTTGGGGGTTAGCCACGTGGTGTAAACCACGCGCCCCACCGCCACATCCATCTGGTTGCTGCACAGGTAGTTGACACACGCCGCCGCCCCGCTGCCTTTGACCTCGATAATCGACAGGCCGGTCAGGTCGAACAGGGCCACGTTCTCGCGGGTGGCCAGATGCTCGGCGCCCTGAATGCGCGACCAATGCTGGGTCGCCCAGCCGGTGCGCGCCGGAATCCGGTCGTCATATTTTTCCAACAGGCGGCTGTTTTCCTCGAACCAGTTGGGCAGTTCCACCCCGGCGAATGCCGTATATTCCGCCTTGAGATCTTGCAGCCGAGGATAGAACGGACTCAGGCGCACGTTGCGCGGCTCCGAGACCGATTGGCGGGGGTGAACGATATCGTACACTTCCCGGTAATTTTTCTTGGTGATGACGCTGGTGTAGGCGTCGGTGGTTTGGAAGCCGTGGAAGCGGTGAATGTGGGCCTGGCGCATATCCCATTCCGGCTCGCCGGTGTCCATCCACTCGGCCACCGATTTGGCCACGCCGCCGGCGTGGGTAATCCACGAGGCCACCGCCGCCCAGAAGCCCTTCACCCGCGACTCGCCGATGATCGGCATCCCGTCAATCGAGAAGGCAAACATGCCGTTGATGCCCGACTCAATTTCGGCGTCGCGCAGTACCGGCAGCAGGTTTTGGGCCTGCCCCCACGGCTGGCCGAAGAAATCGTCCGGGGTAAAGGGATTGATGGCCGTTTTTTGCAGCTCTCGGGGCCGCACCATGTGAGGCCGGTGCCAGTAGCTGCCGATGCCGTAGCCGTCCCAATGCTGGCGATAATACATGGCCGAGTCAAGCTCGCGGGTGGTGGGGTAGATCACTTCCTGATCTTTATCGTTGCGGTCGAACTGGGCCAGTTGGGGCAGCGGTTTGGTGCGGACATATTGGTGTTCAAAGGCCATCAACGGCAAGGCGACGCCAAGTTTTTCGCTCAGCGCCGGGGCCCAGATGTTGGCGCACAGCAGCACCTGCTCGCACTCGATGCGGGGCATGGCCGGGTTGTCGGTCAGCACGGCGGCGACGCGGCCGTTGGTCACTTCGATGTCGGTCATGGCCGTGTGGCCGATAAAGCGCGCGCCGCCGGTTGCTTCGGCATCGCGGGCCAGCGCCGCCGAGACATCGGCCCCTTTGCAGATGCCGCCGCTGGGAATAAATAAGCTGCCCACGAACGCTTCTTCATTAATAATGGGCAGCTTGGCTTTGGTTTCGGCCAGGGTCAGCAGATGGGACTCGCAGCCGAAGCCCTGCGACTCGCCGTGCAGCCGGATCAAATCCTGCCAGCGCGTCTCCGAAATGGCCACTTCCAACTGGCCGACTCGATTAAAGGTGTTCCGGTCGGTGCGGAACGGTTTCAAGCCGCTGATCAACCGCGAGGTGTAGCTGCCCAGTTGGGTCAGCAGTTTGGAGTGGCTGAGCGGCACCACCCCCCCCGGCGCGTGCGACGTTGAGCCGTCGTTTTCAAACAGTTCGCCTTTATCGATCAACACGATATCGCGCCAGCCGAATTGAGTCAGGTGGTAGGCCACGGCACAGCCGACAATGCCTGAGCCAATGATGACTAAGCGCACTTTTTCTGACATGCATCCCTCCTCGGGTTATTGAGGAATGGCGGAGTTAGGTAATTGGTAAATAGTAATTGGTTATTTGACTCGAATTACCAGTTACCAGTAACTAATTATCTATCTCTATTGACCGCCGTTCCGATATGATATGTAGATTTTCCGGTGTAGACAGAGTGTACCACATTTATAACGGCGTTGGAAAGTCAACTCCCCCGGGCCAGTAAATCCAACGCCCGGCTGACTTTGCCTTCCGCTTTCCAGTAATTAAATTTGGTGGTATTGAGATGCTCGGTGATGCCGCCCAATTGGCGGACGCGGTCGATCATCTTATCGGGTCCGCCAGGGTTGTCATCCATCAGGCCGTCCCACAGGGCGATCAGCCGCATGCGGTCGATGCCGTGGATAAAGGAGGAGTATAGCGCCCAGCGTTCATTGCGCTCGTACATATTATCGCCAAATTTGACCCGGCCCAGATAATCCGGCTGCAGCCAGATTTTGACGTTGGCATTGTTGCGGATATTGTAAAAGCGTTCGATCCAGTGGTCGCCGGCGTAACTGACCGAGCGCTGGATATAACGCGCCTCCTCAAACGGTAGATGAACTTCCACCGTCATGTCCCGTTCCAAACAAACCTCGATAAAAATGATGTCGCCGCCGGCCGCCGCCCCGCAGGTCACGGCCAGATCGTGACGATCGGCTTCGAATTTGTCTAAGGCTTTACCAATGCGATCGCGGACTTCTTTTTCCATAGCCGGCGGGAAGCGCGGCTCGGCGCGACTGGACGGATCGATGGGATGGCCGGAAAAGATGAATACTTGCGGCGGGTCTGGAAAACCGCCCACATCGATGCTTTCTTCTTCGTGATGAATCCGATCCAGTTCCCCCCTGATGGCGTCGATGCCGGCCTGAACATATTCGGGCCGAAAGCCTAGCGATTGCAGCAGTTTGAGCTGACTCAAGGCCGACTTGAGATTGTAGACATTTTTGCGAGCGGCGGTTAGGGCTTTCTTGTAAGCGCGGCTGATCTTGACCGGGTCTTCAGCAATGCTGACCTGCAACTCGGCCAGCGACACCAGCGCCCAATAGTCAGTGGTATCCTTTTCGGTTCTGTTTTCTAGAGCGAACTGAACCGCACCCTTGATTTTAGGCAAGTCACCGCGAATGGCTTCGACATCGGGATCATCGGTTAGATTGTTTTGGCTGGCCATAGCGTCAACCAGCATCGCCAGGCTCAGCGCGTTGATGCCGGGATAGTAGTTGTTTTGATCCAGCCGATAGCCGACCAGGTAGGTATGGACGGCTTTGATAAGCCAATGGAGGGCATTAAATGCTTCTATTAACCGCTGATTTTCATCTTTAATATCTTCCCACGTTTCGGTCCACATCTGTTTGTAGATGCGCCCCAGAAATGACATGGCCTCGATATCTTTGGGATCGTCCTGTAAAAGCCGTTCCAATTTGACAATCGCTTCGTCGGTTCGATTGAGGCGGTTGAGGTGAAAGGATTCTTCGCGGCGAAATTCGTTGTTGCGCGGGTTGATTTCCAGGCCATGACGATACTGCTGCAAGGCCAGTTCAAAGCGACCCAATCCACGCATAGCCCGGCCGGCTTCGCTGATGGCTTCTTCGCGAATAAGCGGGTTTCTGATCTCCTCGGTTAGCAGCAGGATGTCGCCAATCCGTTTTTGCCGCTGCGAAATGGTTACGCGCTCGCGCCATTCGTTGTACTCGCGCCAGAAGCCAGTTGCCAGCGGGGTACGGAGGGTTTTGCGATCCGGCTCAGCCAGGCCATCGAGCAAGTTGAAGATGGGGCTGTGGACACGGTCGATGTCGGAGGCCCAGGTTTCACGAGTAATTTTGGTGATGGCCTGTTTGTCTTTTTCGATGTGGTCGGGATCGGGCCGGCCGTTTTTATCGATCTGGTATGGAATGGTGCGGACGTTAAAAATGTCGAACGGCAGGTAGGGCCGCCCCGATTGAATGTGAACCAGGCCACGTTTGCGGACAGCATGGCGTACGCCCAATTCATAAAATACATTGGCATTGTCGATGCTCAAATCGGCGATGACCATATCGGCCAGCAAAAGTTCCTGGAACATATCGGTCAGGATGTCGCCGCTGACGCTTTCTTGATCGGCTCGGAACGACTCGAAACCGGCGGCCTCTACTGCCGGTTTGATCAGGTCATAATAGATGCTGTCAAAGTCGATCCAGCGGCCGTCGGGGCCTTGTTTGCGGCCAAATGGCATAACGACAAAAGCGTGGGGGGAGCCTCGTTTTCTGGAATGGTAGCCGCGCGTTTCTTCCAAATCATCCTGATCTATAACCATCAGTGCGGTCTTGGTCTTGATGATTTTCTGGTCGATCGTCTCCGCTTTGCCGTTGACCGCCTCGACTACACCTTCGATGATATCCGGCTTGTCAGCTTCGATGGGTTGGGGTTCCACCGTGGTTATCGTTTCGGCTACAACCACCGCCGCGTGCTCGGGCTCATCATCATGCTCGAGGAAGGCGGCCGAGCCTGACAGCAAGAGCACTTCCTCCAGCGCATCCTCTTTTTTGCCCTTCAGTTCCTCGATGGCGTGCCACATTTCGCTGGCGTGTTTGTTATACTGGCTCCAAATCACTTTCTCGGTGCCAATCACCAACTTAAAAAACTCCACGCCGGTTTGTTCCTGTTTATCTAAACTAAACCACCAGTCACGGATGATATTCAAGCCGGCGATGAGCTGGTTATAGGTATTGATTTTAGTGTCGATGTCTCGCGGCTCTAGCCAGGTCATTAACGCTGCGGCGGCGAAAATGGCCACAGCTACCCAGGCGCTAAATTGGCCGCCGGGAATGGCGGCTAGCAGCATGCTGAAGCCAGCCGTGACAAACAATCCTATGTTTAAGTAGTAGCGCTGTGTTTGGGGTTCGGCCAGCTCCCGATTGTATATCTCAATCTGTTTTTCCAGCCGGTAGCGTAAGTAGTCGGCTGGGGAGAGGCGGGTAAAGCCGGGATCGCTGTTGGGATCGGCCGGATCGTAGTCGGGCGGCAGCTCGCCTGGGTAGGGTTTGAGGATCAATTCGGCGCCAAAACCTTCGGCTACACGCCGTTGAATCTTAGTGATGCGATCACTTAGCCACACTTCACATTCTTCATGCCACTGCAAAATGGTTCGATACAGGTAGATCTCTTTTTTGATCTCTTCAGCGGCGGTTCGTAAATCTTCGGAACTTTCCCGCTGCTGCGACCGCATTAACAGCGCGTAAATGATGAAATTGGAGATGAGGACAACCACCAAAACCACCCGCAGCACTTCGCCGATGGTACTGAATATCCACCAGCCGTCGGCTTCAAGAAAACTGACCGCACTGTAACTGTTAATAAAAACGGCCAGCAGGACGGCGAACATCGCCAGGGCAGTGGCCGCTTTTCTTAAGTAGACGCGCTGTGTAGCTCCAACTTTCGCATTAAAATCGAATTCGGCGTAGCGTTCCCAGGCTGATTTGAGAGCCAGTGAGTTAAGCTGCTTTTTTTCTCGGGCCATGGTTAAGCCTCTTTCTTCAGGGGTAAGATTAAACAACCCAAGTTACCGTTGGCCGGTCAACGATAAGAAACCCAAAACTTTACTGCGGTGAAGTAGGGAGTCAGGAGTAAGAAGTAGGGGATTTTCCATTACTCCCTACTTCTTACTCCCCAATTTGGACGTATAGCCGGCAACTTGAATTAGACATATCTTACCACAGATTTTAAAAAAATTAACGTTTAGCGAGTGGGATAGGTCTGGTAAAGAGGTGGGTCGGGAGTGGTTATTCGGTCGGTTCCATAATCGGCAAAACTACGTGGAAGATGCTTCCCTGGCCGGGAATACCATCGCTTTCCGCATAGATTTTACCTTCGTGGGCTTCAACAGCCAGCTTACAGAACGCCAGCCCCAAACCGACCCCGGATATGGAGGTCGAATAATCGGCCCGAGAAAATTTATCAAAGATGCTGGTTAAATTTTGGGGGCTAATACCCGGCCCGTCATCTGACACTGTAAAATGTAATTCAGACTCGGTGACATTGGTCGAGACCACAATATGGCCTTCCAAAGGTGTGTATTTAACCGCGTTACCCACAACGTTGATGAGCACCCGCCGGATGAGACTGGTGTCGAGCCAAACCGCCAGATCGTCCGGAACCGGATCGATAATCAGTGCCATATCTTTGGCCTCGGCCTGCGGTCCAACCTGTTCTTGAACGGCTAGCAGCAGCTCCGCGATGTCGGTCATACTGCGCTGCAGAGGCACTTCCCCCTCTTCCAGGCGACTCACGTCGAGCATCGAGTCGACCAAATCTTTAATGGTTTGTCCGCTTCGTTTGGCCATATCCAAAAAAGTAGGCAGTTTGGGATGGTTAGGTTGTGTTGCCAGCATCATCTTGATCAGATCGATGATGTTGATGATGTTGCCCAGGGGGCCTCGCAAATCATGAACTAACATGTGGACCATATCTTGCCGCAGTTGCTCGATTTCTTTGCGGGCCGATATATCGCGGCCAACCCACTCGACGCCCTCTTTGCCTTTATATTGAATCTGGCGAACTTTGATCTCCAGCGGCACCGTTTGGCGGTAGGCGTCCTTGACTTCCAGTTCGATCGAGGGTTCCCGCCAAACTTTGAGGCGTTTGGTTTGTTCAGCTAAGTACTTCTTAAGCTGCGGATCGATAAAAGAGATAGTGCTTCTAATGAAAAACTCTTTGGGCCGGCGCAAAATCAGGCAGGCTTTGCGATTGATGTCCAAAATGATACCATCATAATCAGTTATGAAGATGATATCGGTACTATCTTCAAATAGAGAGGCATAGGTGGCCTCGGCTTTTTGCAGTTGGGTGACAGCCTGGGCATTGGCCACGGCTGTGGCGGCGTGATCGGCAAACGTGGCCACGATTTTAACCGTGTCTTCTTGATATTTATCCAGTTCGTGACTATCGACAGTAAGAATGCCGACCGCTTGACCACGAGCAATGAGGGGAGCGCCGATCCAACTGCGTACGTTTTTAGAGGACACGCTTTTGACCCAATGCGGCTCCTGATCGACATCGGGAATGACAAACGGAATCTTCATGTAAATGGCTTGAAAGTTGGGGCTGTACTCGTCATAAGTGAGCCGTACTTTGAGCGCCTCCTCGATGTTGTCGAACCCTTTGGCCGCTCGCACCGCCAAAGTGGCGTCATCCTCAAATAGCAATATCGAGCTGCTGTCATAGTCTACCACCAGGCGAAGCTGTTCCAGAATGAGGTCGAGGACTTCGTCAAGATCAAGGGACGAGTTGATGGTCTGGGTGGTGGAGGTCAAGGTGTCGGCCAGTCGCCGCCGCTGCTGTTCGGCTTCAAAGAGGCGAGCGTTGGTTAAGGCGAACGCGGCCTGGTCAGCGATAATGCTCAGCATCGCCAGGTCGCCCTCTTCAAATTTTTTCGGCTGGCGGCTGGTAATGGTCAAAATGCCGATCAACGTATCGGGCAGTTGAATGGGTACGCAGACGGCGCTTCGAACTTCAACCAGCTCGGGGTTTGACGCGTCTTGGTACCAGCGCTCATCGTCGTTAACATCCTCGATAAGGACTCCGGTTCGATTCTGCCGAACCCAGCCGGCTACCCCGTGTTGGGTGATCGTTTCCATCACCGTTGCGCTGCGTTTCTGCATTTTGAAGTCGCTGAAGGCCAGATTGGTCGCCAGCTTACCTTCTGCATCAAATAGAATCAAGCTGGCATCCGAGGCGCCAACCGCCGCAACGGTAGCCGACAGCACATTACGTAAAACCTGATCGATCTCTAAATCCGCGTTAAACTCCCGTGTGACCAAATATAATAGGTCCAGCCGTGAACTTACGCGAGGGGTATCAAGAGACATAAGGTAATTCTCTCATCTTCGGCAGATAATAGCGTTCATAGCGTTTATAGAGTTTGTAGAATTTGTAGGGTTTATTGAGCTAGGGGAGGTTACCGGGTTATCTAGCAACGAGTAAAGTTCTTTTTTGGCAAAATGCGATTGTTATTTGATCTGAAACTCGTTAAACTCTATGAACTCACTAAACTCTAAGAACTTAATAAGGTCTATTGTTCTTAAGAAACTGGTTTAAAAGTCCAACCGGCTAAGGTGGGTTCAGTCTATTAACCTGAAACGAGGTTGAAAAAATCTCATATCAGCCCAATCTTAGGCCATTTTTAGACTGAACCCATCTTTTAAAACAGCTTCTAAGCATCACTTCTCATAAACATGGTCGGTGGAAAGGTAAATCCGTTTTGTTTTAGTCGCGGTTCACATCTGGGGCGAATACCGCCGGGTTCATGCTGGCCGATAACTTTGCCGTTGGCGTCGTCACCCTTGTCATTGAACGTAAAAATATTCTGTAAAATAGCGTTTTCACCTTCGATGCCTTGAACCTCGGTGATATGGGTAATTTTTCTAGAACCATCCCGCAGCCGGGAGGCCTGAACAATTAAATCGACCGATGAGGCAATCTGCTTGCGAACCACGTGAATGGGAAAATCAACTCCGGCCATCAAAACCAGCGACTCCAGCCGATCGAAACAGGCCCGCGGATCGTTAGAGTGAACGGTCGTCATACTGCCGTCGTGGCCGGTGTTCATCGCTTGCAGCATATCTAGCGTTTCGCCACCTCGGCATTCGCCCACCACAATCCGTTCCGGACGCATCCGCAGGGCGTTGATGACGCAATCGCGAATGGTGACTACACCGGGACTTTGAGGGGTGGGTTTTTTGGTTTCAAGCCGGACCACGTTGCGCTGTTTGAACTGTAATTCGGCGGCATCTTCAATAGTAACCGTTCGCTCATGGCTGGGAATAAAACTGGAGAGCACATTAATTAGGGTGGTTTTCCCCGAACCCGTCCCGCCGGACACAATAATATTCAGCCGCGCGACCACGCACGCTTTGAGAAAGTCGGCCATATTAGGGGTCAACGAGCCAAATCGAATCAAATCATCCATACCCAGTTTGTCTTTGGAAAATTTCCGAATGGTCAAATTCGGTCCATCGATAGCGCACGGACGGATGACCGAGTTAACACGCGATCCATCCGGCAAGCGGGCGTCGATGAGCGGGTTTTCCGGGTCGGCGGCGCGGCCTAACGGTTTTACAATCCGTTTCACAATGCGCTCGACGTGATCATCATCGAGAAATTTGTAGCCGCTTTCAGACAGCCGCCCTTTTTGTTCGATAAAGATCACATAGGGGCCGTTAACCATAATTTCCGAGATTTCATGGTTGTTGATTAACGGTTCCAACGGGCCGAGACCAAATATTTCATCACACACGTTGCTGTAAAACTGGTCGCGGCTGATGTCACTGGGTAGCTTGATATCTTTGCGCTCGATCACTTGCTGAATTCGTTGCAACGCCATTTGCTCACGTTCCGGCGTGCGTTCCAGCGGAAAATCGAGCGAGCTGTCCGGGGCCATCGATTTGCGAATATTATCGGCCAACCATAGCTGTAGCCGCATCCGTTCAGATCGACCTTCGCTGATAAAGCCGCGCTGGATGGGCGTACCGGGCGGTTCTTCTTCCAACGGGATAAATAAACCATGGCTATCAATGGAGGGAGCCTGAGATTTCGAGTCATTTTGAGGTGGAGCTAGCGGCTCAGGTTGAGTCTGGGAATCGGGTGATAATTTCTTGACGCGCTTCAAGGTTGAAATAGTTGTCATGTGAATGTCTCCTGGGAAAACGATGAGTGGGTGGATATTGAATGGGTAAAAGTTTTAGAATTACAATAGGTTGAAGATGGGTACGCCTCTCCGCTGCCGGCTATAGAATTTTTTAAAGTTCATCACGTTATGTTCTAGCTAACAAAACGCCAAACATTTCAATTATAACATGAGTTGTGCCAAAACCTATAGGTCAAATTGCCTGTTTAGAACTCTGGTCAGCATTCAGCTATCAGCCGTTAGCTTTAATACAAAAGATACATTTAGCCTACACTACCTTTGCACTTTAAAGTATTATGGCCAGAAACCCGGTTTTTAGCGTTAAAAAGAGGCGCTTTTTGCCTCAAAAGGGTATCAATTAGGCCTCAAAAACCGGGTTTCTAAAGAAGTGCAAACATAGTGTAGCCTATTAGGTCCGACTTTGTAATCAAATATTTGCCGAAATTAATAAAAGCTGATGGCTGACCGCTAAGGGCTGAACAACTCTACTTAATTTTAACGAGGCTCGAGCCAAGTTTCAAGTAACGGCTCTACATTTTGGCCGGATTTCTGTTCAATGATGGCGAATAAATCGTTGGCCGTCGCAATTTTGTATTTAAACGTGTCAAAGTAGGTCTGCATGATCTCGAAATAGAGTTGGTCGCCCACTTCGTGACGGAGGGCGTTAAAGAAAAGGGGCCCTTTGCCGTAGATAAAGGCGCTATATTCACCTTCCGTGTAGGCTGCAACCGGATCGGTTACGGCGCGATCGCCGCCCCGCTTTTGGGCTGATTCATAAGGACCGAAGAAAAAACCCTCGATCACGCTCTCGGCTGAATTGGGACCTCCAAACGCCTCCCAATAAAAGATGGTACTATAGTTGGTTAGCGACTCGTCCAGCCAGGGATCATCAATCTGATCATTGCCGACCAGGCTGTACCACCACTGATGAGCTACTTCATGCACGGTGGCGTGTTCAAAAAAGCCACCGCTCTGGCCATACAAATTTTCGGAGATAACCACGATGCCGGGATATTCGACGCCGCCGGCGGTGGTCGGTGTGGCGACCACATCAAACTCAGCGTAGGGATAAGGCCCGAAGCGTTCATTAAATAGAGCCAGAGCATTGGCGGTGTAGTGCAGCGCTAATTGACCCCCAGCGGCCAACTCCGGCGGGTAGTAGCTGTTAATCGTGACCCCGTCCACGGTCTCACTGGCAATCTGAAAATCCTGGCGCATAGCGATATAGAAATCACGCATCGGTCCCGAAGCCAGAGACAGTGTTTTGGTCCCGTTTTCATTGGTTGTGGTATCGATCACGCTCCCGGATGCCGCTACGACCATCGCTGCGGGAACGGTGAGCTTCACTTGAAATAAGGCGGTATCCAGGTAAGTGGCATCACCGTAAGGTGGGGGAATATCAATATCCCAACCTTCATCATCGTAAACCGCTACCGCCGGATAGAAACCCGCCAGCGCAGCGGTTCCGTTGCTGTAGGAAAAGATATTGTAACCATCCTGAACTTGATGGGGGACTTGCACTTCGAAATCGAGCGTGACAGCAGCGATTTCGCCGGGCAGCAGGGGTGAGGGGAGAGGAACTCGCAAAACCGTATTGTCAGCTTCAAGGGTAGGCGTAACCGGTTGGTTATTGACGATGACCGTATTGACCGTCATCTGCCCTCCGTAACCGGGTAGGTTGGGATAAAGCCGAAAGTAGATGTCGTCTAATGGAACCGTCTCGTTATTCGTATAGCGAATTTGCTGAGAGCCAATGAGCTGAACTTGGCCGCCGGTATCGCCGCTGGGAAAATCGAGGGTTGCTTCAATATAATAGTGGGTCGCGCCCGCTGCGGCGACCTGGTCAACGTCACCGACATACTCCGGTCGCATGGCCTGATAGTAGGGGGATAAATCGGCAAAGTTGCTCTCAGCCATGTTTGCAGTAGGGGATGGCGGTGTCGTAGGTATCGGGGTGACGGTGGGCGGCAAAGGCGGCGTTGTCGGGATTGGGAGTAAGGTCGGCCCAGAGGTTGGAGTGAGAGATAAAGCTAGGACCGAATCCGTGGGTGTAGCGGACGGCTGAACAATTGCGGGCCAGGCGGTACAGGCCGGCAAGGTTAACAGAATAAAGATCAGTGAGACCAACGATTTGAAGATCATAAGAGATGTATCACCAATCCGCTATCCGTTTTGGAGGTTTCTGCTGCTTGGCCAATGGCGATGACGATGAATTCGGACTGGTTTTGGCTCAACCTGATTCTCACCTGATCGAATAACTCATTTCAGTAGATGATCATAGTTGGTTCGGCGCGAATTGCCAAATTTATGCCGATAATGTCAAGTGAGTCGATTCCAAAAATTACGTCTCTTTATCGCGTCATCCGCAAGAATCTTTACCACGGAGGACACAAAGTAGGCCCAGAGTTCTCAGAGATTTATCTTTGTGTTCTTTGTGCCTTCTTCGCGCCCTTTGTGGTTAAATCTTTGGGTTGTTGCCTGCTGCGTTACGCACTACGCAATATTTGGGTGTATCTCTCGGAAGGGATTGAGTTATAGATAATCAAATGGCGGTATGTGCTTTCGATTATAACCGATAAAGGCGGGAAGCTGTAGTTTGCGGTCAACTTTTGGTTGAGTGTAATGTTAGGTCCAGTCGTACGGGTGATAGATAGCCTGCTAGAATAGTTAGGGAGTCTCCACTACAGCCACATGGTTAGGTCTAGTTTGCGCATTATGCCAATGCGCCGTAACATGGGCGATAGAAAGCCACGACTCTTTAAAGACCTGTGCAATTGCTTGACAAATTGCTAAATACTTTACTTTTTTGCCCAAATTTTTTGAATTTTTGATAACTTTGGTTAGAAATTTCTTTGACACCCTGGTGTCTTTGTGATAAAATACACGACCAATAACCCCGGTAATTTTTATAATTAATTTGATAATAATTTAAGATAGGAGGCGTAATCTTGCCGCTAGATTATTTGCCCATATTAATCTTGTTTATCATCGCCACGATTTTGGCTTCCGTTTCCTTGATTTTGCCCCACTTTCTGGGTCCGCGCTTGCCCAATCCGGCCAAATCTCAGGTTATCGAGTCTGGCAAGCTGGCCTATGGCGATGCTCGCCGGCGAGTGCCGATTCAATATTATATTGTGGCGATGCTCTTCATTATCTTTGATATTGAAGTTCTGTTTCTCTACCCCTGGGCGGTTCTGTTTTGGGACTTGAAATGGTTTGGTTTGATCCAAGTTGGCATATTTACGCTGTTATTGATTGAGAGCTTTGTCTACGTGTGGAAGAAAGGAGTACTCGAATGGGAGTAGCAGTTGGGGCTCCGCAGCAAGGCGCGTTGGGTGGCGCCCAGGCGCATGCTAAGGACGGGAGTGCCGGTTACGCATTAGCTAAATTAGAAGAGTTAGTCAACTGGGGGCGAGCCAACTCGGTTTGGCCGCTGACGTTTGGGCTGGCCTGCTGCGCGATCGAGCAGATTAGCGCCGCGGCGTCCCGCTTCGATATTGCCCGTTTTGGCTCTGAAGTGTTTCGGGCTTCGCCGCGCCAGGCCGACCTGTTGATTGTGTCCGGTCGGGTGTCGAACAAAATGGCCCCGGTTATTAAACGCATTTATGATCAAATGTCCGACCCTAAATGGGTGATTGCAATGGGCGACTGCGCTTCGTGCGGCGGCCCGTTTAATAATTACGCCATTGTGCAGGGGGTCGATAAGATGCTGCCGGTCGATGTCTATGTCCCCGGCTGCCCGCCGCGACCGGAAGCGCTTTTCTACGCTATCGATAAACTTCGTGAAAAAATTAAAGCGGAGGAGAAGCTCGGGGTTCGCGAGTAAGCGTTGGGTCAGTTAGCTGGGCCTAACCGTGGCAGTAGGGTTAAATTCATATTGAGAAAACCTAATGACTGAAAAAATCATCGAAAAGTTAACGGCTAAATTCCCCGCCGCGCTAAAAGACCACTCGGAATTTAGGGGCGATACCACTCTCAAGATCGATGCCGAGCATCTGCGAGAGGTCGCTTCTTTTCTGAAAAACGACGAAGATACGCAGTACAACTTGTTGGTCGATGTTTATGGTACTGACCGCCTTAAGCTGGGTCAGACTCCCCGGTTTGCGGTTAATTACGAACTTTATTCCATCCCTAAAAATAGTTTTGTCACGCTGGTCGTCGAGGCACCCGACCCCGGCCGCAACGGCGGAGCCGACGGCTCCGGCCGGTTTGGCGAGCCGCTGCCCAAAGTGGCTTCGGTCACGGATATTTGGCCCACGGCCAACTGGCTCGAGCGGGAAACGTACGACCTGATGGGTATCGAGTTCGAAAACCACCCTTGGCTGCATCGCATCATGATGCCCGATAACTGGGTGGGGCATCCGCTCCGCAAGGATTATCCGCTGGGTGGGGAGCCGGTCTATTTTGAGAAGGATCGGAACAACCCGCGTTTTGCGCACCTGGGCAAGCAGATTATGGCCGGCCCCTCGTTCGAGACCGAACTGCCGGAAGAGATGGATACCAACGGCCACATGGTGCTCAACCTTGGCCCGCACCACCCGGCCACGCACGGCGTGCTGCGCCTGGCGACAGAGCTGGACGGCGAAAAAGTGATTCGGGTCACGCCGGAGTTGGGCTATCTGCACTCCGGTTTTGAGAAGACCGGCGAGAACAAACGCTACGAAAAGTTCATTCCTTATTGCGACCGCATGGACTATGTCTCGCCCATGAATAACAATTTGTCCTACGTGATGGCGGTCGAAAAGTTGATGGATGTCGAGATTCCCGAACACGTCCAGTATGTCCGGGTGATTTTGGCTGAGTTGCAGCGGATTGCTAGCCATATGATCTGGCTGGGTACCCATGCCATGGATGTGGGCGGAACGCCTCACGCCGCTCCCTTGTATTGCTTCATGATGCGCGAGCGTATTCTCGATATCTTTGAAATGGTCTGTGGCGCGCGGATGACCACCAGCTATTTTAGCGTCGGCGGCTTACGCTGGCCGCTGCCCGGCGCGTTTATGGATGCGGTTCGGGCCTTTTTGAAAGAGTTTGCTGGCTACTACCACGATTATCATGTGATGCTGACCAAGAATCCGCTCTGGTTGAGCCGCCTCAAAGGTATCGGCATCTTAAAAGCGGAGGAAGCGATTGCCTTGGGTATCACCGGGCCGCTGCTGCGCGCGGCCGGCGTCCCGCTCGATTTGCGGAAAGTACGACCCTACTGCGTGTATGATCAGTTTGATTTTGATGTGCCCACCTCCACCGACGCCGACTCTTATGCTCGCTACACGGTACGAATGGAAGAGCTACACCAGAGTATGCGCATCATTGAGCAGGCGATCAACCAAATTAAGCCCGGCCCGTACCGCACGGCCGATCGCAAAGTGGCATTGCCGCCCCGTCAGGAAATTTCGACCAGTATGGAGTCGCTCATTCATCACTTTAAGCTGGTCACCGAAGGCTATCTCCCGCCGGTAGGACAGATCTATTCCATCGGTGAGAATCCAAAGGGCTGGCTGGGATTTGGCCTGATTAGCGATGGCACCGCCAAGCCTTATCGTTTGCGGGTTCGTGGCCCATCATTTGTGAATCTCCAGGCCACCAATACGATGGCCCGGGGGGGGTTTATCTCTGACTTGATTACCATCATCGGCTCAATTGATATCGTGCTAGGGGAGGTTGACCGCTAACTATGGGCTGGACTGAAAAAGAGCAGCAAGACCTTGATAAAATTTTGAAGAAGTACCCGCCCGATCGCAAACTGTCGGCGGTACTGCCGGCCCTCTATCTGGCTCAGCGCGAAAAAAATTGGCTGGATGGTGACGATATTGAAGCCGTGGCCAATGCACTGGGCATCGAAACGACTCACGTTCACTCGATCATCGGATTTTACACCCTGTTCCGCAAAGAGCCGGTCGGTAAATATATGATGCAGGTCTGCACCGACTTGCCCTGCGCCCTGCGCGGCGCTGAGGATTTTTTCAAGCGGTTATGCGAGCGCATGGATTTGGGGCCACATGGCGGCACGACCGAAGATAACCTGTTTACGGTTGAAGAAGTGGTCTGCATCGCCGCCTGCGACAAGGCCCCCTGTATGCAGATCAATCTGGAATTTTTTGAGAGTTTAACCGACGAGCAAATTGACGAAGTTGTGGCCCGGCTGCGGGCGGAAGCGTCCTAATACGGCGTGTAACCCGCCCTGCCAATGATAAGATTAGGGCTTATGTAGTTGACCGACCCGGATAAAAAATAGCTACGAATTACACGTATCTTCACGAATCTTTTTAAAAATTTTCGTGCCAATTCGTGAAATTCGTGGCAAGAACCTTCGAACTGGGTAAGTTATAAAGATTAGACCTCAAAGGGGAACACCATTGGCCAATCAATTATTAAAAGAACACGTCTTGTTCCGCCATCGGGATATTAAAGATATTCATAAAATCGACGTCTACCTGGCCCACGACGGCTATAAGGCCCTGGAACGCGGCCTTAAAGAGATGACGCCGGATGACGTGACCAATGTCGTCAAAGCCTCCGGGTTGCGCGGGCGCGGTGGGGCCGGTTTCCCGACCGGCGTCAAGTGGAGTTTTATCCCCAAAAACCTATTCCCGAAATACATCGTGGTCAACGCCGACGAGAGCGAGCCGGGAACCTTCAAAGACCGCGAGATTATGGAGTCGAACCCCCACCAGTTCATCGAAGGGGTGGCTTTATGCGCCTACGCGGTGGGGGCTGAAACCTGCTACATCTACGGGCGCGGCGAGTTTTGGTCGCTGTTCCACGGTCGAATGCAAGAAGCCATCGACGAAGCTTACGAGAAAGGCTATCTGGGCAAAAATATCCTGGACACCGACTTCTCGTGTGATATGTATCTTCACCTGGGCGCGGGCGCTTACATCTGCGGCGAAGAGACGGCCCTGCTCAACAGCCTGGAAGGGTTAATGGGCCAGCCGCGCAGCCGGCCGCCATTTCCGGCGGTAGCCGGGCTGTACGCCAAACCGACCGTCGTCAATAACGTCGAGACGCTGGCCAACGTCACCCCGATTGTTTTGCACGGGGCCGATTGGTATCGGCAATATGGCACGGAAAAAAGCCCCGGTACGAAAATTTGTTCGCTGAGTGGACGAGTTAATAAGCCGGGCAATTACGAAGTGCCGTTAGGGACGCCCATCCGCTATTTAATTGAAGAATTGGGCGGCGGCGTTATCGACGGCAAACAAGTCAAAGCGATTTTGCCCGCTGGGGCGTCATCCAGCAACATGGGCGCCGACAAAATCGACACACCGATGGATTACGAGTCGATGGCTGCGGCCGGTGGGATGCTCGGTTCTGCGTCTTTCATTATATTAGATGAAACGATTGACGCCGTTTGGGCGGCGGAAAAGAACGTTAAATTCTTTAAGCACGAAAGCTGTGGCAAGTGCAGTCCCTGCCGCGAGGGGACCTTCTGGTTGACTAGCGTCTACCGCAAACTGCGCGAAGGCTACGGCACCAAAAAAGATGTTGAGCTGATTGAAACGATTATCAATCAGATGGAAGGGAACTGTTTCTGCCTATTAGGCGAATTTGTGGTGCCAGGGGTGCGCACCAGCCTGGAGTTGTTCCGGCACGAATATGAAGAGCTAGCCTCGGAAGAGAATGAGGCGGCCCAACCTCAAAAAGACCTAATTCACACCTTCTTTTAAGGCCGGTTGAGGAAAAGAGATGTCAGATAAAGTTACATTAACGATTGACGGCGTTCAGGTAACCGTGCCCAAAGGCACGTTGATCGTGGAAGCCGCGAAGCAAATTGAGAACGAGATTCCGGTTTTCTGTTATCACGGTAAAATGGACCCGGTTGGCATGTGTCGTATGTGTCTGGTCGAAGTGGGCCAGCCGTCTATCGACCGGGCGACCGGTAAGCCGGAACTGGATCAAGACGGCAACCCGATTGTTCGCTTCTTTCCCAAGCCGATGACCGCCTGTACCACCACGGTTTCTGAAGGCATGGTGGTTAAAGTTGATACCTCGGAGGCGGCCGTTGATGATCGCAAAGCGGTGCTGGAGTTTTTGCTGACCAGCCACCCTCTGGATTGTCCCGTGTGCGACAAAGGCGGTGAGTGTCCGCTGCAAGATTTGACCATCCGGCATGGGCCGGGCAACAGCCGCTTCGATTACGAAGACAAGCAGCATTTCCCGAAGCGCTACCCGCTGGGCGATTTGATTGTGCTCGATATGGAGCGCTGCATTATCTGCGCCCGCTGCGTGCGATTCCAACAGGAAATCGCCTTTGATCCGGTGCTGGCTATCGAGAATCGCGGTCGCCGCGCCCACATCGTCAGCTACTCCAAGCCCGGATTTGACAGCCACTACTCCGGCAACACCACCGATATTTGTCCGGTGGGGGCCTTGACCACCCGCGATTTCCGCTTCGGTGCGCGGGCCTGGGAGATGACCAACGTGCCGAGCCTGTGCAATCACTGCGGGGTGGGCTGTAACACCGTTTTGGGTACGCGCTCCGGCACCATTCGCCGGGTGATGCCGCGCCAGAACGAAACGGTCAATGAACTGTGGATTTGTGACAAAGGCCGCTTTGCTCACCACTTCAACAGCAGCCCGAATCGGCTGACCACGCCGCTGGTGCGTAAAGGGGATGACCTGGTTGAAGCGACCTGGGGCGAAGCCCTGGCTTTGATTGCCAAGGAATTCGGCAACATCAAAGCGGCTCACGGCGCTGACGCGCTGGGCGGGATCGCCGGGGCGCACCTGTCCAACGAAGATTTATACGTCTTTCAAAAGCTATTTCGCGAGGTCATCGGCACCAACAATATCGATCACCGGGTTGGGCTCTCCGCCGCGTTGGATGACACAACGGCCTTTACGGTCGGGGTCGGAACCGGCACCGATTTAGGCCACGTCGGCAAAGGGACCACTATATTGAACATTGGGGCCGATTTGGATCAAGACGCCCCCATTCTTTACCTGCGGGTCGCTGGCGCGTCGGTCAAGCGAGGCGCTCACGTCATCAATGCCGGGGGCCGGCGCACCAAACTCGATGCCCAGGCCCAAACGACGCTGCGCTATCGCTACGGTTCGGCCGCTCATCTGGCATTGGGTTTGTTGGCTTCAGTCGTCAAGCAGGATTTGGGCAATAGTGATTGGGTCAAGAGCCGGACCACCGGGATGGCCGATTTAGAGAAAGCCCTGCAAAATTACGCGCCGGATAAGGTGGCCGATATCACCGGCATCGAATCCGAAGCGATTGACGCCGCCGCCAAAGCCTTTGCCGAAGCTGAAAACGGCATCATTATCTTCGGTCTCGAAGCGGGCAACGATCCGGCCTTGAAAGCCGCGCTGGAAGCGTTGGCCCTGGTTACAGGTCACGCTGGTAAAGCTAACAACGGTCTGATTGCGGTGTTACCTCACGCCAACAGCCGGGGCGCGGTCGATATGGGCATCTTGCCGGATCGACTGCCGGGTTACAAGCCAGTCGAAACTAACGCCGGTCTATCGGCTCAAGCGATGTTGCAGGGGGGGCAGGTTAAGGGGCTGCTGATTGCCGCCGCCGACCCGGCCGCCGATAGCGACAGCTACAAACAGGCGCTGGAACAACTCGATTTTCTGGTGGTGCAGGAACTGTTTTTGACCGAAACCGCCCAAATGGCCGATGTTGTTCTGCCGGCCCGAGGTATGGCCGAGCGAGACGGCTCCTACACTAACCTGGAGCGGCGGGTTCAAACGTTCGATACCGCTGTCCCCGCGCCGGGTAAAGCCTGGGCCGATTGGCTTATCTTCACCGGCATCGCCGGGCAGATGGGCGCTAATTGGGCCTACGCCTCGGCTGACGGGGTGATGGCTGAGATTACCCAGCGCGTACCGCTGTACGTCGGGATGGATTTCAAAAATCTGACAGCCCCCGTTTCCCTTCAACGCAAAACCGAACATTACATCTATGAAGGGATGAGCTACACCGCCGACGTGCGTGAGGGCGTTCAGTGGGCCACCGCCGCCGAAAACGACTCATCGCCCCAAATTCCCTTGCAGTTCGTTGAACCGGCCAAAGTTAAACGTGATGAAACAGGGTTAACGCTCGTGGCGCCGCGCATGTTGTACGATGGCGGCCGGTTATTAGCCGAGGCTGACACCGTAGCCGCCCACCTTCTCGAACCGGGGCTAATGCTGTCGGGTCACGATGCCCGGAAGTTGGGGCTGGCCAATGGGGATCAGGTCACCGTATCCCAGAATGGAACCGTTGTGACCGTGCCGGTCAGCATAAATCGAACGGTCAGTGAAGGTGTGGCTTTGATGCCGCGCAACTTAGCCGGTCGTCCGGCGGAAAAGTTAGTCGGCCCGAACGGCCTCTATTCGACCGTAAACGTGGAGAAAAGTTAAGTCTGATGGATCAGCAACTACTTGTCGATATTATCGTACAAATTATCATCATTGGCGCGGTCGCTTCCGGCCTGATGGCCGCTTTTGGGGCATTGACGGTGGTGGAGCGGAAAGTGTTAGGGCGTTTTACCATGCGCTATGGCCCTAACCGGGTCGGAAAGTTCGGTACGCTGCAAATTGTGGCCGATGGCCTCAAAATGTTCTTTAAGGAAGAAGTCATTCCCAAACACGTTGACCGGCTGGTTTACCTGATGGCCCCCGGCGTCGCTTTGGTGCCGGCTTTACTCGCGGCCGGGGTGATACCCATCGCCAGCCAACCGCTGGTGCTGCCGTTTCAGGTGTTCGGCTCGACCATCACCATTTATCCTTGGATGGCCGATATCAATGTGGGCATTCTGTATATTCTGGCCGTGGGCAGTTTGGGAACGTACGGGGTGGTTTTGGGCGGCTGGTCCAGCAATAACAAATATTCGCTGCTGGGCGGGCTGCGCACCAGCGCCCAAATGTTGAGCTACGAACTGCCGATGGGGGTTGCGCTGTTAAGTGTGCTGCTCATTGTCGGCTCGATGCGCATGACCGATATCGTCAATTTTCAGGCGTCTTATCTGGGCGGCTATCTGTGGCTCATTTTCCTTCAGCCGATTGCCTTTCTCATCTTCTATATCTGCGGCCTGGCCGAAGCCGGGCGCTCGCCGTTCGATTTGCCGGAAACGGAGAACGAACTGATTGCCGGTTTCGCCACCGAATATGGCGGCATGAAGTTTGGACTGTTCTTTGCAGCGGAATATATCCACATGATCGTGCTCAGCTTTATTATCTCTACAGTTTTTCTAGGCGGCTGGCTAGGGCCGTTCGCCCAACAAATTCCGGTGCTGGGCATTGTTTATCTGCTCATTAAAGTCGCGTTTATCGTGTTCACCATGATTTGGGTGCGGGTGAGTATCCCTCGCGTTCGGTTCGATAAACTGATGAAATTTTGCTGGAAGTTTTTGCTGCCGTTGAGTATTGCCAATGCCGCGGTAACGGCGCTTATTCTGGCGATCCTTTTCTTCTAGAAATTTAGATGTCTCAATATAGATGGTGACTGGCACTTAATTGCGATAATCGCATTGTTATATTCCGCTCGGCGGTCTTTATTTGAGCAAAAGTACCAGTCACCTGATAGGAAAGCGAACCATGATCAACCAATTGAAAGATGTTGTCACCGGATCCGCCGAGATCGCCAAGGCGATGGGAGTGACGTTGAAATATTTCTTTAAGAAGCCGGTGACGCATCAGTACCCGGATGAGCCGGTTGAAGTTTATCCGCGCTTCCGGGGGCGGCACGTTCTAAAGCGTTACGATAATGGCCTGGAACGATGCATCGGCTGCGCTTTGTGCGCGGCGGCCTGTCCTACCGACTGCATTTATGTGCAAGCCTCGGAGAACACCGACGACCAGCGTTACTCGCCCGGCGAAAGATATGCCTCAATTTACGATATTAACATGCTGCGCTGCATTTTCTGCGGCTACTGCGCCGAAGCGTGCCCAACCGAAGCCATTGTGCTGGAACACGACTTTGCTTTGGCCGAATACAATCGCTGGGATGCCATCTATACTAAAGAGCGCCTGCTTCAGCCACACGACCCATCTTACATCGTTTTGCGCAGTGATGAAGAGTTCAAGCTAGCGGAAACTTGGGGTAAGAAGTAGCGTAGCGCTTTTGAAATTTTGCCAATTTGACCCGTTCCATCGATGATGGAATGCAAACGCTTTTGACGTCTCTGCGGCGTTGGAAGCGTTTTACCACGTTTAAATCTATTCTTTAAGAAGAGAAATTCTATATGCCCGGACAAATTTTCTTTTTAATTGTCGCCGCCATTTCGGTTATTTCGGCCCTGGGGGTTATCTTCAACCGAAATGTGGTTCACAGTGCGCTGTTTCTGCTGCTGAACTTCGGCACGCTGGCCGTCTTTTATTTCATGCTCAACGCCCAGTTCTTGGGTGTGGCTCAAATTTTAGTCTACGCCGGCGCGATTGTGGTGCTGTTCCTCTTTGTGGTGATGCTGCTGGGGGCCGATTTGGGGGAATCAGTGGATACCTGGCTGAACAGTCGGAACCTGTTGTTGATCGCTCTAGGATTAGTCCTGCTGACGGTCGTTGGCACAGCCGTGTTTGAGAATACCATTTTTGGAGCAGCCGACGAAACTACTATGGAGGTGGTCGAAGAGTTTGGCCAAACACAGGTGATTGCCGCCTCGCTCTTTACCGATTATCTGCTGCCGTTTCAACTGGTGGCGGTGCTGCTGTCGGTTGGCGTGGTCGGCGTGGTCTGGCTGGCCCAACACCAGCAGCGACAGCGCTTCCGGCGCATCATCGCCGTACTCGACTCCACCTGGGCCGAGGAAACGCAGCGGCCCAATCCCGATTTACTGCGGGTGAATTGGCTCCGGCGCAAGGCCCTGTTCGACTTCGATCAAGTCGAAATTATCCAAGCCACCGATCACCAAGTGGAAGAATTGGTGACAATGGTTGAGAACGACACCGATAGTTGGCGCCGGTCGCGCTACCGGCAGATGCGCTGTCTGGTCGATCCTGATTGTAAGTTGTCGGAAGATACGGTGCGGATGCTGCGTCATACGTTCGGCGAAGTAAAAAACTTAGTTCATAAAGGTGTGATGGCATGATTGGTCAAGTTCCCTTGTCTTACTATCTCTTGTTGAGCGCCATCTTGTTCGCGATTGGGGCCGGCGGTGTGCTCATCCGGCGCAACGTCATCATCGTGTTGATGTGCGTCGAGATGATGATGAATGCGGTCAACCTGACTTTTATTGCCTTCTCGCGCTATCTCGACTCAACCACCGGCCAAATTTTTGTGTTTATGATTATGGCCGTGGCCGCGGTTGAGGTCGCTGTCGGTCTGGCGCTGCTGGTCGAGTTGAATCGTCATAAGGACTCGGTCAACATTAACGATTTCAATTCGTTAAAGGGCTAACCCAGAGATAATCTGTAAATAATTAATTTAGCGAGTAGATATGACTCAATTAATCTGGTTAACCATAGCTTTACCTGTTTTAGGGTTGCTGATCAACGGTCTGTTTGGGCGGCGCATCGGCAATCGGACGGTCAGTATTATCGCTCCGTTGATGGTGCTGCTGGCTTTTCTGGTCGGGGTCGGGGCCTTTTTTGAAACGATGGGGCGCGGCGGCGAGGCCGTTGCCGTTCCGTTATGGACCTGGGTCACCATCGGCGACTTCAATGTGCCGATCAGCTTGCTGGTCGATCCGCTGT
This sequence comes from Anaerolineales bacterium, assembly GCA_020634935.1. GTDB lineage: Bacteria > Chloroflexota > Anaerolineae > 4572-78 > J111 > JAGRBY01. Next base: position 163,506 of record JACKAT010000001.1, read on the forward strand.
CGCTGACGATGGTGTTGGTCGTCACCGGCGTTGGTTTCCTGATCCACGTCTACGCCACCGCTTATATGGTTCACAGTGATGACCACGGTCACGACCACGATGATCGTGATTTCTCGCGCTTCTTCACGTTTCTCAACCTGTTCATCGCCTCGATGTTGGTGCTGGTGCTCGGCGATAACTACCTGATGATGTACGTCGGGTGGGAACTGGTGGGGGTCTCCTCCTATTTGTTAATTGGCTATTGGTTCGACCGGCCTTCGGAGGCGCAAACGCCCATCAACCTCGGTTCGAATACGGAGCCGGTTAAGTTACAGCCGCTGCTCTCGCCGGCCGCCTCCGGGATGAAAGCCTTCATCGTCAACCGCATCGGTGACGTGGGCTTTGCGCTGGGGGTCTTCCTCCTTTGGAGCACCTTCGGCACGCTTCAATTCAACGAGATTTTCCCCAGGGCCGTGGAAGTGTCAGAGGCGATGCCCTCCGTTATTCCCTGGATTGCGGCGCTGCTTTTTGTCGGCGCTATTGGAAAGAGCGCCCAACTCCCCTTATATGTCTGGTTGCCCGACGCGATGGCCGGTCCGACGCCTGTCTCGGCCCTCATCCACGCGGCGACGATGGTCACTGCCGGGGTTTACATGATTGTCCGCAGCAACATTCTTTATTCGCTCGCGCCGGGGGTGTCGATGGCCGTCGCCGTTATTGGGATGGCTACCGCCTTTTTTGCGGCCACCATCGCCCTGGTTCAGGTCGATCTCAAACGGGTGCTGGCCTACTCAACCGTTAGCCAGCTAGGGTATATGTTCGCCGCCGTGGGGGTTGGCGCTTATACCGCCGGGATGTTCCACCTGGTGACCCACGCCTTCTTCAAAGCCCTGCTCTTCTTGGGCGCCGGCTCAGTTATGCACGCGCTGCACGATGTCATCGACATCCGCCGTATGGGTGGATTGAAAGACAAAATGAAGATCACCTGGATTACCTTCTGGATTGGCGGCCTGGCGCTGGCCGGTTTTCCCTTGATGTCCGGCTTCTTCTCGAAAGATGAAATTCTGGCCCACGTCTTTGAAGCATCACCGATCCTCTGGTTTTTCGGCATTTTGACGGCCGGGATGACGGCCTTTTACACCTTCCGGGCCATCTTCATTGCCTTCCACGGTAAGCCGCGCGACCATCATCTCTACGAACACGCCCACGAGAGCCGCACGCCGATTACCTTCGCCCTCAGCGTGTTAGCCGTTTTAGCCATTTTCGGCGGGCTTTTGGGCTTACCTACATTCTTGGGGCTTCCCCACTTCCTCAATGGCTGGCTTGAACCGGTGCTGTACGAACTGCCTCACGCCGCCGAAGAACATCACATGTCATTTGGCGCGGAGATGGGCCTGCTGGCGACATCGGCGGTGGTGGCGGTGGGCGGCATCTTTTTGGCCTACTTCTTCTATATGCTCCAGCCGTCCATTCCGCAAAACCTGGCGCGCAGTACACGCTCGCTGTTTGCGCTGCTGGCCCACAAATATTGGATCGATGAACTGTACGACACCCTGTTTGTCCAGCCCGGCTTGAAATTAGCCCAGGCGTTTGCGGATGGCCTTGATAAGGTGGTCATCGACGATATGTTTGTCGATGGCACGGCCCGCCTGATTGGTCGGTTCGGCGGTATACTCAGCAAACTGCAAAACGGTTACACCGGTAGCTACGCTCTGGCGACCTTTATCGGCGTGATCATTATGATTAGCTACTTCTTTTTAAGGTAGGTTGAATGATACTCTCGCTGCTCATTATCATCCCTATCGCCGGCGCAATTGTGATTGCCTTTGTGCCGCGCGATCAAGACAATATGATCAAATGGTTGGCCGTTGCGACAACCGCCCTGGCGCTGCTGGTATCGCTGCCGCTCTATTTTGGCTTTGCCGATGGCGTCAGCGGCTACCAATTCGAAGAGATCCGGCCCTGGATTCCGGCGCTCAATATCAACTACCACGTCGGCATCGATGGCTTGAGCCTGTTCCTGGTGTTGCTCACCACATTTTTGACCCTCATTTCGGTCATTAGCTCTTGGACAGCGATCACCGACGGCCTCAAAGAGTATATGGCCTGCATGCTGCTGCTCGAGGCGGCGGTGATCGGGGTGTTTATCTCGCTCGATCTGTTCCTGTTCTACCTGTTCTGGGAAGCCAGCCTCATCCCGATGGCGTTGTTGATCGGTAAATGGGGCGGCTCGCGGCGCATCTACGCGGCGGTGAAATTCATCATCTATACGATGGCCGGCAGCACGTTGATGCTGGTCGCGGCGCTGGTGCTGTACGTCAACGGCGGCACGTCCGACCTGCCGACGCTGGTCAGCACACTTAGCCTGTCGCAGAATCTGCAAATTATTCTGTTCTTCGCCTTTGCTCTGGCCTTCTCGGTCAAAGTGCCGCTCTTCCCGCTGCACACCTGGCTGCCCACGGCCCACGTCGAAGCGCCGACCGCCGGCTCGATTATGCTGGCCGGGGTTTTGCTGAAAATGGGGACGTACAGTTACTTGCGTTTTGCCATCCCCCTCTTCCCCGACGCCGTGGCCTACTGGACGCCGCTGCTGGTCACGCTGGCGATCATCGGCATCTTGTACGGGGCGCTGGTCGCGCTGGTTCAGGATGATGTCAAGAAGCTGGTGGCTTACTCGTCGGTGGCGCATATGGGGTTCATCGTATTGGGGACCTTCAGCGGCGGTCAGCAAGGGATGAGCGGCGCAGTGCTGCAAATGATCAACCACGGTCTGAGCACCGGCATGCTCTTCTTTATGGTCGGCGTGCTGTATGAGCAGCGCCACACCCGCCTCTTTAGCGAGTACGGCGGCATCTGGGTCAAGGTGCCGGTTTTTGGCACCTACTTCCTGCTGGCGGTTTTCTCATCGGTGGGACTGCCGGGGCTGAACGGCTTCGTCGGCGAGTTTGTGATCCTGCTCGGTACGTTCAAGGTGAACCCGATTGCGGCCGCCTTGGGAACGTTCGGTATTGTGCTGGCGGCCTGGTACCTGCTGACCGCCACTCGTAAGGTGATGATGGGACCCTTTAACGAGGCCAATCGGAACCTAAAAGATATGAACATGCGCGAAGCCGGTATTGCCTTCGTCTTGATTTTGTTCTGCTTTATTATTGGCTTATTCCCGAATTTGTTGTTCGACAAAATTAACCCGGCTACAGCCGAACTGGCTGAGATGATCAGCGCCACTACGCTGATCGCCGGTCAGTAACTTATCCTGCTGTTTAAGGTGAAACCTTATGCCTATTGATTTTCCCATTTTGAATTTTCAGGCTATCGCCCCTGAACTGGTCGTGGTCGTTGCGGCCTTTGTGGTCATGTTTATGGAACTGTTTGTCGATGACAAACGAATTCTAGGCTATATTAGCTTGGTCGGTCTGACTATGGCGGCTATTTTGAACTTTAGTTTAATGGCCTCTTTTGCGCCGCCAACCTTTCAAACCATGCTGATCAGCGATGGCTACTCGCTGATTTTGAACTTGATCTTTATCATTGCCGCCGCCTTGTCGATCTTGATTTCTCTAAGTTATTTGAGCGACCGAGAACTCCAGCACGGTGAGTATTACGCCCTGCTTCTATTTGCCACGGTCGGGATGATGTTGATGGGCGCGGCTACGGATCTGATTATCGTCTTTATGGGCCTGGAAATTATGTCCATTGCCTTGTACATTTTGGCGGCTTTCAACCGGCAGCAGCTCGGTTCCGGTGAAGCCGGCATGAAATATTTCGTCCTGGGGGCGTTTGCCTCGGCCTTTTTCTTGTACGGGGTGGCCCTCGTTTACGGGGCGACCGGCTCGACCAACCTGCAAGAAATCGGCAGTTGGTTCTCCGCCGATCGGGGCAACCTGGGCGATCCGATCGCGCTGGTTGGGTTGAGCTTGCTGCTGGTCGGCTTTTCCTTCAAAATAGCCGCCGTCCCCTTTCAGTGGTGGACGCCCGATGTCTACCATGGCGCGCCAACTTCCGTCACCGCTTTTATGTCTGTCGGCGCGAAGGCAGCGGGTTTCGCCTCATTGATGCGGGTCCTGATGATTTCCTTCGGCGATGCCTTTACGGTCGATTGGCAACTGGCCGTGGCTGTTTTGGCTGTGATCACCATGACCGGTGGGAATATCGCTGCGCTGGCACAAAAAGATGTTAAACGCATGCTGGCCTATTCCAGTATCGCCCACGCCGGATATATATTGGTAGGGGTCGTACCCGGTACGATGAATGGGGTGCAGGGGGTGTTATTCTACCTCCTGTCTTACACCTTTATGAATATCGGTGCCTTTGCGGTTATCACGGTACTGGAGCGCCGCAGCCAAGTCGGCTCGGCCATCCAAGATTACGCCGGCCTGGCCTCCCGCAGCCCGCTGTTGGCCCTGGCGATGCTGCTGTTTATGGTGTCGCTTACAGGCATTCCACCGTTTATCGGCTTTTGGGGCAAGCTCTACGTTTTCCGAGCCGCCGTCGAAGCTAACATGAGTTGGCTGGCTGTAGCCGGGATGATTAACAGCGCTATCTCCGCTTTTTACTATTTAGGCATTGTCGTCCAGATGTACATGCGGCCTGTCGCCACCGCTGAGGACGGGGACGTGGCCCCGGCCCTTAAACTCAGCGCCCCGGTTGTGGTCACGTTGGTCGTTACGGTCATCGTTACTGTTATATTCGGTATTTGGCCTACCCCCCTGGTCGATTTGACTTCATTGGCCGTGTTTGGATAAGGGACTTGACTTTATAATTCAACTGGTGATAGACTTGAGTTAAGATAACTTAAATCAACTAGACCTGATGATGGTACATGCCAAACTTAATTGCCGATTTGTCTGAAGAAAACGGTCGTTGGACATTGAAGTTAGTGGGGAGTATTGACTCGGATACACACCATCTTATGTGGTCCACCGAAAGCAGTTCCGCCTTATTGAAAAAATTACAGGAAGTTAAGGCCGACTCTTTGTGGATAGATCTGTCGGAAACGGAACGGTTTGACTCTCAAGGGCTACGGCTGCTGCTTAATGCCCACAAAGAATTCTCAAGGGCAGATATCCCCATCATTTTGAGGTATCCCAATCCACATCTGAACCGGCTGTTTCAAATTATGCAGTTTGATCGCATTTTTACCATTGAATTTGAATAATTATCTTGTTTTTGGCATTATATCAGGAATAAATACTTCGAAGTCTGCTTGCTAACTCAAATCTTTAATCTTGCAGATAGTGGCGAGGGCCTCCAATGTCAGAACAACCACTTAAAAAGCTTAAGAGACTGACTCCTCAAGGAAGCGGGCGTGAGCCGATTCGGGTCCTCTACGTTGAAGACTCCGCCGTTATCCGAGATACAATTGCCAGGTTACTTGAATTAAAAGGCTATAAAGTTAACTACGCTAAAAACGGGCAAGAGGGAGTTGAACTGGCCCAAAGCTGGAAACCTCAAGTTGTTCTCATGGATTTACGCATGCCGGTGATGGACGGGTACAATGCCATCAACGAATTAAGGGCTAATCCGGCTACCAGCCATCTCCCGATTTTTGTCATTTCCGCCTGGAGTAGTAAAAAAGAGCGAACCCAAGCTAAATTGGCCGGAGCCGATGAATTCTTTGTCAAACCCCCTGACCTAAATCGGCTAATTGAAGCGATTAACAGAGCCGTTGAATAATAACCTTAATCGATATACAGCCATTTTTGAAAGCTCGATGCATTTCCATCGGGCTTTTTTTATTGCAGAAAAATTTCGTTTAGAGAATTGACATAGAACACCCGTTCGTGGTATAATCAGGTAGAACAAGCACAAATGGTCGGAACAAATGGCCGACTAACGAAGAACCATCAAGCCTAATATCACATTGTTGAAGCATGCATGTCTGACTATCAACTACCGGCTATTGATGGTTGATAATTGTATCTTTCGAAGGAGAAGTCATAATGGGTCTATCTGATCGGCAAAAGAGAATCTTAAATTTTGTAAAATCCTTTACCCTCGATAATGGGTATCCACCGACCATTCGAGAAATTGGTAAGGCGGTTAATATTACGTCAACCTCTGTGGTTAATTATAACCTCGATGCATTACAGCGAAATGGGCATATCTATCGAGACCGGACGGTTTCCAGAGGTATTCGGTTGGTTGAAGGTTTGGAAGAACTAACCGGCGCGTCAGAACTGGTCAAAATACCACTGCTGGGCCGTATCGCGGCTGGTGAACCCCTTTTGAATTTCCAAGATGCCTTTGATCCGGAAATGGACACCATCGAACTCACCCGCGATGTGGTCCCCAACGATAAGGATGTCTATGCCCTGAAGGTTAAAGGGAACTCGATGATCGATGCCCTGATCAACGATGGCGATATTGTCGTGATGCGTCACACCGAAACCGCCAACAACGGCGATATGGTCGCCGCCTGGATTACCGACCGCGAAGAAACCACCCTCAAACGGTTTTACAATGAGGGGCATCGCATTCGCCTCCAGCCGGAAAACCAAACAATGGAGCCTATTTACGTTGACGCCGCCAATTTGGAGATCAAAGGGCGAGTGATCGCGGTTATTCGCCAACTGGCTTGATAAATCACAAAACCAACTCATTTTATTTGCTTTAGCAATCTGGCTGTCTTTTGAACTTGACCTTAGGCTACAGGTTTGCTTTGGGCTTCATTCTAAGCATAGACCCCTATATCCTCTTCTCATTTTAGCTTGTTAACACGCCTCCTTGAGGGGCGTGTTTGTTTTTTTACCCTCTCAAAATTTAATCTAAAACTACCAAAGTGAGACTTGACTTTAGAACACACGTTCTGGTATAATGATAACCAGTTTAGAACACGTGTTCTATTTTTGTGAGGATATCTACTTAAGTTGAAGGAGCCAGGTAAATGATAAAAATAAGCGACAAACAAGAACGGATGCTGGCATTTATTGAAGAATTTGTAGGTAGCAACGGTTATCCTCCCACCTATGAAGAGATCAGAGCGGGTCTCAACATCAGTACCAAATCGTTGGTGGATTATCATTTGGGGGTTTTAGAAAGTGCTGACTTTATTACCCGCATCCCCAATACCCCGCGAGGGCTGCGTTTGGCCGCAGAACCAAATGGCCTCGCACCTGTGGTTAAAAATGGCGGGGAACCCAAACCCGTCGATAGTATCAATCTGAGTGAAGCCGAAATTGTGGAACTGACATTTGATGTTGTCTCCACCGATTCTGAACTCTACGCCCTCAAAGTGGATGACCCTGCCATTGTCGGACCTTTTGTGGGCAAAGGAGACATTATCATTCTACAAAGGCAAAAATGTGTACAAAACGGGGAAGTAATCGCGGCCCGGCTGGCCGCCCAAGGGCAAACGGCGTTGGGGCGATATTATCGGGAGAATGGCCATGTTCGATTAGAGCCGGTTAACACAGCCACGCAATCGATGATCGTGGCTCCTGATGCTCTGGAAATTCAGGGTAAAGTTGTCGCCGTTATCCGGCAGGTTGACCAAACCCAGCCCCAGACGTTTGACCCAAAAGTGATCTAAGGTAACTAACCATATCTATTGAGCACACCAGGCAACTGGCCCTAAATCGCCATTTAAACCCAGGTGCCAGTTAGTTGAATAGTCACAATTGTAAGACAACTGCTGGGCCGTAAACTCGGATCGATTTATAGGAGATGAGAGTCGAGGTCAACGAGCATCAGCCCCACGGAAAAGACCACGACTAAAAAAAGGGTGTAACAGGTTATGACATGCTCGAAAATAAAAACTATCCTGTACCCAGAGATAATCTCGATCCGGAGATATATATGCGTCGGGTGTTAGAGTACCAGGCTGATCAAATAGAAATGGTTTTGACCAGTCATCGCGTTCCAGGGCGGGTTACGGGTGGGGTTGTGACCCCGCGCTGGATAAGCTATCGAGTTTTTCCGGAGATTTCGACCAAGGTCTCCAAAATCGTAGGGCTGTCAGAGGAGTTGGCTTTGAGGTTGGGCGCGCCTCGCGTTCGCGTCTCCCGCCAGGGGGCGGCGGTTCAGGTCGATGTGCCTCGTGAGGATGCTCAGGTAGTTCGGCTGGTGAATCTATGCCGTCAAGTAAAAGAAATACCCAAACAAACGGCTATCTTAGGTATGGATGAGTCGGGTCTGCCGCTGCTTTTACGGCTGCCATCGCCGGAAGTGGCTCACGTCTTGATCTCCGGTACGACCGGTTCCGGTAAGACCGCGCTGGCCAGAAGTATTGCTCTTTCATTAGCAATGCACAATCGTTTGGGTGAAGTCCAGATGATCTTCATTGATCCCAAAGGCAACGGCTTCGACCCATTTATTACGTTTGAAGGTGGCCACGGGGGGCCTGCTCTGCCCCACCTTTTGCGTCCGGCTGTACAAGATGTCCATCAGGCCATTTTTCTATTAGGTGAGATGGTCGAGGAGATGGTTCGCCGGGATCGGGAGAACATCTCTGAACCAAGAGTGATCATCTTTATCGATGAGGTGGCCGATTTGATGGAGCAGGGCGGCAAGGCTATGGATCGCTTGATGACCCGCCTGACCCAGCGAGGCCGTAGTGCGGGCTTGCATATCGTCGCCTGTACCCAAAAACCGCTGGCGGCCAGTATCGGCAGCTTGACTCGCAGCAACTTTCCGGTACGGCTGGTGGGCAGTGTCGCCAGCGCCGATGATGCTAAAATCGCCGCCGGTATACCCGGCACCGGCGCTGAAAAATTGCTGGGTCGAGGCGATTTCCTGTTGGTGGCCAAAGGACACGTCACTCGCTTCCAGGCAGCCTATATCAGCGAACAAGAGATTCGCCAAATCGTCAACCGCATGAGTTCGGGGATGCGCCAAAGCCGCCGCTGGTTAACGCCTCATCCGGAGCCCCAACCCTTGGCCGCTACAGGGACAAATGGTCGACCGGTTGAGCCCCCGGCCATGACCCTGAGCCAAAGTAATCCCCCTCAGAAACGTAAGGGATTGGGATTGATGTTGGGACACCAACTGAGGTTAATTAAATAGTGTTTATAGGAATTTAATGAGTTGATAGAGTTTACGAGTTTCAGATCAATAATCGCTTCCATTTGACCCAAAAAAGAAGGCTACTCATCTGTTGGCAAACTCATTAAACTCCCTAACTCTAAAGCTCTATAAACCCTAGTCAGTTCGAACGCCATTATAGCAAGGGGTAAAAACCATGAAAAAATTCTTATTCGTAACCGGGGTTACGTTTGTTGTCGTGATGGCGGTTGTCATTGGACTACGCCTCAGCCCCGACGCTATGGCCGTGATCATCGGTATTATTTGTGGCGTGCTGGCTTCAATTCCAACCAGTATTATTTTAGTTTGGGTTCTCCGCCAACGCGACAAACAGCCTGAAGAGATGGGCTACGGCATGGGGCGTTATGGTCATTATCCTCCGGTAGTGGTGGTCAACGGGCAAAACCCCAATGGCTATCCCGGCATGGCAGCCCCACCGCCGATGTTGGCTCCCACAACGCCTCCCGGTACTCGCGATTTTAGAGTTATTGGCCAGGAAACAACCGAAGGCATCGGCGATATCCTGCCGTCAATATGGGAGTAACCATGAACGACAGTTCTGAGCCTATTCAAATGTTGGAGCGACGGTTTAATCTCTTTCCGGCTCGATTTACCTGGCGCGGCCGTATATACCATGTCGATGCGGTTAATGAATGTAAAACGATGTCTGGTCGCTCTGATAGCTGCGGCATGCATCATTACTGGGTGCGTTCCGGCAGCCAGCGGTTTCACCTATGCGAGATTTTCCCTCGCAGCGATTGGTTAATCTATCAAGACTCACAGGAGTAAAAATATGTTGGAAGGATTACTTTGGTTCGACAGTGACCCAAATCGAAATATTGTAGATAAAATAAATCAGGCGGCGCAGCATTATCGACAAAAACTCGCTCAGATGCCGACCGTTTGCTATGTTAACATTCAAGACTTTGACGAAAATTGCAGCGAGATCAACGGCATAATGCTCAAACCCAAAAGTAATATTCTGCGTCATCACTATTTAGTTGGGGTGGAGCAAAACAACTAACCAACTAACCACCCCTCCCTCCACTTCCTTATTTGCAAAAAGTTAAGTGTTAGCATTACAATTTCATATAATAAAAGCTTAATAAGCGCACAGATGCTCAAAAACTGCTCTGTGCGCTTTATGCATTTTAAGCAGCGGAGCGACAAAACTTGCTTTGCCAAGCGGATCAAAGCAGAGCTTTGATGCTCCAAATTATTATTTTTAAAGGAGGCGCTCCATGTACCAGATTCGGGATCTTGAGTCTTATAATGAAATGCTGGCTGTTCGCGAACTTCAACAACAAATCTGGGGTTTTGATGATGCGTCGTTGGGATTGTATCCGCCGGTCTTGAAAACGGCGGCCATGAATGGTGGGGTAGTTTTGGGTGCTTTTGATGACAAGTCCGGTCAGATGATCGGCTTTCTTTTTAGCTTTATTGGCCGCGAACCCAGCGGGCTTTTTAAACTGTGTTCACAAAATATGGGGGTTCTGCCGGAATGGCGGCGACACGGCGTAGCCGAGGCCCTCAAACAAGAACAGCGCCGCTGCACCATTGCCCAAAACCTTCCGCTTATTACCTGGACCTACGACCCCCTTGAAGGGCCAAACGCCAATTTAAATCTGCACAAATTACGAGCCATCAGCCGCACCTACATTGAGGATTACTACGGCAGCAACTTCGGGGCGCTCAATGCCGGTCTTCCCTCCGACCGGCTCTTGGTCGAATGGTGGGTTAGCGGCCCCCGGCAGGACACGGCCACGATCCCGGATTATCGGGCGGCCTGCCCCATTTTTACGATTTCTGGTCAAGGTGTGGCTAAGAAAATCGACCAAGCCGATTTAGATTTGACGGCCGATTTCCTCGAACTCGAAAGTATGCCGGATATCCACCCGGTTAAAGACGCCAACATGACGCTTGCGCTCGACTGGCGCCTCAAAATTCGGCGGGCGTTTGAAACGTACTTTGCCAAAGGATACATTGCCGTCGATTTTATTTCGACAGTGACCAACGGCGATCGGCGCAATTGTTATATTTTACAAAAATCCACCCCGGAACTGATGACGGAGATTGGGATTGAATAGAACGTGGCGCGTACAACGTGGGACGTGAGTAATGCATAATCACCTTCTACGTTCCACGTCCTACATTCCACGACCCACATATTCAATAGGATTGAAAATGCCAACCAACATCAAACCCCATCAGCACTGGCTCCTCTGGGACGGTGACTGAGGCTTCTGACAACGGACATCCGTCTGGGTCAGACGGCAAGATTTACAAGCTAAATTTTATATCATACCTTATCAGGATTGCCCCTCTCCGCCGCTGACGCCGCAGCTACGCCGGGAGTGCGAGCAGGCGATTCATGTGATCAAAGCCAACGGTGAAGTGTTACAAGCGGGTCGAGCTAGCCTGTTTATTTTGGAAACTATCGGCTATCCCCGCTGGTTGATTCGGCCCTTGACTGGGCCGCTGCTGGTTTGGTTTACCGAGCTGGGCTATCGCCTTGTGGCCAATAATCGCGGGTTCTTTAGCAAATTTATGTTTACCAAATCCGATTCCTAGTAACTCCTTATAGAGGCAACATCGCTAAAGCGATGACTACAAACTTTTATGGAGCGACAAAGCTTGCTTTGTCAGATCAACGTTCAGCTTTGACGCTCCTTTACCTCAACGGAGGCCAAAGTACGCTTTGGCCTCCGTTTTGTTTTGGCGAATTTGCTTACATCGCTGAAATAGCTTGTAATACTTTCCGATCGGCATCGTACTAACTTATAGATATCCCGCCAGACGAAGTGGTTACCGTAGATGAGTAATTTTGCGACAATCCTACCCAATGAGCCGGCCCTGATTAAACAGTCGATGGTCGATGCCTCGGCTTTTGCGGCGGTTTATGACCATTACTTTGCCCGGATTTATAACTACGTTCGCTACCGCGTCCAAGAAACCGATACCGCCGATGACCTGACCTCGCACATCTTTGAACGGGTGTTGGTCAACCTCGACAGTTATCGTCCCGAAAAAGCGCCGTTTGCCGCTTGGCTCTTTGCCATTGCCCGTAACGCTGTCAACGATCACCTGCGGGCGCAGCAGCGCCGGCGCTGGCTGTCGTTCGAACGGCTGCGCGATTGGGCCGGCGGCGACCCGCCGCCTGGCGAGGTCGTCGCCGGCCGCGAAGCCCATCACCGCCTGTTAGCCGCGGTGGCCCGGTTAGGCAGCCGCGAACGAGACATCATCGCCTTGAAATTCGCCGGCGGCTTGACTAATCGCCGCATTGCCGAGCTAACTGGTCTGACCGAAAGCCACATCGGCGTGATTTTGTACCGAACCATCCGCCGTCTCCGCACTGAATTGGAAGCCCAGGGAGTTGAATTATGAGTCCAAAGGATTTGGCCGAACGTTTCAGCCACGATGTGGATAACATGTTGCCAGAAGCCCGTCTATCCGACCCGCTGAAAAATCCCGGCGATTACCAGGCCAATCTTGATCTGGCCCGGCGGCTGGCTTCGACCGATTTTAGCCGGGACAGTCAGATTCGACACACCCTGAAATATCAACTACTGAATCAGATTGAGCATAAAACGGTTTCTACGGTCGAGATTCCTGGCCCACTACGCCTGGTCGCCAATCTATTTACCCGCCGCCGCCCGGCCCGATCCCGATTGTCGCGTCCGGTCCGCTTCCGACCCCACCCGTTAGCTTGGGTCGCTTTAGTCGGGCTGGTGGGCTTGCTAGGGTTAGGTTTAGCGGGTTGGTGGCTTCAACCGCAGGTCGGACCAGCCCTTCTAAGTTCGCTGGTCCGAATATTTTGGGGCGAGAACGACACCGAGCCGCTGCCATCGCATCAGTTAAGAGCGCAGTGGGAGTTTCGCGGGCAAGGCGGCATTGGCGCCGCCCCGGCGGCGGACGGCAATTTGATCTACGCCGGCAGTAACGAGGGGTACGTCTATGCGCTCGACCTAGAAACGGGCCAAGATGTTTGGCAGTTTCAAACCCACTCACCTGTCGAAGTCGCCCCGGTGGTCGCCGGTGACGATGTTTATGCCAGCAGCGCCGCCACGCTTTATGCGCTCGATAAATTGACGGGTGCGCCGCGCTGGCAGTTCGATATCGATGTTTCAGCCGCGCCCGCCGTTGCCGGCGGCAGCGTTTACGTGCCGGGACAGGACGGCAATCTGGTGGCAATAGATGCCCGGACTGGTCAGGAACAGTGGCGCTTCGCGACCGGCGGGCCGCTGGCTTCGTCGCCGGTCGTGGCCGGTGATTGGGTTTATGTCGGCAGCCGGGATCGCTACCTCTACGCCATCGATAGAGGTAGTGGTCAGCAGCGCTGGCGCTATCGCACCGGTAACTGGGTTGCCTCGACTCCGGCGATTGCCGCAAATACGCTCTTTTTCGGCAGCAACGATGAATTTGTCTATGCTTTGGATACCGCCACCGGCGACGAAAAGTGGCGTTTCAAAACTGGCAATGATGTTTTCGCTTCGCCTGTTGTGGCCGATGGCGTCGTTTTTGTCGGTAGTTATGACGGGACCCTGTACGCGCTAGAGGCCGGCAGCGGCCGGGCGCGATGGCAGCTCAAAACCGGTAAGCCGATCAAATCCTCAGCGTTGGTGTTCGATCAAATGGTCTATTTTGGCAGCGGTGATGGCCAACTGTACGCCGTAGCCGCCCAAACCGGCCGTATTCTCGACCAGTTGGACGCCGGCAGCCAAATTTATACCGATCTAATCCGCTCAGACCAAACGATCTTGATGGTTAACGGCAAAGGCCAATTATGGGCGGTTGAAAGTGCTGTGGCGTCGTCGCCGCAACAACCCGATAACCAGGTTCCGGCTGGAGACAGCCAACCCTCCCTGCCCGCCAATCCAACCTTTCAATTCACGCCCGGCGCCTGGTACGCTGCCGGCGATGACCGCGCGATTCGGTTTCATGGTCAAATCGTTGACGAGGCCGGCCATGCCGTCGATGGTTTCAGCGTGCAAATCGATAACGGCTCCCTCAGCCTGCTATCGAACCCCAGCGGCCCTAACCGCTGGCAGCCGGCCGCCAGCGCCGGCCAATGGGAAATCGTTCTCGACAGCCCCGATCAGGCTGCCGGTTGGTGGTGGTTGACCATCGGGCGTTACGACTGTCCGGTTACCGCCGAATTCAACCGGCAATGTCGGCAGTTCGTCCCGCTGTCAGAGAGTGTCAAGGTTGAGGTGGTCTATCCCAACGAAACCGCCATTAATGCCGATTGGATTTGCCATACGGATTGTCAAGCCGGTATCAAACCTTGAGGGCGAGGCCGGGGCTCACTCACCTATGCTTAAGGATATCGTGGCAACATTACCACCTATAGAATAATCCTGTAGAGGTTGCGCAGAACTACTCATTGACCTTATGACCAAATTTGTCCCGCTCTCTCTTCTAAAATTTATGACGATAGCCCTGGTGTTCGTCTTGGCCGCTTGCCAGACAACCCCGCCTGCCTCACCCCCACAATGGCAGTGGGTTCGCGCTGAAAACGGGCTACCCCGCCAGGCTTCGATTGTGCTGACTGTGGCCGCCAACCTGCTTACCCCCGATCAGGTTTGGGCCGGTTACTATGCCGCCGCAGGGCTGCTGACCAGCCAGGATGGCGGCCAAACGTGGACGACTGGCGGCTCCGGTTTAGCTGACAATCCGATTTTTGATGTGCTGCCGTTCCCATCGATGGGCGAAAACGAGCCTGTGGTGACCTTATGGGCCGCCGCTCGTGACGGGGTGTTGGCCAGTTCTGACGGCGGCCAAAATTGGCAATCGGCGTCGGGCTTACCGGCGGTCACGGCTTTTGCTTTGGCCGCCGATGCGCAGGGCCATCTCTACGCCGGTTTCGACGGAGTGGGCATCTTCACCCAGGCCAAAGACGGCGCATGGCGGTCAATTGTGCCTGCGGATTCAGAATTGGCCTCAGCCGCCGTCATCTCGCTGGCGGTGTCCGGCGACGGGCAATATCTTTACGCCGGAACATCGGGCCAGGGCATTTTTGCCAGCCGGGATTATGGTCGCCATTGGCAGGCGGCGTACGAGGGCAAATATGGCAGCAACATGGCGATTAATC
The DNA here is from genome assembly GCA_020634935.1 of Anaerolineales bacterium. Taxonomy (GTDB): domain Bacteria; phylum Chloroflexota; class Anaerolineae; order 4572-78; family J111; genus JAGRBY01. The sequence continues at coordinate 178,594 of JACKAT010000001.1, forward strand.
CAACAGATCCTCAAACCGCCATCGCCAGCTTACGGGATCAGGTGGTGCGCACTCAGGATGGCGGGCAATCCTGGCCGCCTATCGCCTCATTGCCTTTGAAATTTGATGAAGCCACCTCATTTTTGTGGCTGGACGACGGCCCGTTAATCGCCGGAACCAGCCAGGGCCAACTCTATCGCAGCAGCGATGGCGGGACGACCTGGAGCCGGGGCGGGGCCGGCTTACCGTCCGGCGGCGTGTTAGATTTAGCCGCGACCGCGCTCCCGGACAAATCGTATCGACTTCTGGCCGCCACATGGAATGGCCTGTATGGCAGCGACGACCTGGGCCAGACGTGGCAAAACCTGGCCCCGAATTTAGGCCCGGTGAACGCCCGTGCGCTGCTCACGCTGGCCGATGGCCTTTTGCTGGGGACGGGAGCCGGACTCTTTCGCTGGCAAGCTGATGCTCAAACCTGGCAGTCGGCCACCGATGCCATTCACTCCGGTGGTATCCAATCGCTCACCATCGATCCCACCGATTCGCAGCGAATTTATGCCGGTAGTTCCGGCGACGGGATGATTGCCAGTCGCGATGGCGGCGTAACCTGGCAGCCCGTGTCTGGAACGGGCGTCGGCATTCCGGCGCTGGCCGTCGATCCCCTCGACTCCGATCATCTGTATAAATTGGCGGCGTGGGAGCGGGTCTACGAAAGTTACGACGCCGGCCAAAATTGGCTGGCTCGCTGGAATGGTTTGGGCGATGTGCTGGAAACGGTCAGTCTGGCCGTCGATCCAGCGGGGAGTTTTATTTATGTCGGCACCGAAGACGGCCTGTTTCGGGCCGAGGGCAGTAAGCCGTGGGATTTGACCGCCCGTACCTTATCCGGCCAATCGATCCTCGCGCTGCTGGCTCAATCCCCGGCCAACGGCTCGGCGCTCATCATCGGCACAACCCGCGGCGTATATCGCAGCTTTGATCACGGCGACACCGTCGAAGGCCCGTTCGATACATCGCCGGCTGCCGGGTGGGGGCGGGGTCTTGAGCATATTTCGGTCACCGCCTTACTGGCCGACCCGCGTCACGCCGAAACCCTCTATGCCGGGACAGCCTATCACGGCCTGTACCAATCGAACGACGGCGGGCAAACTTGGCTGCCCATCGGGCTGACCGGCCTGACCGACACGGTCATCGAAGCCCTGGCCTGGGGCCCCAACAACGATCTATTTATCGCCGCCGCCAACGGCGTTTGGCGAGGTACAACCCCGTGAAACTTTACACGCCCTATCCCCCGCCCTTCATTCCACATCCCACGTTCTACATTCTACATTCTACATTCTACATTCTACTCATCACCCTCTTTTTCCTCAGCGCCTGTTCCACCACCCCGGCCACCCCTCGTTTAGCCGCGCACACCCTCAAAGTGGATGATCGCTTGCTCCAATTGGCCCAAGAGGCCGAGTTTGATACCATTGTTCAAGTTTTCGCCTGGCGTGAGATCGAACCGACGCAGGATCAGTTTCACTGGCAGGCTGCCGACCAAATTGTGGCCGGGGCGGAGTTTTACGGGCTGGATTTGATCGTTCGGCTTGACCAGCACCCGGCCTGGGCCAGCGCGGTCGATTTATCCCTGAACGCGCCGCCGGATAAATTGGCTGATTACGAAGATTTTGTCCGGCGCGTGGCCGAGCGGTATCGCGGCCGGATCAAAGCCTACATCATCTGGAACGAGCCGAATCTGGCCATCGAGTGGGGCGGGCAGCCGCCGGATCCGGCGGCGTTTGTCGATTTGATGCGCGTCGGTTACGACGCCGTCAAAGCCGCCGATCCCGCGGCGCTGGTGGTTTCCGCCGGATTGGCTCCGACCAACAGCCGCGATGCCTCGGCGATGGATGACCGTGAATTCTTGCGGGCGATGTATCAGGCCGGCGCGGCGGACTACTTTGACGTGCTGGGCGCTCACCCGTACAGTTTTGGTTTGGCTCCGGCCGCCTTGCAAAGCGACAGCGACCACCCGGCCTTTGGCCGCCTGGCCGAACTGCGGGCCATTATGGCCGAGAACGGCGATGAGGATAAGCCGGTCTGGATTACGGAGCTGGGCTGGACCATCGATCCGCCGCCGGAGCAGGCTGATATCCAAGTCAGCCTGGATCAGCAAGCGGCTTATCTGACCGAGGCGTTGAACATCATTCGTCAGGATTGGCCCTGGGTAAAACTGGTGACCGTCTGGAATTTGTCGATGCCGGGCGCTGATGATCCGTTTGGCGGCTACAGCCTGCTTGATGAAAGCGGTGCGCCGCGACCGGCCCTGGCGGCCTGGCGCGAAGCCGCCGGCAGCCGCGCCGAACGCGGCGTAGCGCCGGCTCGCCCCCGGCCGCAAGACGAGATCAATATTTTGGGGCAAGATGTCATCATTCATCTGGGCGATACCGATTTGCAGCCGCCTTGGTGGCCGCTGTTTGGCGGGCGCAAGCCCAGTTTAACCTGGACCGGCGCGTTTTATGTGACTGAACCGGGTTCAAGCGACTGGCGGCTAACGTTGGAACTGATGCAGCAAAACGAAATTGGAGCCACGGTGGCTATTAACGGCGTGCCGCTGTCGCCGGATTTACCGCAGCAGGATTTTACCCGCCGCTGGCTGTCGGTCCAGCGCCGGGCGCCGGTTGAGCTGCTGCGAGCCGGTTATAATGAAGTGACCTTAACTACGGTGCGGCTTTTGCCCGATGCCCAGCAAGATGAGTTTGTGTGGGATGATTTTCAGGTGAAGCATATCTCTCTGGTCCGTGGTCAATAAAAAAACCTTCTCAGACCAATAAGCCGTCTGAGAAGGTTCAAGGTGATGCGAGACGAGGTGAAAGCGGATCATTCAAATCCATTATGAGTTACGCAGTTCAAAAGGTGACAGTCACTTTTTGCCAAAAATAAACGTCCGGTTAGCCCAAACAAGTCGATTTATCACGTCTAAGTGACTGTCACCTGGTTCGATACCCCCAACTGCGTAAGTCCTATCCATTACGTTTGCGGTCGGGCAAAGAATCCCAGGTAGCCGGCCAGCAAGGCGATGACCGCGCCTAGAATAATCGTTGCCCACATAGCCATCGCCACAGCGCTGAAACCGAACATGAAGGGCGCGAAGACGGCCAACAACCCCACCACGGCGGCGACGCCGTATTCCCAGCGGGCGGTGTCTTTGCTTAAGGCTTTGTAGAGCGAAACCGCCGCCACCACCAAGCCCAGAATCATACTGGACCAGAGAGCCGCCAGGTTTTCGCTGTAGCCCAGAATAAACGGCGCAACGATCAGAATAGCGCCTAAAATACCGGTTAGCCAATACATATTGGACCTCCTTTTATTGAACCCAAAACCCCAAAAATTATTTTCTCTCTCTTTAAACTATAACACGCTTGGGGTTTCATCCCAAGCGTGTTTTTACGCATTTTTGATCGGGCAAAATGACCTGATTTGGCCCGGCCAGGCGGGTAAAATAACGTGAAACGTGACTGTCACCCAGGATAGGACGAAGCTAAAGGTGACAGTCACTTGAGCGCACTAAATCGACCTATTCGAATGACTCAGAGGCTGATGTATCGACAATAAGTGACAGTCACCTGGTTTTGGCGTAAGTCCTGATCTAGTCCCAATTAACCCACCCCTTTTCTAAGGCCACCACCATCATCTCAGTTCGCGAGTGAATATTGAATTTGTTATAAATATGGCCCAGATGCCCGTTAACCGTGCGCGGGCTAATATGCAGTTTTTGACCGATTTCTTTGTCACTCAAGCCCTGGCACAATAGCTGCAAAACTTCAATTTCTCGCTCGGTTAAGAGGTGGTGCAGTTCGTCATCTGCCGGGTCGGGACCGGCGCGTACCAATCGATCGATTACGCCTTTGGCCGCTTTGGGGCTGAGGATGGTTTCGCCTCGGCTGGTATGCCGGATAGCATTGAGCAAATCTTTAGGCGTGCTATGTTTGCACAAGTAGCTGGTTGCGCCCAGAGTCAGCACATTAACCGCCTGAGACACCTCACAATCCAGGTCTAAAATAAGAATTTTGACGGCCGGTTTGCGCTCGCTTAGCTGCTGGATGATACCGGCCGCGCCGGCCAGCGTGCCATCGAGCACCAGCACGTTGGGTTCAAATGTAACCGCCAGATCGATGACCTCGTGCTCATCGCCGGTGGCGCCAACCAGCTCAACAGTGGGGTCGTCGGTTAAAAGCTTGAGCAGCCCGGCCCGAGTCAAATTATGCCGGTCGACCAGCAGGACTTTAATGGGGGGCGTCATAGTTTTCAACCTATGATCCTATCCCGGTTACAAACAGCGTTCAGACAGCGCTTCTTGATTGTGAACAATGACGCGGTACTTTCTATCAACGGAGATATACTTTTCTCGCTTGTATGAGACAATCACCTGATTGACCCGCTCGCGGGTGGCCCCGATTAGGCCGGCAATATCGCTTTGGGTTAGCCGGATGGGTATGATAATATCGCCGTTATCCTGCGACACGCCGTAACGTTCCATCATCGCCAGAATTTGCCGGGCTACCCGGCCGTAAATATCCAGCGCGGCCAGTGATTTGATTTGCTCGTTGGCCAGCCGCAGCCGGCCGCACACAATTTCAACCATTTTGTAAGTGACGCTGGGCATGGCTTGCAAACAGTGCCAAAACGTGGGCCGATCCATCCACAACAGCGTCGATTTTTCCAGCGTAACCACATTGGCCGACCGCCCGGCGCTGTCCAGCAGGCTCAACTCGCCCACCGTATCGCCGGGGCCTAAAATAGCCAGGATCACTTCCATCCCATCGACCTGATCGATATATATTTTGATGGTTCCGTTGAGAATAATGTAGACGATTTCACCTGGCTGATCAACCATAAAGATATTACTGCCGGCTGAAAACGTTTGGCGGTGTAGATGCTCATTGAGCCAAACTAGCTCTTGGGGGTTAAGGTCCTGAAATAAAGCAATGTTGCCGAGTTCGCGGGCATCGGGCATTGCGGCCATAAGCTGTCGATCCTCTTCAAAATTGGCCGTACCTATTCAGCACACAGGCTACCGGCGCTATCGTTCATCGTAAAACCCGGGTTACCTGTACAATTACATTAGCCTTCTAGTACTACAACGAGACTTCGGTCTGAGAACCCCGGTTTTTAACTTTAGAAGCGGAAAGTTACTCTTTAGTGAATCTTTTTTGGCACGAAATTGATCGAATTAACCGAAAAACCGGGGTTCTTTCCTAGTTTTATATCAAAATCTCGTCGTAGTACTAGGCCACATGGTCATTATACGTCAAGCCAGAGTTTACTACAAAGTTTAGAATTCTGGCCTGGTTACTTTCCCGCTTCTCAATCAATCTACCTTTAATGTCTTACTGATAATTTGCGATAATTTCCCCAGCGGCATCGGTTTATTAATCCAGCTTATGGCATCTTGTTCAATAACGCTGGCCGCTTCTTGATTCAACGGATAGCCGCTCATCATAATCATTTTAATGTCCGTATTGCAGGTTTTGAGAGCGGCTAACAGCGCCAGGCCGCTCATATCAGGCATAACAATATCCGACAACACCAAATTGACCGTCTTTTGGTGCTGCTGATAAATGGCCAGCGCCTCTTTGCCGTTGCTGGCCGGCAAAACACGATACCCCAGGCTTTTTAGCAGCATCGAGACCGTATTCAACACTTCTTTATCATCTTCCACCACCAAAATAGTTTCATTTTGACCTTTAATAAGCCCGGCTGCATCTGGGGGACTGGCTGTGACCTCGAAGGTATCGACAAAGGGGAAATAGAGCGTAAACGTGGTTCCTTGGTCTTCGTGGCTGTTAACTTGAATATGCCCGCCGTGCTGTTTAACAATCCCGTAAACTTGCGAGAGCCCTAACCCGGTCCCCTGCCCAACACTTTTGGTGGTGAAAAACGGCTCGAAAATATGAGGCATAACGTCCGGCGAAATTCCGGAGCCGGAATCCGTTACGGCTAAAACCAGCCAGGAGCCGGGCGACATATCCGCCAGCGGCGGCGGTTGGTCCGGGTCAAAATCTTGGTGCATCAGTTTAAGCGCTATGACTCCTCCCGCTGGAATGGCGTCACGCGCATTTAACACCAGGTTAGTTAATATTTGTTGGATTTGGGTTGGGTCGGCCTCAATACTATAGTCGCCCGGTTCAATGTTTAAAGTTAAACGAATATCCTCGGCGATGATCCGGTTCAAAAAAGCCATGACTTCTGTGGTAAAGGCCGCCAAATCAAACCGTTTCGGCTGGCTGATATTTCTTTGGGTAAAATCCAGAATTTGGCGAACCAGATTGCTGGCCCGATTGGTCGATTTGATGATATAAACCAGATCAGCCTGCATTGAAACCGGGGTATCGGGTGATACTTTCATCAATTCGGCAAAGCCCAAGATACTGGTTAAGATGTTATTAAAATCGTGGGCGATGCCGGCGGCCAACTGCCCCACGGCCGCCAGCCGTTCCTGTTGAATGAGCTGTCTTTGGGCCTGCCGTAGTTCCGAGACCGTATGCTTTAACTGCGTATTGGTTTCCTCCAGCGCCGCCTCAGCTTGTTTGCGCTCGGTGATGTCGGTGATGGCCAACCGGCAGCCAAAAACGTGACCGTTTTTATCCTTCTCCGGGCGGCTGTCGATTTGGGCATAGAATTGGGTGTTATCACTGCGGCTAAAGCGGAGCTGGTAACTTTGCGGGACGCCGGCGGCAAACCGCACTCGCCGTTGAAAGTAATAAATATCCTGATCATCCGGCGCCACATAATCGGTTAACTGTTTGCCCACCAACTCAAAGCGGTCGTCGCCCAGCATTTGGGCCGCGGTTAAATTGATCTCTTGAATGCGATCTTTGTTGTTAAGAATAATGTAGCCAATGGGCGCCAGATTAAATAAATCGATATAGCGTTGATATAAATATTGGTACTTTTGCTCGCTGCGTCGCAGCTCTTCATTCTGCATTTCCAGCTCAATTTGGTAGATGGTTAACTCCTGGATTAGCTCTTGGACTTCAGCGGAGGGAATCAGCGCCTCGCCTTCCTGCTGCCGCTTCAGCAGCAGTTCCGCCCGTTGGCGCAGATCAACATTTCGGTTCGATGCTGATGATTGGCTTGCCATAGGTGACATCCTTCCTAAATGCTAGTGCGACGGTTTATCCAGCAGCTGCATAATGCCCAATAACCGGACTACACGTCCGGCCTTATCACGTTCAAGGGCGCGTGATATCCCTCTAATGGCTAGCCACTGCTCCGATTTGTGCTTAATGCGAACCCCCACATCATAGATGGGGCTGCGCCCTTCAATAAAATCGATATAAGCTTGTTCCAAACCGGCCCGATCCTCCGGATGAACTTGGGCCAGGACCCAACCTAATCGATCTTTGGCCGGGGGCAGTTCTGCCAGGGTATAGCCTAATATCGCGGCCCATTCCGGGCTGTGATAGGTAGTGTTATCTAAGGGGATGGCATGTTCATAATAACCGATCCCCAACTCTTCTAAGATGATGCCCATTGGCCGGTTTTGAAAGGCCGTTTCCCTTTCTTGTTGGGCTTGTTTGAGTTTTGTAACGTGACTAAAAGTGAAGGTGACGCCCTCCACCGCATTTTTTTCGGTACGGTAAGGGCGCACCCGCATCCAGTACCAACTGCCGTTTTTATGCTGCACTTCCCGCTCCTGAGCCTTTAGGGTGTCTAATACGGCTGCCGCGGTTTCGGCCAGATCGACCTCGAGCAGGTTACAAACAATATGGCTGAGGGGCCGGCCCACATCAGTCTCGATGAGCTTGGCCACCCGGCTGGCTGCCGGAGTAAAGCGCCGGATAAAGAGCCCCATATCCGTCACAATAGCGCCCACATCAATCCCGGCAAACATGTTATTCATATCGTTGTTAACCGAGGATAACTCATCTACTTTGGCTTCTAGCTCGGTATTAACCGTAACCAACTCCTCATTAACCGATTGCAGCTCCTCTTTAGCGGTTTGCAGCTCCTCATTGGTGCTTTGCAGCTCTTCATTGGCGGATTGCAGCTCTTCATTGGTCGCGGTCAGCTCCTCGTTAGAGGTTTCCAACTCTTCAACCGTGGTGTGCAAATATTCCCGCGTCGATTTGAGTTCGTGTTCCAAATCAGCAATACGCTGATAGTCAGTTTGAGCCGGGCCGCCCTTCCCGGCTTCATCCAAAGTAAGCGCCCCCGGCCCTACTTCTTCAAAGATCACCAGCAGTAAGCCGGCCATAGCGCCGGGTTCCGACACCGGTTTAACCTTTAAGTTGATCACAATTTCGTCGCCGTTGGCGGGGATTTTAATTTGGTCATAAGTTATGGTTTGTTGTTGGCTTTGCGCCCGCCGGATAGCCGTAGCCAGAGGTATCTGCAAGCCGGGCCGGGCCATCCGGGTAATATTCCAGTTGGCCTCGCCGGCGGGCGGCTCTAACAAGTGTCCGGTGCGCCCATGAATATATTGAATGGTTCCCAATTCATCGATGACCACGCACGCGGGTGTATGCGCTTCTAATAAAAATTTTTCAACCAGTTGGCGGGGCCGGAGTGGTTTTTGAGACGGCCGATTTTTTCTACCCGGTAGGGTTATCAATCCGGCCATAGCAAAGTCGTGCAGAGAATGGTCGATGACCCGTCCCGGATCGCGCTGAAAAATTTTCCACCGTTTGTTGACCAGAGAAAATAAAGGCGCATATTCGCCCGGCGACTCTGAACTGCCCAAGAACAGGAATCCGTTGGGTTTCAAAGCGTAATGAAATATGGGAAAGACCCGTTTTTGTAAAATTGGCCGAAAATAGATGAGCAAATTCCGGCAGCTAATCAGATCGATCCGGGAAAAAGGCGGGTCTTGTAAAACATTTTGCACCGAAAAAATCATCATCTCCCGAATCAGTTTCTTAACCCGGTAGCTGCTGCCTTCTTGTTTAAAGAAGCGGCCGAGCCGATCCGGAGATACATCGCCGATAATGCTGCCGGGATACACCCCCAGGCGGGCCCGTTCAATGGCCTCCAGATCAATATCGGTCGCAAAAATTTGCACCTCAGTCTGCCGGCCTAAGCGTTCCAGCCGCTCTTGCATGAGAATGGCAATAGAGTACGCTTCCTCGCCGGTGGCGCAGCCCGGTACCCAGACCCGGACCGAGGCGGTGGTCAGCGCTTCGGGCAAAAGTTCAGGGATAACCTGATGCTCCAGAATCTCAAACGCCTCGGCATCGCGAAAAAAGCTGGTGACGCTAATGAGCAGCTCTTTGAACAGGGCATCGATTTCCGGGGGATTCCTCCGAAGATAATCGATATAATCGGCAATCTTATCAAACTGATTGATCACCATCCGCCGTTCGATGCGCCGGCCAATGGTGTTATCTTTGTACAATGAAAAATCATGGCCGGTTTGGGTTTGCAGCAGGACAAAAACATGTTTCATGGCGTCCATTACTTCCGGCCGGACCGGCTCATTGGGGTTGATGACCACCGGCGGCGGGCGTTTAATGAAATTGATCAGGTAAATCGGCATTTGCTCCGGCGGCAGCACAAAGTCGGCCAGCTCGGTGGCAATCGCGTTCGTCGGCATACCATCATAACGGGCCGAGTTAGGCGATTGGACCATAACCATGCCCCCTTCGCCTTTGATGGTTTGAATACCCAACGTCCCATCCGATCCTGTACCGGATAAAACAATGCCGATGGCCTGCTCTTTTTGCTCCGCCGCCAACGACCGGAAGAAAAAATCAATCGCCAGCCGTAACCCGCGCGGGCCGGTTGGCTCTAATAAACGCAGTCTCCGGTTTTCCAGTTTCATATCCCGATTGGGGGGAATAATGTAAATACAATTGGGGTCTATCGGCATATTATCTTCAACTTGATAAACCGGCATCCGGGTGAAACGTTGAATCAGCTCAACCAGCATACTCTTGCGGGTGGGGTCTAGATGCTGCACTAACACAAAGGCTATGCCGGCATTGGCCGGCATATGTGCAAAAAATTGCTCAAAAGCTTCCAACCCCCCCGCCGAAGCCCCGATGCCAACAATAGGGAAATTTGCGGCTAACGGAGCTGGTTCGACCGGGATTTTATCTTTAGGCGATTGTTTCTTGGCCATATCATTATCTTTTTAAGTTATGCGAACAGGGCGACCGTCTTTTGGTGACAGTCACCGTTTAATCTGGCAGAATTTACGCAGCGCGTAGAACAATTTGCTAAATTGTTCCCAATTGATGGCCTTTTGGGGCAAAAAGCGCCCTTTTTTAAGGCTAAAAACCGGGTTTCGGGCCATAATACTTTAAAGTGCAAAGGTAGTGGTAGAATTTATGCTACAAAATCGGTCATTTGCCTAAGTGGTAACTCTGCACTAAACCGTGGTGAGGAAAAATTTAGACAGAATTTACACGATTTACCGAATTATGACAGATATAGGCGTTACGCAGTTCAAAAAGTGACAGTCACTTTGGGCCGAAAATGAACGTCCGCTTAAGCCCAAACAACGCTATTTATCGCGTCTAAGTGACGGTCACCGGGTTCGATACACCCAACGGCATGTTACCAAAAATAACCCGCTAAACAGCGACGGGTGCAATTTTGACAGAGGTGTAAAAGGCCAGGTAAAACCCACTAGTACATCACGGCGTAAGTAACTGGATAGTTCGTAGTAACCGCTTTAGCGGTGCTGTCGAAAGAAACGGCTAAAGCCATTACTACGAATTGGGGAGCTATTTATGCCTCAGTGTACTAGCTCTAGATTCGCCGGTAGTGGTCTGCTCAAATAGTGACCAACACAGCCCCGCTGCATTGAGTGGCATGGCCAGTGAGCCTCAAACCCTATTGTCCGTATGACAGTAATTGATAGGTGGAAAAAAGAAGTCGTGCAATAAGTAGATTACCCACAGCCCCAATTTCCGGCTTAACCTTAGCGGCCGGGAAATCCTGAAGTCAGCTTATGGTCATCAATCCTGAACGAGGTTGAAGATAAAATAATTTTAAGGGATAAAATAAATTGTATTCGATTGATAGTATTATGAGTTACGCAGTTCAAAAGTTTAGAAACCCGGTTTTTGAGGCCAAAAGCGCCTCTTTTTAAGGCTAAAAACCGGGTTTCTGGCCATAATACTTTAAAGTGCAAAGGTAGTGTATTATGAGTTACGCAGTTCAAAAGGTGACCGTCGCTTTTGGCCGAAAATGAACGTCTGTTTAAACCCAAACGAGTCTATTTATCGCATCTAAGTGACGGTCACCGGGTTTGATATACCCAATTGCGTAAGTCATAACTAACCCAAGTTGCGACCATGCCCAGGAAATACTAAAAAACCCATGTTTCAGTCCTAACCACGCGGGAAGTAGGGAGTAGGGAGTAGGAAGTAATCGGTTTTGACCCCTTAATCCCTACTTCCTACTCCCCAGTTTGGATGTCAAGGTGACAACTTGAGTTAACTAAGTATAACACATCTTAGGTTAAAAAAAAGTTTCCCACAACTTGGCTCAAATGAATAGCGTCAGATGACGGTCACCTGTTTCCCTAAGGCTTGTCCGTTATTCGCTGCTGCTGTGGTAATAGTCCGAATAATGTATTCGAACACACTCCGGGCATAGGCCGTGGCTGAATTCCGCCTCTGAATGGCGGGTGATATATGCTTCTAGCGGCTGCCACTTTCCATCATCATCGCGAATCCTTTTGCAGAAGCTGCAAATGGGCAGCAGGCCGCTTAAGATCTGCACCTTTTTTTCCAGGGCGCGATGCTGCGTGCCTACCTTATCGACTAAATACACATAGCCGCTAAATACAATGATCCGGATCAGCGTGTTGATGATGGTAACGGAAATTCCCCAGGGTGTATCCCAGATAGTAAAATAGCATAACCGGACAAGCGCCAGAGTTACGGCAAAAAAATAGCCCCACCGGCGGCCACTATACCAACTGGCCAGCCCCACCGGTACTACATACAGGACCGGAAATTGAATCAGGGGACCGGTTAGATAATCCGTCACTAACACAATGAGGGCTAGAAATAGACAATACCACAGCAGTAGCGGTTGGGTTTCTAGCCAACGGTTTGCTTTGGATACTAACATACGCACCTTTCTTTTATAAGTAACGGCCACGTAACCGTTACCCTTCCATTAAAAAAGAGCACCGTCATTCGGTACTCTTCTCCAACCGAGTGATTGGCGAAAGGGGGCTATAGCTCCTTTTTAGGCAGTTTCAAGAAAATAGTGAGGCCAACGTAGGTCAACGAACGGCTCTGGTGGTCAACCAGAATTCATCGGGTACATTTGTAATCAAACGCATAAAATTGGGGAAGCAATCTCCATATATTATCTCACACTTGGCAACAGTTCGCAATTTATTTGCCTCCGGTTGCTACCCATCAGCCTTGACAGGTTTTGCAGATACCGTTCAGAGCAAAATCAGGGTCAACCGGGCCATTTAGCCGGGTTAACCCAATTCTGTCGGGTATAGGCGTTACGCAGTTCAAAAGGTGACAGTCACTTTGGGCCGAGTTGTCCACAGATTTACCCTGATAATCACCGATTTTTATCTCAATTTTGATCATATCTGTGGCCATCTGGGTTTATCTGTGGACCCTTGCCGGCTTTTAAAACAGCTTCTAAGGTTATTCAAGCACCTGCCTGAGAATTTCCAACAAGCGGCGGATGGAAAACGGTTTTTGCAAAAAAGCAATGCCTTCATCAACCACGCCATGATGGACGATGACATTATCAGTATAGCCCGACATATAAATTACCCTCAGGTCGGGCCGCCTGGCCAGCAGCCGTTCATACAGCGCCCGGCCATTCAACTTGGGCATAATGACATCGGTCAGCAGCAGATCGATCTGGCCGGCGAAAGCGCCGGCCGAAGCCAGCCCTTGCTCCGGCCCGGCCGCTTCTAAGACATGATAACCGTGCGCGGCCAGTGTATCACACACCAAACGGCGCACCGCCGCTTCATCCTCAACCACCAGCACGGTTTCGGTCCCCCGAGGCAATGCGCTGTCGGCTCGCTGGCTGTCCCCCTTGGTCGATGGCGCCGCGTCAACCGCCGGTAAATAGATTTTGAAGGTTGTCCCCTGGGTTACTTCGCTATAAACCCAAATGTGGCCCCGGTGCTGTTTAATAATGCCGTAAACGGTAGCCAGTCCCAGCCCGGTGCCTTGCCCTTGCTGTTTGGTCGTAAAAAACGGTTCAAAAATATGCGGCTGAATTGTGGGGTCGATACCGCAGCCGGTATCTGTAACCGCTAACAACGTGTAAGGTCCCGGCTCTGTTTCGGCGTGGGTAGCGGCATAGGTTTCGTCCAGCATGATGTTGGCCGTTTCCAGGCTCAAGCGACCGCCCTGCGGCATGGCGTCGCGAGCATTCACCGCTAAATTGAGCAACACTTGTTCAAGCTGCCCTTTATCGGCTTTAATGGGCCAAATATCAGCCCCTAAATACGTTTCAATAGCAATATCTTCGCCGATGATCCGCCGCAGCATCTGCTGAAAGCCGGTGATAATGTCATTGAGACTCAGCCGCCGCATTTCCAGCACCTGCCGCCGGCTAATGGCCAAAATTTGCCGGGTCAGATCGGCGGCGCGACCGGCGGCGCGGCTGATCCGCTCAAAATTGTCGTACAGCGCGTCTTCCGGCGGCACGGCCAGCAGCCCCAATTCGGCATAACCCAGAATAGGCACCAGCAAATTATTGAAATCGTGGGCAATGCCGCCCGCCAGCCGGCCCAGCGACTCCATCTTTTGGGCCTGATGATATTGCATGGTCAGCGCTTCATTCTCCCGTTCCAACACTTTACGCTCGGTCATATCGTGATTAACCGCCACCGCGCCGATCGTGTTACCGTCAACCGCTTTAAGCAGCGTTACCGTACTGAGGATATACCGTTCCGTGCCATCTTTGCAGGTGTGGATGACCTCGCCCTGCCATTGGCCTTCATTGAGCAGCTTGCTTCTGGAGCCATCAACTGTATCATTAATCATCTGGGTCGGCAGCACCTCACCCACCCGCTGCCCCGTCACTTCACTGGCCTGCCAGCCATAAATCCGTTCAGCCGCCCTATTCCACACCGTGATGTTGAAATTAAGATCGACGGCAATAATCGCATCTGAAACGCTATCTAACAGATGGGCCTGATACCGGAGCTGGTCCTCAATTCGATTGCGCTCGGTAATATCTTGTGAGGTGCCTGTTGTGGCTATAATCGTGCCGTCCCTATCTCGCTGCACCACCGCGTTGGTGTTGACCCGAACCTGGGTGCCGTCTTTGTGCCATACCCAATGCTCGTAATTCATGATTCTATTATCACTATCGATCATCGCCGCCCACGCCTCATTCGATTTGATCTGGTGCGGGGGCGAAAAATCGGTATAGCTGCGGCCAATCATCTCGGCCGGCTCACGCCCGTAAACACGGCGAGCGGCCTGGTTGATAAAGGTGATCCGGCCTACGCCATCCACCGCCCAAATCAGATCATGCGACGTTTCGACTAGCTGCCGGTACTTTTCTTCACTGACCTGTAGCGCTTGGTTGGTTTGCACCTGCTCGGTGATGTTTTCATGGGTAATCACCACTCCCCGCTCTGAATTTTTCAAAGGCGCAACGCGCATCAAGAACCAGCGTGGCTGCTTGGGTGAGTGACCGGTGTATGCCAGGCTAAACCCGGACTGTGAGCCGCTCATAACCGCCTGGATACCCGTCAAGACGGATTGGATTGTGGGGTCGTTATCTTGTCTCGCGGCTTGGGCGAGGATATCAAGGTAATTGGCGCCGACAAAAATATGTTGCCCTTCCAAACCGTTATCTCTGGCAAATTGATCCCAGGCGGCGTTGACCATGACAATATCGCCCTTCGCGTTTAAAACGGCCAGGTGCTTAGTTAACGAATCGATAATACCTCTGGTAAAAATTTCTTTCTGTTGCAGCGTCGCTTCTGCGCGTTTGAGCTCGGTGATGTCGGTGTACGTGCTTAGAAGGAGGGCTTCACCCTCTACCGTTATCTGCTCCATCGAGAAAAAACAATGCTTGGTCCGGCCCTCTTTGTCCCGAAAATCCATCTCCAGATTTCGAATGGCGCCGTCCTGACTGATCAGCGTTTCAATAATAAACTGGCGCTGTTCTATCGTAATTAACTTTAACTCAACCCCTGTCCGGCCCATCGCCTCATCGCGACGATACCCAATGAATGAGAAGAAGCTGGCGTTAGCCTCCACCAGCCGCCCGGTATCGAACCGTGTCAGGGCTAAAGGCACCGGACTGGATCGGAAGGCCGTGATAAATTTTTCTTCCGATTGACGCAATCGTTCATCCGCCTCACGCAGCCGCCGCTTATTTTCCTTGCGAGCGCTAATGTCGCGGGCAATAACCTGAACAGCCGATTTATTTTCATAGGTAATCGCTACAGCTGTAACTTCAACATCGATCACGACCCCGTCTAACCGAATGTAACGTAGTTCCACCGGATATAAAGCCGTTTCACCCGCCAGCAGCCGCTGAGTTCTATCTTGGGTCGCCGGCCAATCATCCGGGTGTACAATTTCAGTAATGGGTTTACCCAGCAGCGCTTCCGGGCTGCCGGCCCTCATCATTTTATTTGCGGCCGGATTGCAAAAGATCACTCGCCCCTCCTGGTGAACAACCACCGCATCCGGCGACATTTCAACTAAGTGGCGATAACGCGCTTCACTTTGGCGCAGTCGTGCTTCGGCTTGCCCCTGGGCGGTCACATCTTGGGCCGTCACCAGGTTGGCCGGCTGCCCGTTATAGGTAATCAAATGGGCTATGATTTTGACATCGATTACCGTCCCGTCTTTCCGGCGGTGCCGCCATTGCTCGGCTCGCCGCCACTCCGATTGATCTCGCTGCCAAAGTTCAAGCAAGCGCGGGATATCTTCCGGCGGCCGAATATCTTTAATTGTCATCGCCAGAAATTCGGCCCGGCTGTAGCCATAGGCTTCAATGGCCGCTTGATTAACCTCCAAGAACGCCAGCGTTTCCCGGTGAATAATCCATGTGGGGAAAGGGTGATGGGCAATTAGCAGCTCAAACGGCTGCTGTTGGTTTACTGTTGAACGGCTAGAGGATTGCTTGGTCATA
Organism: Anaerolineales bacterium; assembly: GCA_020634935.1. Lineage (GTDB taxonomy): Bacteria > Chloroflexota > Anaerolineae > 4572-78 > J111 > JAGRBY01. The sequence goes on from JACKAT010000001.1 coordinate 194,659, forward strand.
CCTGCTCCTTTACAGGTTTAGCCATAGATGACGGTTATATTAGGACTACCACGAGACTTCGGTCTGAGAAGCTGTTTTAAAAGTGGGGGTTTTTAGAGTTGCCCACAGATTTACCCTGATAATCACCGATTTTTATCTCAATTTTGATCATATCTGTGACCATCTGTGCCTATCTGTGGACCCTTGAAGACTTTTAAAACAGTTTCTGAGAAACCCGGTTTCTTTCCTGAGTTTACATCAAAATCTCGTAGTAGTATTAATTAGGACTTACGCAGTTGGGTGTAACGGACAAGGTGACAGTCACTTGGGCGTGATAAATCGACTTGTTTGGGCTAAACAAACGTTCATTATTCAGCAAAAAGTGACTGTCACCTTTTGAACTGCGTAACTCATATTAGTATAGATCGGTTTTATGGCATAGACAATGGGGCGTTGGGTTCTAGTTTCCCCAATGATTGTGGCTACGATTTCCGCCCGAAACGCCCCAAATTTCAATTCCCACCACGCGGTGAGTTTTTGATTGAGCGGCTTATCATCCGGCGTTGATAACCGGCGGGTGGACTTTAATGACGTGAGGATAATTGAGGCTCTTCGCGTCTACAGCGGCCACGGCCAGCAATCTTCTAGAGCCACCGGTTCAGTGGGGTCAATATAGTCCAACACGCTATCTTTGAGGGAGTGCTGCACCGTTTTATTTTTCTCATCTGGCTCCCACGCCAGCACAATAATCTCAATTACCTCACCAGCTTGAAAGGGCAGCGCTGCCAACTCCACTCGCCCATTTGGCGGCACAACTTTTTTCACTCGAAATGCCCGCATTGTCTGCTCCTATACGGGAGCCGGCTTGCGCTCGCTAAAGATGAGATTGGCAATAGGTAAAGCCAGAACCTCTAACCGTGACAAGTCAATCGATTTACTGGCATCTTCTATTTCAATACCAATAACCTGATGGTGTTCATCAAAATCTAACACAATACCAGGAGCTACTTCTTCAGATTCAATACTGGTTCGGTCAACCAATTTGATTATGAGTTACGCAGTTCAAAAGGTGACAGTCACTTGGGTGTGACAAATCGACCTGTTAGAGCTAAACGGACGTTCATTTCCGGCAAAAAGTGACTGTCACCTTGTTTCAATACATACTGAAAGACCATCTTATATTTCTCCACAACAATCACGCAATGTGATATAATTATCTTGAACAGTCGGCGCTCAGGCAAATAGGTAGGCCACCAGATGACAGTCACTTTCAAAGTGACTGTCACCTGGTGGCCCGGCTGGTCGGCTCATTACTTCCCAAACAACTTAAAGGACACCCTATGCCCCACGCTCGCAAAGACAACATCGACTGGCTGCCGGATAACTATTACCACCTCTACAATCGCGGCGCGCGCCGCCTCACCATTTTTCCTGAAGAAGACAACTACCTGTTTGTGCTGCGCAAGGTGAAAAAATATTGTGCGGAATGCGACCTAACTCTCATCGCTTACTGCCTAATGCCCAACCACTATCATTTTCTCACTCGGCAAAATGGCGAACACCCTGCCGGCTTGCTGCCGCAGCGCGTCTTCAACAGCTACTCTAAAGCCTACAATAAAAAATACGAGCACAGCGGCACCCTGTTTGAGCGCCGCTTTCAAGCCAAGCATATTATTGACGATACCTACTTGCGCCACTTATGCCGGTATATTCACGCCAACCCGGTTAAGGATGGGCTGGTTGGCCGGTTGGAAGATTGGCCTTATTCCAATTACCCGGAATGGATGGACCTGCGGCCCGGCGCGCTGTTCGACTCCGCCTTTGTCGCGGATTTTTTTGAGAGTAAGGCCAGCTACAAAGCCTTTGTCCTGGATTTCCTGTCAACGCGCTATTTACCGGACGGGTTAGACTATTTAAATGACGACCCACCGGCCAATAAGTGACGCCAATCAGTGACAGTCACTTTCAAAGTGACTGTCACTGATTGGCCACCTACACCTCGCCATACCGATACTTGGTACTGGTCTCAATCAGCCCGATCTCGTCCGGCGATAAATCGAACAGCGCGTACACCCGCGCGTTCAACAGCGTCTCCAGCCGCACGATCTCTTGGGTGTAGGCCCGATGCTTGGCCGCGCGATCCGTCAACCACGCCTCCCACTCATCCCGCTCGCCGAGCGCAATATCCCGCTTGTAAACCTTCTTGATTTCCGCCCGAAACGCCCCGAACTTCAAGGCCCACCACGCGGTGAGTTTTTGATTGAGCGGCTTATCCGGCGACCCCAAATCCGCTTGGATGCGGTGCCAACTTTGGCGATGCAGTTGATACCGGGCTTTAGCCTGCTCCGTAAGTTGCAGCGCCAGTTCGCCCAGGGCTTCGCGGTCGGCGGTTTTTGGAGAAGGAACGGGTAATGGTCGAATGAATTGATCAAATAATCTATAACGTAATAAACCAGCCCGTTCACCTAACGTAGTAGATGTGATTGAAATTAAGAACCAAGCACAACGCGATGATAAATATCCAAGCAACCACATCTCTTCAAAAGTGATAATGTAACCTGTGTTAATTACATAGTACCCAGTCTCATCCCAAGAAAATCTAGGATATTTAGCTATATCAGGATAAACAATTTTTGGTTTTTTAAAATTTTCATAATAGTCACAGGGGCGCAATTCCCACCAGTACTCACCCTGATCATATCTTTTTTTTGCTTCTTGTGAATAATTACTTAAGTGGCTAGCTATCGAGGGATGGCTGTTAGATAGGTGCTCCCAGGCATCTGACTCATTCAAATTATTCCCAAATTTTTCACTGGTCCAGCCGGAAGGAATAACAATAAGCCATAGCTCCTCATTAGCTTGGTACCAAGGTCTCAAATCTGTACCGCGAATTAAAGGCTTAATTAATTCGCTGCAAGTGGGGTCATCTTGTATTAATTGATCGTGTAAATTTTTATCAACAACAAAAGCCTTATTAAGTCCGGTTTTTATACCAAAAAAAATTTCCCCATTAACTACATCGCCCAATGGCTTACCGTGTTGGAGCAGTTTTGCTATTATTCCCCGTTCATCTTTACTCTGAAGTTGCCAACCTGTATCAGGTTGATCGTGAAAAGAAAGGGTTGAAAGCTTATTCTCTACTTCTTGCTCAAATCCTTTTAACTCTTCACCTCGTGTAAAAACTGCAATTTGACCAGAATGATCTTCAGGCGGAAGCTCACGCCGTACAATATGGATAGCCGGATATAAATCAGGCGCGTCGGCAAAAACCCGATTATCGCCTAAATCCACCAACGTTTCGATTGTCGTTTGGGTGCGGAGATAACGGCGTAAGGCGGTGGCATAATTGGCTCGCAGCCAACTGTTGCTGCTGATGTAAGCCAGCCGTCCCCCGTGCCGCAGCAGATGTAAGCCCTGTCCAAAAAAGTAGACGAACAAATCGGCGGTTCCGGCGTAAACTTCGGAGAACTGTTCGCTGAAGTAGCCTTTGACATCCCCCAACTCCTCCTGCCGCACATACGGCGGGTTGCCGATGACGGCGTCGAAACCGGCGGCGGCGTCGAGCCGGCCGTGGCGGTCGAAGAACACTTCGGGGAACTCCAGCTCCCAATGGAAGAAGCGCAGGCGGCCGGCCAGCGTGTCGGCCTGGTCAAAGATGGCGTCGTAGGCGGGCAGGGGCAAGCCGCCCTTGGTCAGGAAATTGACCAGCGGCGGCCACAGCCGGTCGTCCATGGTCAGCCCAAATTGGCGGGCGGTCCAGACATCGGCCAGTTGGCGGGCTTTGGCCGTGACCTCATCGACCACCTGGCGGTAAACGGCTTCGGCCTCTTGAATTTCGGTCAGGGTGTTGCCCTTCAAATGCTCAATCTGGTCCATAAAGTTGGTGGCCGTCCGCATCGAGCCGGCAAAGGCGCTGTCGTCCAGCATGGAGATCTGCCCGGCGGCCCGCTGCTCCGCTTCGGTCTTCTGACGCTGCTTGGCCTGGCGTTTTTGCCCGGCGCTCTGCGCGTTGAGCGGCAAATCCGCCACCCGCGTGCCAATCAGGCTGTTGCCGCAGCGCAGGTGGTGATCGAGAAAGCTGAGCGGTTTGCCCTGGGCCACGGTCGTCAACCACAGGCTGAGTTTGGCTAACTCGACCGCCAGCGGGTTAATATCGACGCCGTAGATGCAGGCTTGCACCACCCGCCGCCGCCAGTAGGCCAAATCGCTTTCAAAGGCCGCTTCGGGCGGGGTGGGCAGCTCCAACTGCACCAGATAGCGGGCGATCACGTCGGTCGCCTCCACCAGGAAATGGCCCGACCCCATGCTGGGATCCAGCACGTTAAGGCGCAGCGCGGCCTGCTCCAGCCCGGCCGGATCGCTAATGCGGCCCTGGTCGTCGCTGTATTGGCGGCGCAGATCGTCCAGCAGCGGCTGCACCGTTTGGGCCACGATATATTTGACGATGTAATCCGGGGTGTAGTACGACCCGGTGGCTTTGCGCTCGCCTTTATCGGTGATGAGGTACACCTCGCCGGGGTTGATGTCGGCTGAAATCTCGGATGAAACCCCGGACGAAACCTCGGATGAAACCTCACAGGTTTCTAAAACCTGTGAGGTTTGCGGCTGCGCCGCGCTCACCGCCTCATACACCTCGCGCCCCTTCTCCACCCGCACGGCCAGCGGGGCGGCGGCCACCCGCAGGTGATATTCCAGCAGCCCTTCGTAAATGCTGCCCAAATGGCGAATCTCCAAATCGCGATAATCGACAAAGGCGCGCTGGCCTTGCGGATCGGGCGCGCGGGCCAGCAGGTCGATGGCCTGCCGCAGATGCAGATCGCCCACCTGGTACTGCCCTAAAAACGCGCCGATTTTGGCTTTGAACAGCCCGCCATTGTAAGCCGGCACGGCCAAATCGGGGTTGCCCTGGTCGATCACCTGCCACAACTGGCGCAACTGCTGCCAGAAAGTGGTCATCGACGCCGCCGCCGGTTGGCCCTGCGTTAACTCGCGCACAATGCGCCGCTTGAGGGCGTCCAGGCTGTAGCTGGCGGTATAGAGCCGGTTGGCGGGCACGGGCAGCAGGCCCCGGCTTTCGGCGTAAAGAATGAACAGCAGCCGGTACAGCACAATCAAGCTGTTGTCGAAGATGGCTTGCAGCGTCGCCGGCGTCGGGTCGAGCCGGTTGGCCGGCAAATCTAAAAAGCCCTGGGCCAGATACCGCAGCGCCTCGTACACCTGCTCTTTGAGGGTGTCGCTGACGCCCCGGCTGTAGGCCCGGCTTTGGGCCAGCACCCGCTGCAGAAACGATTCGCGGCCGGGCGGCGCGATAAAGGCTTCGCGCCGGAAAAAGAGGGCGAAATATTTGAAGGCGTCGGCATTCTGCTGCTCGATCAGGGCCGGCAGATCGACTTCGTAATAAACATCCAGCTTTTCGGCGGTGTCGCGCTGGACCAGCCGCCACTGCCGCCCGTTGGTCAGGATGCCCCAATCGAGCCCGCTGTAATTGAGGTAAACGTAGATTTGCAGGCTGGGATTATCGCTCAGCACCTTGGCCCGGCCCACGCCCCGGTCTAAATCCCGCGCCCAGGCTTTGGCGTCGGCCACGGCCAGCGCCCCGGCCAGATCGGCGGCGTTCAAGGCGCGGTTGGGGGCGGCTTGGCGGGCGGCCTCGGTGGGATAGAGCACATAGTCCGGCTGGCGGGTGCCAAACGGCGTTTGCAGCGCCACCTGCACGGTGAAATGATGGCCCAACGCCGCCAGCACCGGCCTGATCCAATCGGCCTCGGTTTGGGCTTCGTTCGGCGCGCCGGGGTTGAACGCGCGCCAGACATCGGTCAGTTGGGCCAGCAGCGGTCTAACATCGCTAGACCATTCGGGCTGCTCGGCCAGGCGATGGTTGAGAAAGTAGTCGGAGAAGAGAAAATGATTGCGGTGCGTTTCGCCGGGGAGGGATAGTTGGGTCGGGTTGGTCATAACGCGCTCCGGTGAGTGGTCATTAAGCCAAGCCGTGGCCAACAGGTGACAGTCACTTCTAAAGTGACTGTCACCTGTTGGCCATGCTCAGTTGGCCACGGCTTGGCTCATTTTTTGGCTTAATTCAGTATATCACACCAGCCAGGAATATGTAAAGCATCGCCGTGGGGGCGAACCCGACATCTCGCATCGCTGAGGCCGCTGAAGGCGCTGAAACCGCTGATGTTTCAACCGAATATGTCATTAACTGTCACTTCTTGGACGGCCGCCGTCACCCGATGGCGGTTCAGCGACCTCATTTTTTCTCAGCGTCTTCAGCGATTCGAGCTGGCCCCCCAAATGAAATGCTCCCGGCGAGGATAATTGGTCAGGGGAATCGTAATTTTGCACGTAAAAACAGGGTTTAAAGAAATTTAGGGGCGATTTTTGATAAAAAACAGGGGTTAAAAAAAAAAAGAGGGCGATTTTTGATAAAAAACGGGGGTAGAAAAAAAAAAGAAGGCGATTTTTGATAAAAAACGGGGGTTGAAAAAAAAAGAACAGGATTTACACCATCCATCCCACTTTTGACAGCCCAACATTAAACCGTGGAAACGTGAAGATGACGGAAGATCGACCCCATAATCGACAGGATTGACACGAAAAAAAAGAAGGCGATTTTGATAAAACAGGGGTAGAAAAAAAAAAGGCGAAAAAAGTTTGTTAAAAAAAAAAAAGTTGAGGCGATTTTTGATAAAAACACGGAAGGCGATTTTTGATAAAAAACGGGGGTTGAAAAAAAAAAAGAAGGCGATTTTTGATAAAAAACGGGGGTTGAAAAAAAAAAGGAGGCGATTTTTGATAAAAAACGAGGGTTGAAAAAAAAAAGAAGGCGATTTTTGATAAAAAACGGGGGTGTGAACGAAAAAGAACAGGATTTACACCATCCATCCCACTTTTGACAGCCCAACATTAAACCGTGGAAACGTGAAGATGACGGAAGATCGACCCCATAATCGACAGGATTGACACGATGGCACTGGGTCCGTAAGATGGGGGATGATAGAGAACAGATAAAATCAGCCACGAATTACACCAATTAACACGAATAAAAAAATAAAATGAGTGAAAATTCGGGTCATTCGTGGCTTAAAAACCTCTTCCCATGGTGCGGACCCAGTGCCTGACACGATTATCACAATTTTATCAGTCATAATTCGGTAAATCTTGTAAATCCTGTCTAAATTTTTTCACCACGGTTTAGTGCAGAGCTACCCCACTTTTTTAGCCACGAATGACCCGAATTTTCACTCATTATTTCTTGTTTTTCGGGTTAGTTCGGTCGTAGTTGTCAATGACCTGCTGCAAAAAATAGACAACAACGGGTTGACGAAAAGAGTGGATTTTTGTTTGTCTTATCCGTTTATTGCCACAATCCGCTGTTGTTTTATTGAGGCAACATCAAACACTACCTTTGCACTTTAAAGTATTTTGGCCAGAAACCCGGTTTTTGAGGCCTAATTGAGAACCTTTCGAGGCAAAAACCCCCTCTTTTTAACGCTAAAAAACCGGGTTTCTAAAAAAGTGCAAACATAGTGATCAAATTGCCCCTCCATTTTTCGGGTTAATTCGTGCCATTCGTGGCTGGTTTTGTTCTTATTAGGCGTTACGCCGTTCAAAAGGTGACAGTCACTTTCAAAGTGACTGTCACCTTGTTCATTACACCCAACTGCCTAAGTCCTACTTATGATGGACCAACGGCCTAAGTTCTGTAGGAATGAAAAATAACTTGGGCAACCTCGCCATCCCCACCCGGTAGAGTTCGGTCTGATGCTATTGCAACAGATGAAACAGATGTTAGTTAGTGCAACCAATACTCAAACTCCTTTCTTATGGTTCTTAAATGTGTCCCCTATCCCGTTCTGTTAGAATCGGCTTATGTAAGTTGATTGGATCGTGTGAAATTAAGTGACTGTCACTCAAAATTAACAACTAAAAATGATTTAATCGTAAACCAAGGAGTGTTGCGATGAGTTCACTTATCGATAAAGATGGTGTTGTTCATAAAAAAGGGTGGGATGGTCAATACAACCCCCACGGAACTTAACTGGGCGGTGATGGTGATAATCCTGGCTGTGGTTATCATTTTCGCCGCTTTTTTATTGCTGATTGTGGCGCTGTTTATTGCTTTACAGCGGGGCATGACCTCGGCTCAGGGCGTCGCGATTGGGGCATCTTTGCTTTAACCTCGGCAGCGCTGGCCGGCCAAATTTAATTGACCTCAATGTAATTCATTTAAGTATTAGGAGATATTAAATGTTAGGTGCTTTATTGTTGGCGTTTGTAACAGGTATCGTTGGTACATTTGTACTTAATTGGGTCACTTGGTTATTGCCAGATTTCTTATCAGAGTTACTGGGTGATTACTTAGACTTTCTAGGAGCTTTCACCAGTCTGGCTATCGGTTATGTAGCAGGAATGAAGGCAAACTTACTTACTAGTGTGAGACATATTAAAGTTTTTACCTTTTTAGTCGCAGTAATTGCTCTTTGTTGTCTGGTCTGCTGGTATTACTTTAATTACTATTTTCATTTCAGACCAGATGTTATTGCTGCAATTACTCAAGAAAATGCTAATCCAGAACAAATACTAGATCAGCTTTTACTGCAAGAAACAGGGTACAAAGGATTCCTGGGATACTTAATTCTCTCTGCTGGAAATGGTTTTACGGGATGGCTAAACTGGGGGATACGTTTATTTGTGCTTTTCATCTCAATCGTGTGGGCTCGTTACGGCTTACGTATTGCATTAACAGAACGCATTCAACCTGGGCAGGCATCAAGTGATATTCTAGCAATGGAATTGAATAAAATGCTATTTGATGATTAGACGCTAAGGGTCCATAAGGGATTGATTCAAGGTGCCGAGTTCAAAAGGTGACAGTCACTTAGACGCGACAAATCGATTTGTTTGGGCTAAACGGGCGTTCATTTTCGGCCAAAAGTGACTGTCACCGGGTTCGATACACCCAACGGCGTAAGTCCTATTCTTCTCATTCACTTGGGATAGACCACAACGGAATGGAAATTGACGGATAGTAATTAAAATCTGTTGTCGGGCTTGCCGGGGAAATTGAGAGGATACATTTCATCTGTATGAATTAGTTTTCGTTCTTTCGGAGGGAGGGATTTCGATGTTTAGACAACGACTGACACGACTGGTTGTTACCCTTTTTTTTGTAACTATATTGGTTAGTAATTCTATTTCTATTCTGGTTTATCCATCAGTAGCATTTGCCACTGCAACAACTACCAGTGCTAATCCAGTATGGGGGTCGCATTCGCTGCCAAAAAATCAGTATGGCAATAAAATTGATAAAGTTTTGTCGAATGGGCAGTTCGTTTACGGCCCAAATATGGGTAATTTTAAAGTAGAAAATTACTTAAATACATCTTCAACCCATTTACTTCCATACGCCGAACAATTATATGGTCGTTCAGAATACTACAGTATTAATCCAAAAGTTTACCTAACTCTAATGGAGATGTCTACCCAGCTGCTTTCAAGAAAAGATGCCACGACTAATGAGATTGAGAATCCATTTGGACTCAGCGAACCAGGCTTCCTTAATCAGCTAGACCATATCTCTAATTTATTGTTTAACGCTTATTATCTTCACTTATACACTTTTTCTCCTGTGCCTGATACCCAACGAGACTTGCCGCCACTAAGATTATCAGATGGTTCATTATTTTTTGTTCCGCCTGAAGTAAATGCGGGTACATATGCCGTGCTGGCTGCTTTAGCCCCTTTACGCACTGCCGAAGGAATAAAATCAGCTGTCGATAATACCGCCCCAAACGGGTTTTATCGCACTTACAAAACGCTTTTCCCTGAAGATAATCCTCTTGATGAGACAAATTATATATATGTGCCAGGCGATATTGGAATATTAGCTGCTCCTCCAGATATGCTTCAACTGCCTTATTCACAAGGAGAAGCCTGGAATTTTAACGGTGTACATGACTCACTTGGTGGTGATTATGGTAGCCCTGGGAATGATATGTCATCTATCGATTTTAGCCCAGGCTGGCCAGCATGGAATAGCGATACTAGCAATATGTGGGTTGTCGCCGCTGCATCAGGAACACCCACTAAAATCTCCAATTGTAACTTTAAAATTACCCATCAAGATGGCTGGGAAACGACCTATTACCATCTGGAGAATATTCAAAACTTTGGAAGTTCTATTCAACAAAACGCCCATATTGGAGTCATAGCTAATACATTACCCGAGGCCATATGTAACGGCGGTAACTCAACAGGACCTCATGCCCATTTTACTTTAAAACGAAATGGTGCTTTGATCGCTTTGGATGGCACAGCGCTTTCTGGTTGGTACATTCATAGCGGTCGTTGGAATTATGATAATAATCAAGATTATATGTGGTTAGAAAGAAATGGAAACAAAAAATATGTATCTGGTGCTCCACTACTAAATGATGGAAATATTTCTAGTGGCTGCGACTCATACGCTGACTCCACTATTGTTTTATTCGACAATACCAATTGTGGAGGAAGCAAAAAAACCTTATTTCAATCGGGATTAATTAACTTAAATGACTTCAATGATCAAACATCGTCAATTTTCATTCCAACTGGCTGGTCAGTCAAAGTGTATGAACATGAAAATCGCGGTGGTGCGAGTCGATGTGTAAATACTACCCTGGCGAATTTAAGCGGAGAGACCTTTGATAATGGGTCAAGTATGAACGATAAAATCTCATCCGTGGAGGTGTTTGATAACAGCAACAATTGTAGTGAACCGCCGATTTGTCCGGCGGTAAACCTTAGTGATTATTCAACGACAGGAATAGCTCAACTCGATGTGTGTACACCCGCCGACACCACGCCTCCCACCGCTACCTGGATCAGTCCCGCCAACAACAGCACAATTCGCGCCCAATCCGTTACGCTCAAGGCCAATGCTACCGATAATTCCAGTGGGGTTGATTACGTTCGATTTAGCGCCAAATACGGCGGCAGTTGGCACAACCTTTATTATGATTACTCTGCTCCATACGAGTATACCTGGGACTTATGCGCGGCGGATGTGCCTAATGGCGAGATTGAACTGGGGTTACAAGCCTATGACAAAGCCGGCAACGAATTCGTTTACTCCGAACATTACGCCAACTACAAAATCTACAAAGATTACACCTGTGGTTCACCTCCGGCCCCAACGCCAGCCCCTTCAGATCTCGTCAAACTGTACCATCAAGCCAATTACGGCGGCGATCCCTTCTGGACAGGCGGGGCGGGCAATCACGGCAATATTAATCCCCTACAATTTACGTATTCAATGCGGGTGCCGAATAACTGGTCGGTCGAGACGTTCTCGGACTACAACTTTGGCGGGCAAAAACAATGTTGGGCCGGCTCCGTGGCCAAATTGGGCGACTACGGCTGGACGTCCGAAGTGAAATCGCTCAAGGCTTACACCAGCAACGTTTGCCCTAACCCGCCGCCGCCGGGCGGGCAGTGGCAGGCCAAATTCTGGCGAACCGGAACGTGCTACGACGACCACAGCCAATGTACGTCCGGCAACACCACGCATCAGTCTCAGCCGTCGGTGCCAGGCGTTGTCGGCGGTAGAAACTACATTATCAAAGAAGATTGGGGGCAAAACTCGCCGGGCGGCAGTACCCCAGTTGATGACTGGTCGGGTTATTTTGAGACCACCATAAATTTCCCGGCGGGCAACTACGTCTTTTATGCCACGCACGATGACGGATTGAAACTCAAAATTGGCAGCTACGGCGAACGCAGCACCAGCGATGAACGCATTGACAGCGACCGGCTGTGTAACGACCAACCGTACTATCTCAATGGGAATACTAAAGTAGAAGCTTACCTGCACGAGCGGGGCGGCGATGCCACCATCCAAATTTGGTATGATACCAACACGGCGGCCTGTGTAAAACCGGAAGCGCCCGCGTTATGGTGGCCCGATCATCAAAGTACAATTAACGATACCACGCCGGCGTTCGATTGGCTGGCGATATCCGGTGGGGTTGAATATCGGATTCAAGTGGCCGATAACGCCAACTTCACCAACGCCGTCATCAATACCACCACCACCGCCACCAATTACACACCCGGTACAGCGCTGGCCTACAACACCTATTACTGGCGGGTGCAAGCCAAGAATGGTTACAACAACTGGAGTAATTGGAGCGATATTCGGCAAGTAACCATTGCCCCCGTTTCTGTGCCCACTATAGCGGCGACTGACGGCTTGTATACCGATAAAGTTCAAATTACTTGGAATTCGGTATCGGGCGCAACCGGCTACGAGGTGTATCGGGCCGCTTCTTATAGCGGAAGTAAAACAAAACTGGCTACCGTCAGTACAACGACGTATAACGATACCTCGGCGGTCGCTGATACCGTTTACTATTACTGGGTCAAAGCCTGTAACGGTTCGACGTGTAGTAACTACAGCAATTACGATAGCGGCTGGCGCAGCGTCAGCGTTAGCCCGCCGGCCAATGTCCAAGCCAGCGATGGCGCATTCACCGACAACGTCCGCGTCACCTGGAATGGGGTTTCCGGCGCAACCAGCTACGAAGTTTGGCGGCATACCGCTGATAACTCTGCGGCGGCGGCCAAGATTGCGGCTGCTGTAACCGGAACTGGTTACGATGATTTCGCAGCGGCGCTTGGCCAAACGTATTACTATTGGGTTAAAGCCAAAAACAACGCCGGGACAAGCGGCTTTAGCAGTTCCGACTCGGGTCACCGGCTGGCGCCTATTCCCAATCAACCGGGCGATCCGTATGAAGTTAGCGTCACCGCATCGAGCCTCACTTTTGGCTGGACGGACAACGCCGCTAATGAAACCGGCTTTAAGCTCTATAAATGGAGCGGTGTGGCCGTGGATTTTGTCTACCACGATCAAGTTGGGGCCAATGTGACCACTTATACGGACACCAACCTCAACTGCGACTCGAAATATTGGTACAAAGTGACAGCCTTCAATACCTACGGGGAGTCGCCCCAAACCGGTTGGCTCGAAGCGCAAACGGCTAGCTGCGCCCCGTTGGATAATACGGCTCCCACTTTTCCGGTCAATGATCCCGGCACCGGCTCGCCGCTGATCGAACCGGCCGGCGGTGTGGTGATAAACACGCCGCGCCCGACCTTTGATTGGCACGACGCAGTTGATGATGTGGGGGTGGCCGGCTATACGCTGCGAATTACCGGCAGCACGCAACCCATCATCTTGGCAGCCGGCGCAACGGATATTGATACTGTTCAATCCTTCTACACGCCCACGTTTGATCTGGTTGACGGGACTTATACCTGGACCGTTCAGGCATATGACGCAGCCGGTAATAGAACCTCGTTTGTTACGGCGGAAGCCTTTACCATCGCCACCGCCTTCAACGATGATCAAAAGGTTTATTTGCCACTGCTAACTAAATAGAATTTAAGGGGACAACGCAGGTGACTGGCACTTTGGCTCAAATCGAGAACATTGAGCGGCATATAACGCTACAATTACAGCGATTAAGTGCCAGTCACCTCGTCTGCTCAATCCGCTGTTGTTTTCCCCAACTTCGCCAAAAATTAAAAAGCCAACTGGACATATCTTTAAACCTGGTTATACTGGAATTTATCGGATAAACTTAATACTTCTAACCTCTATCAGGAAAGGATTATCACCCAATGACGATTACTCACAAGGATGCTCGCAGTTCCTACCAACTAACCTTCCCCAATCAAGCCGATGACGATGGCATCTTCACTCTGGCGGGAAACTACATTGCCTACGAGCAAACCCGCCCCCCGGATCAGCAAACCCTTTATACCGCCGATATTACCGGCTGGTACGAAGAACTGCTCAGCGCCAAACAAGAAAAAACAGCCGCTCAAAGCCGCCGCGCCATTGCCTCGCAGAAAATCAAACAATTAGACGAAGAAGCGACAGAACTGGTGCGCCATATGTGGAAGACTGTCACGTACCACTGTCACGATATGCTGTCGGAAGTGACGCAGTGGGGTTTTAGGATGAAGCAGACTACCGGCAACGCCTTATTGCCGCGCAATCGGGATGAACGGCTGGCCACCATGACCACCTACATTAATAAAGAGCAGAGCCGGCCGGAAGAAGAGCGTTTTTCCAAGCCGGACCTGGCCGCGATCATCACCGTGCGCGACGAGTTGAAAGCCAATTTAGTGGCTTACCAAACAGCGGATACGCAGCAACGAAACTGCGATGAACAATGCCGCGAGTTACTCTATAACCTGTCTGAATTCTTGCAAGCCGGCGGGATAGAGATTTTAGGCAAAGTATTTAGAATGAAGGTGTCAACCCAAATGCGAAATTGGGGCTTTGATGTCAGCCTCAAGCGGCGCAAACCCACCAAAACGGAGGAAACCACCGCGACCAACGGGACCGCCGCCGACAGTTCAACCAACGGCTCGACCGCGTTAGGCGCCACGGTTAATGGCCAGGGATCAGTGGAATTGGGTGACGGATCGCTGGCTTTTACGGATTAAATGAGTGACTGTCACAGTCAGATAGATCGAAAAGCCGCTCGATAAGAGCGGCTTTTTTGATTTAAAGCGGGTAAGGGGACTCGAACCCCTGAAAATCAGGCGACAGTCACTTTTTGCCGAAAATGAACGTCCGCTTAGCCCAAACAAATCGATTTATCGCGTCTAAGTGACTGTCACCTTTTGAACGGCGTAACGCCTATGTTACCGGGAAATTAGTTTTTCGTAGTCATCATGGGGGCCAATCCAAAACCAAACAATTTGATCCTGATTGCGGACGCCCAAGGCCCGGTAATTGATATTGATTCGAATAGAGTAGGTGGGGGGATTGTCTATAACGCGTTTAAAATGGAGGCTGGGATGGTAGGGGTCCTGGGCAAATTGGTGATAGGTAGTCTTAGCCTGTTGCTGCACCGCTTGTGGTAATCGGGCCAAAGCTTTATGGAATGACTTGGTACGGTAAGACCTCATAACTGGTCGGGATCAAGCGCTTCGGTTAGCCCCTGTTGGTGTTCTGCCAGTGCTTCATTCGCCAATTTAGCCAGAGCGTCTGGAGAGTTGGCAAATAGTTCATCCCAACGTTGATCAGCTTCAATTTCCTGAATGATAGCTACGATTTGTTGCCAAACCAAGAAATCGATTTGGACGGCCTTTTTTTGACCCGTTTCGTCGACGAGATATTGGACTGAACTTAATAGTTCTGCGGTTGTCATAGCCGGCTCCCCATCTATAAAAAAGCCGGATCGCGTTCGACCGGCTTCTCTACAAATTCACACGCTTTAGTTAAAGCGGGTAAGGGGACTCGAACCCCTGACATCAACCTTGGGAAGGTTGCGTTCTACCACTGAACTATACCCGCGAGATATAAAAGAAATTATAAAACTACGGCGGAAGATTGTCAAAAGCGACAAGGCTAACCCCCCAACACCCTCGCCGCATACTCCGTAATCCACGTGCGAAACGGAAATAGGTCGATAAAGCCGACGTGGCCGCCGTAAGGTTGGATATCGAGGGTAAGATAGGGCGATATACCCGCCAAAGCGTGAAAATCGGCGACCGGCACAATCGGATCATCGGCCGCGGTCAGAATTGTGACCGGGCTGGTCAGGCCGGCCAGCATCGCCGGCGTTACCTGATAGCTGTTGAAATAGCTCTGCGCGTCAGGGTGCGGGCTGTAGCGCGGCATCAACGTTTCGGTCATCGCCATACAACTTTTGGCGGCCAGCTCCGGCGCGAAATCATACCGGTCGGGAAACAGCGCTTGTTTCTTTTTAAGCGAGGCCCGCCATTTGCTGCGGAAGTAATGCAGATACAAGGGATTGCGATCCAGCGCCAGCGTCGCCAGGCGAGGATTGATAGCCGGATTGATGGCGATGGTTTGCCCCAGCGTGGGGATGGGCGTTTGCGCGTGCCGCCAGGCCAGGCGTAAAGCGAAGCTGCCGCCCAAAGAAACGCCGATGATATGCAGCGGGCGCGGCGCGGCCAGCCGGGCAACTTGTTGGGCCGCGTCGAACAGTTCATCCAGCAGATCGCCGCGAAAGAAGCCGGGATTGAGCTGGTGGGTGTCGCCGTGGTCGCGGTAGTTGACCCGGAAGACGGCGTAGCCGCGCCGGTACAGGTCCTCACCCAGCAGGGTGTTATAGTTCGATTCGGCGCAGCCCAGCCAGCCGTGCAGCAGCAGCACAATGCCTTTGGTCTGGTCCGGTTGGGGGGAGAAAAACCCTTGAAGCCGGACCCCCTGGGCCGTTTCCAAAATCATCTCCTGCTGAACTCGGCGCAGGTTGGTTTGGCCGGGCCGGTGCAGCGTCAGCAGCACGGTTTGCAGATGGCGATGGCGCACCAGGATATGCGGCAAAAAGTTAGCCGTTGGGGTGTGTTGTTCGATGGGTTTAGCCATAGTCATAAGTAACCCCAGGTGCCACCTTGCTCAGGCATAACTAAAAACCAACGTTACAGCCCTAAGAAGCTGTTTGAAAAGTCAGCGTTTACAGATTTGTCCACAGATTTACACTGATATTCACTGATTTTTATCTAACCTTTGATAGTATCTGTGAGAATCTGGGTCCATCTGTAGACCCTTTTAGGCTTTTAAAACAGTTTCTAAGTACGCCGGCAGTAGGAAGTAAGCGGTTTTTGGCCCTCTACTCCCTACTCCCTACGTCTTACTCCCCGTTTGGGCGTCAAGGTGACAACTTGAATTAAGCAGATCATAATTGTAGTGAGGAACTCAATTTAGTCCAAGTTGACCGTCAAATTGGGGGATAAGCGGCAGCCAAAATGAAAAACGCGCGCCAACCGGAGCCGGTTCGGCCCAAACCTGCCCGCCGTGCCCTTCAATAATGGCCCGAACGATAGCCAGACCTAAGCCGCTGCCGGGATAGGCCGCCGCGTTGCGCCCGCGGTGAAAGCGTTGAAACAAATGGGGCAGATCATCCTCAACCAGGCCGAGGCCGCTATCGGCTACCCACACCATCACGCGGCGCAGGTCCGGGCTGCGTTTCAGGCCCAGCGTTACCTGCCCGCCCGTCGCCGAAAATTTAAACGCGTTGTCGAGCAGATTATCCAAAACGCGGCGCAGTTGCAACGCATGCCCGTTGACAACTACCGGCTGATGATCCATCTCCACTATAAAAGCCAGCCCGGCTTGTTCCGCCTGGGAAGCGTACCGTTCGGCGGTGGTCAGCGCCAGTTCGCGCAGATCGAGCGGCGCATAGGCGATTTCGTTCGCCGGGGCTTCCCACCGCGATAGATCCAACAGGTCGGTGGTGAGCCGTTCCAACCGATCAACCTGCGCCTGGGCCTCCGCCAGAAACGACGGCCGATCGACCGGCTCCGGCGCGGCGGCTAATTCTAAATTGGTACGCAGCGCGGTTAGCGGCGTGTGCAGCTCGTGGGCGGCGTCGGATACGAACCGGCGCAGCGTTAAGACCGTGGTCTCAACCTGGGCGGCCATATCGTTGAACGAGCCGGCCAGCGCCCCCAGTTCGTCCCGGCGGGCGACATTGGCCCGAACTGATAAATCGCCGTTCGCCATTTGATTCGTTACCTCGGTCAGCGCCAGCAGCGGCCTGGTCAAGCGGCGGCTGATGATCCAGCCGGCGGCCGCAGCCACCATTACCGCCGCGCCGCCGGCAATGGCCCAGCCCCAGGCCACACTGGCTACAATGTCGCGTCCATAGGCCGGCCCTTGCGAAAGTTCAAGCGTACCCAACAACTGCCCGGCGCTGTCGTAAACGGGCTGCGCAATGACCTGGCCGGTGCGCCCGCCATCGACCGGTGCGGTGGGGTTTAAGCTAAATCCATAAGGCGTGCGGCTGGCCGGCAGCGCCGAAATAAAATCGACGGGCGGCAGCGGGCCGGTTTGACCGGACGCGCCGCTCAGCACTACCCGCCGGGTTTGGGTGAGCACGCCCGGCTCAACCGTGGCGTCGATTAGTGAGTCAAACCAAACTTGGTGTTCAACTTCCTGTTTAACCCCGCCGCCGCTGTTTTGCACGATAATCGTCCGATCCGATAACCTGTCGATTGTGGTTGGACTCCCCACCGCCTGCAAATACAGAAAAGGGGCGTAGAACGGCGTCACGTTGGGCGCGGCGGTCAACGTTTTGGTGATGGCCTCGATGGTGACTAGCTGGGGCGACGTGGTGGTCTGAGTTATGACTTGATTGTGTTCGACTTCAACCGACATGGCATATACCTGGCGTTGATCGCGCGGCTCGCCGGAGTCGGCGGTCAGTTGGCCGGCGGCGTCGAGCCAGCGTACGCGGGTTTGGGTCAAAAACGAGAAACTTAGCAGTTGGGCTTGCAGCGCCCCTTCCGGCAGGCCCGCCTCAACCAATCGGCTCATTTCCAGGCTCAACCCTCGAGCGTTTTCGGCCAGATAGTTCAATTCCTGCCGGGCGTAGTAACTCCGCAGGATGGTCAGCAGCACCAGCCCCAGCGCCAGCACCGCTACCAGGGCAATGGCCGCATAACTTAGCGGCAGCCGCCAACGGATTGAGTTCGGTATCATCTGTGTCTCCCGTAACTACGCAGGTGACTGGCACTGATCAAGTGCCAGTCACCTGGCCTGCTGAGTAAATACTGTCGCCCATTAGATTGACCCCAATATCCGATACACCAGCACCTGCGCCACCACCCGGTCGCCGCTGCGGGTCCCCCAAATTTGCAGTTCGGCATTTTTGGTATTGGGCCCCAGTTCATCCAGCGAGTCGACCAGGGTCACTATCTGTTGGACGGATTGTTCGCCGCTCGCAGCCTGGCCGGGGGTTGGGAATTCGGTTTCATCGCGGTAGAGGGTGGTGTCGCGGGTGACGACCACCTCCAGCACCGGGCCGCTAAAATTGACGCTGAGCGTGGGCGGCCCATCGTTTTTAGCCTCAGCCGTCACGTCGATTTCACCCGTTCCGACAAATATACTATTATCTTCGCGTCGCACAAAAACGCCGCCGGTTTCCGGCGGGGTGGGCGGCAGTTCCGGGGCGGGTTTAATATCCAGGCTCAGCGCAAACGCCCCGCCGCCGCTGTCTTCGGCCACGATGTTGATATTCCCTTGGCCGCCGCCGGTCCCGCTGTCGCCGGCGTTGAGCAGCCGCGCCGCCATAAACGCCCCGCCGGCCAGCAGCGCTACGGCGATAAATCCAGCCATGATCATAAGGGTACGGTTCATGATAATCCTCCTAAAATAATGATGAATAATGAATAATGAATGATGATTAGGCGTCATTCAACGATACATACCGGGTAATTACACAGCCAACCCAGTTTTAACATGCTTGACTCATTCCTTAAGCCGTCATATACTACAATCCATGATTAATGGCCGGTTGAGATCTCAGCTTTCTTGCAAGGATGGTCATTTCTACCAACAATCAAACAACGGACCCGGTAGGTGTCGCGCGCGAGGGTTGATGGCTCCGGCCTCAACTCTGGAATTCCCTCCTCGACGGTACACTAACTTTTAGTGACTGAGAAAAGGAGATTTTATAATGACTCACACACTGCGTGTCCGGCGAATCATTGCGGCGGTATTGATTGCTTTCGCGCTGACCGTGGCCACTGCCGCCCCGATTATCACCGATATAACCGGGGTTGGCGGCACGGCTTTGGCCGATGGGTGTGAAGGTTCAACCTGTTAATTTGCTAAGTTACAAAAAGTAGGGTCTGAAGCAGACCCTACTTTTTGATTTTAAAGGGCGTGCGACAGAACCTCGGTGCAGCAACGACCATGAAAATTCCGTAGGACAAACTTAAGTTTGCCCTACATCTCTTCTTTTCAGAGGAGTCCGACAGTCTCGATTGAGACGACACCGGCAATGAAAATATAGGAGCGACAAAGCTGGCTTTGTCATCCAGGCAGGGTCAAAGTAAACTTTGACGCTCCAGATCGCTATTTTCAAGGGAGTCCGACAGCCTCGATTGAGACGACAGCGAGAATGAAAATGTATCGGAGCGACAAAGCTGGCTTTGTCACCCAGGCAGGGTCAAAGTAAACTTTGACGCTCCAAGACTGTATTTTCAAGGGAGTGCGACAGAACCTCGGTACAGCAACGACAATGAAAATTCCGTAGGACAAACTTAAGTTTGTCCTACATCTCTTCTTTTCAGAGGAGTACGATAGTCCTTACAGGACGACACCGGCAATGAAAATATAGGAGCGACAAAGCTGGCTTTGTCATACTGACGGTCAGGTCAAAGTAAACTTTGACGCTCCAGATCGCTATTTTAAAGGGAGTAGCCGGACAAATCAGCGACTGGCCCTCCTGGTTTTTGGCCGGGATCGCACGAAATTAGCTTACTCATAGCGCAGCGCCTCAATGGGATTTAGCCTGGCCGCTCGAAAGGCCGGATAGAGGCCGAACAGAACGCCGGTGAGCAGGGCCACGCCAAAAGCCAGGGGAATACTGCCCGGATCGAGGCGGGCCAGCCCTTGATTGAGCGCCGCGGCCAGCGGAATGGCCAAGACGCCGACCGCAATGCCAAAAATACCCCCGAGGGCGCTCAACATTATCGCTTCCAGCAAAAACTGAAGGACAATATCTTGCTGCCGCGCCCCCACCGCCCGGCGCACCCCAATTTCCCGCGTCCGCTCGGTCACACTAACCAGCATCACATTCATAATGCCGATGCCGCCTACCAGCAGCGACACGGCGGCCATCGCGGCCAGCAGCAATGAAAAAGTACGGGCGGCTTGCTGCTGCGCTCCTAAAATATCGCGGCGGGTGGTCAGGCTGAAATCCGCGTCCGCGCCCCGGTCGAGCGCGTGCCGTTGGCGCAGATATTGCTCAATCTGGGCTTTAGCCTCGTCCATGCGGCTTTCGTCGCTGACGCGGGCGGCAATAGTGACCGACGGTTCCTCGTCATACAGGCCGCGGATGGCGGTGCTGATGGGCAGGTAGAAGACCTCGTTCGGTTTGGTGCGGGTGCGCTCTGCCGGGTCGATGGTTTCCAACTCGGCCAGCACGCCGATGACTAAGCAGCGCTGGCGGTTGACCCAGACCGTCTGGTCGAGCGGGTTGTCGCCTTCAAACAAATCGGCGGCGGTTTGGTAGCCCAAGACGCACACATCAGCCTGCGACAGCAGTTCGGCGGCGGTAAAGAAGCGCCCGCGGCCGATGAACGCTGCCGCCGTTAGCGGCTGGCCCTCCGGCCAATCGATCGGCTGAACCTGAGCCGCTGTGACCACCGTTTCCAACGCCTCAGCGGTGACGCCGGATAGACTCAAATCGAGCACCGTTCGCCCGTACCGGATTTTGCCCGGCCCGTTAATCGACATCTCGACCCGATTGACCAACTCCACGGTTTCAGCCATATGCAAGCCGTCCTCATAAGATAGAATTTGGCCCACCGGCTGCCACTCGCCGTCATCCAGGGCTTGCTTGACGCTGATCTGCACGGTATCGGCTCCTAAAAAACGAAAATTGGCCTCCACCGCAGCCCGCGCCCCATTGCCCAGCGCCAGCATAGCAATCACCGAGGCCACGCCAATGATAATGCCCAGCGTGGTCAGCGCGGCCCGCAGCTTGTTGCCGGTGATGCCGTACAGCGCCGTGAGCAGCAGATCAACCCCGGTCATTGGCCCACCACCGCCAGCCCTTCAGCCAGTCCGGCCACAATTTCGACATAAACGTCGCCCCTCAGTCCAACCGCCACTTCCCGGCGGGTCATCTCGCGGCCGGTCCAAACTTCGACTACCGCCTGGTTATCGCGGCCGGCCTGAACCAGCGCGCGCGGTAAACGCAAGACGTTGGCCCGGTCGGCGATGATGATCGCGGCGTCGGCGGTCATGCCGGCCACCAACTGCGGCGGTAATCGATCCAACGTGAGGTAAACGGTGTACAACGGGCGATCTTCGCCGCTGAGTCGCTGCGGCACGATGCGGGCAACGCGGCCCGGTACGGCTTCATCCGGTACAGCGTCAAAGTACACCTCCGCCGGCTGGCCGACCTGCACCAGCGGCAAATCCTCTTCAATAACTTTAAGCGCTGCTTCCAACTGCGACGTGTCGGCCAGCAGCAGCGCCCCGGCTCCGCCTGCCGCCAACTCGCCAGGTTTGACCTGCACCTCCAGCACCACGCCATCAAACGGCGCGGTTAATGTGGCGGCGGCTAAATCGGCTGCGGCCTGGGTGACGGCTTGCGCCAGAACCGGATCGACGCCGGCTTCCAAAGCGGCGATGGTTAAGCGGGTCTGTTCGCGGCGAGCTTCCAAAATAATAATTTGCTGGCCCTGCGTCCCTTGCTCGACCAGCGCCTGGTCGTAATCAGTTTGGGCTTGCCGAACTTTAGCCTGGGCGTTCGCCATTTCGGCCGGGCCGGCGGCTTTCACCGCCAAGCGATAACTCGCCAGACGGCTCTCGTAAGTCAGCGTGGCTGCTTCCAATGCGGCGGCCTCCGGCAGCATCGCGATATCGCCTCGATATGAGACCTGGTCATAAGCCCACTGCGCCTGTTGGAGATCATTCTCGGCCTGGCGCAGGTCGGCGGCGGCGATGGCGACCTCAGCCTCATCCGGGCCGGCTTGCAGCGTCGCTAATTCGGTTTGGGCCGCGGTCAGGGCGGCCTCGGCGGCGGATATCGGGGGCAGTTGAGCTTTTTCCTGGGCTAACTCGGCCTCGGCAATCTTTAGATCGAGTTGGGCCTGGGCCAAATCGCGGCTGAGTTGGGTTTCCGCCTGGGTTAACGCCAGTTGCGCCTCGGCCAGCTTCTCGGCCAGCGGTTGGGCCTCGAGCCGGGCCACCACCTGTCCGGCTCGCACGGTTTGGCCGGGCCGGACGCTGATTTCGGCCACCCGACCGCTCACGTCGAAGCCTAATAGCACTTCTTTCGTGTCCTCCAGCAGCCCCGGCGCGGTCACGGTTTGCCGCACATCGCCGCGCGTGACGGCCACGGTCACCGGGGTAGGGAGCGTGTCGCCGGCGGTCTCGACGCTGCGCGCGCCCACATAAGCCGCGCCGCCGACCAACGCGGCGGCCGCAAGGATGAGAATAGGGAGCCAAAGTTTCATGAAGCTTGGTTATGAACAGAATTTCGGCAGCGATCACGTAGAACGTAGGACGTGGGATGTGTTGTTATCGCGCAGTCGGATATGATGCCTGAGATATCACTTATTTTATGGGGGATAGTTTACCCCGCTCAGATTTCAGCCCGGTTTCGGGGGGATTACGGTTTCTTAATATGACAGAGGGATATTTTATGTTAGAATGTAGGGGAATAGTGGTTGGGAGCGAAATATGCTAACTCGGTTGAAGGTTTCGGGGTTCAAAAATTTAGTTGATGTCGAGGTGCGATTTGGGCCGTTTACCTGCATTGCCGGCGCGAATGGGGTGGGCAAATCGAATTTGTTCGATGCCATTAATTTTCTCAGCAATCTGGCGAGTCTGCCGCTGGTCGAGGCAGCGATGTCGGTGCGCGACGAGGGGGGGCGAACATCTGATATTCGCAGCTTATTTCATCATGTGGGCGATGTCTATGATCATCAGATGTCTTTCGAGGCCGATTTTATCGCGCCTCCTGAAGGAAGAGATGACCTGGGCCAGCACGCTCAAGCGGCTATAACTTTCTTACGATATTCTTTGGATTTGGCTTATCGTTCTGAAGATAGCTTGCAAACGCACGGATCTCTAGAAATAATGAAAGAGGAATTAGTCCACATCAACTTAGGCGACGCTCGCAAGCATTTGTTGTTTGATAATAAACCGGATTGGCGAAAGTCGGCTGTCAAAGGGCGGCGTACATCACCCTTTATCTCGACTGAAATGGAAGGACAAAATCGCATTATCAAGCGTCACCAGGAAGGCGTGGGCGGGCGACCGCTGAAATTGTTAGCCTCTGATTTGCCCCGAACCGCGTTATCAGCGACAAATGCGGCTGAAAGCCCGACTGTTTTGTTGGCTCGACGCGAGATGCAGTCTTGGCGTCTCCTTCAATTGGAACCCTCCGCCCTGCGTAATCCGAGCGAGTTTTCTGATCCATCGAAATTAGGCGTTGATGGATCACATTTGGCGGCTACGCTTTACCGGCTCGGTCGCAACAATGAATGGGTGTATGGTCAAATGGCCAATCGTTTGTCGGAACTCATCGATGACGTTCGTTCGGTGTGGATTGATCGGGATGATCGACGGGAGTTGCTGACACTTAATATTACCGAACGTGACGGTACGTCCCATCCGGCTCGTGCGCTTTCTGATGGAACGCTACGATTTTTAGCCCTGGCCGTTTTAGAGTTAGACCCCGAAACACAAGGGCTTTTATGCCTGGAAGAGCCGGAAAATGGGGTACACCCGGAACGGATTCCGGCTATGTTGGAACTGCTCCAGGACATCGCGACCGATGTCAGTGAACCGGTAGGACCTGATAATCCTTTACGGCAGGTCATTATAAACACTCACTCACCGGCTGTCGTCGGGGCGGTCCCCGATGACAGCTTGTTGTATGCGGAATTAAAAGAAACGGTGCGGTCAAATCAACGGTTTAAACGTGTTCGTTACAGTTGTTTGCCGGACACCTGGCGACAAAATGCGCCGGAAGGAAGCGCCATTATTCCCAAAGGGGAGCTGCTGGCTTACTTGAATCCTATCCAACCAGAGTCTATGGCCACTGGAACAAACGGCTACTCTCACAAAGTCCGGCGCGTGATAGACCGTGATGATCTCCAACCGATGCTCCCCTACTTGACGAGAGATGAATGAACTGCGTTACACGCTTTTGTCGGATGGCTCCTCGGACCAGGCTTTGATCCCAATTTTGACCTGGACGTTACGGTCGCAGGGGGTTCAAGTCGCCATTCAGTCTCAGTGGGCAGATTTAAGCCGTCTGCCGTCATCGAGACGATCCTTATCCCATAAGATCGCCTTGAGCCTGGATCTGTATCCCTGTGATCTACTTTTCGTTCACCGCGATGCCGAGCGAGAACCCCATCAAGTTAGGTTATCGGAAATACGGCAGGCTGTAGAGAATTTGCCAGATACACTACCGCCAATAGTGTGCGTCATTCCGGTTAGGATGCAAGAAGCCTGGCTGCTTTTTGATGAAGGGGCGCTCCGGGTAGCCGCCGGTAATGAACATGGCCGGCAGTTGCTGACTCTGCCGCCGTTGGCTCACGCGGAGCAAATGGCCGATCCGAAAAGCGCCTTGTATGATTTGCTGCGCGAAGCCTCGGGCCTCAGCGGACGCCGGCGTAGAAAATTCCGGGTAGAAGTTGCCGCCCGGCGCGTGGCTGAGTTTATCGATGATTTTTCCCCACTGCGCCGCTTGTCAGCCTTTAATGCGTTCGAGAGTGAAGTCA
Source organism: Anaerolineales bacterium (assembly GCA_020634935.1). Taxonomy (GTDB): domain Bacteria; phylum Chloroflexota; class Anaerolineae; order 4572-78; family J111; genus JAGRBY01. The sequence goes on from JACKAT010000001.1 coordinate 219,919, forward strand.
GAGACGTAATTGAAGCGCAGAAGTGGCATCTAAACTCCCCGCCTGTATAAGCCAATTGTTTTACCCCGCCAACCGATATCCGACGCCCGGCACAGTCAAGATGAGCGCCGGGCGGCCGGGGTTGAGTTCGATTTTTTCGCGGAGGCGGCGAATGTGGACGTTGACGGTGCGCTCGCTTTCCATGTCGGCGTCGTAGCCCCAGACGGCTTCGACAATTTGGCTGCGGCTGAGGGCCTGGCCGGGGTGGCGGGCCAGAAAGACGAGGATTTTGAATTCGGTGGGGGTCAGGTTGATCAAGTCGGGGCCGCGCCAGAGTTGATTGCTGCGACGGTCGATGATCAGATCGCCCAGGTAAAGGCGGTCGGCGTCGGCGGTGGAAAATTCGCCGTAAGCGCGGCGCAGCAAGGCTCTAACCCGCGATAGAAGTTCGCGCAGGCTGTAGGGTTTGGTCAAATAGTCGTCCGCGCCCATCTCCAGACCCAAAACTTTGTCCATCTCGTCGCGCTGGACGGTCAGCATTAAAATAGGCTGGTACAGGCCGCGCTGGCGTAATTGGCGGCAGACATCGAAGCCGTTCAGGTCGGGCAGCCGCACATCGAGGATGATCAGGTGTGGGTGGTGATCGATGGCGTGCTGAAGGCCGCCTGTGCCGGTGTTTTGCCATAAAACCGTGTAGCCGGCTTGCTCTAAACCGGCTTTCAAGCTGTGGGCAATGGCCGGATCGTCTTCGATAAGCAAAATTCGGCTCGTGTGGCTCATGCGTTCCGGCCTGTCGATGAGCTGGCCTGCGGCCGGATGAGCCAGAGGCTCGCAGCCGCGCTTAGCCCTAAACCGGCCACGGTGACCCACCAGCCCCAGCCGAGCCAGACCGGCTGGTGGTAGGCCTCGACCAAACCGGACTGAATCAGGCTAAACTGCCACAACGGTAACAGCAAAGCCAGCACTTCCAACCCGACCAAAAAAATAAGCAGCAGGCGCAAGGGCAGCCAGCGCAGCAGCGGCGCGATCACCGCCAAGCCGACGGCCAGCCCGGCCAACAGGGTTTGCAGCCGGAATTCCGGCGCGATCAGAATGGCCGGGGTCCAGACCGGCGACAGCGCGGCCAGCGCCAGCGGTACAACCAGCAGCCGCACCGGCCAGCGCAGCCACAGCGGGAGAGCCAGCGCCTTATTTTCAATGAAAATGGGCAGGGCCAGCATCGATAGAAAGAGCGGCAGCAAAAAGTAAAGGCGCTCGACTTGAAGTTGCCCCAGCCTGACTTCCGGTAGAAATTTTACAAATTCGGCCAGGCCGGGTGCGGTCAACTGCAAAGCGGCCGGCGCTCGCCATACCCAAGGCAGGAAAGCGCCGCCGATGCCGGTCAGGAGCAGGCCGATGACGAGCAGGCCGCCGAGCAGGCGGAGTGATGAGCGATGAGTGATGAGTGATGATGGGGTTTTATTTACGGTGTAAGTGGTCATTGGGATTATATGGGTGGTTTAATCCGTAATCAGATACCATTAGGTCAAAATAAGGCTAAGAAAATCTCTGATTTCATAAAATGAAGGCAACTGATTAACCTGGTAGCACAACATTAAACCGTGGAGACGTGAGAACGACGGAAGATCGACCCCATAATCGACAGAATTGACATGATTATCACGATTTTATCGATCATAATTCAGTAAATCTTGTAAATCCTGTCTAAGTTTTTTTTACCACGGTTTGGAAATTTATGTTCTACATGTCATTTCGCAGCGCTAGCGGAGAAATCCCTGTGACAATACCATTAAAAGTGATTTGGCTGGAAAAATTTAAAGCGACAACGTCAAAATTTCCCCTGCGAATGCTTCGTTATGGCTATGCCTGAGGGATTTCTCCGCCTCCGGCTGCGAAATGACATGCTCGGCTCTAATTATCGAAATCAGGTTATTAAGCCGGATTTGTTGTTTCTCAGCCTCAGCCTTGGCCTTGTTAGTAACGTAGCCTCCACTTAGTCGTTAATTTCTAATTTCTAATTTTTTCATCTCTAACATCCACCGTCTCCAGAATAAGACTGGTGCCGGCCGGATTGCCGGCGACATCCAAGCGATCGAGGCGCTCGAAGGTGTCGGGTAGATAGAGACCAATCGCCAGCGGATAGCGCCCTGGCTGAAGGTCCGGCGACAGCGATAGGGCGTGCTGGTCGGCGATAATTTGGCCGGGCCGCCAGGTATCGGTTGGGTAAGTCCAGCAAACCGGCACGCCGTCCGATTGGGCCACCGGGCCAGCCTCGCTTTCCAGATGGGTGAAAATTTGGTAGCTGGCCGGAAACTCGGCCAGGGTTTGCCAATACAACGTGACCGGAACGCGCCCGCCGGGATAAGCGCGGCGGGTATCGAGATCGTAACCCACCAGCCGCACCAGGGGCCCGAGCGCCGCGCTGCCAAACGTCGCTTCGCTGGGCTGCGATCCCCGCGCCGAGCGGGCAAAAGCGGCGGGCGTGGCGGTGCGGTCGAACGCGCGGGCCAGGGCCGCGTCATCGATCTGGCCCAAGTCGAGCGTAGTGGGCCGCTGTTGCATTATCCGCATTTGTTTTTGATTTGGCAAAGTCACCAACCCGACTTGGTAGTAACGCTCGGAAATGAGATCATCGGGCGTCTCCACCGGATCGATTAGATCGCCGGCCAGGAAATAGTATTCCGGCTGCGGATCGCAGGCGCGGGGTGCGCCCCGGGTGTACCAGGTGGTAACGTCGGGTTCTTCGTTGCTGCCGTAATCGCCGGCCAAAGCGCCGTCGTGCAACTGCTGGCCGACGGCTTTCCAGCCGGCGCGGTGAGCGAAGCCGAAAAAGCCGGCCGCTGGGGGCGACTGGTAAGGCGTCCAGAAGAGGGCCAGATTGCCGTTAGGATAATCCTGCCAGTATTCGACCTCGTGGCGGATGAAGGCGTTCCAGAAGAAAAGGGTCGATAACATTAGGAGGACAAGGAGGAGGCCGTCGGTCCATCGATTTTTGGAGGTGAGAGATAGGGAATTCAATTGTCGCGGCTGAGAGGATGCGGAATCCGTGAAATTTTGCCCCCTCACCCCCGTCTCCTCTCCCTTAGGGAGAGGGGAGTCGCGCCAGCGACGGGGTGAGGGGGTATTATTCTGAGCGAGAAGATAATCGATTAGGCTGACCCAACCGAACGCCGCCAGCAGCGACCAGGCCGGGACGATGGTGTAGATGTGGGTTAGACCGAGGGCGACGACAAAGTTGTAGCCCAGAAAGGGAATGGCCAGCCAGATGAGTAGGGCGGGGATAAAGGCTGAGGCGAAGAAAGCGGTGAGAAAAAGGAGGGCGAAAGGGAGAAAGCTGAGATCGATGGCTGTGATGGCGAGAAGATCGGGTTTGATGATGACGACGATGCACGCGACCGCCGCCGGCAGGGCAATAGCGCGACTCCAACGATTTGGTCGTGACAGCCAGACGAGAAAAAATAAAATGAGCAGGCCGGTTAGAACAATATAATAGAAAGAACTATAAAACGTGTTGAAGTGAAAGAAATCGGGCAGGTTGTTGCGGAGGTCATCGCCGATACGGTTGCCGACATAATCGCCGGTGCGGTTGGCGCGCGGGTCTAAGGCAAACGGTAGGTAGAATAACAGCATAGAAGCGATGAAGGTGATCAAGAAAATACCTATAGCTTTGGCCGATCCTGTAAAACCAGGCCCGTCAGATGTACCGGACCATTTTGATTTTAAGTTCGGGAAAAATTTGGCCAGCGCCGGCGACAAAAACAGCCAGCCTACAGCCGGCAATACCAAAATGCCATCGTAATGGGCCAGCACGCCGACGCCCAAGAAGAGGCCGCTGAGCAGCGCCAGGCGAGCTTGCTGGCGGGTTTGCCATTCCAGCGCCAGCAAAAAAGCCAGCGCGCTGAACCAAACCACCAGCGCCTGGTATTGCACAATCCGCCCAAATGCGACCATAAAGCCGTTAAAAGCAAAAAAGCCCGCCGCCAGCCAGCCGACGCGCGCTCCGCCGATGGCGTGACCAATCGAGTAAATGGTGACGATGGCGGCCAGCGCGGCCAGGGTGAAGGGCAGGCGAGCCGCTGTTTCGTTGATAGCGCCGGTCAAGCGCCAAACCGCCATCGGCAGCAGGACTTCAGCGGGGCCTTTCGAGCGCAAAAAGAGGGCGTCCTCGTGGCCTTCGAGCGCTTCGGCGGCGGTGATCATGGCCAGGGCTTCGTCGCCTTGAAATTCGCTGTAGTGGAGGTTGGCAGCGCGGAGGAAAAGTGAAATGACTAAAATGAGCAGCAGGGGGATGGCGATGGGGCGATGAGGCGATTGACTGGCCGGGGTTTTTGCCGCGCCGCGCACCAGGGCCGGGATAAGCGCAACTATATTGAGCGTTATGACTGTTTGCCAAATGGAAATAGGACCGGATAGATAATTGAGCAAAAGAAGCGCCAGACAAGTAATTGTATAGCTTAATCCGGCGGCAATGGTCCAGCGTATTAAAGGTAAGCTGGGGCTCGCCAGGCGGGTTGCCCAAAGCCAGCCGGGCAGCAGCCCGATTAGTAAGATCGCGCCGCCGATGCGTAGGGGGTGGGCTTGAGGTAGGAGGAGGGATAAGTTAGCCAGAAGTAGACAGAATAGGTATCCGTAGCGGCGTCCGAGCGTTACAAATGAAGGCATTGGGCCGCGCGACCGAAAAGAATCATAGTAGGTTGCCAATCCCCACGCCGAAACCTCGGGAGGGTAGGCCCACTTCTAAGCGCTGCCCCAAACCCAGAAACAGCGCTTTTTCCAAAGCCAGGGTGGCCAGAGCGGTATCATGCGAACCAAGCCCGGTAATATCGGCCAGGGTAATTTGATCAACCTGGGTTCGCCCCTGAATTTGCCCGCTAATCAGATCGCTCAGGTCGCCTTGAAGATCACGGGAGCGAATAATTCCCGCACGTTGGGCGTGATACAACTCGCCAAATTGAAGGCACTGTTTCAGGCTATCGACCACGATGAAGTCGGCTCGCCGCCAAATTTCAGGCTCCAGATTTCGTTTAACCGGCTGGTGATCCAGCGCTGTACTGGTGATATGGACGCCCGGTTTAAGCCAGGCGGCCTTGACGACCGGCTGCTTGCTTTCGGCCGCGGCAATAACCAGATCGGCCTGCTCAACGGCCGCTTGGGGTGACGGCGCGATCCGGATATTCAGATCGTGGTCTTCAACCATGTGGCGGACATAATTGTCGGCCTTGAGTGGGGAAGCATCCCAGACCCAGACCGATTCGATTTGTCTGACGATCGTTAAGGATTTCAATTGAATAAAAGCCTGCTTATTGGCGCCGATGACCGCCGCTTTACGGATGTCACGATTAGCCAAATAGTCGGCCGCCAGCGCCCCGGCCGCACCCACTTTGATATTGGTCACATAGCCGTTATCGACCATAATTGCCGCCGGAAAGCCTGTTAGGGCGTCGAAAACGAGCAAGACGCCGTTTTCGGCCGGGAGGTTAATGTTAGGATTTTTCTGAAAGCGACTGTCGATTTTGACAACGTAGTAAGGGCTTTGACTAAAATAGGTACCTTCAACATTGACCTTGCCGCGCACATCAGGCAGATGCAGCGAGAAGCTGCCGGGCATATTCATGAGCCCTTCGGCCGAGGCCAAAAAGGCGTGTTTAACCGCTCTTATCGCTTCAGCGATAGTTATCGTTTGACGCAGTTCATCTTCATTGATTAAGAGCAAGGACATGATGTTAACCATAAGGTGCTAGGTAGATAGTTTCTTAAAAGTATAACATAAGTTCTAATGGAAATGAAACCCATAAAATATCAATTATCCAAGCGTAGGTCAATCGTTTTCAAAGCGCCGGTAAACCGTCAGCAAGCGCTGCGCGGCCGCCGGCCAGTTGAATTTTTGCGCTTGAACGAAGCCTGCCGTAATTGCCCTGGCCCGCAGTGATGGGTCGGTTGTTAGGCGGTGCAGCGCCTCGGCCAGCGCCTCGATATCGGTGGCGGCGATTTGGACGGCTGACTGGCCGGCGACTTCGGGCAGGCACGAGTTATCGGCGCACACTACCGGCGTGCCGCAGGCCATAGCTTCGATGACGGGAATGCCGAAGCCTTCATAGTGAGAGGGATAGGCAAATACATCGGCCAAACTATACAGCGCCGGTAGAACCTCATCATCGACAAAGCCGATCAAGTGAATCCGGTCGGCGACCGGTGAGGCGGCGGCTGCCGCAAAGATGTCATCGTACAGCCAGCCTTTACCGCCGGCAATGACCAGATGATGGGTCTGGCGCACGGGCGACTGCGAAAAGGCGTTGATCAGCCCGGTGAAATTTTTACGCGGCTCCAGCGTACCTAAGCTCAAGATAAATTTGGGCGGCAGGTTGTATCTCGCCGCGACACGCGCCAGCTCCACAGGATCGGTGATGGGCCGGAACCGTGGCTCGACGCCCGCGCCGACTACCGTGATAGCGGCGGCGGGCAGGTTGAAAATTTCGATCAAATCCCGCCGGGTGCTGGCCGAGTCGGCCAGGACGTGGTCGGCGCGTTCCAGGCTGCGCGGCACCACCTGTTCCAACCAGCGGCGCAGTTTATCGACGGCCCCTTGGGGATGGCGGATGAATGATAGATCGTGAACGGTTAGCAAGGTTTTGGCCCGGCGAACGGGCGGCAAGATAAAGTTGGGCGAGTGGAACAGATCGACCGGACCGGTGAAGAATTCCACCGGTAGCGGTAAATAAGCGCGATGCCAGCCGATGGTCATCCAGCGTTCGGCCAGCGGATATTGACGATGGCTAAAGTTCGGTTGGGACTCGAACGCCCGCAGCCCGTCGGCCGGCGAGTCGGGGGTGTGCATCAGCAAGTAGTGGTTCTGCCGGTCGAGCTGGGCCAGAGTGGTGATCAGGCCGCGGGTGTAGCGGCCGATGCCGCCGCTTTGTTTGAGCGCGGCGGTGTAGTCGATGCCTATGTTCAAGGCGGTTTGTCCTCAATCAACGAGATAGAAAAAGGAGTCCAAAGTAGGCTTTGGACTCCATAAACGCATATCTTATAAAGTTTGTAACGGATGGGCAAATAGGCGGGGTAGGTCAAAGTAAACTTTGACGCTCCGTTGCCTGCCAAGCCGGGTTTATTTGCTGTCGTCCTCTTCTTCTACGTTGCTGTCGTTTTCATTGAGCTGCTCGTCGCCGGCGTTTTCTTCGGCGTAAAAGTCGATCTCGTCGGTGACGTCGGGTAGTTCAAACGACTCATCGATTTCACCGTCGTTTTCGTAATCGAAATCGACTCGCAGGGCGGCGGTGTCTTCGTCAAATTCGGTGAAGGGAATGTAGGCGGTGTTGTCCGGCTCCATCACCACATCCGATGCGCCAAAGACGTGCTCGCCTTCGTCATCAATTTGGAGGACGTAAATTTCGTAGGTGCTGGGCTCGGTGTTGAAGCTGGTGTTGAGGATAAACTCATTGGTTTCGGTGTCCAGACCGATGTCGAAGGCATCCTCTTCGCCGGTGAGTTCGGTGGCGCGGACCATCATGGCGTAGTCGGCTTCGTCGGTTTCCAGCCCCAGCTCGATGTCCGGCGACTCGGTGTAGTCGGTGTAGTAGGTCAACTGGTGGCGGCTTTTATCGATGTGGACGCCGATGCTCTCGACATCGCCCGGCTCAAGATACATACCCGATACGTCCAGGTAGTAGCCCGGCCCAATCATCGATACGTCTGAGGAGCCGGCTTCTTCCATTAAAGTGGCGTCAACGATAACCTCAAAGGACAGGCCCACCGGAATGCGCAGCACGGGTGATTTATCTTTGTCCAGACCGGTCGACTGTTGGAAGATGCGCATATTGGTGGTGGCTGCGCCCGGGATTTCGTTGACGAATTCGCCTTGATCATAGCCAATACGGCGGCCCCAACTATCGACCACCAACAGGTCGGGTTTGCCCAGCAGCCAGATCTGATAGAAGTCACTTGTTTCGCCGTAAACTAGCAGCGCCCAGCGAGTTTGAAGATCTTGCCAAATGGGATTATCGACCTCTGCTGCGGTTTGCTGGCGAGCGCCCTGGCGCGGCGCGGCGTTGAGGAGTTCACCTTCAGCGGCCAGTTCGCCGTTGCAAAACTCGCATTCCTGCTGCTCGAGGCGGGGGGAAATGGCGACCAATTCTAAAGACTGGGTTTCGGCATCGCCGTCATACAAATCCGACTCGATTTCCGGGTTGGGCGAGCCTTCGTATTGCCAGGTGTCGGCGTTCATGTCCACGATGATGGGCCGGCTTTCGTTGGGGTAGTTGTTGTCGTAGACCATAATGTGGACGATACCGTCGCCTTGATCTTCAACCCCAATGGGGGTGACCGCGTGACCGTCGCTGCCATCGCGTTTGTAGAAACCCAAGGCCCACCATTCAGTGGCGCTTTGGCCTTCCTGGAAATTTTCCATCAGGGCGTTGACCACCGCCGTGGGCGACTCAGACACGCGCAGGGTTGAGCCGGGATAGGTGGCCTGGGTGGTCCACCAGTAGGCAATTTCGCGCTGGAGCGGATCGTTGTCTTCCAGAACAAGGTCGTTGACCTGGCTGCTGCCAAAATCATCGGGGGCAATTTGGTTGTAATACATTAGCGCGCTGAGGACGGCCATGCCCTCGCAGTGACCGCCGGACATGTAGCTATTGATTTGCTCCATCCACTGCTGGGCCGGCGGGGTCAAAATGCACTCATCATTGGCCAGGCTGGCGCAGACGCCGTCGCCAAACATGCGCTGCAACTCGACCGGGGTCAGATCGGTGGCGGGGACATCGTCGCCATAGTTGTAGAAACTAAAGCCATCGACCGAGGGATCGAAGCCGCTGGAAACATCGCCTTCAACCTCGTTCGGCGTAACGTTAGTTACTTCTTCTTCATCTTCTGTCTCATCGACCGGTGTGTCTTCGTCCTCCTGTTCATCGACCGGCAGTTCATCGGCTTCAGCCGGCAGGCCAGGGGTAAAGCTGCCCACGGTTTCGAACCAGGCCTCAGACGTGGCGTCGTAATCGGCCGTGAGCAAGATGAGCATATAAAGGATACCGTCGGACTCGGTGACGTAGATTTCGCCAACGCCGTAATCGCCTTCAGGGGTGTAGGTGAAGGGGATAAATGTACCGTCGCCGGTGGTTTCAGCCTCGTCGGTGAGTAGTTCGTAGCTTTCAAAATCCTGAATGCCGTCGAGGACTGGCCCAACCAGCGAGGGCAGCATATCCTCGGTCAGTTCGACGGTGGTTTCACCAAACAACACCATGACTTGGGCGTCGTCTGCGATAAAGAGGGCGCCGTGATCCGTTTCGTCCTCCAGCGTCCCGAATTCGGTGAGGCTAAACGCCTCGGAAGGGTGGGTGTAACTTTCCTGAGCCGAGGCGCCCCCGGCCATGACCAAAAACAGCAGGGTAATACAGATGAACAGTAGAGATTTCTTCATGGGTTCCTCCGTGATATAAGGTTACAGGTTTATCGAATTGTGCCGTCGGGCATAGTGGTGTTTTTAAATCTTGTGCGAAACAGAATGGTCATTTGCAGGTTGGCCCCGGTCAGGTTGGCTCCGGTCAGGTTGGCAAAGCCAAGGTCGGCCAGACTGAGGTCTGCTTCTGAGCAATCGGCGCCGGTTAGATTGGCCTTTTGGAGAATAGCGCCGTTGAAATTGGTCTGACGCAGGTTGGCGCCGCTGAGATCGGCCCCGGCCAACTTAGCCAGATTGAAATTAGCGCCGCTGAGATCAAGGCCGCTTAAATTGGCCCCTGGCAAGTCGAGCTGGCTAAAATCTCGCTCGCCCGCTGCGTAGCGTTGGTGGAAATCTTCCATAAATTTCTCCTTGTGGTATTAAATTGTATGGCGGTGTTAAAAAAATTTGATAGTCTTAAAGAGAGTTGGTCAAGTTATACTCTCTGATCTCGGTCGATCACAATGGCCGGTCTATATGGCAACCCTCGGTTGGATGGGCCGTTTAGCCCTTCCCCTTGAATCAATTGTGATTTACTAAATGATATCCAATTTAGCCGTAAATGGGAAGTGCCAAAAGTACCAAAATTTTTGCCCGATAGTCACTTTTTTGTATTTATTTAGCAGACCAAGTGACTGGCGCTTTGGCTTAAATCGACAAGGCTGAATGGATTACATCGGGCGATTATGGCGATCAAGCGCCGGTCACTGAATAATTACTCCTCCATAATAAGAGCCGACCATTACCCGATCATTACCCAAGGTTGCCTGGCGCATTTTAGGGGACAGGGTTTACGCAAAAAACCAGGTGACCGGCACTTATTGAGCGTTACGGTTTGGGAACTCAGAGGGTGGCAAATGGGTAAAACAAAAAACGTAAAACGTGATGCCTGTTTACCCCTCACGTTTTACGTTTTATGGCGTCAACTCCGCGAAATCCTATTGACCCATAACTATTTAGCGGCGTTGAATGATGCGGTAAGCTTCCAAATCAACGCCGACTTTTTTGCGGGTATAGTCCAGACTGATCGGTTCGGTTCTGTAGGCATTGGCGATCAGTTCGTGGGTGCGGGCATCGGTGTAAATTTCGCTTTCGGTGCGCCCGTTGATGGCCAGTTTGCTTAATTTGCTCGATAGGTTAACCGCCGGGCCAACCATTGTGGCTTCGGGGCCAACCGTACCGGTTTTGACCTTACCGGTACTGATGCCAATGCCCATTCCGGTTTGGCCGAATTCGGGACTTTCCCGTTTCCACTCATCTCGGAGCAGGCGGTAGGCTTGGCGCATTTTGAGCGCGGCCAGCAAAGCCGAGTTGGCCGAGTTGGTCTTGCTGTCTTTGTGGCGGCCGGGGAAGTTGCCAAAGACACCCATGACGCTGTCACCCAAGCTTTTGTCCATCGCGCCGCCGGCCTGGACAATAATGGTTGACATACGCAGCAGATATTCATCTAAAAAAGCCACCATCAACTCCGGGCCGATGGCGTTGGTCAGATAAGTCGAGCCGTGGATGTCGCCCATAACGACGGTGACTTCGGTTTGATGGGTCAACTCGGCGATGTAGCCGGGGTCGTAGTAACGATCCAGGTCGGCGCGGCGGCCGATTTGACGATCGCGCAGCAGGCGCAGGCCGGAGGTCTCGGCCAAGGTATGGGCGATCGAGGGATATTTTTGGACCACGGTTTCGAAATCTTCACGGCTAATGGCCAGCAGGCGGGTGGGTCGGGTGGCCCGAATGGTCGCCGTGCGAGGAATGGCCCGCAGCAGCGCGATCTCCCCGAAGAAGTCGCCCGGCCCCAGGCGGTTGATGACGCCGCTGGGCTGCCCACCCATATCCGGCGCCAGCACTTCGACCTCGCCGGCTTCGATAACATAGAAAGTTTGGCCCATCGCGCCCATGTGGAAGATGATCTGGCCGGGCCGGTAATCCTCCACCTGAATCCGGTTGGCCAGGATGATACTTTGCTCCAGGGTCATTTTGCTAAGGATGGGAATATTTTCCAGGACACGCACCACCCCCGTAGACAGCGCCTTCTCCAACAGCGAGAGTTGAGTTTTGGCTTCGGTATAATCGGCCTTGAGTTTGACGGCCGTTTCAAACGATCGGCGCGCGCCTTCGTAGTCGCGGATAATTTTTTGGGTGGTGCCTAAGTTATAAAAGTGGTGAGCGTTGGCCGGCTCGAGCTGGGTGGTCGCCCGAAAGACGGTTAGGGCTTCCAAATATTTGCTCTGATCGTGGTAGGTGATACCTAACTGGTTGTAGGCATCGACAAAATCAGAGCGGAGATGAATGGCTTCTTCCAAATGCTCGATGGCCCGTTCATACTGCTCAACTTTGCGGTAGAGGGAGCCGAGTTCGTATTGAACTTCGGCGGAGCCGGGCGCTTCGCCCGCCGCCATATGCAGGTAGCTGAGCGCTTCAGGATAGCGCCCCAACTGGCGGCAAGCCAGACCGGCGCTGAAGAGGAGGGCAAACTGCTGGCTCATGGGCAGCGTACGCTCCAAGCGTTGCAGGGCGATGGCCACGTCTTCGCCGGAATTGGCTAAACATTGGGCGGCCAGCCAGATGCGCGCGTATTCGTTTTCTTCACCCAAAATTTTGGAGTAAAGGCCCGGTTTATCCTCGGCGATGCCGTACAGCAAAACAATGGTACCCTGCCAGCGGCGGCGGGCCTCTTCGGTGTTGAGGTGAGGTTCCAGGTTGTAGCCCGCCTCATTTTGGGCCAGCGCGGCAAAGAACTCCTGGTAGGTATGGTGGGCAAACTCCACCCACTCACGGCTTTCCGACCAGCGCACCAACCCGCTGTCTTTGATCTGGTTGTGGACGTCCTGCGGGGTTACTGTCTCGATTTCGAGCCGCTCACCCACCGAGGCGGATTTGCGGTAAACATTGATTTGCTCCCCGATAATTCTTAGCCAGCGGTCCAGGGGAAAGGTCCAGGCTTCATCTTCCTGCATCGCTAGCCCTAATTTGGCCAGCGCGTTTTTACGCAGGGAAAGCGGGGCTTGCGCTCCGGACGGGATCATAATATGCTGCCAGCTAGTATCGGTGCGTTGGAGTAGGTTGTCGGTGAAGACCTCAAACAGCACGCCCCGGTTTTTGGGCAGATCTTCTTCGCTGCGCCGGGCAATTTGAGCCAGCATGTAGAGCGCTAGGGGCGTTTGAGCCAGATCTTCAAGCTGAGGATCGCTGTATATTTCGCGGGCTACTTTTCGCCCTTGTTCAGCGCGAAGGTAGTTGACCAGATAAGCTTCGATGTCTTCACCGGAGAGCCGGTTGAGCATCGCCGTGCGAAACCCTTGCAGAGCCGAATAATCTTGGGCGCGGCAAGAGAGAATAAAACGGTGCTGGCCGTACCGGCGCATAAAATCGTTCAATATGGGGCGAGATTTATCCGGGCTGGGCATCTCGTTCAGCCCGTCGAGCAGGAAGAGAATAGAATGCAGGGGGGCATTGTCGGGCGACTGCCCATTTAATAGGTTGACAATATCGTCCGGCGTATGTATCCCTTCAATCCGGTAGATTTGAAACTGTTCCAGAATCAACTGCTCGACGGTTTTGTCTGGGCTGAGCGCGCTAAGTTTCAGGAAAATCGGCAGGACAATGGGATCAGTTGAGGTGTCGATGACGTGCCGGGCGACCTCGGCGGTATCCAGCAGCAAACGGCGCAGCACCGTGGTTTTGCCCGCTCCGGCCTCACCCAGGATAACGGTCCGGCTATCGGTGGCGATCAGTTCGCGGACATCGATGGGCGCTTCGCGGATAAGGCTGGAGCCTTCCATCGCAAAGCGGCGCAGCGGCGACACGATAGAGTCAGGGTCTTTGTAACGCGACTCCAGCCGCTGCTGGGCAATCTCGGTAATAATGTTCAGGACAGCCGGGGCTTTGTGGTTAAGCAAGCTCAGTGAACGGTGAGTTAAGGTGACCAGTTTGGTCGCTTTAGTGGTGCGAACCGTAGCTGTGCGAGGCACGCGTTTGATCAGGGCAATCTCACCAAAGAAATCGCCCCGCCCCAGCCGGGAAATAACAATATCGTTGCCGAGGGCGTCGAGGACCAGCACTTCCACCTGCCCGCTGACAATGACGTAACACTCATCGCCGGGCTGGCCGCGTTCGAAGATGACCTGGCTGGATTCATAGGCATCGGCGGTGGGAAAGAGGGGCGCTAACTGGCGCAGTTCGTCATAGGTTAGGGTATGGCGGGTGGGAAAAGGGGTAACGGTTTCGTCAACGCGGTTGGCTTTGAGCGGTAGATAAAGTTCTTTCCAAATTTGAAAATCAGGGTCTTGGGTGATTTGACGAATATAGGCTCCGATGGAAGGTAGACGAGTTAGCGCATCGCTTTGCTGGTGTTTAGACTCGATGGGCTGATCGGAGGGAAAGCGGAAGAAGTGACCTTTCCAACTCCAAAAGTCCGGGGCATTGCGCGATAATTGGCTAACAAAGGAAGCCGTACCCCAAATCACAATCGGATAGAGAATGGTTCCAAACCGGTCTCGTAAAAAATTGAGCAGTTTAACAAACTGATTACGCTGCTCGGTGTTGAATTTTTCTAAGCCATAAACAAATATGGCAATCGATTTATATTTACCCGTTAGTTCCAGATTTTTGAAGCGAGGATGATCGGTCAATTCAGTCAGACTGCGGACTAAATTGGTATCTTTAGGGCCAACCTCATAGCTAAACAAATAGATATTATCCACGGCCAGCCGGCGGCGAAAGTAATCGAACAGACGAGCTTGCAGGCCAAGGTCGTCGCATTCGGCTACAGCCAAACCACCTAAATTACCCATTCGGAGCGTGGCTAGCAGGGTTCTAATTTCATCTGGGAAGCGCGAGGCAAATTCGTCGGTCTTGGGTAGGACCATGCTTTACTCGGACGGTTACATTAATTATATGTCAAATTATAACATCCTAGAATAGGCGTGTCAACGTTACCTTAAAATAGTTTAATGAGTGTTGACAAGAAAGTTTGTCTGTGCTAACATCACCTCCTGAGTTATTTACCAGTCGAGCCGTTAGCTCAGTCGGCAGAGCAACTGCCTTTTAAGCAGTGGGTCCTGGGTTCGAGTCCCAGACGGCTCATTTTTTTGTGGAATCCTGAAAGATAAAGGTTAAGGACTTATGTACTCACGGTGTGAAATCTTATTTCCTCATTCCCGAGTCAGCGGTTTGAAAAAGCTTAAAGGCGACGATTGGCGTAATTTAACTGAGCGCGTAGCCGCTCTACCGGAAACGGATGAAGACGCATTAGCTTTCTCTCATATGATGATTAAGTTATGCGATTGTTTAAATTGCGATCTGGGCAGCTATAAAGCGGCGCTCGGCTGCTCTGCTTGTTCTCAACGAACGATTAACGCTTTACGTGACACCGATAAACAGTTGTTACGCCGCTTCGACAAATCTAAGAAAGAAGTATTATCCTATCTGGATGTGATCGAAGGCGTACAACAGAAAGCCGCATAAGATAGCCGTATTACCAACGACTTCAGATGATCGACGGGCAACTTTACTAAGTTGCCCGTTTTTTTTTGGAAGACATAGGGCAATTTTCACTTTTTTGGGTTAATCCCCTATTATTGTTTGTGGTAAGATTATAACATAATCTCGCTTGGGATTAAAAGGCGGCAGTCGGTTATTTCCTTAGTATTTTATCAACGAGTTTCTTGCCTTTTGGACCAGAAAATCAAACAAGATTAACAAGATCAAAATAACCGTTTAGTATTTTGTAAATCGTGTTAATTCTGTCTGAAAAGCCTTTTGGTTCCGGCTCGACCAGGAGGCATTAGGAGGCAGGCAGCAGGTAGTAGAGTTGAAGGGAGCAAATTGTGAACCATACCGATATTATAAAACAAGCGCTCACGATGACTTGGCGCTATCGGGCGCTGTGGATTTTTGGATTTTTCCTGGCGCTGTGCGGTGGGGGCGGCGGGGGCGGCGGTAATGGCGGCGGTAACTTCAATTTCAACACCGGTGGTGGTAATTTTGGACAACCCGGCGATCTGCCCAGTATGCTCAACATCGATCCTAACCTGTTGATTGCAGGGGTAATTGGCCTGATTTGTCTGGTACTTTTGCTGATTGTCGTAAGTGTAGTGGTCCGAGCGGTTACGCGGGCCGCTTTGATCGGGATGGTGCAGCAAATTACCGAAACCGGGGCCGTAACCGCGGCTGAAGGGTGGCGTTGGGGCTGGTCGCGCCGGGCCTGGAGTGTGTTTTTAGTCAGCTTGGTGATTGACCTGCCGGTTTTTATCGGGACGATTGTGCTGGTGTTGTTGGCTTTTTCCCCCTTATTGCTCTTGTTGGTAGATAATACAGCGGCCACTGTGAGCGGCATCATGGGTACAATTGTGGCCTGTTTGTGTGTGGGATTGCTGCTGTTCGTAGTTCGTCTGGCCCTGTGGCCGATTCAAGAATTGGCCTGGCGGCAAACCGTTTTGGAAAATAAAGGGGTGTTGACCAGTCTAGGCGACGCTTTCAACCTGACTAAACGCCGTTTAAAGGATGTGTTTGTGTTGTGTTTGCTGCTGGTCGGCATCGGGATCGGCTGGATATTTGTTGTTTTGCTGGTAATTTTGCCGGTGGCGCTGATTGCGGCTTTGATCATCGGCGGTATTCCGGCGCTGTTGGTTTATTTGTTTTCAAACTCGTGGCTTGGGGCGGCAGTGGCCGGTGGCCCGCTGGCAGTGATTGCATTGGTTATCGTCATAAGCTTTGGCACCGGCCTCTATCTGGTTTTCCAGTCTGCCGTGTGGACCCTCTCCTATTTGCAATTGACAAAAGCTGATATTCCCCCCCTGGCCGCCGGCGAAGACACATTAATTACGCCCTCCCCATCCGAGGCCTAGCTATTCAATGAAAAGTTGTGGCGCGACGGCCCCCGGTAAAGTGATTCTGTTTGGCGAACACGCGGTCGTTTATCATCGGCCGGCGATTGCCGTGCCGGTGATGTCGGTGCAGGCTAAGGTCGATTTACAAGAGACCGGCGCACATCATGATGTGCGCATTATCGCCCCTGATTTGGGGCGCGATTATAGGCTCGCTGAGGCGGAAGCGGATGATGCGCTGGCCTTAATCATCCGGCTGGCGCTGGCCCGGTTTCAGCAAGTTGTGCCTCCTGAGGCGACTTTGACTGTGACTTCATCGATTCCGCTGGGGCGTGGTCTGGGCAGTGGGGCGGCCATCTCAACGGCGGTGGTACGCTGCTTGGCCCAATTCTACGGGCAGCCTCTGACGCCCGCCGAAATATCCGAACTGGTCTATGAGGTTGAGAAACTCTATCACGGCACCCCATCGGGCATCGATAATACGGTTATCGCTTATCAGCAGCCGGTCTACTTCATCCGGGAGCAGCCTATCGAGCGTTTATCGGTAAGAGACTCATTTACGTTGGTAGTGGGTGATACGGGCCAGGTATCGCCGACTCATAAGGCGGTTGGCCATGTGCGGCGGCAGTGGCAAGCGGACCCCCAACGGTTTGAGTCCCTTTTCGACGAGGCCGGTCAAATTGCGGCTGCGGCCAGAAACGTCATTGAACAGGGCGGCTCGGTGGTGAGGTTAGGCCGGTTGATGAATGATAATCAGGCGGTGTTGGAGGCGCTGGGGGTGTCGTCATCGGAATTAGAGCAGTTAATCGAAGCGGCCCGGCAGGCTGGAGCTTGGGGCGCGAAGTTATCGGGCGCGGGTTGGGGCGGCAATATGATCGCCCTGGTTGAGCCGGAGCGCGCGGCGGCAGTGGCCGATGCTTTGCTCAAAGCCGGAGCAACCGGCTACATTATCACTGAGGTAGCCCCATCATGATCCTCAGCCCTTAAGTTTTGGATTACTGTCCGGCTGCGATTATAATAACAGTTTGGATGTAAATTCGTATAGAGGCAATCGATGTTTGGTTTTAACAGAAACAAGATAAAGGAAGGTTTATCCCGTACCCGTAATTCCGTTTTTGGACAGATTACCACCTTGTTTGGCGGTGGTGATATCGATGATGAACTTTGGGAAGATTTGGAAGCGTTGCTGATTCAGGCAGATGTCGGGGCCGAGACCGCGATGGAACTTATCGAAACCGTGCGCAAACGGGTTGAACGAGAGGGGATTTACCGGGCAGCCGATGCTAAAAGCGTTCTCAAAGAAGAGATGCAGCGCATGTTGGATGGTTATGCCCCTTCAAAAATTGAAGAACGGCGCATGCTGACCGTCATTTTAGTGGTCGGGGTTAACGGCTCCGGTAAAACGACCACAATTGCCAAGTTGGCTCATTACTACCAAAGCCAGGGCCGGCGCGTTATTTTAGGGGCGGCTGACACCTTCCGGGCAGCGGCTATCGACCAGCTCAAAATTTGGGGGGAACGCGCCGGGGTGACGGTCATCGCTCACCAGGAAAACGCCGATCCCGGGGCGGTGGTGTTTGACTCGCTCAAGAGCGCGCTGGCTCGTAAGGCCGATATGGTCATCATCGACACCGCCGGCCGGCTGCATACCAAGTTCAATTTAATGAAGGAACTGGAAAAACTTAAGAGCATCGCCCGTAAGCAGGTTCATGCCGCACCGCACGAAACCCTGCTGGTGCTGGACGGAACGACCGGCCAGAACGCGCTGTCGCAGGCCAAGCATTTCAAGAAAAGCGTTGAAATTACCGGCGTGGTGGTCACTAAGTTGGACGGCACCGCCAAAGGTGGGGTGGTTTTAGCCATTGGCAAAACGCTGGAAGTGCCGGTGCGGTTTATTGGCGTAGGCGAAGGGCTGGATGACCTCATGCCGTTCGACTCCAAAGCCTTTGTCGATGCTTTGTTTGATGATTAGTGTTTACCTAGCAGGCCAGGTGACTGGCACTTTGGCTCAAATCGAGAACCCTAAATGGAATACATCGGTCGGATTTCGGCAATTAAGTGCCAGTCACCTGAGCAGTGACGATGATTAGACGCCGGAGCGGGTGCCGACGACAAACATCTCGCCCTCTAAAATTTCAAGACGGGTGATATTTAGTTCGCTTAAGGCTGTGGTCAGGGCTTCATTGACCGTCTGGGTGATCGATTCGAGGATGGTATCGGGAAAATCGAATGAACCCATGCGGGCCTCTTGAACTTCGACCACCAACTGGCCGTTGTCGACCACAGCGGTGGCGACAATCAACGAATTAAACTCAACCGGACCAAACGGCTTGACCCCGCCGGTGATAAAAATACGGCCGCTGGTGAACCATATTTGAGGATTGCTCAACGGGACGCGCCCGGTTTCAACCAGTTCTTTGGCAAATAATGAGGTGATTTCTTCATTAGTAATGCGCAGTTGAGACTCGTTGTTGGTGGTGGCCTCTTGTAAGGCTTGATAAAAATTGTCTTCAAGGCGATCGGCTGATTCCTGGCTGACCGGAATTTCACCAGGTGGTTTAATATTATCTAACGCGCTGCCGGAGCCGCAGGCCAGACCGACCAGTAATAGCAGACTCAGGACCGCCATGATTTTCTTAGTGAAGTAAGTGGTTAACACGACCATGTAACTCCTTTTGAATTGGCTACCCAAGAGAAAAATTATAGCATCCTTCATGTGAGATGACAATAGAGCTTAATCAACAGCAAATTGCAAAAATTATCGAGGGGTTGTTGTTTGTGGCCTCCGAACCGGTTTCGATTAAATATCTAAGCTCCGTGATCGACTGCGCTGAGGCTCAAATTGAAGCTGGCTTAGACCTGCTCAAAGCATCTGGCAGCGAGCGGGGCATCCGGCTTCAGCGCCAGGGCAGCAAAGTGCAACTGGTCTCGGCTCCTGAACTGACGGATTATGTAGAGCGTTTCTTAGGGGTGACCGGGGCAGGTAAATTTTCGACGCCGGCTTTGGAAACGCTGGCCATCATCGCCTACCGCCAGCCGATTACCCGCCCGGAAATCGAAGCGATTCGGGGGGTTAACAGCGATGGCGTTCTGCGCACACTAATCAGCAAAGGCTTGGTGGAAGAGGTGGGGCGGCTCGACTCGGTGGGGCATCCGTCGCTGTTTGCCACTACCTTTGAGTTTTTGCGCTATTTTGGCTTGAACGATATCGACGAACTGCCGGAGTTGAACCTACCCCAAATTGAACTGCCTAAAAATGGCAGCGACACGGGCAGCCAACTGTTAGATGAGGAGCAAGTTTAGGTGACTCGCTCTAAAACTGCCGGCAAAACAGAAAAACAGCGCCTGCAAAAAGTACTGGCTCAGGCCGGAGTGGCCTCGCGGCGGGCCAGCGAACTGCTCATCGAGGCGGGGCGGGTGTCGGTAAACGGCGAGGTGGTGACCACGCTAGGCACGAAAGTTGATCCTGACCAGGACACCATCGTTGTCGATGGCCAACCGTTGTCCGGCCAAGCCCAAAAACTGACGTACATTATTTTGAACAAGCCTCGCCATATTCTTAGTGCGGTTAAGGATGATCGCGGCCGGCAGACGGTGGTCGATTTAGTTGATATTCCGGAGCGAGTCCATCCGGTGGGCCGACTCGATTTATTGAGCGAGGGCTTGATCTTGCTGACCAATGATGGCGAATTAACCAAACAGATAACCCATCCCAGCCATCATATTGAAAAGGAGTATCAGGTTTTGGTGGAAGGCCAACCTTCAACCGATACGCTGTGGCAATGGCGGCGGGGGGGGATCGAAGTCGATGGCCGGCCTACCGGTCGAGCGGTTGTGGAGCGAATGAAATACGAGTCGGGCAGTACCTGGCTCAAAATCGTTTTAACCGAAGGTCGCAAGCGCCAGATCCGAGAAGTGGCCAAAATTCTGGGCCATCGCGTGAAGAAATTAGTGCGAGTTCGGATTGGACCGATTCGGTTGGGGGCATTGAAAGTGGGTAACTGGCGTTATCTGACCCCGACCGAAGTGCAGTTGTTAAAGCAAGAAATCAAAAGAATGAGGTGATACCTTTGTCAAAACCGGCTACAATTGCCATCGACGGATTTGCCGGGTCTGGAAAAAGTACGGCGGCGGCCCGACTGGCTGAAGCCTTAGGCTACCTATATTTTGATACCGGGGTAATGTATCGGGCGGTCACTTGGGCCATCCTCGAGCGCGGCATCGATCCCCGAGATGAGGAGCGCGTTTCCGAAGTGGCTGAAGCATTAATCATCGATGTGGTGGCTGAAGGACCGGATGATGGCCGGCAATTTACGGTTTTGGCCGATGGCGTGGATATAACTTGGGCCATCCGTGAATCTGCGGTGGAGGCCAATGTGTCATTAGTCTCTTCTTACCCGCGGGTTAGAACCGTATTGACCAACCAGCAGCGCCGTATTGCTGCCGCCGGGCCAGTGGTGATGGCCGGACGCGATATAGGAACCGTGGTTTTGCCTCAAGCAGATTTGAAGATTTTTTTGGAGGCATCCGCCGAGGAACGTGCTCGCCGCCGCTGTAAGCAGCTAAAGGAGCAAAACAAGCCCATCGATTATGAGTATATCCTAAAGGCGATTATGGAGCGCGATAAAAAAGATCAAACGAATCCGGTCTCGCCCACTATTCCGGCCGAGGATGCGGTGATCTTGAATACCGATAATCTGAAGGTGGATGAGGTTTTGGGTGAATTACAGACGCTGGTGCAACAGGTGCGGAACGGATTGAAGATCGGTTAAAGCCGCCGGAAATTGGGTTAGTTGGTTGTAACGGTTTTAGTCGCTGCCTGTTTTTTGATTTTTCGAGGCAGTTGTGGCTTCGATAAGCCTTTTGGGCTGAAAAAAATCAGCAAGGCAACCAGCGTAAATCCTATGCCGCCGATGAGGCCGGAAGGTAGAGGTCCCAGTAGGGGATTAGGCTCACCATGAACAAACAGCGTACCTAACCCGGCAATGCCGTTAATCGCGGCGTGGCCAATGACGGCCGGCCAAACACTCCCACTCTTCAAGGTCAACCAGCCCAGGAAAATTCCCAAAACGAGTGTAAACCAGACCATCGCCAGCGGCCCGAGGACAGGAGCGCCGGGATAATCGAGGCCATAGTTGTGGCCCATCAAGATAATCGGCCAGTGCCAAACACCCCAGATAAGACCCAGAAGGAGCATCGCCCGCTGCCCCCCTAAAGGCATTAATTTAGGTTGTAAGTAGGCGCGCCAGCCAAATTCTTCGCCAAACGTGGCGAAGCTGTTGACGAGCGGCGCCATAATCATAGCCTGGATGGTTTGGGCCGCGATAATTAACCAAAGCATGTTGCCTGATAAATCTATCTCGGGCGCGTTCGTTTCAATCAGGGTCCGAACAGTACTCAATGATGAGTCGAAATAGCCGGCAAAAATTAATAAGAATACGGCCAGTCCTCCCAAAGTCAAAATTCCCGGTAGGAACCAGGCCGTAAGCCAATACAGCCAAGTTTGTTTGAATTTGGGTTGTAACTGCTCGATTTGCCAGCCTTCGTGAGTGATGATCCGGGTTAGGATATGGGCCAAAGCGGGTGACCACATTATCACGGTTGCCGTTAATAGGAAAGCCAAGGTAATGGGTGTACCGGAGATGAGCACCGGACTATGCTGGATGCCTCCGGTTAAGAAAATAACTAGAGCCGCCGCCCAGGCGATGCCGAACGCAAAAAGTAAATAGAGGTAGATACGTTTTGTATCGAGCCGTTCATTCATCATTTGTCCTCTATACTATGTGAAGGATTATCTATTGAACTTATTATAATCTCTAGCAGAATATTTAGCTATGCCAAAATGCTTAGTTGCTCTGAGGCTTAGCTACGCATTTTGGCTTAGTTAACCCCGTAATTTTGCACTTAACTTTAAAATTGGTAAAATCGAACTGATAACCGGCAATAATCTTTTACCAGAAAAATGTTATGAGCGAACAATCTTCTAAAGAACAAAGTTTGAATAAAGCATTATTCTCCCTGGTTCGGCACGTTGGGCTGGCGCCCGAAGAGGTGTCGAACCTGCGCCTGTCGCATTTGCGATTGGCCGGAAAACATCCTAGCATTATGATTCCGGCTTCGGATGAACATCAAGCCAAAACCGTTGAGCTTGATTTGGATGCCCACCGGGCCTTGGTGGGTTGGTTAGTAACGCGGCCTGACTCGGTCAGCGATTTTCTGTTTCCCGGTGAGGGGGAAGCCCCGTTGGAACTAGCCCATATTCAACAAGCTGTGAATCAGGCGGCTGAAACAGCTCCGCCACCTAGACCAAAACCCACTGAACCGGCGGCGACGATGCCGCCCCCTACGCCGGAGCCAGCGCCGTCACCCCCGGTAGATGATTTGCCGCCGCCACCGCCGCGGCCTAGCCCCTACCAAACCAGACCTTTCTCACCGCCGCCTGCTCCGCCGGAAATGCGAATGCCGCCCCGGCCAGGTGAGCCACCGCGGATGCGCCCGTCAAATTTGCCGTTTCCGCCGCCCGCTGCTCCTGAAGCCGATGCCCCGCCGCCCGGCCGGCCGGAGCCGCCACCATCGGTTTCTCGGCCGGTACGCCCGCAGCCTACTTCGCCGCTGCCGGGTAACCTGCCTCCTCCGGAAGAGGAAGGCAGCCGGCCGGTGGAACGGCCCGAACCGGTTCAACCTCGACCTGTCGGGCGGAAAGAACCTCAAAAACCGCCTCAGCCCATTCCGAATAAGGCTAATAAAGTGCGCACTCCACCAAAACCGATGCGCAAGCGGGACAGCGGCTCATCGCCGGTTATTGTTCAGCGCAAAGACTCCGAGCCAATTTTACCGCCGGTGAGTGTTTCACCGGCCGGATCATTCCCTTCGGTTGCGGACGAGTCGCCTGCTGAAACGGAAACTCAACCTCAAGCTGACGCTCTGACGGCCGAGGCCGCTGTGCCGTCGATGGTCAAGGCCGAAGCAGAGCCGATCCAACCAAAACCTGTCGATTCCGAGGTGGCTGGTTCGGAAGCTCAAATGGAGTCTCCCCCTGAAGTTAAAGTCGAAAAAGATATAATGGCTGAGGCTGAGACCCAACTTGAAGTGACTGGTGAAGCTGAGCAACCGGGAATCGAGACCCCGGCAGCCCCAGAAGCGTTAATCGACCGCAAAACCGAACCCAGACGCACTCGCCGTAAAAAGAAAGTTAGAAAAGATGCCTCATCCCCGGCTTGGCAAGAACGACTGTCGCAGCCAATGACCCTGTCGTTTGTTATTGGGGGTGGTATTGTGCTGTTAACCTTATGCGTAGTTTGCGCGGGTAGCGGCTGGTTAGTCGCTCTGCAAGAGGAAGGGGGTCTGTTAGCCAGCTTGGGGTTAGCTCAACCCGGCATTACCTTGCCCACCGATGAGCCGACCACAGAGGCTGAAGTCACAGAGGAGCCGCTTGAAACGGAGGCAGTCGTATCTCCCATTTCTCCACCAGCCACCCCAACTCTGCCGCCCACCAGTACCGCGACGCCCACCCTGCTGCCGGCGACTAATACCCCCTCCGCAACCGATACGCCGACTCTTGAGCCAACCGATACCGCCGAACCCACTGATACGCCTGAACCCACCGACACGCCTGAACCCACTAATACCCCGACAGAAGAGGTCGCTGCTGATGAAGAAGGGGTAGCAGAGCCAACCGTCGAACCAACGCCCACCTCGCAGTTCAAATACGGTCCACCGGTCCTGGTATCACCCAAGCCTGACGAGTCATTTATTGGCTTCAATGAAATTATTCTTAAATGGCAGCCGCTAGACTTGGCCGAAAATGAGCAGTACGCGGTCCGGATGGTCTATCCGTTCAACGGCCAGCCCACTTATCAAGGCTCGAATGTTCAGGAGCCGCAGTGGGTAGTGCCGCTGTCACTCTATCAGCAGATCGATCCGCCTGAAAGTCGCTACGAATGGTATGTGATCATCGAGCGGGTGAACGAAGACGGGTCGGGAACGGCCATCAGTCCGGAAAGCGAGCATCGAATCTTTTACTGGCGCTAGCGGATAGTTCACGGTAACTATTTTAGCGGCGCTAGTAAATGGGCAAAGCCTTACTGCGGACGGGAATGTTATTCAATTTAAATCAAAAAGCCTCCGTATCAGGAGGCTTTTTCTTTTAACATGGGTGGTCTATGATGAAAAGGCATGCCGCCAGGCAAAAGTGCGCCGGTAGCCGTAATCGGTGCTGAAGCTGCCGAACGCTTTAGCCGGCATGCGCCGGATGGGATGCCGGGCTAGCGCGCGCAGGCCGCGTTGGGCAATCCGGTAAGGGGAGTAAATGGCCCGGCAAATTTTGTCATATTCCTGCTCAAATTCCGGAACCGTCATTTGTTTGGGATAATAAACGACGTGAGCGGTATCGTAATAGCGCCAGGTTTTGTCGGGAATTAATCGATCTTCCTGGAGCAGTTGCTCGCGGAAAGGAGTGCCGGGATACGGCGTTAAGACCGTGGTGCTCATGCTGTCCAACCCCGAATTTTTGCCGAATTCCCAGGTATCCCACATTACTTGAGGGGTATCGTTATCAAAGCCAAATACAAACAGCCCCACCACCCCGATGCCGTGCTCTTGAATACCTTTGATCGAGGCCTGATACTGCTTGATTAACCCCTTGCTCTTACCGCCCAACTCGCGCCAGTTGTCGGGATTAACCGACTCAAATCCGATGAAAAATTTATCAAGGTGGGCTCGTTTGGCCAATTTGAGTAACTCCGGATATTTGGCCACGGCCATTTCGGCTTGGGTAGTCCAGCCGCGCAGGGGCAGCTTTTCGAGCGCTAAAAATAGCTTTTCGGTATACTCAGGGTCGATAATAAAGGCAAGACCAAAATTATCGTCAGTTAGGAAAAACCGGTCGAGTTTGCGGCGTTCGATCTCCTCGACAATTTCTTCGACCGGCCGAAAGCGCATCTTTTGCCCACTGACGCGGATGGCGGTGCAGAAGGAACAGTTACGAGGGCAGCCGCGTGTAATTTCCATCATCGGGGTCCAAAAGCGTCGGCGTTCGTCAACCTGATTGATGACCCGATCAGTCAGCGGTGCGACGCCTTTGAGATCGGCCCACTCGGTATCATCGTAATGAGGCTGAAGCGTATCGTTTTGAAAATCGGCGATAATTTTGGGCCAGGTGCGATAAGCTTCGCCCGTAACCACCACATCGGCCCAGCGTTTGACATCCTCCGGCATCAAGGTGGCGTGGTTACCGCCGACCACAATGGTTTCGACGCCGGCTTCGCGGGCAATCTGAGCAAAGTATTCGGCCTGTTCAATCTCCAGCGTTTTGGCGGTAATACCGACCAGATCATGCTTGCCCAGACTGCGCAGTTTTTTCTCGACCGGGTCCCAGTCATTGTGCCAAATTTCGACATCGATGTCGTTGGGGACCAGTGAGGCCAGGCGCATGAGGGTATAAGAGGCAGCGGGTGCTTTACCAAAAATCCGGCCTTCTCGGCCGGGTTGAATTAAAACAATCTTTCGGATTTCCAAGGATAAGTCCTCCTTCTTGGCAAATCGAAATAGAGAACGGATAGCAAGTCGTGAATTTTCTCACAGCGATTTTAAATCGGCTAGAGTCTAGCACAGGTTAAAAGTGGAAGCAATTTTTATAGGGAAGGCTGTATTTAGTCGGTGGATAGAGGCACTGCCAGGAAGTGGATCGTAGCGACTTGGCATCCTCTAAAAAACAGGCTATGATCATTATGTATTGATTTCTTTTCGTGGAGAAAAACCCTATGTCCACTCATTTGCGTTCTCCTAATTGGAGTACGCCCACTAAGCTGTTTGTAGCTGCCTTTGCCACCATTTTGTTAGGTTTAGCGGTCTGGCGTTTTCAATCGATTATCAGTCCGTTGGTGGTGGCGGGAATTATGGCCTATATTCTGAACCCGCTAATCGTCTTACTTGACCGACGAACCCCGATGAGCCGGGCGGGAGCCATTGCGATTGTCTACACTACTTTTGCTTTAACTGTGATGGCCCTGCTGACCGTAGCTAGTGTGACTATCTACCAGCAAACAGCCGGGTTAATTAATGTTATCCAGGAAATTATCGTCAATGGACCATCCCAGTTTGAAACGTTTTTGTCTCGTTCGATTACCATTGGCCCTTGGACGTTCCAACCTGACCAATTTGAGATCGATTTTAATACCTTGCTCGAGCAGTTGGCCGCGGGTTTTCAGGCGGTTTTAAGCCAGAGCGCCCAGTTTGTCACGGCTGCGGCATCGATGACCGCTGGCTGGGTGGGATGGGCTGTGTTGGTATTTGTATTATCGATCTATTTTGCCATCGATTGGCCGCGCTTTGGTGGCTTAATCAGCGATGCGATCTACCAACCGGGTTATCGCCAGGACGTTAAGCGGTTGCTGGCAGAGACGGGGCGTATCTGGAACAGTTATCTGCGGGGTCAAACCCTGTTGGCAACACTAATGGCGGTCATTTTTAGCATTGTGTTGTGGATCTTAGGGGTGCGATATGCGTTTCTGTTGGGGGTGTTGGCCGGAATTTTAGACTTTATCCCGTTTGTGGGCGCGTTTATTACGGTGGCTTTATCAACGGCAGTGGCCATGTTCCAAGGAGAAAATTGGTTGGGCCTTAGCCCGCTTTGGTTTGGCTTACTGGTGTTGGGCATTGGGATTATTTTGCAGCAGATTGAGGGCAATTGGCTTAATCCCCGGATTGTGGGGGGCGCGTTAGGACTGCACCCGCTGTTGGTTATGGTCGGGGCAATTATGGGGAGTACCTTGGCCGGGCTGCTGGGCGTGATGCTAGCTGCCCCGGTTTTGGCGACAGTTAAGCTGTTGGGCGTTTACGCCTGGCGTAAAATGTTTGATCTCGACCCCTTTCCCGATTCAGAAACCGCATCTGAGCCGGTAGTGACGCCCCCGGCCCCGCTTCCGGCCGAGCCTATTCCGCCGGAGTCGCAGCGCCCGCTGCCGGATGCATAATTAGGCTGCGACCGCAGTTATTCGGCCACGATACGAAAGTGCGCATCTAATTCCGCTAAGTTCACCCGGTTAAGCTTGAGCGCCACTGTTGAGTCAGGCGGCAAATCTTCGCGGAGATGGAGTTGGGTTTCCAGATCGAGTTCAGGGATAAGGATTAGACTGCGCGGGCCGCGTTTTTCCAAAACAACGCCTTGACCTTGCCAGTCGGGCCGGCGCATAAGGTAGACCAGGGTCCAATGCTGGCGCGAGAGCCGTTCAGTGCGGCGCACATCCCCTTCGATTGCTTCAGCCGCCCCCACGCGCTCCAGGATTTGTTGGGTATCCAGCAAGCGGCTGCCCCGTAAATAGGCGCGCAGTTGTTGGTGAACCACTAGATCGGAATATCGTCTAAGGGGGCTGGTGGCTTTGGCGTAAATATCTAAGCCCAGGCCGGCGTGAGGCCCCGGCATACTGGTGAGCTGGCTGCGGCGAAGGGTTAACCGCCGGGCGAAATGACCGGCGATGGTATCGGGAAAATCGTACGATTCGGGCGCGTCTTGGGTGGTAAAAGGGAAGGGGATACCCTGGCGGGCCGCAAAGCGGGCAACGGCTTCGCCGGCCGCCAGCATTGCTTCTCGAACCAAGTCCCGGCTCCGCAGCGATGGCAGCGGTTTGATGACGATTTCGCCGTCGATAACCCTGATTTTGATCTCAGGGAGATCGATTGAGATTTCGCCGTTAGCCCGGCGGCGAGCCTGGATCGTTTGAGCTATTTGATAGAGCGGCTGGAACGGCATTTGATCCAGCTTCGTTTCAACCTCCTCGTAGCTCAATCGCTGAACTTTGACCCAACTGGGCGTAATCTCCAAATGCGTAACCTCCCCCTCATCATTCACATCTAACCCCATTGAGAGCGCCGGCGAAATTTCGGATAATCCCAGGCCCAAAAGACGCGTGGCTTGAGAGGGCAGCATCGTAATGGTTCGCTCCGGTAGATAGAGGTTAGCCCCTCGCGCTCGCGCTTCCAGATCGGCGGGGCTGTCGGGGGGAACCAGGGCGGCGACATCGGCAATATGGACCCACAACCGGCTGCCCTCCAGACTGAGCGCATCGTCAGGATCCTGGCTGCCCTCATCATCGATGGCAAAGGCGGCCAGATGAGTTAAATCGAGCCGTTCCTCGTGGGGCAAATCGATTAACTCAACCGCTGAGGAACTGGCCGGTAGCCCCAGCCGGGACGGGTATGGATTGGTAGTTTCGTCCCAGGCGCCGGTTTTGAGCAGCCAGGCATGGGCGGTTTCGGGGGTCTCCGAGATATTGAGGGCGTGCAGCACCCGGCTTCGCTCAACCCGGCCGAAGGCCAGAGATTCTGCATCGCGTAAATAAACCTGGTCGTCAGGCTCAATTTGGCCTTGATGGGCCCGATCAATGAACTCGATCCAGGCTTGCTCTCTGGCCGTTTTGGCGGCTCGGTCGGCTTTGGTCTGGGCAACTTGCTCGGCTGAAACGGCCAGGATAGCATCAGGCTCCCCATAGAAATAGAGGCCGTCCAGTACCAATTCCCAGGTGGCCCACGCCGTGGCCGGCGTGTAGGCTTCAAAGATAAGCTCAGCCAGTTCCGGCAGAGAGGTACGGCTGCCGGCCAGCAGCTCCCAGGCGGTTTCGACATCGCCGAATTGGGGTTTTAGCTCGCTGAGATTGTCCACCGGGCCAGGGTGCAAAAGCGCTACATCTTTAGGACGCACTTTGAGATGACGGCCGTCTTCTAATTTGATCTCTAATTTATCACCGCTTTGGAGGAGTTTGGCCGGGCGATTTTTGTAAAGCACCAGGCTGTTGGGGCGCGGACTGGTCATAACTGTCTCCGATAGTTTTTGTCTTGATCTAATTATAGTCGAAATCTCTGGAACGACAGCTTTTTATTACTTGGTCAGCGTTCTCAGCTCGACACGCTCTAAAATTGGGTTTCTACACCCCCAACTCCATAAACTTTTCAAATTCTACAAACTCTTACCCCGACAACTTTGTATTTTAAACTTCGAGCGTGTACAATCTAGCCCAAATTGACCGCCCAGCGAGGTAAGAAAGTAAGATGTCGATGGACAAGTTAACCCCGGCCCAAAAACATGCCACTAATGTAGAAGTAGATTTGCAACAGCGCCAAGTTCGGATCACCTGGGGCGACGGGTTTAAGAGTATTTATCCGCTCGATACCCTGCGCAAAAATTGCCCTTGCGCCGCTTGCAACGATCAGCGTAAGAATGATGATCCGCTCCGCATCCTGAAGCCAGATCAAGCGATGGCCAGCGGTGATCTAATGCCTGGTAATCCGGTAGAGTTGGTTGGTAATTATGCACTGCAATTCAACTGGATCGACGGCCACCGCACGGGTATTTATACGTTTGAGTTTCTACGTCGTCTATCACCTAACAAGGCTTGACCATCGCTATTTTTTCGCTCATTTATGTAAACTCATTTTGCAATCTGCGTATTTTTACTTTACAATAAATGGGTGAAAACTAACTTTCTAACCCAGCCATTTTCCCTCAAACTTATAGCCCTCGCCATTCTCCTGGTAATTGGTGGTATCGTCGTTGTGGGATGCAGCTTTGTTCAAGTTGTTCCTGCCGATACCCCGACTAAATCAAATATTATCTTTGTAACGGTTACACCCGAACCCAGTTTGACGCTGAGCGAAGGGAAGCGGTTTAAAGAGATGACCACCGCTGAAGCACCTGCCAGACCCTACTTCGCCGATGCTAATGAACTGGGCAAAGTGATCGTGTTAGAATACCACCGCATTGGTTATCCTGAAGATCGCTACCAGCGGACTCCCGATAATTTCCGCTATGATCTTCAGCGGCTTTACGAGCAGGGCTACTACCCGGTTAATTTTATCGATGTAGTGAACGGTCTGCCTAACGTGCCGCCTGGTAAGAAACCTATCGCGCTCACCTTTGATGACTCCGATATCAGCCAATTTCGTATGTTGCCCGATAATACCATCGATGCTGACAGTGCGGTGGGTATTATGATGAACTTTCATTACCAATATGGTGACGATTGGCCGCCCCACGCCACCTTTTTTGTACTGGGTAATGATGTTCAAGATTATATTGCTATTTTTGGGCAACCGGAGTGGACCAAAGCCAAGCTCCAGTTTTTGGTCGATGTGGGGATGGAGGTCGGTAGCCATACGGTTAACCATACCGATCTGTCTGTCGCTACCGCCGAGCGGATCGAATGGGAATTAGCCATCAGCAAACATGTCATTGAAACGTTAATGCCCGACTACACGGTTAAAACATTGTCGGTGCCGTACGGCGGCTTTCCTTTTACCCTTGATTTCTTAAAAGCCGGTAATTGGGGCGGCTACAATTATAATTATGCCGGTAATGTGGCGGCCTGGGGTGGGCCATCGGTGTCTCCTTTTGACCCTGCTTTTGAGCGATATAGCGTGTCTCGATTGGAAGTTAGCACAACCTGGATGGATCACTGGTTAGCCTATTTTGAGCAAAATCCCCAAGAGTATTACGTTTCGGATGGCGATCCTGATCGATTTACAGCGCCCAGGTTGGAGATTGCCGCTGAGAATTAAAAACGGCGTCGGTCTTAGACCAACGCCGTTTTTTTTATGTAACCAATTACTCGATACTTGCCATCCTAATTAATGATGTATTCTGTAAAGTTATCGAAATCATTGATGATCTTACCATCACCTGAGGTCTCACGCAGATAAACCCCGGTTCCTTTACCACCAAGCGGCGAACCATCGGTGTAGGTTTTTAAGAATATATCATTCAGGTAAATGGATATGACGCCGCTGCTGTTGCGGGTTATTCTAAGTTTGTTCGTTTCTTTGTAGCCGTTACTCTGATCATCACAATCGCCACTGGCTTTTGTATCGCTTTTTCGATACAGCCGGTAATCGCAGTTATCCTTATTAAATTCCACTCTGAATAGATAATATTCGTCGCCGCCTTCACCGTTGATATAAATGCCGGCGTTGAACTTATCGCTGTCACTGTCCCCATCGCGTTTGAATTCAACTTCAAACATTCCGGTTGTACGTTCGGCGGCTTTCGGAGCCGGGAAGAAACATGTTTCATCTTTAAAGGCTGTGGCTTCATACTTACCGCTGTCAATGTCAGCCGCACAATCATCGGCGTCGTCATCATCAATATTGAATCTTCCGGTCGGCCAGTCATTATTCTCATTTGAGAAAGTTTCCTGATACACCAGCGGCTGCGGGGTTGGCGTTGGCACTTTACTGACATAGGGGAGATACAAGTCACCACAAATTTGTGAACCACTGATAATAATGGTGCTGGTGCTTTGTTTAATATTATTTGTTTCGAATACCGGATAAACTTGGGCGATGTAAGGGACGGACTTATTACAGCTATCATTAGCCACCTGCCCTTTAACGACAACTGTGGCTGTGCCGCCGTTCGCGGCCAAAGGTCCGGGGAAAAACCAAGTTGACGCCCCGTCAAAAACGGCGGGCGAACCTGTGCCGGAAAATTCGTAGCTATTTACAACGTATTCATTAGGGAATTGAGAGTAAAAAAATATGTAGTTAACAGGGGAGGTGCCATTGTTTTTAATAGTTATTATAAAATTGACCGGGCTACCTGGAGCCGCATTAACACTACCGGGAATCATACTGATACTGAGATTAGCTGCGGCGATGCCTACCTCATCTTCGGTTAATCCAAACTCCTTGATGATTTTATCTCGAAACGAAGCTCTTGTATCTGACTTTAAGACCTTAGTCGCTTCAATCGTGGGGGCCGCGGCTAGTTTCGGACCATTGGAAACTTGGACGCTGGTCGATAGGAAGATGAGCACTGCGGCTGCAAATACAAGAGTTATAAATATTTGGACTTCACTCTTAATTTTTTGAAACATGTTTCAAAATCTCTCTTTATTTCTCTTTCCATTATTGGCATTGATCATAATAAAAAAATGTTGGTCACGACAAAAATGTCAAAAAACAGGTGACCAATAAAATTGAACCCTCCCGTACAGCAGTTAAAGTAAGTGGATAAAACAGTGCGTGCTATAGGCTAAGACTAAAATAGCTGCTAGCTAGGTCTTTAGTTGGTAAAATTCAAAGGTTCTGAAACTTATGAGGAAATAATACGTATAGATCTAGGGCAACTGCTAGTATAGATTATTGTGGGAAAGGTGTCATGAGTCCTTAGACTGATTGATCGTCGGTCTCAAGTTGGAACGGCCAGAAATGCGAGCTCATTTCATATTTCTACCCCCTTTTCAGAACTTCGGACTTTTGTGCTATAATTTTATTCACTTTGGCTTTATTTCATAATTACAAAGGAACACATTATCATGCCATTTTTGGTGGTCGCGTTGATATTGATATTAATTTTAGCTGTTGGATTTGGTGTTGTTTATCTTTCTACGAGACTCATCCTCAAAATCTTCAGTCAACTCGCTAAATCCGTTTTTGACCAACCTATTGACGTGGCATCAGCCCCTATCTCCGTTAAACGCTCTCTGCGTGAAGCCAGACATTATGCCCAGTTGATTCGGAAAACTGTCCAGCAGCAACCGACCGGGCCAATGCAAGATCGCTTGGTGCTGATTATTAAGCCGGTTGATGAATGGTTGGTAAATTTAGACCGGCTGGAAGTCGCTCTTAAAAAACTGTACGGTCAGCGCTATCTTACGCGTGAAATCCGGCAATTTTCCTTTGAAATCGAGAAGATTCATCGCCAACTGCTAAATGCAGATGAAGAAAATTTGGCCCCGTTGAGGGAACTGCTCGAAAGTAAACGCAAGCATCAGCGGGCTTTGCAACAACTTGAGGCGTTTCAAAACCAGGCCGAATTGAGAATTCAGAAAATTGCCTCTGATCTGGGCGCAACCCACGCCGAAATGCTACTGGTTACGGCCAAGGGTAATTTCAAAGACAATCGCCTCCAACGGTTAGATGAAAATTTGCAAGAGCAAGTAACTAGTCTCAGAGATATGATTTCGGCGATGGATGAAATGGGGTATAGTCGAGCGGCAAACTAACTCTGGCTACAACGAGCGGTCGGTTAAATATTGAACAACCCGATCGAGAATGGCTTCAGCCACTTCACGTTTAGTCATCAAAGGCATTTCTTCAATTGAACCGTCAGCGCCTAAGAGGGTAACTCGATTGGTATCTACGGCAAAACCGGCGTCAGCGGCCGTAACATCATTAGCCACAATTAAGTCGAGCCGTTTTCGCTTTAATTTGTCCTGAGCATTGGCCAGCAAATCGTGAGTTTCTGCGGCAAAGCCCACGGTAATGCTGGGGCCGGCCCCGGCTGATTTTCGGGCGGCAACCTCCGCTAAAATATCGGGGTTACGTACCAACTCCAGCACTAATCCCTCAGTATCGCTCCCTTTCTTGATTTTTTGTTCAGCCACGGTCAGGGGTCTAAAATCGGCGACGGCGGCGGACATAACCAAGGCTGTGGCCTTTTCTGTGGCCGTCAGAACCGCATCGAGCATTTCCTGAGCCGAATCGACTCGAACTGCCTCCATACCAAACGGCGACGGCAAATGAGCCGAAGTAATGAGCGTGACCTGCGCCCCACGATCCCGCGCGGCTTCGGCCACGGCATAGCCCATTTTGCCGCTGGAATGGTTGCTCACAAATCGCACCGGGTCGATCGCTTCGCGGGTTCCGCCGGCCGTCACCACCACCGTCCGGCCAGCTAAATCGCCTTGTTGAGCCAAAATCATTTGAGCCGCCGCCACAATCTCCTCCGGCTCCACCAGCCGGCCTTGGCCCATCGCGCCTGAGGCCAATCGACCGGCAGCCGGCCCCACCAGCTCTACTCCCCAGGTCTTTAGATTGGCTACGTTACGCTGTGTGGCCGGATGCTGCCACATATCGGTTTCCATCGCCGGGGCCATCAAAATAGGCGCCGGAGTAGCCAGCGCGATGGCGCTAAGCAGATTGTCGGCCAATCCGTTCGCCACCTTGCCGATGGTGTTGGCCGTGGCCGGAGCAATCAGCAGCAAATCCGCCGCGTCGGCCAGCACAATGTGGGGAATGTTTTCGCCGCCGGGAATGTGGAACATATCGGTATAAATGGGCCGATGGGTTAACGCCTGAAAGGTGAGTTGGCTGATAAACTTTTGGGCCGCCTCGGTCATGACCACATCGACCAGCGCGCCGGCTTGCACCAGACGGCTGCAGACGGTCGCGGCTTTGTAAGCGGCAATACCGCCGGTAACGCCTAAAACAATCCGTTTTCCTCGAAAAACTCCTGCCTGGCTCACTGATTCATCTCCCAAATCAACCGTAAGCCTTCCAGGGTCAACCACGGATTAACAATTTCGATTACGCCGGTTTCTTGGGCAATGGTTTGAGCCAGCCCGCCCGTGCCGATCACCCGCATATGATCGCCGAGTTCAGCCTTGAAGCGGGCGACCATGCCCTCTACTAACCCGACGTAACCAAAGATCATGCCGCTTTGGATCGCGTTGACCGTGTTTGAGCCAATCGCTCGGGGCGGGCGTACCAGATCGACTCGGGGAAGTTTGGAGGTGCGGCTAAAAAGCGCCTCAGCCGCGATGCCCACACCGGGTGCGATAGCCCCGCCTAGATAGTCGCCTTTTTCAGAAATGGCGTCGAAGGTGGTAGCCGTGCCAAAATCGACAATACAAGCCGGACCGCCGTACATATTAAAAGTGGCGGCGGCATCAACAATGCGATCAGCGCCCACATCACGCGGGCTGTCGTACCGAATTTGGACGCCGGTTTTGACCCCAGCCCCCACGACCAATGGTTTTTGCTTGATGTACCGCTCGATCATTTCTTCAAAAACCGGGGTTAGCGGCGGCACCACACTGGCAATAGCCACGCCTCTGATCTGCTGGAAATCCAACCCTTCATGGCGCATTAACCCCAAAATGATAATCCCATATTCATCCGCCAAGCGGCCGTGATCGGTTTTGATCCGCCAGTGATACCTCAGCGTTTGTTTTTTGTCATACAATCCAAAAGTGATATTGGTATTGCCGATATCGATGGTGAATAACATAGTTAGCCAGCCCCTAAAAATTTTGTAGATTCTAGCACCGAGATCGATCTGCCGTCAAGATTTCGCCTTACGGTGCGTATTCGAAGCCGTTGAAAACGTTTTGTTTCATAAACTCATATTTATTGAGATTATAATACTTCAAAATTTCAGGGGCGCGAACGTAAGCCATATAAGTTTCAGCAAAATCCTCATACTTGTTGGTTTGGGCGTAGGTCGAGACAAATCCCAAGCCCGTCTCCCGGTAAGTTTTGAGACTGTCCTGATATAACATCGACCACTCAACATCGAGCGCAAAATTTTCCCGGCGAATATTGTAATGAACGTTGTGTCCTACCTCATGCACCAGTGTGTCGAGCAAATCGCCAACCCCCCGCAGGCTGGCTGTGTTAGCATAGACATAAATTTCTCGATAGACGGGAATAAAGGTCCCGCTAATAGCGGTGCCGTGGGCGGCGGCTTGTTGGGGAATGTATCGGATTTCACGGCAATTTTCAAGATGGCTAAGAGGAATAGTTCGGCGCAGATAATCTTGAACTTGCTCATTGGTGATAACGCCGCTGGCTTCAAAATTATTGATATCATCTTCGCAGTTGGCTCGGGTTGGAGAGGGTGTGGGCGGGACGGTAACAGTTACTACCCGGGTGCCGGTGGCGGTGGGTTCGGGGGTGGCAGTGGGTGGCAGGGGTGTAACGGTTGGTGGGGGGGTAGCGGTGGGGGACAGCGGCGCTTCAGCCAAAGTTGTCGGCGCTGGCCGGGCGATGACTCCTGACTCGGTTTCAGGACGGGGGGCTGAACCTAAATAGAGAAAGGCGATCGTACAAACGAGCCCAGCTAAAATGGTGATGGCCACCAGGGATAACGCGGCGATAACGCGTTTTTGGAGATTTGTCATTAAATTGTTCCGGCAGATATGATGGGATCACGGTCTACCTTTGATTATAAACGATAGCGGCTAACAATAACAACCTTAAAGGGCGAGAGGCTGCTGCCGGACCAGTCCTAACATCTCTCGAGCCTCAGCGGGCGTGGCTATGTCACGCTGAAGCTGTCTAACCAATTTTACGGCATCGGCCACCATTTCAGCGTTGCTTCGGGCCAAGACACCCGGGCTGAGATAGAGATTATCTTCAACTCCTACGCGGATGTTACCACCTAAAAGGACTCCTAAGGCAATCATTGGCAGTTGGTACTTACCCACCCCCAGTACCGACCAGCGTGCCTGGGGCGGCAGCTTGCTCTGCATAAAGAGCAAATTTTCCGGCGTTGCGGCGATTCCCCATTTGATGCCCATGCATAGCTGAAACCAGGGCGGCTCATCAATTAGTCCCTTTTTAATCAGGTCTTTAGCCTGGTCAATATGCCCCACTTCAAAAACCTCGATTTCGGGTTTGACTCGAGCGGCCTGCATCTGTCGAGCGGCCGCTTCGGCCCAATTGGGCGAGTTCAGAAAGACCTTATCTCGAAAGTTGACCGAACCCACATCCAGCGAACAAATTTCGGGCCGCAGGCTGACCGGCTCAAGCCGCTGGGCGATGATGTCGGCTTCGCGACCACTTAGATGCAGCCCGCTAGTGGTTAAATTGACCACCATGTCACATTCAGCCCGAATTCGCTCTAACACCTCTTGGAATAGATCCAGCCTGAACTCCGGCGCGCCTGTTTGGGAATCGCGTACGTGGATATGAGCGATGGCGGCTCCGGCTCGCCAGCAGTCGATGGCCGCCTGGGCAATTTCCTGAGGCGAATAGGGTACGGCCGGACTCATCTCTTTGGTCGGCGCCGACCCGGTCACTGCGGCGGTGATGATCACTTTGTCCATGAACTCCTTAGCCTTTCTTCATCATAATAAAAAGCAGACCAGGCCGATAACATGAACCTGGTCTACTTGTGGTCGAACTATCTAAGCGGGATTAAAGTGGCCAATCGCGCAACATGCGTTCCGTCTCTTCCGAATGGCCCGACTCATCGCGCACCATATCTTCAAGCTGAACCACCAGGCCTTTATCGCCGAATTCTTCCGCTTCCTGGGCGCGTTTACTGTAATTTTTGGCCGCTCGTAATTCAGCCGTCAACACGGCGGTCAGCATCTCCCGGTTGGTCCCTGCCTCCGGCACCGGCTCAGGTGTAGTAGTCGGTTCGCCCCCCAGCGCCACAATCTTGTTGGCCAAAAACTGGGCATGCATTTGTTCGTCCGCCACTTCGGTTAGAAAAAACTGGGCTAACTGCGGTCGAAACGGGCCGGTGGCCTTGGCCGCGTAGGTGATATACTGAATAATGGCGCTCAGTTCGCCGGCTAGATCCTCGTTGAGATGGTCAATGAGCGTTTGCTTGTCCATCATAACCTCCTGCGGTGATGAAATAATTAAGGTGATTGATTAGTAGGTGAACGTTACCACTTTTTTAAATATTTGCAACTTACCGATGATTTCGATCTGAGCGGATTGAGGGTAAAAAAAAAGCACTCCCTTCTCAACTTGGTGCGCTTTAGAAGGGAGTGCGACAGAACCTTGATATAGCAACGACAATGAAAATTCTGTAGGACAAACTTAAGTTTGTCCTACAAACCCATTTTCAGAGGAGGACTTAAAATGGGATTAAGTGGTTGGGTAAACGGTTATTTCGTTAAGAGCCGGCGAGCCAGGCGTTCGTTACCAACAACTTCGGCCAGGTGATCGAGTTGCGTATTTTCGTAGGCTTGATTGAAAATGGCGATGTCCAGCGCAGCCAGTTTGCGGAAGGCCCGGCTCGTTACTTCGGCATTGCCGTTCATGTGGGCGATTTTATCCCCATATTCTACCAGTACGTCCATCATCGCCAGCGGGTAGCGCACGGGCAACCCGATGCGAACGTGAGTTTTGCCAATTGTCAGACGGCTGTTAACGTAATCGGTGTCGTAATTGCCTGAAAAGAGTTGGATAAACCAGGCTTCCAGCGTGCCACGTAAATGCTCAACCATGCCGTTCCCACCGAAATATTCGGCGGTGTTGTCGTGCGATAGTAACCGCTCATAAAAGGCGTTGATCAACTGTGGGGCCATTTCTTCGGCCTGAGGTTTGCTGGCGGCCAGCGCCTGTTTTTCCTCATCGGACAAATTCATCAGCGTGACGAGATCCGTTAAAATGGCTTCGTCCTTAACGCTCCAGCTATTGCGGTCTTCCATTAGGTTTATCTCCTTATGTAGTTAAATTTAGTTGACAAGAATATGAGTTGCGCAGTTCAAAAGGTGACAGTCACTTGGGTGCAATAAATCGACCTGTTTGGGTTAAATGGACGTTCATTTTCGGCAAAAAGTGACTGTCACCTGGTTCGTTACACCCAACTGCGTAACTCCTAAAGAATAGCGGTGAGAGTGGCGATCATGTTGCGGGTTTCGGCAAAGGCCATCCCCAGGTTGACGTCGTTGGGGGTAAGACCAATGAGCAGGGTTTCTTCGTTCAAACTGGTTACAATAATATTGCCATCATCACCTTGAATTAAGGCTTGTTTGAAATCGCCTCGTTTAAGTTGGCCGACGCTGCGTTTGCTCAAACCCAAAATAGCCGCTGATGTAGCGCCGACCATCTCCTCGTCGAGCGCTTTTTGGGGAACATTGGCCGAGTAAACTAACCCATCGACGCCAACAATGGCTGCCCCGTCAATATCGGAAGACTCGCGCAGGAGTTCAACCAGAGCATCAGCCAATCTTTCACTTCTCTTCTTTGTTGTCATAGAAATTTCTCCTTAATGAATAAAAATGGATATTAATTTGATTGTAAGTAATTATCAGAATAGGATGGGTAATTTTTCAGTCAACTGTTCCCCAAATTTCTTGATAAAATCTTGCTAATCGTTACTTAAGACATCACGAACTTTAGCCGTGATTTCTCTCGCCTCGGCGAAAACAAACCCCAGATTGACATCGTTGGGGGTTAATCCCACAAAAAGGACTTCGTCGGTGATGTTTGTAATAATGATATTGCCTTGCGTGCCTTGCAGATACGCTTGCTTGAAATTGCTTCGTTTGAGTTGATCGACGCTGCGTTTGCTCAAGCCCAAAATAGCCGCGCCGATAGCCCCCACCTCGTCTTGATCCAGGGTCGCTTGGGGTAATCTGGCCGCCAAGACTTCACCATCAACCCCAATCACCGCCATCCCCTCGATATCAGACAGCCCTTCGAAAACGTCCGATAGACGATCCTGATATGTTCCATTAGCATAAGTGACAGAGGGTGGGTTGGGCGACCCATTCGTCTGCCCGGCTGACTCATCTAATCGACGCGCACCTTCCAATAACAGACCAGACCAACTCCGGCTTATCGACACGGTTGGCGACTCAAACCCCATCTCTAATGTAAATCGACCGTCGTGCCAATTTAATATTTGAAATACAACCTCTTCACCCTGCAAATCGCCCATCGCCGCGTGAGCGACCTGACCATCTTTGAAAAAGAGGAGGGCGCTTTGCCCATTTTGGTCAATTGTCAAACGCGCTGTCTTGTTATCCAGGCAGTTATGCTGGATTAAATCAGCTACAGTCATTTCCTTTAAGCTACCTTGTAAGGCCATAAGCTTGTCTCTAAAGTCTCCACTGTCGCCTGATGGCGTTAACCGCTTGATTGGTTAAACGCCGATAAGTTTGGCTACGGTCAGGAATAATAACGGCCAAGATCATTTCATGGTTATTGGCGCTAAATGGCCGGCACACTAACCGCCGACCTTTGGCGTCGTACAAAGAGATTTCATCGGTCTGGGCCATGCCCAATTGATGGCTAACTTGCGAAGCCGTTTTTTGGACAAGGGCTACAACGGCTGATTGGGTATCCGGGTCTTGATCCGGGTTAGCGGCCGAGGCTATCGGAAAGCCCTCTCGATCGGTTAAAACCGAGATGGGGAACCCTCCCTTTTTATTCATTTCGGTCAGCAGCCGGGCAATTTCAGTCGAACCGGTGTTCGGCGTGGTTTTAAACATGAGTTTTCCTTGTTAATAGGTTATGGATAATTACGATTGAGGCTTAAGCCATTTCGCGCTGGACGCGCATAACGACTCCATTAATGATGGCTTTGAGGGTATTGAAGACGCCTTTGCCTTGCACCGCAATTGACTCAAAGACGGGGTTGCCGTTTAACCCCAAGTTCTGTCGTAATTCAGGAACAGACATCGCATTAGGCAGGTCACGTTTGTTGAGCTGAATAATTAGAGGCAGGTCTGAAGGAATATTCAGTGAAATTAAGTGCGCTTTCATGTTTTCCCAAGACTCTAAATTTTCATTGACTCGATTCCTGTTTGAGTCGGCTACAAAAACCACTCCATCGGCGCCGCGCAAAACTAACTTGCGGCTGGCTTCGTAATAAGATTGCCCAGGAACTGTGTAAAGATGAATTTTGGGAGATAAGCCGCTAATTTTGCCCAACTCTAATTGCAAAAAGTCGAAGTAGAGGGTTCTATCTTCACGGGTCTTGAGTGAGACCAATTCACCGCGTTGTTTGGGGTTGGTATGGGCATGAATTTGTTCTAAATTGGTGGTTTTGCCGCTTAAGGCTGGGCCATAATAAACAACTTTGAGGTTCAGTTCACGCAACTGCCAGTTGATAAACATTCAGTTACTCCATCCAGAGATCATCGAGGGCGTCGGTAAATAACTCTGAGAGCGCCTCTTCTTCAAAAAGCTCTTCTGTCTTATGGGCAGTCGTTTGCTCGTGAGGCTGGGGTGGTTGTTGGACAATCTCGGCCAGACGATGGGCGGTTTTCACGGTCAACATTCGGCCCCAGCCGAGGGGGACGCTATCGGCCACTTGCACCAGCAGCGCCAGATGTATTCCAGCTTCAATAATAAACGTATGAAAATTTTGGCCTTCACGCAGGACCATTTGATTGTCTTGATATTGCCCGGTTAAGCGAGCAATCTCTTGGCTGGCCGCCAAATCACCAGCTATTAATGATCCCAACGACACTAAATCGACATTTTGTTGGTCCCCTTGGGCTGATACTACCTGCCCGGTGACATCGACCAGAACAATGAGATGCGCCGGTAACTTTTGTTTGAGTTCGATCAAAGTTTGGCTGATTAACTTATCTTGAGAGGGATAGATGGTTAGCCCGCTTCGTAAACTATACTGTCCACCGCCTTTAGATTGAAATTTCATGAGAGTCTCCTGACCGCCAAAACTACCGTATGAATTACGATAAAAGTATATCAGAAAAAATATCGCAGCGCGGTTAGGCAAAGTTGGCAAAGGTTGGCGGGAACTCTACCGGTTTTCGATTTTAGGGCTATTTCCGAGGATTACTGTCCGCTCCACAAATACCCTTTGTGTCGAACCGTTTTGATATAACGGGGCGTTGTGCCGCTTTCAATTTTGCGGCGCAGTTGGTGAATGTGCCATTTGGCAATATCGCGGGCTTCAACCTCTTCAACCTCATAACCCAGCGCGGATTTGACCAGATCGCGGGGGCAAACCGGTTCCGGCGCGGCCTTAACCAAACACACCAACAGGTCGAATTCGGCGGTGGTCAAATCTAGCAAGCTGTCATTTAATGTCGCCAGGCGATGGTGATTGTCGATGACCAGTTGGCCCGAACGCGTAAATCGCGAGTCAGGCTCAGGTGGTTGAGCTACCGTTGGGGCCGGTTCCAACTCATTGAGCAGTTGCCGGAGATTATCAATCTTGGTGAGTAAATTTTGTTGGTGCAGTTGCTGCTGCCGGTGCTGCAAGCCGTCGCGAACGCGCTGCCGGATGGTATCGGGCGTAGCCGGCTTAAAGAGATAGTCAAAGGCCCCCTGTCGCAGCGCATCGACCGCGCTTTCGACGGAACTGTAGGCCGTCAGAATAATGATCGCCAGATGCGGATCGATCACTCTGGCTTTGTGTAACACTTCAATGCCGTCGATTGGGGCCATGTGTAAATCCAAGAGCAGCAAATCATAGGCGGTTTGCTCCAGTTTCTTCAGCGCTTCGCTGCCGTCGCAGGCGCTGTCAATCATATAATCTTCTCGTTTCAATGATTGGGTTAAGATGAAGCGAACGGTTTCGTTGTCATCGACAATTAAGATATGGGGTTGGGTCATCGTAACCTCCGCGTAGACAAGACGGTTTAATTTTCCGACGTTGATATGGGAATTTCTATAAGCCAGCTTACTTCCTGGTCATGCTGTTTGAAACAGATGGCGCCATGATGGGCGGCGATAATTTCGTGACTCATCGCGGTGCCAAAGTTGACCTCAGCCATTTTTTGTTGGGGTTCCAGTTGCAAGGTTTTGTGCCAACGCTCGATGTCAAGGGCCGCGGCATCACTACAGAAGGCGATTTGGATGACCTTGGGCAGCGCCCGCGACCGTATCCGTAATACCCCTTGGCCGGCCATACCGATGACATCACCTAGATTTAGCATCAGATTAACGAAGACCAATTGTAGTTGATGGCCAACAGCAACGGTGAGGGGCAGCCGCGCCTCCAAATCGATCACCAGATCGACTTTTTTGCGCTTTAATTCTTGCCGGCCGATGGCTACTGCGTCTTGGATCAACGCGTTGATGTTCAACAGACGTGGCTTTTCGCTTTGCGGTCGATAAAGCTGCCGCATCCGGCTGACGAGTTGAACCACCTGCCTTGATTCGTTAAGGCTCATCTGGATATAGTTGGTCAATTCGGCCGGTCGGTCTAATTCTTCCAGCGCCAGATTGAGCGCTCCTTGGATCGCTTGCATGGGGTTGTTGATCTCGTGCGACAGGCTGGCGGTTAAGCGACCCACGGTCACCAACCGTTCGGTTTGGGTCATTTGGCTATACAGTCGCTCCCGCTCTTCCATATAATCTCGCCGTTCCTGCCAAAGCTGCCGGTTAGCAATCACCGACGCCGTTAAGGCGGCCACACCTTCCAGCAAGATTCGATCCTGCTCAGTGAAAGGAATATTCTTTTCATTATGAATCGCTATAACGCCGATCGGTTTGGCTCGATGATTCAGCGGCACCGCCAGCAACGCGTATTG
Organism: Anaerolineales bacterium; assembly: GCA_020634935.1. Classification (GTDB taxonomy): domain Bacteria; phylum Chloroflexota; class Anaerolineae; order 4572-78; family J111; genus JAGRBY01. The sequence goes on from JACKAT010000001.1 coordinate 263,121, forward strand.
CTCCCCGCCGTCAATTGTATCGACAGCGGGGTCAAAACGGGGATCATCCACGGCAACGGGCGTTAGCAGTGACTGATTGTGGGCGGCCACCCAGCCCACCAACCCGCGATCCTTGGGGCGGTAATTCACCGTATCGGTCGAAAAGCGACGGCTCAACGACGCCGCCAACTCTAGCCCCTGTTTATCGCCGGTCAGAAGCCAGATCTGGCTGCCTGAGGCATTAAACAGGGGGGTGGCCAATTCCAGCGTTGATGACAGCGTCGTATAGAGATCACTTTGCTCATCGACCACACGGGTGATCAGCACCAGCAGCGCATTCTGCATGGCGTGAACCTGGCTCTCTTCCTGGCGGTGAAACATATCGAGCAGAGACCCAATATTTTGGCCCAAAATGAGCAGTTTTTTTTGTTCAACCGTCGAAATGAGGGGCCGGCTGTGGTAAGCCAGTGTGAGCAGCCCAATCAGCTTTTGATCGCTGGTGAGCGGCAAAATTAGGTGGTAGCTTAACCCGTTTGTTTCCGCCGGATCGACCTCGCCCCAAACGACCACATCAACCATCAATGGCGCATCGGTGGTTAAGTTGGACAGCGCTAGGTGGGCCTGGTTCCCTTCGATTAAAAGCTGGGGATTGCGCCGATATAAAAGGGGGAGATTAAACTGCCCCGCTAATTCGAACTCAACCGGGTTAGCCGGTTTCGGTAAGAGCAGCCAGGCCGCGGCGGCGTTGAACGTGTCGGCTAAGGTTTTTACGCCCCGATTCAGGGTGTGCGGTGAAGCTCCGCTGTTCATCTGATGGATGGTTTTCAGCAGGCCGTCGAATCCGTATAAGGCGTAATTTAAATAATTTGACAGACGAGTCTGAACTTCGGCCGGGATCAGGGGCCACAGCAGATAATCATCCGCGCCGGCTTCAAAGACCACTTCGCGGTCGGCGGCCTGATCAATAATCGCAATAAGGGGTAGGGGATGAGCCGGCATTTGCCGGCATAAATGCCGACAGTCGGCCACAACAGTGGTGTTACCTCGGGCATCGACTAAGATAATGTCATGGCGCGTGGGTTTCTGGGCCGAGTTATCAAAATAGGCGTTGGCCTCAATTACGCTCTCAAAGTGAATGACAGGCACAGGCGTTGGAAGCGTGGCGGCCAACGTATCCGGCAAGGTGGTCTGGTCGGTAATTAGGATGATCAAGGATTATACTCCTATATAAGGAGTATATCACGTCTAAAATTTAGTGACAACCATATTTCAACTTTTTCTCGACTATTCTACCCCGTCCAGGCACAAATATTTGATCTCAACCCACTCATCGATGCCATACTTCGAGCCCTCGCGCCCGATGCCAGACTCCTTGACGCCGCCAAATCAAGAGGGCTACTTTAGTACAAACGCCGGTCAAATAAAAATTATCTTGACATGAACGCCCAGATCAAACATAATCCCTTTTTAGTAAATATTTGGAGGACATAGTGAAGGCATTATTAAACAAACTCAACCTCAAAGCGGTTAACTCCGGCGCCTGTACCGGCCCGGATGGCTGGATCGAGACCGATGGGGCGGTCTTGACCTCGTACAACCCCACTAACAATGAGGCCATTGCGGCCATCCAACCGACCACTCCGGCGGCCTACAACCAGGTCGTCGAACAGGCCCAGCACGCCTTTCAAACGTGGCGAACCCTGCCGCCGCCCAAACGGGGTGATCTCATCCGCGATTTTGGCGGCATTCTGCGCGAGTACAAGGAGCCGTTGGGCGAGTTGGTTTCCTTGGAAGTGGGCAAAATTCGCGTGGAAGGGCTAGGTGAGGTACAGGAGGCCATCGACATTTGTGATTTCTCGGTCGGGCTGTCGCGCCAGCTTTACGGGTTGACGATGGCTAGCGAGCGCCCTAACCACCGTATGTATGAACAGTGGCATCCCTTGGGGCCGATTGGCATCATCACCGCCTTTAATTTTCCGGTGGCGGTCTGGTCCTGGAACGCCATGATCGCGGCAGTCTGCGGCGACGTGATGATCTGGAAACCCAGCGAATTGGCCCCGCTGACGGCCATCGCGGTGCAGCATCTCTGCAATCGAGTCATGGCCGACTACGGCTTGACCGGCATTTTTAACTTGGTCATCGGCGGCGGCGAGGTCGGCCAGTTGATGACCGAAGATGAGCGGCTGCCGCTGGTGGCCTTCACCGGATCGATTCCTACGGGCCGCAAAGTAGCCCAAACCGTGGCCGGCCGATTGGGCAAGTCGTTGCTTGAATTGGGTGGCAACAACGGTATCATCGTCACCGAAAATGCCGATCTCGAATTGGCCACGCGGGCCATTCTGTTTGCGGCTGTCGGGACAGCCGGGCAGCGCTGTACCACCACCCGCCGGTTGATTGTTCACAAAAATATTGCCCCCACCCTGATCGAACGGCTGGTCAAAGCTTATCAGCAGGTGCCGATGGGTGATCCGTTGGCAGACGGCGTTTTGCTGGGGCCGTTAATCAATCGGTCGGCTGTTGAAAAAATGGCCAGCGCTATCGAGCGGGCCAAGGCGCAAGGTGGCGAAGTGATCACCGGCGGCCGGCCTCGACCGGAGGTTGGCCCCAACTTTGTCGAACCGACGATCATCAAAATGTCCGGCCAGAGTGAGATTGTGGCCGAAGAAACTTTTGCCCCGATCCTGTATGTGCTGGAGTATGAGTCGCTCGATGAGGCCATCGCTCTTCACAACGGCGTTCCACAGGGGCTGTCGAGCGCTATGTTTACCGACAGCTTGCGCAGCGCCGAGTATTTCCTGTCGGCGCTGGGGTCTGACTGCGGTATCGCCAACGTGAATATCGGTACCTCCGGGGCGGAAATCGGCGGCGCTTTTGGCGGCGAAAAACAGACTGGCGGCGGGCGGCAGTCGGGATCGGATGCCTGGCGGGCTTATATGCGTCGTCAAACTAATACGATCAACTGGTCGACCGAGTTGCCGCTGGCTCAAGGGATTAAGTTTGGCGAATAATAGACAAGTTGCGCTATTTATGCCGTAAAACCCGTTTTCATAGCCGGAAAAGTGGGTTTCCTTAAAGACATTGACTAACCTAGCTTGACGATTATGACAGCAGAGAGTATCATGGGCGAGGGGCATTAAGTAAAGTAATCACATCAATATTTGCAGACATAACCAACCTCAGGTAATATTTTACCTGATACCGACCCCTAGAATTCATCGAGAGAAGGTATAATATCTTATGAGTGAAAGAAGCGGACTCCACTATCCAAATTTGATGGGCCGGATTTACATCCAGGCTTTGGAAGAAGTGATGGGTAAGAATGGTCTTAACGCCTTGTTAAATCTGGCCGGCCTGTCCCATCTAATTAATAACTATCCGCCGGCAAACCTGAGTCGCGAGTTCGATTTTGCCGATTTTACAGGCTTGTCCCAAGGTATTATCGAAATGTATGGACCGCGGGGTGGTCGAGGTTTGGCCCTTCGCTCCGGCCGAGCCTCTTTTGCTGAAGGACTATCAAAGTTTGGCGCAACAGCCGGCGCCGCCGACTTGGCTTTCAAAGTTTTGCCGATGGGTACAAAACTGAAAGTCGGGCTAAAAGCGATGGCTGAGTCCTTTAATAAATTTAGTGACCAACGCTCTGAAGTCATCGAGCACGAAGATCATTTCGACTATTATATCCACGTGTGCCCCATGTGTTGGAACCACAAAGCCGACCGCCAGGTATGTTATGGCGCTGTGGGCATTTTGCAAGAAGGGCTGCGCTGGGTTAGTGGTGGTAAAGACTTTAGAGTTGAAGAAATTGAATGTAAAGCGGCCGGCGATCCGTCTTGTTTATTCCAAATTAGCAAAGAGCCGCTGGGTTAGCCACTGGTTAATCGTGGCATGGGTCTGATTTGTTCAACTGAGCCTTGTCAGGCTAATGACCTCAAGGTTCAGTTGAACGGTTCTTAACCATAAGGCGACGTCGCGGCGTTTTGTAGTTGGTTTAGTTCATCCCCCCTTTTTTTAACCGCTTACCATAAACAGGAAAAAATTCTTTCGCACATTTGTCGATATGCCCATTGTGTGGTAATTTTATTGATTGCAATCGTTGAATTAGTATTCAAGAATTAGGGAGTTTTATATGTCTCGCAAGTGTCAAATATCGGGTAAGGGACCGCTAACCGGTAACAATGTCCCGTTTTCCCAGAAGAAAACCAGACGACGCTGGTTACCCAATTTACAAAAACGAAAAATTTATGTTCCTGAGTTAGGCCGTTCAATTCGCTTGAAGGTATCTACCCGCGCCTTACGCACCATCGACAAAAAAGGTTTAGTGGCTTACCTGAGTGATGAAGGGCTCTCTCTGAAGGATATTACTTAATTGGTATAGAAAAAATGGCAGACGAAGAACAAAGTAATTCATTTTCAAAACGTAGATATCAAAGAAGAGATGGCGATGATAATAGCGGCGACTCATCCGGTCGGCCGCCAAGACGATCATCTTCGGATCGATCCTTCTCCGGACGGCAACGGTCAAATTACGGACAACGCCGCCGCAAGAAACCGCCGGTAAAAATAGGGGATATTAACTGGAAAAATCTGCGCGCCTTACGCTATTTTTTGGAAGATGACGGCAGTCTTCGTCCTCGCCGGAAGACAGGCGCCAGTGCTAAATACCAGCGCCAGGTCGCTTTGGCGGTCAAGCGAGCCAGATATATGGCCTTGCTGCCCTATACGCATGGTCACTTGAAAGAAATGGGCCAGTATCTAGAGCGGGATATGCCTGATTTGCGCCGTCTTCCCAAATCCTGATCGGCGGCTAACAAATTTTAACTTCGAAAATCAAGCAAGCCTTTCTGCTTGATTTTTTGAGTCTCAGCGGAGATTTTTATGGCTGAAGAGACAATTTTTAGCAAAATCATTCGGAAAGAAATTCCGGCTGATATTGTCTATCAAGATGAGTGGGTTACGGCCTTTCGTGATATTAATCCTCAGGCGCCGACCCATATTTTGATCGTGCCTAATAAGCTTATTCCTACTGTTAACGATGTAACCGCGGAAGATGAGCAGGTATTGGGCCACTTATTTGTGGTAGCCGCCAAAGTAGCTCAAAATGAAGGCGTCGCAGAAAATGGGTATCGACTGCTTGTCAATTGTGGCAGTCACGGTGGGCAAGAGGTTTATCATTTGCACATGCACCTGTTAGGCGGCCGCCGGTTAGGCCCGATGGTGGTTAGAAAATAGCAATCGAATAGACCACTTGTTGGTCGGCTTAAGCGCCAAAACGGCAAGAACGTAAATTTTTTCAACGGTCTTACTGTTTTGGCGCTTCTTTATATTTAAAGATTTTCGACCTATTAAGTCCACAAGGCACGCAGGCCAAAAAAGGCGGTGTCCTTAAAACGACGAGCGACCTCTTTAGGGATCGATGCCTGCCCTGTGGTAGAGAAGGTCATACTGACTAAAATTCTCAGTTCGTTGGCTTCCAGCGGTGTGACCTTATGGATGGTACGCGCCCCCTCGAATATGACCAGCGTATTGGGTGGGGTGGGTACCATCTCTTCCGAGCCGTTCTTTTTAACCATCAATCGGGTTGAGGAAAGTTCCTTGGTCGCCAGATGTTCGTTGATGATGGGCAGTAGCACGGTAAAGTGACGCCCATTGTAGAAGTTGTGATCGTAATGCCAGCCGATATGATCGCCCGGTTTGTCATAATACAGCAGCGAGCAGGAACTTTGATCGTTAATCGGCGTTGGGTTGACGGGCTCGCCGACAATTTGCGATATAAGCTGCCTTATTTCGGGGGAATGATACAAAGCGACGATTTTCGGGGCCAGGTGATGGAGTTCCTCGTACGAAATGGTGCCTCCTTTTTTATGACCCGGTAGGTAAGTTCGCTCTGTTTTGGCTTCTCTCAAAACGATGTCGTGGAGTTCGGCAAAGAGAGGCTCCGGTAGAAAGTTGGGAATAGTGACGGCGCCTTCTACAAGCTGTGGTAATACTTCGGTGTTAAAGGTTTTTAGTTGGATTTCGTTCTGATGCGCTTTGATAATGTCTTTTTGAGCTTGCTCTATGACCTTGTACTGCTGTTTCTTTTGCGTAAATAAATACAGATAAGCGAGTAAAGGTACGATTAGAAAAGTTGAAATGGCTATGATTACTTTTAATTTATGAGTCATTGTGACCATCCTATTTTTTACCAGCAAATAGAAAGTATTGCCATAGGACCCCGTACGCCGGCTGAATTTCGGCGATTTGAGGGGAGAAATGTTGATTAAGTTTAGCATAAATGTGGCCGTCCATTCGAACGTGATTGACAGCCATCCATTTTTTGAACCCGGTCAATTGCGAGTCATGAAAATCAACCACGGCGATTATCCCGTTTTCCGCTAAATCATGGCTAGCTTGTTCAATAGCTTGGTCCCAACCCGGATTCATCATCGTCAAGGAGTAAGAAAAGAGGATTAAATCGAACGATTGAGCCAGTTTTAGCGATTGGTCATAAGATGAACAGAGCAGTGAAATACGCTGGGGCATCGACCCCAGATTTTTACGGGCCACACTCAACATCGACTCCGAAATATCGAGACCGATGATATTGGCCTGGGGAAACATTTGTCCCAAGGCAATTAAATTTTTACCCGTGCCGCAGCCCACTTCCAATATATGGTTGGGCCTGTGTAGCGAAGCCGCCTTGTCAATTATCCGGCGGCGGCCAAATAAAAAACTCCAGCGGGTAGCATCGTAAATTTTGGAATGGAGCCGGTAATATTGCTCCATCCGCAGCGATTGGTCTGTGGTCGATAGGGTTACATCGAGTTGGGTCATATCACCTCGGCCAGGTGCAAACTACCATAAGTACCCACACGGTCTAATTGGTGTAAGGGTAGGGTTAATTGCGGAAAAAATCGAAGCGAGGTTTGGATGGAATTGGGAATAAAATTGATATCACTGCCGGCAGACCGCATCAGAATTTTAGTCCCGACTTGGCTGTTTTCCAAAATTAACTGCCACTCTTCGCGCAGGGCGTTAGGATCGTGCCAGGCCAGCCAATCTTGATGATCCAACAGGATAAAATGAGAATAGTTGCCCGGATTTTCCTTCAGAAAACCAGCCAAAGTGGTGGTGTGGCTCTCGATCCTGTCGTTGTTGGCCTGTAATAAGTCGAGGTTCGCCGGTTTGAGATAATTGGGGCAGCAGCTTCGGCTGTACGAACCGGTTAAATAAACCCGCCAGAAGTAGTTTTCGTGCATGAGCACTTCGGTAAAGACCCGTTTTAAATTATCGCGGACATACCCCACTACCCCGTCGGGATGGCGCTTTTCGATCAACTTGATTTGAGGGCGCGGCACGCCCAGCATAGCCAGCAGCAGCGGATGTTTAATCAGCCAGCAGCTAACGCTGTTCCATAAGGTGGGTTCCATCCGGGCGTAAATTTCTTTTTGTTCGGCCAAGTCGTTGGCCTCGATCAAATCGAAAAAGAGGCGTCGAAGCTGCTTTTTTGTTTGTAGCAAGCATTTGCTCAGCAGCCAGGCAATATCGCCCGAGGTGCCATGATAATAAAATGATTTTTTCGGTTTGCTTTGGTCAAAGTAGTAAATCTTTTCATCCCAAAAACCCTGCGCATAGTCCGGTAATCGATCCCGTACTTGCCGATAGAGTTTTTGGTAATCGTTGTACCCGCCCACCCCAAACATGGTAAATAAATTATCGAAATCGCCGTGTTGAATAAAGGCCAGCTTTAGGTGGAGTAACGCATTTTGCCGGGGATTGACATCGACGCAGTGGATCGTTTCCGGTGAGTCGAGCAAATAATCCAGGGCATTGCAGCCGGCGCTGGTGATCATCACTAGCTTGCTGTCGGGTTTGATTTGCAGAAGCTGCCGGTCGATGCGCGGATCTTCCCAACATTGGTTATAAATGAGTCGGTGACTATGAATATTTTTGAAAATAAAATCGTGGGTTGTATTAACCCATTTCCTTTGCGCCGTTTTTATTTTCTTGATTCTTTTCATAGGTACTACCCCCTTAGAGTTTCTAATAAAAATAACATGGTTAATCGAACTATTTGTTAAGGTCAGTTTAATAGTATATAAAAGATAAGTAAAACTTCTTTAATGTTACAATATCGCCCCCTTACATTGTTATTGTAATTAAGAACAGTTAACTTGAACTTAAACAGGTCTTAAAGCCGTGTTAACTCACTCTTTAATCGAGGGATTTACACTGGCATTAGTCTCAACTACAGCTACTAAGCGAAAGGGACTCGCGCCTTTTATGGAACAACTGGGTGAAAATTTACTGGAGAATACAACGGTTATAGGTCCTGTGGCCTGGGATGAACGATTGGCCTTTTGGATTTCTCAAATCGGCAGCCCGCCATTAACTACAACGGCCTGTATTGCTTTGGGCGTATTGAGTTTGCCGGCCTCCCATTCGACCTGGTGCTGGATGGGGATTTACCTACTATTGGTCGTGTTGCTGCCGCTGCTGTACCTGGTCTGGCTGCTTAAAAAAGGCCTCATCACCGATATCCACCTCAAAGTCCGCGAACAGCGAACGCGTCCCCTGCTGGTCACCGTAGCGGCGGCGTTCCTGGCCTGGGGAATTCTGCACTTCGGCGCCGCGCCGCGATTACTGGTCGCCCTGGCGGCGGCGATGTGCCTGCAAACTGTCATTTTTTTGGCCATCACCTTACGCTGGAAAATCAGTTTTCACAGCGCCTCGGCCGCCGGAATGGCGGTGATGGCCTGGCTGGTCGTAGGCAGTTTGTCGATTGGGTTTGCCTTAAGTGTACCGATTATCGCCTGGGCCAGAGTTCGCCTTCAACGCCACACCGCCGGCCAGACCTTTGCCGGAGCTACTTTAGGCGGGGGCATCTTGCTGTCTGTTCTTTATATGTATTTACTGATTTGATCCCGTTGCCGTGTGCCGGCCAATCATGAGAAAAACCAACATCATACCACCGGTAGCTGTGGGAGTAAGAAGTAGGGGACTTTTTCCCTTATTCCCTACTCCGTACTCCATACTCCCAATTTGGACACATAATTGATAACTTGAGTAATCATACTGATTGGACATACCATGCCATATTCAACCTTAACCACCGATTACCACATGCATTCTACCTTCAGCCCCGACGGCGATCACTCGCCCGAGATGATGTGCCGCCAGGCGCTCGATCTGGGCTTGACCGAAATTGCCCTGACTGAACACGCCGAATGGCATTTCGCCTCTCAAATTCATGGCTTTCCCCGCGTCGAGACCTACTTTGCAGCCATCGACCACTGCCGGGCTAAATTTGAACCCTTGGGATTAACCGTTCACGCCGGCGTCGAATTAGGCAACCCCCACCTGTTTTCCGATCAGGCACTCGCCCTGCTGGCGGAATATCCGTTCGATGTCGTTGTCGGTTCGCTGCACTGGCTCTACGATCAGAACATTCATGAAGCGGTTTGCTTTGCTGATCGTCAGCCTGATGAGGTTTACACCGCTTACTTCAAAGAGTTGGCCCAAATGACGATGAATTTCGACTTTGACATCGTGGCTCATTTTGACCGCATTCTCTGGCGGGGGTCGCTGCTGGGCCACACCTTCGATCCGTTCCGCTTGGAACCCACCATCCGCGAGGCGCTGTCCACCGTGGCCCGCTATGGCCGCGCCTTGGAGTTGAACACCACCTTCATCACCCACCAACCGAGCTGGCTGACCGCGTTGACCACCATGTTTCAATGGTTTCGTGAGGAAGGCGGCCGGCTGGTCGTTGTCAACTCCGATGCCCATCGCGTCACCGAGATCGGACGCCATCGGGTGCTGGCTGAACAAATTCTCCTCGAAGCCGGCTTCAGCCTGCCGGACCAGCTATTCCACATCGAGCCGGATGTTAGCGAGATCCTCTCGGTCAATCCCTCGTTTGGCTGGTCATAATCACAGCTTTGTCTCCAGAACCTACTCAAAAGCTGATGCTCTGGGGGAGCATCAAAGCTTGCTTTGATCTTCCTGACATCATGACAAAGCTTGAACATCTCGCCTGAGCGCCACGGCGTGCTAACTAACGACTACACTCCGACGGTGCGACTGGTACCGGGTCTGGTCGAACGGGCTAAGGCCGCCGAACTGCTTTTATAACTGGGAACCGTTGCGCCACCTCTGCCAGCCGGAAAACCTGACGTTAGCCTATTTCTGCGACAGCTACCGGCAAGCTGACGGCGATCAATGCCTCGCCAACGAAGCCGCCCGCTTTTTAACCACAACCGAATTTGATTTTGCCTTTGTTTACTTCGGTACGGTTGACACCGCCGGTCACGATTATGGCTGGCTGTCGCCGGAGTATCTGGCCCAACTCGAGCGCGTCGATCATGCCTTCGGTACGCTCGTTGCGGCGCTGCCCGATGATACGACCCTCCTGGTGCAAAGCGACCACGGCGGCCCCGACCACAATCATTGGACTGACCGCCCGGAAGATATGACCATTCCCTGGCTGATCGCCGGACCGGATATTCGATCCGGCTATGAAATTCAAGCGGCGATCAGCCTGCTCGACACCGCGCCTACCCTGGCTCGACTCCTCAACCTCAAACCCCATCCCGATTGGGAAGGCCGATGTATCGAAGAAATTTTCCGTTGACCGGAGCGACAAAGCTGGCTTTGCCATCCTGACCGATAGGTCAAAGTAAACTTTGACGCTCCGGGTCGGTATTTTTTGACCAGCTTTGCCATCTTGACCGATAGGTCAAAGTAAACTTTGACGCTCCGGGTCGGTATTTTCAGAAAGTAATGGAGCGACAAAGCTGGCTTTGCCATCTTGACCGATAGGTCAAAGTAAACTTTGACGCTCCGGGTCGGTATTTTCAGAAAGTAATGGAGCGACAAAGCTAGCTTTGCCATCTTGACCGATAGGTCAAAGTAAACTTTGACGCTCCGGGTCGGTATTTTCAGAAAGTAATGGAGCGACAAAGCTGGCTTTGCCATCTTGACCGATAGGTCAAAGTAAACTTTGACGCTCCGGGTCGGTATTTTCAGAAAGTAATGGAGCGACAAAGCTTTGCCATCTTGACCGATAGGTCAAAGTAAACTTTGACGCTCCGGGTCGGTATTTTCAGAAAGTAATGGAGCGACAAAGCTGGCTTTGTCATCTTGACCGATAGGTCAAAGTAAACTTTGACGCTCCGGGTCGGTATTTTCAGAAAGTAATGGAGCGACAAAGCTGGCTTTGTCATCCTGACCGATAGGTCAAAGTAAACTTTGACGCCCGGGTCGGTATTTTCAGAAAGTAATGGAGCGACAAAGCTGGCTTTGTCATCTTGACCGATAGGTCAAAGTAAACTTTGACGCTCCGGGTCGGTATTTTCAGAAAGTAATGGAGCGACAAAGCTGGCTTTGCCATCTTGACCGATAGGTCAAAGTAAACTTTGACGCTCCGGGTCGGTATTTTCAGAAAGTAATGGAGCGACAAAGCTGGCTTTGTCATCCTGACCGATAGGTCAAAGTAAACTTTGACGCTCCGGGTCGGTATTTTCAGAAAGTAATGGAGCGACAAAGCTGGCTTTGCCATCCTGACCGATAGGTCAAAGTAAACTTTGACGCTCCGGGTCGGTATTTTCAGAAAGTAATGGAGCGACAAAGCTGGCTTTGTCATCTTGACCGATAGGTCAAAGTAAACTTTGACGCTCCGGGTCGGTATTTTCAGAAAGTAATGGAGCGACAAAGCTAGCTTTGTCATCTTGACCGATAGGTCAAAGTAAACTTTGACGCTCCGGGTCGGTATTTTCAGTGTGTTTGAAGTGTTCCCAATCGTCGGAAGGAGTGGTTCCAGCAGGACACGCACGTTCCCAATCGTCGGAAGGAGTGGTTCCAGCAGGACACGCACGTTCCCAATCGTGGGAAGGGGTGGTTCCAGCAGGACACGCACGTTCCCAATCGTGGGAAGGGGTGGTTCCGGCAGGACATACACGTTCCCAATCGTCGGAAGGTCTGGTTCCGGCGGGACACATAGGTTCCCAATCGTCGGAAGGAGTGGTTCCGGCAGGACATACACGTTCCCAATCGTGGGAAGGAGTGGTTCCGGCAGGACATATACGTTCCCAATCGTGGGAAGGGGTGGTTCCGGCGGGACACATACGTTCCCAATCGTCGGAAGGAGTGGTTCCGGCAGGACACACACGTTCCCAATCGTGGGAAGGGGTGGTTCCAGCAGGACACACACGTTCCCAATCGTCGGAAGATACAGTTCCGACAGGACACGAGTGTTCCCAATCGTGGGAAGGGGTGGTTCCGACAGGACACGAGTGTTCCCAATCGTGGGAAGGGGTGGTTCCGGCAGGACACGAATGTTCCTAATCGTCGGAAGATATGATCACGATGATGATCGAACTACAGAACTGACGCAGTTAGTGGGAATGGGCAGATTTGTAGCACAAATTAACAATTTGTGCCTTGAACTGACTCTAAAATAGGAACAATGCGGCATGCGCCAGCGAGCGATGATCGCCGTGGCGCTATCGACCAACCCGTCGCTGCTGATTGCCGATGAGCTGCAATTGCGGGGCGTCGAACTCAAGCCTAATGACTCGCTAACGGACACCCTTTCAATTTGACCGAGATAAGCCTGCCCATTGGCGTCAAGCCGGTAGACCACCGCTAGCTGACCGCCGACCGCTGAAAAATAGGCGTACGCGTTGAAGTTCGGCGGTCTCTCGTCGGTGGTCTGCGGTCAGGAGGCATTGAAAGCTGGGGCAAATCGAAGATATGTCCTTTAGCAAATTCTAATGAAAAGAGTGCGCTATGAAACCGATCCAACATGCCAATATCGCTGTCATTGGCGCGGGCATTGTCGGCCTGGCTCACGCGCTGGAAGCGGCCAAACGCGGCTACAACGTGATTCTGTTTGAGCGCGACCAATACGCCTTGGGCGCGTCGGTCCGTAATTTTGGTATGGTCTTGCCGGTGGGCATGGCCCCGGGAGCGGTTCACCAGCGGGCGCTGCGCAGCCGCAATATCTGGCTCGAGGTGGCTCGCGAGGCCGGGTTTTGGCACGAGCCGGTCGGCTTTATGATTCTGGCCTACCGGCCCGATGAAATGGCCGTCCTGACCGAATTCTGCGAGCGAGGGCCGGCGCTGGGGTATATTGGCCAACTGCTTGACAAAACTGAAGTGTTGCAGCGCTGTGCGGGCGCGAATCCCGATGGCTTGTTGGGCGGCTTATGGAGTCCCACCGAGATGGTCGTCGATCCCCGCGAAGCAGTTCGCAAAATCCCGGCCTACCTGGCCCGCCAATACGGCGTCACGCTCCGCTTTGGCGCCGCGGTGACGGCCATCGATCTGCCCTACATCGAGGCCGGCGGTCAAACCTGGCAGGTCGAACGGGCCCTGGTCTGCGGCGGCTCCGATTTTGAAACGCTCTACCCGGAGCTGTTCCAGGCCAGCGGGCTGACTCGCTGCAAACTCCAAATGCTGCGCACCGAACCGCAGCCCGACAACTGGCGGCTGGGTCCGATGCTGGCCACCGGTTTTACCCTCAAACATTACCCGGCCTTTAGCCTCTGCGAGTCGTTGACGCCCCTCAAAGCGCGGCTGGCGGCAGAATATCCGGAGCTTGAGCAGTGGGGCATTCACATTCTCGCCTCGCAGAATGAAGCCGGCGAAGTCATTCTAGGCGACTCGCACGAATACGGTTTGGCTCCGGAGCCGTTTGATCGAACCGAGATTGACGAGTTGATTTTATTCCACGCGCAGAAAATGCTGCGGCTGCCCTCGCTCAAGATTTCGCAGCGCTGGCACGGTGTTTATGCCAAGCACGTTGAGCAGGCGGCCGTGATCGAAACCCCGGCGGAAAATGTACGTGTAGTGACTGGACTGGGCGGCATTGGCATGACCACCAGCTTCGGCCTGGCCCAAGAAACCTTTGAAGCCTGGGCTTAGCGGATAATGTTTTAGGAATAACTCAGCCACATTGGAAGTAGGCCGCAGAGAGTGGGAAGTAAGCCGTTTTTTGCCCCTACTCCCGGCTTATTAGAGATTTAACAGATTCTTTACAGGGCCTTAACAGAGACTTAAATCCATGTCTTTATAATCTGTGGTTGATATCCTCTAATTGACCAATGGATAAGATGGCGTTGAAGCTGTAGTTGGTAACATATCGCCACGGACAACCAGCCGGTTTTAGCCAATTCTGAGACCATTACGGATGACCCCAATGATGATGAAAAGTTAGCCTAACCGGCAGCGGCCGCTGGTTTGACAACGAGGCCAGATAACCCCTTGCGATGCAATACCACCGGCTCCGCTCAAACGACGATACCCTGGGCTGTCATTGCGCCGATACCCGCTGCGACAGTACGACTGTTAGCCAGAGGCTTGACCTAATTTTTGATGAAAGGAGGAGGATAGATAAAAGATCATTCAATCTTAAACCAAACATGTTGCTTAGGATCGATCATTAAATAACTTGAGCCATCTGGCCGGAGATAGGAGATTAGTGATAAGGAGATTGGCCATAGGCATCTCCAAATCTCCTTATCTCTATCCTCAGTATCGTTGAAGTTATTTAATTGCCATTCCTTAACTCATGGGTTGATGCCATGCTATGTTCAATAAATATTCGTTATGCTCATAACTTTAGAAATATGACGACCGAGGAGAATTTTCACTATGCTTAAAAAGTTAGTATTCGTCATTGCGTTAGTGCTGCTGGCCATTCCGGCCGCGGCCGTGGCCGCCCCGGCCTTGCAAGAGGAAGGCAGCCTTTACACCGTTCAAGCCGACGACTGGCTGTCGAAGATCGCCGAAAAAGAGTACGGCGATGTCTTAGCTTACACGGCGATTATGCATTTTCACAACCTGAAAGCGGCTGAAGATTCCAGCCTGACCCCCATCGAAGACCCGAACGTCATCGAGGTTGGCACGACCATCTACCTGCCTCCGGCTGAGGAGGCCCAAGCTTTCCTGAGCAGCGGCGAAACCCCGACAGCGGCTCCCCGCGCCGCGGCTAGCAGCGGTACGATGGCGCTGCCGGAAGTCGATCCGCTGTCGATAACGGGCGACATTATCAGCGCGGGGAGTTCGACGGTGTTCCCGTTGAGCGAGCGAATGGCCGAGCGGTTCCAGGATGAAGGCTATGCCGGGACGATCACCATCGACAGCATCGGCAGTGGGGCTGGGTTCGAGCGGTTCTGCGTGGCCGGTGAGACCGACATCTCCAACGCCAGCCGGCCGATCAAAGACACGGAAATCGAAAGCTGCCAGGCGATTGGTCGAGAGCCGATTGAGTTCCGGGTGGGGACGGATGCCTTGGCAATCGTGGTCAACACCGACAACGACTTCTTGACGGATGTGACGACCGAGCAGTTGGCGACCATCTTCAGCACAGCCGAGACGTGGGCCGATGTCAACCCGGATTGGCCGGCGGAGCCGATCCAGCGCTTCATTCCCGGCACCGACAGCGGCACGTTCGACTACTTTGTGGAAGAGATTTTCGATGAAAACGAAGAGCCGATTTTGGCGGCGTCGAACTTGCAGTTGAGTGAAGACGACAACGTGCTGGTGCAAGGGGTGCAAGGCAGCCCGTACGCCATCGGCTTCTTTGGCTATGCTTACTACAACGAGAACCAAGACACCTTGAAGGCGTTGTCGGTCAACGGCGTGGCCCCGACCGAAACGACGGCGGAAGACGGCAGCTATCCGTTGGCGCGACCGTTGTTCATCTACTCGACGGCCAGCATTATGGCCGACAAACCGCAAGTGGCCTCGTTTATCAACTTCTACCTGACCAACGTCAACGACGAAATCCTGGATGTGGGCTACTTCCCCGCCAGCGATGCGGCTATCGGGGAAGCCAAACAAAAGTGGCTCGACGCGGTTCAGTAAATTTTTAACGGAATGTTAAACGGTTTTTAACAAAACCATAACATGGTCATTGTATATTACTTTATGAAAATAACTAGCTGAAAACCTTCTTCATTCAGCGCCTCCTTCCTAGAAGGGTACTCTCCCCAGAGTACCCTTCTTTAATAAGCGCTGGAATTTATCGGAGCGACAAAGCTGGCTTTGTCACTCACGGTAGGGTCAAAGTAAACTTTGACGCTCCAGACTTTTATTTTATACGAGGAGTGTGACAGAACCTCGGTACAGCAACGACAATGGAAATTCCGTAGGACAAACTTAAGTTTGTCCTACAGCTCTTATTTTCACAGGAGGGTATCATTAATGACATTCATTTACCAACGTTCCTACTGCGGCCCATTGCAGGGCATCATCTTAGATTGGGCCGGCACCACCATCGACTACGGCTCGCAGGCCCCGGCGATGGTGTTTGTCGAGGTCTTTCAACGCCAGGGGGTTGGCATTACTCTTGAAGAGGCTCACCGGCCGATGGGCAAGGCCAAGTGGGATCACATTTTAGATATCACCCACATGGCGGCTGTGGCGCAGCGCTGGCAAGCGGTTCACGGGCGGCTGCCGGTTAAAGAAGATGTCGATGCGATGTATGAAGCGTTTATCCCGCTCCAGGTCAAAGCCTTGGTGGATTACGCCTTTCTTATTCCCGGCACAAAAGAAGCTGTAGCCGAATTTCGCCAGCGCGGCCTAAAAGTAGGCTCCAACACCGGCTACAATCGGGAAATGGTGAACCTGCTGCTGGCCGCCGCAGCCAAACAGGACTACATTCCTGATTCGACCGTCTGCGCCGATGACGTTCCGGCCGGGCGGCCTGCTCCCTGGATGGCGCTGCAAAATGCTCGAGAGATGGGCGTTTATCCGATGGAAGCCGTGGTCAAGGTTGATGATACGCTGCCGGGCCTGGAAGCCGGGCTGAACGCCGGGATGTGGACCATCGGCGTGGCTAAAACCGGCAACGAATTGGGCTTGAATAAAAGCGAGGTCGATCAACTGCCGGTCAAAACCTTACAAACGCTGCTCAAGCAAGCCTATCAGCGCATGTATCGAGCCGGCGTGCATTATGTGGTGGATGGCATTTGGGATGTGCCGGTGGTGCTCGATGATATCAACCGCCGCCTGGCCAAAGGCGAGCGGCCTTAGCCTCTTTCCGGACATGTCAGGAAAATCCCCACAAAGAGGAGGCTTTTAGCCTGACATGCGGGTGAAAAAGTTCAGGGAATCTCCTGCTACACAGTAATTGTGAAGTATTATACAATATAATCATCAAATCAATTACAACAACTGCAATCACAATTGCGATATATATAAGGAGTATTCAAAATGACTGGCGCTGTTACTCACAAAAATGAAGTTGTGCAAGACCCTCCCTTTGTTCAATGGTTATTAAGTAGTCCCGGCGCGGCCTGGATCTGGCTGGTGCTGCGCGTTTGGCTCGGCTATCAGTGGATCGAAGCCTCCCTTCACAAAATTCACAACCCGGCCTGGGTGGAGACAGGGGCCGCTTTGAAAGGCTATTGGGAAAACGCGATTATTATTCCTGAAGCGGGCCGCCCATCCATCGCTTTCGACTGGTATCGCAGTTTCATTCAATCTCTACTCGACGCTCAAGCTTGGACCTGGTTTGCTCCGCTGGTAGCTTATGGGGAACTGATTATTGGTATCGCTCTGGTGCTGGGCCTCTTCACCGGTATCGCCGCTTTCTTCGGTGGCTTTATGAACTGGAACTTTATGATGGCCGGCAGCGCCAGCACCAACCCGATGTTGTTCGTAGTGGCTGTGGGCTTGATTATGGCCTGGAAAGTCGCCGGCTACGTCGGTTTAGACTACTTCTTACTGCCCCTGTTAGGCACACCCTGGCGCGGGATTACAATTCAAAAATCGGCTCCACAAGCAGAACCCGCAGCCGCCTAGAACTTCTGACTGGTTTTTACATAAAAAAAGAGCCTCAACCGAGGCTCTTTTTTTGTTAATCCACCAGTCCATGCTTCAAGGCAAAGCGAACCAAAGCCGAGCGGGTGGTAATATTAAGTTTCTCCATGCCTCGGGCTTTGTAAGTTTCGACCGTTTTGACACTCAAATGCAGTATCTCGGCGATTTCTTTGTTGGTATGGCCCAGGGCGATTAACCGGATGACCTCTTGTTCGCGGTCGCTTAAGTTAGATAGCTGGCTGTCGGGCGTAGCGACGGCCGGCGCGCTGTTGATCGCCTGTTCTAATAAAATGTGAGCGTGCGACGGGTGCAAAAATACACCGCCGTTATACACGGTTCGAATGGCGGTTAGCAGTTCACTGTCGGCGGCTTCCTTTAAGACGTATCCGGCGCCGCCGGCGGCCAGCACCTGTCGCAGGTAAACGGCATCATCGTGCATGGTCAGGATCAAGACCCGGCTGTGAGGGACCTTATGGCGTAGTTCTGCTAGAGCCTCTAAGCCGTTGGTGTGGGGCATGTTGATATCCAGCAAAACCAGGTCGGGTTGGAGTTTAACGGCGATGGCTACGCAGCTTTCACCGTCGCCGGCCTCGCCGACCACGACCATATCCGGTTCGGCGTTGAGTAAGACTCTGAGGCCGGCCCGTAACACGGCATGATCATCGGCTAATACAATTCGGATTTGCCTGTCATCGCTCATATCGGAATCTCCGCATAGATCGTTGTGCCTTCTTCGCTGCTTTCAATTTGCAACCGGCCGCCGAGTAAATCCGCCCGTTCAAACATCCCGTGGATACCAACGCTGCTGCCGGCGCGAGACGCCCCGTCCGGATCAAACCCGTGACCGTTGTCCTCGACAATGGCCTGCACCTGCCCGTTGCGCTGGGTCAATAAGACGCTCAAGGCGGTAGCGCCGCTGTGGCGAGCCGCATTGGTCATCGCTTCCTGAACAATCCGGTAGAGGCTGGTTTCAACGGTAGACGGCAGGCGATTCGGCAGATCGGCATGAAAATCAACGGGTAAGGCCGGGTATAACTTGGAGAACTCCCCCAGGTAACGCTCGACCGCCGCCGCCAGACCCAAGTCGTCCAGCGCGCTGGGGCGTAGTTGGCGGCTGAGCAGCCGGACGTTTTCCAGTGTTTCGGTGGCGACTTGCCGCAGTTCGGCGGCTTTAGCTTGGAGGACGGCCGGATCATCCAGTTGGTTTAATATTTTCAGCCCCACCAGCAGCGAGGTTAGCGCCTGGCCGACGCCATCATGCAGTTCACGGGCAATACGTTTGCGCTCTTCTTCCTGGGCATTGATCAGTTGGGCCAGCAGGCGCGTTCGGGCCGCCTCTTTTTCTTCGATGGCTCGATGACTGACTTCCAGATCGCACGTCATCTGGTTAAAGGCATCGGCCAGCGCGCCGATTTCGTCGTCGGCCCAGTGGGGAACCCGCACCGTCAAATCGCCCTGCCGCACCCGTTCGGTGGCCGTGACCAGGGCCAGGATAGGGCGGGTTAATAACCAGGTCAGCAGCATAGCGGCCAAAATGCCAAACAGCCCCACCACCGCCGTGGTTAACAACATTTGCCACGTGGTTCGATTGATGACGCCCTGCAACCGGGCTTCGGACAGGCCAACCCGCAGCGTTTCCGCCCCATCGTCGGCAATCAGCGCCGCAAATTCATGAATGTGACCTTCGTGGTTTTCGAAATGGATATGATGACCGTGGCCGTCGGGGGCAATCGTATTGGTGTAATCGTGGAGTAAAAATTGGGCGCTGAGGTCGGCAATATTCAGGTTTAGCAGGTCATCCGGAACGTGATCGGGAAAACTGTGGGCGATAACCTGGTTCTGGTCATCGACAATGAAGGCGTAGCGTACATCAGGATGGTTGGCTACCGTCTCCGTTAAAAGCTCTCTCAGCGCCGGCAAATCCCCCTGTTTCAGTGGCGCTACACTCCGAATAGAGAGATCCGTGATATAGGCATGTCCCAGCAGTTCCAATTCGTTGAGGAGATTGTGCTGCATCACAGTGCGGACTTCCCAGGTCACGCCCAGGCCCAAGACCACCGTCAGCGTTAGCACAATACCCAAAATTTTGGTACGCACACTGACGCCCCCAATGAGCGTCCATAATTGCTCGCGGGTGGTGATGGTATCGGGGTGGGGTGGGGTGGGGTTCGATGCGTGGTTCATGATTATAAATGTTATCGCCTTAGACATCCTCGTCAAATTAAAATGGAAAGTTAGCCAATAGGGGGATAACCTTCCCCGTAAGTCTGCGATGGAAATGAGAATTAGGTGACATCTATTATATTACCAAGCGGGTGAGTTTGCTAAAAACCTGTCGGTAGTAAAAAAAGGAGGTCGCTCTTTAAGCGATGCCTTTTCGGCGGCAAAAAAAGGGAGATAGTTTCAAATCACCCCCTTTTCATCGATAAAAAAAGAGGGGGCATTTCAAACCGATCGCCTTTTGGCGGCAAAAAAAGGGGAGCGATTTCAAACCGACCCCCTTTTGGTGGCAAAGCGACGGGGGCGATTTCAAACCGACCCCCTTTTGGTGGCAAAGCGACGGGGGCGATTTCAAACCGACCCCCTTTTGGCGGCAAAAAAAGGGGAGCGATTTCAAACCGATCGCCTTTTGGCGGCAAAAAAAGGGGGGCGATTTCAAACCGACCCCCTTTTGACGACAAAATAAAGGTTGCTTCTCATCCCCAAAACAACGCAATCACCTCCCAGTTGGCCCACAGATCATATAGCCCGATCCCGACCAACAGCAGGCCGCCGATAAGGTTCACAATACGGGCGTGAACGGCAAACTGGCGGGTAATCCAGCGCTGCGACGCGCCTGATAGAAAAGACAGCGCCAGCAGCGGCAGCCCGAAGCCGACGCCAAACCACAGGAAGATCGATAGCTGGCTCAACGCCTGCCCGGCCGACAGCGAATAAGCGAAGATACCAACCACCAGCGGCCCGGAGCAGGGCAAGGCGATTGGCCCGTAGAGTAGGCCATAGGTGAAGGCATTCAGGTACGGGTTCGATAGACCGGGAACCTGCATTTGCGGCAGTTGTTTGAACGGATTGTAGTTCAGCAGCAGCATGACCCCCAGACTGATGATCAACAGATCGGCCAGCGGAATGAGAATCGACAGCGCTCGCCCCACCGACAGCGACAGCAGGGCGATGATCAGCCCCAGGGCCAGCATCATCGCCAGCACGCCGGCCAGCACAAAGAAGCCTAAAAAGTACCGCCCGTACTGGCGATTGGCCAGCGCGGCCTGCCCGCCGCTGAGGTAGGCCAGATAACCGGGGTAGAGCGGTAAAACGCAGGGGCTGGTCGTCGCCAGCAAGCCGAGTGAGATGGACGTGAAAATGGCCTCAAAACCCATTGCCTAGCCTTCCTCGCTTAAAAACGGGGCCAGCGCCTCTTGCAGCGTTTGAGCCGATTTGGGGCCGAATTCCAGCGGGTGCGCCTGCCCCTGGCGGTCGATGATCAGCATCGGGGTGGCCGGCGGGTTGAGGAATTGGCCGCCGTACAGTTGGCCGATCTCGGCGGCTACCTCGCCCGGCGCAACGGCGTAGACCCAATCGAAGCCGTTTTTGTCGGTGTGGGCCTTGAGAATGGCGTTATCCTCGTTGGGATCGATGTCGATGGCGACGCTGACCAGACCGGGTTGGTCGCCCAATTGGCTGTGGAGCGACAGCACTTCCCGCTGCTGGCGCAGGCAGTTGGTACACCAAACCGCCATCGTTTCAACCAGCACCACTTTATTCTGGAAATCGGCGATCTTAAATGTTTCGCCGGTATTGACGTTGGTCAGTTCAACGTTGTACCAGGCCGGCAAATCGACCGGGGCGCTATCGGTCATAGCCTCGTCACTCATCGCTTCGTCGCCGGCGGCGTCGTCAGCCATCGCTGTATGTTCAGTCATGGCGTCGCTCGCCGGGTCGCCGGCCATCGCTTCTTCATCCGTCATCGCTTCGTCCGCCATCGCCTCATCGGTCATGGCGTCGTCGGCCATCGCTTCTTTATCCGGCATCGCTTCATCCGCCATCGCCTCATCGGTCATGGCGTCGTCGGCCATCGCTTTATCCGCCATCGTATCCTTCTCAGCCATGCTTTCGTCGGCCATCGCTTCGTCACTCTGGGACTCTGGGGACGGCCTGGCCGCTTCGGCGGGGGCCGATTGTTCGGGCGCGGCAGCCGGGGCGGCCCCCCCGCAAGCGGCGACGATCAAGGCGGTCAGCAGCAGCGCCAACAGCAAACTTAAGCGATTTTTTCTGTGAGTAACTTGATTAGTGGGTAACATCAAAATCTCCTCTATTTTCTAAATGCTAATTTTGGCTTGCCCGGATTAAACGGCGCGTATGAGCCGATGGCGATCCGGTTTTAAGTCATCGTCATCTGTTCTCAGACCAGCCACCGTTTCAGTATGGTCAAGATTCCTTACAGATTTCTTACAGGTGGGCCGCTTGCTGTTTGGCCGGACAAAGGCTCCCCTTATTATTTTTCGTGAGGCCTATTTCGGATTATAATCCCTGAAATACCTTGTCACTTGTCCGGGAGAAAATGAATGACTGAGACTATCGAAACCCTGCCTCCCCGTCTGGCTCAGATTGTCGAAGATTTTAGCTGGGCGGAAGGCCGCGATAAACTGGAACTGCTGCTGGAATACTCGGAAAAGATGCCGCCTCTGCCTGACTGGCTCAATAGGCAGGCCAATATGGAGCAGATACACGAATGTATGACGCCGGTCTTTGTTCATGCCGAACTGGAAGACGGCGGTATGCATTATTACTTTGATATCCCGCCTGAGTCGCCCACCGTGCGCGGCTACGCGGCTATTTTGGGTGAAGGGCTGCGGGGTGTCGCCCCTGAAGATGTCCTCAAAGTGCCGGCCCACTTTTATCTGGAAATGGGGTTGCAGAAAGTGTTGACGACCCAACGGCTGAACGGTATCGGCGCGATTTTGGCCCACGTCAAACGTCTCGCCACCCAAGAATTGGCCAAGTAGCCGATATAAACCTGTGACCTCACCACAAACGCCTTACCCATTTTCCGCCCTGGTTGGCCAGGAGGCGATGCAGTTGGCCCTGCTGCTCAACGCCATCAACCCGGCCATCGGCGGGGTGTTGATTCGCGGCCAGAAAGGCACGGCCAAATCGACCGCCGCCCGCGCGCTGGCGGCCCTGCTGCCACCTATCGAAGCCCGGCCCGGCTGTCCCTTCAACTGCCCGCCCGAGCAACCGGCGGCCATCTGTCCGGTGTGCCGCTCAGCCGGCCCCCCCGCCCCCGCCTCACGCCCCACGCCTTTTGTCGAGCTGCCGGTCGGAGCCAGCGATGATCGGGTGGTGGGCACGCTGGATATCGAACGCGCGCTGCAATCGGGCCAGCGCCATTTTGAGCCGGGGCTGCTGGCTCAGGCCCATCGCGGCATTCTGTACGTGGATGAGGTCAATCTGCTGGCCGATCATATTGTCGATGTCCTGCTCGACGCCGCCGCGTCCGGTACCAATACCGTCGAGCGCGAGGGCGTCAGCGTCAGCCATCCGGCCCGATTCATTCTGGTGGGAACCATGAATCCGGAAGAGGGCGAACTGCGCCCCCAACTGCTCGATCGGTTCGGGCTGGCGGTAGAAGTGGCCGGGCCAACCGACGCCGCGCTGCGAACCGCCGTTGTCCGCCGCCGAATTGCCTTCGAGGCCAATCCCGCCGCCTTTTACAGCCAATTTGCCGATCAAGAAGCAGCGTTGGGGCAGCGCATCGGTCAGGCGCAGCAGCTAGTACCACAAGTCACGCTCAGCGACGGCCTGCTGGAGCTGATTAGCCAAATTTGCATCGGCAGCCAGGTGGATGGGCTGCGGGCCGATATTACGATGTACAAAACGGCTCAAACGCTGGCCGCCTGGGAAGAGCGAGGAGAAGTCAACGTCGATGATATTCGCCGGGCAGCGGAACTCGTGCTGCTGCATCGCCGCCGCCGCCAGCCCTTTGAAGAACCCGGCCTCGACCGGCAGCAGTTAGATAACCTCATCCAGCAGCACCAACCCCGACCCGGTCAGCGCGGCGGCGCTGATCGTCAAGACGCTCCCGATAACACCGATACGGAGGGTGAGTGAGCCGGACACGCCGCCCGATGATACCGGCCGCCCCGCTCCCGATCAGGTGTTCGCTCCCGGTCACCCATTTGCTCTAAAACAACCGCTGCCTTCAGCCGCCAGCCGTCGCCCCCAGCCCGGCCGGGGGCGGCGCAGCCAGGCCACAGCCACCCACCAAGGCGGGTTCTTTCTGTATGCCACCACCCCGACCGGCCCCATTCGCGACATCGCTCTCGCCGCCACCCTCCGCGCCGCTGCTCTGCGTTTAGCTCAAACTTCCCTCAGTTCTCTCTCTCATACCTCAATCTCTAATCTCCAACCTCTAACTCCCCACCCTCAATCTCCCCTCTCCCCTCTCCCCTCTCCCCTCTCTATTCCTGACCTACGCGTCAAAGTTCGCCGGGTGCGCACCGGCAACCTCATCCTGTTTGTGGTCGATGCCTCCGGCTCGATGGGGGCGCGCAAACGCATGATCGCCGTCAAAGGCGCGATGCTCAGCCTGCTGCTCGACGCCTACCAAAAGCGCGATCGGGTCGGGCTAATCACCTTTCGCGGCCAAAGCGCCCACCTCCTCGTGCCGCCAACCAACTCGGTCGAGTTGGCCGAGCGGCAGTTGCGGCAGCTCCCCACCGGCGGGCGCACCCCGCTGCCGGCAGGCTTGCAGCTAGCCGATCAGGTGCTGACCAACCACCTCAAGCGAGACAGCGCCCTGACGCCGCTGTTAGTGCTCATCACCGACGGGCGGGTAACGTCGGCGGGCCAACTTCAGCAGATTGCCGTCGGTTTGGCGCAAAAAAAGATAGCTGCGTTGGTGTTGGATAGTGAGCAGGGTTTTGTACGGTTGGGGCTGGCTCGCCAGTTGGCGCAGTGGTTGGGTGCGCATTACTTGTTGTTGGATGAATTGCAGACGGAGACGATTGTGCGGCAAGTCAGATCGAGTTTAGGGTAATTTATTCGTAGTAATGGCTTTAGCCATTCTAAATCCTAAAGCGATGGCTACGAACCTGGCTACTGGCCCCAATAGGCGCTGACGTTTTGGAGATGATCCTCATAAGTCGCGGCGAAAACGTGAGAGCCGCCCTCGCAGTTGGGGAATTGGCAGACGAAATAAAGGTAGTTCGTTTCGGCGGGATAAAGCACGGCCGTGATCGACTCGATGCTGGGGCTGGCGATGGGGCCGGGTGGTAGGCCGGGGTAGAGGTAGGTGTTGTACGGCGAATTAACCTTCGGATATTCGTCCAATGAAACCGGCGACTTCCACCATAAGCCGGTGTCCGACTGGTAGCCCATCGCGTATTGAACGGTGGGATCGGCCTGGAGGTGATTGAGCCCAAACGCTGGGTTGAGCCGATTGAGATAGACGCTGGCCACCAGCGGGCGCTCATTATCTAAAAACGTTTCTCGCTCGACGATAGAGGCAATAGTCAGGGCCTCATGAAAGGAGAGGCCGCGCTGGTGAGCCAGATCGAAGGCGTTGGCCGGAAGCTGCCGGCTGAAGTTGTCGAGCATCAAAGCAATCAACTCCTCCGGGGTGGCGTCGTCGGGCAAATGGTAGGTGCCTGGAGCCAGATAGCCTTCGTAGGATTGGCCGGTGGGGCGGTCGGCCAGCACCGGATGATCGATGGCAACGCCCTGGCGAGCGACACTTAAGAAGTAGTTGCCATCCATAATTCCCGAGCGGTGCAAATGGGTGGCAATCTCCTCCAGCCGCCAACCGGGGGGGATAGAGACGGTATTTTGGGTGAAGCCGCCTCGATACAGTGCCGCGCCAAGCTGGCGCATAGTCATATTGCGCCGCAGTTGAAAGCTGCCGGCCTGCAAGCGGGTATCGATGCCGTTGTAGCGCAGCAACTGCCGGAATAGATCGGCATCTCCCACCAAGCCCATTTCCTTCAACCGAGTGGCAATTGTCTCCGCCGTTTCGCCCGGCTCGATGGTAAACGAGACCTGACTGGGATCGTTCGAGATAGGGGTATTGATCGTTTCCGCCTGAGCGTTCAGTTCGTGATAAAGCGACAGCGCCTCCGAGTCGATGGGCAGCCGCCGCCACAGCGGGCCGTTTTCGATGACCAGATGGGAACTGTCGTTGATCATGGTATAGGCAAATAACCCCGCCGCAATGAGCACGACCACGACCGCACCAAGAAACAGAAAAATGGTATGGATAATGGCATGCAGGCAAGAGAATAGGCTTCTCATAAAATACCCTTGCAAATAAAACTCTGGAGCATCAAAGCTGGCTTTGATCGTAGGTGACAAAGCCAGCTTTGTCGTTCCGTTCCATTTTCATTCTTATGTAAACATTATACTCAGAAATCTTAAAATGAGGAAAGAGGAATGAACTTCGCAGCGAACAGCGGTTAAAAGCCGGTGATTTTATAAAGAATGGTGGCGGCGATGCTGCAGCATCGCCGCCATAGGTTTTAGGGACAGCTGATCTGGCAGATGGTTGCTTCGAAGTCCGTGTGGTCGAAGGTGACGTCTTCGTTTTTTTGCATAACAAACAGCAGAAAATCACCGGGTTGAATGGTGTCGATGATAAAGCGGTTAGCAAAGCCGCTTTCATCATTACCGAGGACCGGCCGGGAAAAAACGGGGTCGGTGGAAATATCGCCCGTGTTATTAAAAACGGAGACAATAACCCCATCCCCACCCACGTCGATTTTTTCGGCGTGAAGCAGGATTTCGATCGGGCCGGGGACGGGGCTGGTCCAGCGCCAGGCGATATCGGCCTCATCGCCGGGGTGGCCGCTCTCTTCGCAGATGCGCACATAATCAGCGGCGTACCAGCAGGTGCCGTACTCACGGCTCTCGTAAACCATGGGCTGCCAGGTGTTTGTGCCGGGTGAGGCCCACAAATATTGCCAATTTCCCTGACTGCTGGAAAAGTCGATGTTGGAATCAGCCAGCAGTTGTGGTCGAGCGGCGGGAGCAGGTGGGGGCGACACAGGCGCTCGGGTCGCCGTGGGGGCTTCACTGACTTGCTGCGCCAGCGAACGGCCTGCCCCGGGATCAGTCGTAGGTGTTATGGTTGGCGTCGGTGGTGGTGGTGCGGCAACGACCGCCTCCTCGGTTGCGATGGGGGCTGCCGCGATGTCATCGCCTTCGCCGCCGAAGAAGACCAGCGCAAAAACCGCGTATAGAAAAATTGCGCCCACCGCCACGGCCAGCAGCGTCAGTAATAACCCAATACCGACATAGACCAAAGGCCGGCTGTTGATTTTAGTTGAGGCCGGTCGAGGTGAAAGGCTTACCGGATTGGTTAAGGGGGGTATTAAAACCGCTTCACTAGATTCTTGATCAAAAGATTCTTGATCAAATTCCTGATCGAATTCCTGAGCCGATTCACCCATAACCGGCTCTTCTACCGGCTCAATCGGTTCTTCAATTTCCGGTTCAGTTAATTCTTCAATGGGCTGCTCAATAGGGGTTTCATCAGGATTTTCATCAGGCTGTTCAATTGTTGGCTGCTCTACCTCAGGGGCAGAGGTGGGTTCAGCGAGATCGGGCATCCTTCCTCTCCAACCTTTTAATGGATCACTGCTTTTGCACTCCTGAATCATACTTCATTCAGCGCGTCTGCCAAATTTGGGGGTTTTGTTTGAAAAACGCCCAAATTTATGAGGTGGTAGCACAACATTAAACCGTGGAAACGTGAAGATGACGGAAGATCGATCAAATAATCGACAGAATTGACACGATTATCACGATTTTATCGGTCATAATTCGGTAAATCGAGTTAATCCTGTCTAATTTTTCTTCACCACGGTTTAGTGCAGAGCTATCTATGGGGTTAAGATGCCCGTAAATTTATCAAGAACCCGATTGTTTTTCTTGATGAGCTTCCGGGTTTTTGGCGGGGGTTTCCTGATCATCGGCAGAGACAGAGGCGGCGCCGTTGTGAGTCGGCATAGACTCAGGGGAGGTAGGGCGGGCCGGCTTTTTAGCGCGAGGTTTTTTGGCGGCGGCTTTTGGTGAGCCAGTGATAATCGATTGAATGGATTGGTCTTCTTTGAGTTGGGCCTCGAAGAAGCGCTGGGCCGTTTCGGTCTGGCGCTGGCGTAAAGCCATAGGGCCAATGGTGCGCAAATCGTCCAATGTGACCTCCAGGCGGCCGTCGGCAGCGGCCAGGGCGCGGCCGGCTTCAAATAGGGTTAACTCGGCTCGATGGCTGTCAATTTTTAGCTCCTGAATCCAGCGCAGCCCTTCGCGTTCGACGCCTGGGCCGAATTTTACTTTGGGCAGCCGTTTGCGGGCTTCGATGACTTCCCCTTGGGCCGACTCGGTTTCGGCCAGCCAATCGGTGACAAATTTGTAGGGTTTGTGCTTGTAGAAGACGGCCCGTCGATAAATTTCCATCCGCTCGTCAAGGTTTTGCACTCCGCGGATCAGCACGCGCAGTCCAAATCGATCTTGAATTTGGGGGCGCAGGATGCCTTCTTCGGGGTTCATTGAACCGACCAGGGTTAAACGCGAGCGGTAGGTGGCCGCCATCGGGCCGCGCCGGACGGTGTACTGGCCCTGAGCGGCGGCGTCAAGAATGGCGTCGATGATCAGCGGATCAAGCAGGTTCACTTCATCGATGTAGAGCATGTTTTGATCGGCCTGCGATAGAATCCCGCGCTCGACCAGCAGCCGATTTTGCTCCATCGCTACCCGCTCGTTGATGCCGCCGACCACATCTTCCAGCCGGGCGTTGAGCGGCAGTTCAACCAGCCGCATTGCCTCCGTGGTGGTGATCGGGTCGCCCATGCCCAGCTTAACTGCGCACTCTTGGCAAACGCCGTCCATACCGTACAAAATAAGGTCTTCCGGCTCGCAGCCGTACTCGCACGTGCTGCGTTCGACCACGGGCATCAGATCGACCAGCCCGCGTACGGCGGTGGTTTTGGCTGTGCCTCTAGCCCCCACCAGCAGCACGCCGCCGACGGCTCGATTGATGAGGGCCAACAGCAGGGCCATCTTCATTTCGGTCTGGCCGACAATCGCCAAAAAAGGGTAGCGCAGTTCTGAGGCCAACCCGCGATCGCGATGTTTGGCCGCAGACTTTAAGACGGCCGCGGCCGGGCCGCTGGAGTATAAAATTTCAAGAAGCTGTGATCGGCGTTTCGCCATGCTTAGGTGTTATCCCCAAACAACTTCGTGCCTTACCGTTTTAGAAATTACGAAGTTAATAATAATAATTGGTTGCTTAGGCCGGTTTGGGTGGAATTTTTAGGACTTGTCCGGGTTTGATCTGGCTGGGGTTACTCAAAATATCGCGGTTGGCCTCGTAAATAATGTTCCATAAGGAGGCTTGGCCGTAAACCTGCCGGGCGATGCTGTACAAGGTATCGCCGGACTGCACGGTGTACATTTGCGGTTGCGGCTCCGACACGTCCAGAAAACGGCGGTCGGCGTCGACCAGTTGATCCAGGGCGCCCCGCACGCTATCGGGATCGCCGGGAATGCGCTGCACCAGGAGGGCGCCGGCGGTGCGCAGCCGCTCTAACTGCGCGTCGCTGATGCCGCTGGCATCGCCGATAGCGGTAACGTATTTCCAGCGACCGGCGGCCTGATCGATGGCAAAGCTGACATCGGGCTGAAAATGCCAGATGTAGGTGGCGGCGGCATCGAAATAACGGTCGGCGTCGGGCAGCAGAACCACGTGTTCGCCGGGCTTGACCTCAGGTTGAGGATCGGGATCGGGCGGCTTGGTTTCGTCCAGGGTTTTGAGCGTGGCCCGGAGTTGGGCCGGATCGACGTTGTAGCCGGGGCAGGTGGTGCCGTTGCCGCGCAGTTCGCGATGGCCGCGCACGTTCTCAACCGGAATATTGTATTTCTGGCGCAAATGTTGAATGAGATTGAGCAGCGACTCCATTTGGGCGCTGGTCGGGGTGGTGTACTGGTTGGGAATTTGTCGGGTTTGTCCGTTGGCGTCTTGATAGGTGCGGTTATCGCTGAACCAACCGGCCATGCAGATGGCTAGGTAGTGGTTGTTCCAGTACTGGCCGTATTCCAGCCCTTCGGAATTATCGGTATCCCTAAAGCCGGCGTGGTAGGCCGAAATCTTTTCATCCAGGGCGTATTCAATTTGGCCGCTGCCGGGAATAACATAATTGTAACCGCCATGCGACCAGCCCTGACCATTGACATGATAGGTGAAGAAGCTCAGCGCGTTACCCGTCGGCGCGCCGGTCGTTCGGTCGGCCGTGGCCGAATGATGAACGGCAATACCCAAGACTTCCCCACTACGCTGCCAATCTTTATAATTTTCATAATTAGGCATTTGAGCCCGGACATCGGTAATATCTAGTGCCATAGGAATACCCTCATGTTAATCTCCTTTAATTCTACATAATAACCGGAAATGATACAAGCGTCGCGCGGAATACGGCCAGATTGACGCCAAACCCGGATGCCTGTAAAATGCATGATTGACCATTATACACTTGTATTTACCCAGCAGATGAGGTGACTGGCACTTTATGCCGTAATTGCAGCGTGGTATTACATCCAGCGCTCTCGATTTGAGCCAAAGTGCCAGTCACCTGAATAGATACATACACTTTACGCATCACCCGACAGCGATCGAAAAATTTAATTCAAGGCAGTTTCATGATTTCAACCGTAATTCCCCTGCTGAATGAGGAGGGGAATCTGGAATTACTCCATCAAAAGCTCACCGCTGCGCTGACCCAACTCAATCAACCGTACGAAATTATTTTTATCAACGACGGCAGTACCGATAACTCCCCCCAAATTTTGGAAGCGTTATTCGAGCGAGACCCGGCCGTACGCGTCATCCATTTTCACCAAAATTTCGGCAAAACGGCGGGCCTGGTAGCCGGTTTTCGGCACAGCCGGGGTGATGTCATCATCACCCTCGATGCGGATTTGCAAGACGATCCGGCTGAAATTCCCAAGTTGCTGGCCAAGTTGGAGGAGGGCTACGATTTGGTCGCGGCCTGGCGGCACGATCGCCAAGACCCTATCGACAAGACCTGGCCGTCGAAAATTTTTAATCGGGTGGTTTCAAAGTTCAGCCAGCTAAACCTGCACGATTTCAACTGCGGCTTCAAGGTTTATCGACGGGCCGTTACCGAGCAGATTCCACTCTACAGCGACTTTCACCGCTTTGTGCCGGTGCTGGCTGCCGGTAAAGGGTTTCGCATCACCGAGGAGAAAGTGCAGCACCATCCACGCTACTCCGGGGTGTCGAAATATGGGGCGGGCCGGGCGATTCGCGGTTTTTTGGATTTCATTACGGTTCTGTTTTTGACTACCTATCTCAAGCACCCGCTCCGATTGTTTGGCACGATCGGGTTGCTGACCTTTGGGCTGGGAACGCTCATCGAACTTTATCTGGCCGGGTTGTGGCTGCTGCGCGTCGCCGCTGGTTTCGATATCGGGCCGATTGGCACCCGCCCGCTGTTCCTTGTGGGTATTTTAGCCATGATTCTGGGCATTCAGCTTTTTTCAACCGGCCTATTGGGCGAAATGCTGCGCTATTTTACGTTCCGGCCGGAGCAGGAGTATACCATTAAGAAAATTCTAGAGAGGGAGGAGACCAATCCACGGGTTCCTGTTGTTAATTAGGGCTAGATTGGCTACACCAAACCATTGAGCGATCACGGAAATCGGCAAAAACATTTGAATTCAAACCCGGTGCAGCGCAAACTGCTAAACCGGTTTCACCAGATCATTGTCGATTTGGTACAACAAACTCAGGCCAACAAGATTTTGGATGCCGGCTGTGCTGAAGGATTTGTCATTCAACACCTGCAGCACAATAACATCACCGCAGTCTGTATTGGCGGCGATTTTGAACCCGATGCCCTTCAGTGGGGGCGCGATAACTTTATTCATCATGCGCCGTTGACTAACTTGGATATCCACTCCCTCCCCTTTCCCGATAACCATTTCCCCCTGGTTATCTGCCTGGAAGTATTGGAGCATCTACCCGACTCCCAGGTTGGACTGCGAGAACTGGCCCGCGTTTCTTCAGAATATGTCCTCTTAAGTGTGCCCCATGAGCCGTTTTTTAGAGGCGCTAATTTTCTGCGGGGCAAGCACCTAACCGCTTTGGGTAACGACCCCGAACATCTGCATAACTACTCCGGCTGTGATTTTCGCCGCATGGTCGACGGCGTGGTCGATGTAGTGTGGCACGGTTATTCTTTCCCCTGGCAGATTGCGTTGACGCGGAAACGTTAAAACGAAACCCAACCGCTTTTTTTACTCCCGGCGCCAGCCTGACCGTGGTAGACGAAGCCGGCGCCAGCGGCAGCCTGACCTACGATGCCTACGGCGGCGTCCCCACTGTGCCGCAGAGCCTCAATCGCTATGTGGCGACGTCGCTGGGGGCAACGGGCGGGTCTCACCCCCGTTGCCCCCTGGAACTGAAACCATACCCAACCATTTAATTGGTAATTACCTGCAACAAATCATCAACGGCGACACGACGACCTACTTGTATGACGACGCCAACCGACTCATCAATTCCACAAACTCTACCAACTCCCTAACTCCCATCTACAACGGCGTGAATGATCGCGTGGGGCAAACGGTGGGCGGCAATACAACCGACTTCGCCTTGGACCTCGCCGGAGGGTTGCCGGAAGTCATCTACACCAGCCAGAGCGAGGTCTACCTCCATCTGCCGGGCGTCATTGTGACCGAGAAAGCCAATGAAGTGCGCTACCTACTCAGCGACGGCCCTTCGACTGCGCTCAGGACAGGCCTCGGCTCGATCCGCCAGGCGACGGATGACAGCGGAGCAGTTGTGGCTTACAATGAGTTCGATCCGTACGGTAATCCAATCGTCAATCGTCAATCTGAAATCGAAAATCCGTATGGCTTTACGGGTGAGTGGTGGCAGGCTGAGGTTAGCTTGTTGAGCCTATCAAAGAAAGGGCCTTAATCGTCGGTGGAGTGGTCGTCCGTGGCCTCAACCTCAGCCTGGACTTGGGCCTCGAACTCTGCTAGCGAGCCGGTTGTAAAGGCAACCTCGCTCAAGCGGTCAAGAGCCGCCAGGTCGAGTACAGCCCAGGCCGCGTCGAAATGGTCGAGCGAAACGGCGAATCGCTGGGCCAGAAAGCGCCGCAGGAGCTTCAAGGTCGCTTCGCGGCCTTGCTCTAAACCTTCTTCGCGGCCTTCTTCGCGGCCTTGCTCTATGCCTTCTTCGCGGCCTTGCTCTATGCCCTTCTTCAAGCCGATGGCTTCGCCCTTCTCCAAACCGATGGCTTCGCCTTCTTGTTTCCATTGTTCAGCTAAGGTTGGCATTGGGTTGTCTCCTGTCTCAAAGATGGCTTGCACCACCTCAATAAACTCATGCCGCTCGATTTTCTCTGTTCCCCCGGCCACATACCGCAAAATGGTGTGCAGATACTCCAAACCGGTCACTTGTTGCCCTAATGTTTGAAGCAGCCCCACCATCCCTCGAAATTGCTGCCCAAACTCGTCGTGTAGGATGTATTTTAGCAGCAACAAACTCACTCGTAAAATGACCTCGCCCCGAATCTCCTCATCGCTGTAGCGGCTCAAGTCATACAACTGATACTCAAACGTCGGTACATAGCGGCTCAAGGCATCCGGTAGATCAAACAATGCCGCGAAGTCGAGCGGAACGGTCCAGGTTTGCCGCCCGTGGTACAGCACCAACGGCAGCACCGGGCGGAAAGGTCGCCCCTGTTTGCGGTCTTGCTCCCAAATTCTGACCTGATAGCGCAGCAGTTGAAAGGCAATCTCCGGTTCGGGGTAACTCTTGTGTTCGAACAGCAAGTAAATGTAGAGGTCGTGACCGCTGTACAAGGTGACCTGATAGAGCAGGTCGGAAAAATGTTCTTGCAACTCCGGGTCGATGAAGCTGTCCTTGTGAATATGCAGTGAGGTCAAATCGAGCAGGCTGACAACTTCAGCCGGCAAGTAATGATACAAGAAATCGCGGGCGGCGGCCTGTTGCGAGAAGAGGGCTTTGAAGAAACGGTCGTGGGGATTACGCAAATCGGTCATAGTTGATTATAGTAGCTTTGTCGGTGAATGACCAGCCATTACAGGGCAACCTGCTCAGCAGCGATACGATCACCAACACCTGGGACGCCGCCAATCGGCTGCTAGCGGTCAGCCGTCAGCCATCAGCCGTCAGCAATATTTACAACGGCGTGAGTGATCGCGTGGGGCAAACGGTGGGCGGCAATACAACGGACTTCGCCTTGGATATCGCCGGAGGCTTGCCGGAGGTGATCTACACCAGCGAGAGCGAGGTCTACCTGCATCTGCCGGGCGTGATTGTGGCGGAGAAAGCCAACGAAGTGCGCTACCACCTCAGCGACGGCCCTTCGATAAACTCAGGACAAGCCTCGGCTCGATCCGCCAGGTGACGGATGACAGTGGGGCGGTGGTAGCCTACAATGAGTTCGATCCGTACGGTAATCCCGTCGCTGGTGGGGGTGATCCCTATGGCTTTACGGGTGAGTGGTGGCAGGATGAGGTTAGTTTGCTGCACCTCCGCGCTCGGTGGTATGCGCCGGAGACCGGCACGTTCTTGAGCGTCGATGCGGTGGAGAGTGAGCCGGCGTATCAGTATGTGCGAGGGAATGTGGTGAATCGGATTGATCCCAGCGGTTTTCAATCACCAGAAAAACAATCTATAGTACAAAGCGGAGGTTCTTGGGAAGCAAGGGCTTCATCATTGCCGCTACATTTGAATGCATTGGTAGGATTTCCTGAATTTTGTCGGAATATGGCAACAAAAATAGATTATGCTCGTTGTATACTACAATATTACGGGCTTAAACCAGCCCCAAATCCAGATACTGGTGAAGATATTGATATTTCAGAGGTTATAGGATCAAGTAAAGGGTGTTGGGAAGGACCTGTTCCTTATCGAACTTGGGGATATTTAGAGGGCGTAACAGGTGAAGCGGGTGTTTTTGGAACTCTGGCTGGAGGTACAGAATTTGTTTATGATTTTGCTAACATGCAAAGCCAAACCTTTAGTTATGGAGGGTTTGGGGCAAATAGTAATATATTAAATCCCAGTGTAAGTGCGAATATTTATCTTGCTTATGCTTGGGGATTCAACAGTAGTAGCGAAAATATTGATGTAGATTATGGAGGGCCATTCATCACTTATTATTATGGGCGTAATATTGGCAAGGGACCTTTTTCAGGAGGGGGGTTAACATTTAACTCACCAGATTGGTCTATGTATGGGTATGGGGTGTTTATTGGAGCTGGCGTCTCATTTAACGATCTTGAACAATACGAAGCCGAACAGTATGGTAATATACCTACAGAATTACCTACATTACCCGGGGGGAAAAATTCTTCGTATGGTGGAGCCTGGGTTGAGTATTTTCCAACAGGAGTATTGCATAAGTACACAGAGAAGAGAAACAATAGATACACAAAGATTGATCTTGGAAAACTGTACTGGCATATTGTATCAGGTATTTACAGCCCATTAGGTACAAGAGTATCATTTTTCGGAGTAGATCCCGTTAATCAATCTAGGGCAGGAGCATTAATGCGAGCTAGTATTTATGCACGCGTGCATGATCAGATTTACATCGACTCATACAAGAATTAAATCATTCGTGAATATTGAGCGTTTATGTAGTAGGGAAATAAAAAAATGATAGGCGGTTTACAAAGTCGGTATTGGGGTATATTAGGGCTTGTTGGCCTTTTATGCTTACTCATTTTATCGTTCATAGGTGTATTTTTCTTCATCAATGCTTCTTGGCCTTATCAACGTCCATCCTACATAGTAGCTGAAATGAGTGAGAGGCTAGAAGAATTATGGGTATCATCGGACTTTTTTACTTCGACAAATAGTTTTCCGTCTTGCCCCCTGATTGAGG
The DNA here is from genome assembly GCA_020634935.1 of Anaerolineales bacterium. Lineage (GTDB taxonomy): Bacteria > Chloroflexota > Anaerolineae > 4572-78 > J111 > JAGRBY01. The sequence goes on from JACKAT010000001.1 coordinate 298,838, forward strand.
CGAGCGAAGGTACGTTATTTTTGAGCGGCGGGTTCTCCTGGCCTCCAAGTAATGTTATATATGCCTTTGATGGAAATACTGGGCAAATACTTTGGAAGCAAAATAATATCGATAGCCATGCGTTTTCATGTTTTTTTGCTACGCCAGAGGCTTTGTTTGTAGGGTCTAATGGCTCTGGTCGTATTACTGCTTACAACCCAATTAAGGGGAGCGTTCTTTGGACAAAAAAGTTGCCGGGGGCACGTTCCGCTGGCTCTTTTTATGTAGTAGATAACATCATGGATGTTACGCCAACGCCGAGAGGGCGTGTTCGCTATTTTGTTAACGCTGAAAACGGAGAGATTCTTCGGGATTTTACAAGCCCATTTACGCTAAAGACAATGCAGGAAGCTGCTGTACAACTCGGTATTACCCAAACTCACAAAATACATGTTACCCCTTGGCCTATAACTCAAAATGGTGTTTCCATAAACCAGGATGGATATGGAATACACGCGCATAACCCTAAAACAGATGAGTTATTATGGGAGTGGTCAGATATAAACAGTAATATCTTAGTTACAAGGGAAAATGTTTATTTTCTGACCTCCGCAAATGAATTGGTAAGATTAAGTCTTCAAACGGGAAGTATCATTGATTTTGTAAAATTCGAGCCTACTGCAAATAGTGCATTTGAATCATCCGATTTAGATGCAGATACAAATAAAGTTGCATTTGACGAAAGTACAAATCAGCTCTATATAACTTTCGGCGATAGTGCCCAGATATTTGCGTTCAGAATAACACACTAAGTAATTTTCAACTTTAGGTTTTGTAGATGGGTTGCGACAACGCAACCCATCTTTTTCTTTATTAAGCAGCCATTACCTACTACAAATCATCAACGGCAACCTCCTCAGCAGCGACACAATGACCAACACCTGGGACGCCGCCAACCGACTCATCAACTCCACAAACTCCCTAACTCCCATCTACAACGGCGTGAGTGATCGCGTCGGCCAAACAGTCGAGAGCACCACCACCGACTTTGCCTTGGATATCGCCGCCGGTCTGCCGGAAGTCATCTACACCAGCCAGAGCGAGGTCTACCCTTCGACTGCGCCCTTCGTCAAGCTCAGGAAGTTCTCAGGACAAGCCTGCATTTACCGGGCGTCATTGTGACCGAGAAAGCCAGCGAAGTACGCTACCTGCTCAGCGACGGCCCTTCGATAAACTCAGGACAGGCCTCGGCTCGATCCGCCAGGCGACGGCATTCCTCTTTTTCAACGATTCTTATCAGATTTGTAGTGGTCAAAATGATGTTCCCCCGATCAAACAACAACAACGGATTGTGGACATAAACGGATAAGACCAGCAAAATCCGCTCCTTTCGTCAATCCGTTGTTGTCCATTTTTGGCCATAGGTCGTTGACTACTACAGATTCGCTAATTCTATCCAATTTTTCCAACGATTTTTATAATGCAAGCCAATTCTATCCAATTTTTTCCGCTATTTCGATCGAAAATCACCGGCGGCTAAAATTTTTTCCGTGATCGCGATCGAAAATCGCCGATCAATCCAATTTTTCCAACGATTCTTATAATGCAAGCCAATTTTATCCAATTTTTTCCAATAAATCGATCGAAAATCGCCGATCAATCCAATTTTTCCAACGATTTTTATAATGCAGGCCAATTCTATCCAATTTTTTCCAATAAATCGATCGAAAATCGCCGTTGGCTAAAATTTTTTCCGTGATCACGATAGTGAAAGGGGGATCGGCTGAAAAATTTTGGCGAATTTCGATCGAAAACGGCGGATTTTTTTTATGAGATCACGGAATCTAATAGTCGCAAGGGGATCGCCTGAAATTTTTTCCGTGATCGCGATAGTGAAAGGGGGATCGGCTGAAAAATTTTGGCGAATTTCGATCGAAAACACCGAATTTTTTTTTATAGACTCGCCGCCAGCGATCCCAAACGCCGGATATTTTTTATGATCTCGCCGCCAGCGATCTCAAACGCCGGATTTTTTGAAGGAACTCGGGTGAAGCGATCATGATCGGGCGGTTTGGCCAGCCTCTATTGTTGATTTCCGAACTTGAATATTATGAAAAGTTTTGGTAGAATGGAGTCACCTAATTCCCCTTATTATTTTGAAGTGTTTTGGCTCAAGCTTTTTAACACACAGCAAAGCTGCCACCATTAGCGCGACTGAACTTCATCGAACCTTTCGCCTGATCTGATATTTTCGTTGCTTAAAGTCAGGTTTCGCCGGACTCTAAGCTATTGAACCATTTGTAGATAACCTATCTACAATCTCTGCGACGCTAAACTGCTGTTAAGGAACAGACAATGAATGATCAAATAGACTATTTCCTAAAATTCCTGGAAGAAGAAAAGAAATACGCCGACAATACTATTGCGGCCTACCAGAATGATCTAAGCCAATTTATGCAATTCGTTACAGAGCAAAACGAAAATATCCAGCCGGAAACCTGGACCGAGGTCGGCAAAAACGCGATCTCGGCCTACATTGCGCACCTTAAAAACAGCGGCTACAGTTCCTCCACCGTCGCTCGCAAAGTGGCGGCCATCAAATCGTTTTTTCATTTCCTGGTTGCTGAGCATGTTATTAAAGAGGATCCCACTTACACGCTTGACTCGCCTAAAGTCAAAAAACGCTTGCCTAAGGCTATCTCGCCCGGCGAAATCGATAAGATTTTGAAGGCGCCTATTCAAGAAAATGGCCCCAAAGCCCAGCGCGATCTGGCCCTGCTGGAAATGTTATATGCCTCAGGTATGCGCGTGACCGAGTTGGTTTCTCTCGATACGAGCGATCTCGATTTTTTCACCGATAGTACCGGCAAAGTGAGGGTAAGAGGCAAGCGAGCCAACAAGGAAAGAGAAATCCCCCTAACCGGCCATACCATCACCGTCTTAAAAAATTACATTCATGGCGGTCGCGAGCAGTTGGCTCACGACCCCAACGAAAACGCTCTATTTCTCAATAATCGCGGGCAGCGATTAACCCGTCAGGGCTTATGGCTTATCATCAAGCACTATGTGGAAGCGGTCGGGATCTCTTCAGAGGTAACGCCCCATACTTTGCGCCATTCCTTTGCCGCTCATAAATTGAGTCAAGGTAAATCACTGCAAGATATTCAAAAGCTGCTGGGTCACGCCAATATCTCTACAACCCAGGTTTATGCCCATATCACCCAGGAAAATGAGAAGAAGTAGTTCATTTCTGCAATAATGCTTATCAGAAACTTTAAGATTATTTGACCATATCTGGTTTCTTGATGCAGAGTCGTTATACCCTCTGCATTTTTTTATTTCTCGTAACGGCTCAGGCATGTCATTTCGAGGCGTTTTTTGCCGAGAAATCCCCCCGATGGTCGGTTGCAAACAGCCACTGGGGGGGATTTCTCGCTCCTTCGTCGCTCGAAATGACATGCTGGCTGAGTAGTTACTATTTCTCTAAATTAGGAGATTGGATATTTATGACTACCCCTCAAAAAGATGTCTTTACCTATGCCGATTATCAAGCCGCAGCCGATTTCATTCGCGGCAAAACTGAACACCAACCCGAAATTGGCTTAATTTTAGGGTCCGGCCTCAGCCCTCTGGCTGATGAGCTAGAAGCGGCCGATGCTATTCCTTACCAGGAAATTCCCAACTTTCCCCATTCAGGTGTGGTTGGCCATGCCGGACGGTTGGTGATTGGCCGGCTGGCCGGTCACACGCTTATTACTATGCAAGGCCGGTCTCATTTTTATGAAGGCTATTCTCAGCAGCAGATCACCTTTCCGGTGCGGGTGATGCAGTTGCTAGGCGTAAAAACGTTGATCGTAACCAATGCCGCCGGCGGCATCAATACCGGTTTTCGAGCCGGTGATCTCATGCTTATTGTCGATCATTTGAATTTTGTGGGGATCAGCGGTAGCAACCCGCTGCGAGGCCCTAACCTGGCCGAATTTGGCGATCGATTTCCAAGTATGGCCCAGCCTTACAGCCTCACTTTAGGGGGCCTTGCCCGTCAGGCCGCGCATGAAGTGGGGCTAACCTTGCAGGAAGGGGTTTATGCTTATGTGGCCGGTCCCTCTTTTGAAACGCCGGCTGAAATTCGCTTCTTAAGCGCGATTGGGGCTGATGCGGTGGGGATGTCTACCGTGCCGGAGGTCATTGTTGCCAACCACTGCGGTCTGGAGGTGATGGGATTAAGCACTATTACCAACGTTACTATTCGTGAACTCCAATCCGGTTTGGAGACCTCTCACGAAGAAGTGCTTGAAACCGGTAAGAAAATTGTACCTCAATTAATTCAGTTGCTCAAAGAAATTCTCAAAAAAATTGAATAAAAATTGCGCTGTTAAGTTCAAAACAGTGGGGCGCGTCCCAAATTTTGGGTAAACGAGACAGATTTTAAGCCGATGCGTCCCACTCGGCTTGTCCCTGGAACAGAGCGATCTGGCCTACAGCATAGGTAGTTGGCCTTGAAGTGATTTGCCACCATTTATCCCTATTTGTATACTTCAGTTTTGATGCAAACCCTACTGAATCGAGATTTTACAACCGCCTATGCTTGAATTTCTCAGGCCTATTGTCGATTTTGCCTTCTGGCTTTATATTGGTCTAGGGTTACTAGGCCTGTTTTTTCTTAGGGTCATGTGGCTGGCCCGCAAAGATCGAACCCGCTCGATCTTTACTTTGGAGCGTGAAACGGCCAGCGTTCGGTTAACCCGCGCCTTTGCCGGATTTATGATCGTTCTAGCCGGCATGTTGGGCGTATATTACCTGGGGTTGGTCACGCCTACCATTGTGCCGCCGCCGCCAGATACGCCCACCCCTACGCCCATTTTAGCCTTACCGCCAACTCCAACTCCACCGCCACTCTTGCTCACCCCCACTCAAACGCCCACAGTGCTGCCCACGCCGACGCCGGTAGATGCGCTGATCGATATCAACGGCGCTACGCCTACGCCGCTGCCGGCGGCGACCGCGGCCAACCCGGTTACCTCTAGCGGGCAGCCGCCTAGCTGTCCTAACTCGGCGGCCCGGATTTCCCAACCGGGCAATAATGCTCAGGTGGCCGGGGTGGTTCAAATTATGGGCGCGGCGGCCATTGACAATTTTCAATATTACAAGTTTGAATTCCGCGATCCAGGTTCGGGCGAATGGGTGTTTATCTCTCGATTTGAGAACATGGTGCCATCAGGGGTGCTCGGCGCGTGGAACAGCGATACCGTGCCGCCCGGCGATTATGATTTCCGGCTGGTGGTCGTTGACAACACCGGCAACTTCCCCGAGCCCTGCGTCGTCCGGTTGCAGGTCCAGTGAACATAAGTTCTGATTTAGCCTTGGCTAACGTGACAATTTTTCGAAAAAATGCTAGAATCTAGTTGAAGATTCCTCAAGCAGTGGCTATAAATTAAATATCATCGGCTTAGACCTACTTCTATTTTGGTTATGGCTAATTATCCTGAAATCGCTTACTGGCTGGCTTTGATCAATGCCGGCCCATTAAAACTCAATTTCACCAAACCCATTATTCAGCAGTGGTGTCTTACCCAAAAACGACCGCTGGCTGAATTATTTGACTTGTCCCCTTTAGAATTAACCACCACCTTTGATCTGTCCGATGCTCAAGCCGGCCAAGTTAAGGCGGCGGTCGACAATTTAGAGCCTCAAGTCGCGCTCTTGAACCAATGGCGTGTTGACCAGATCGAGCCGATTATTCTAACCGACCCCCGTTATCCGAAACGACTGCTGCGCACCTTGCCGCCGGCGCACCAGCCCCTGATTTTTTGGGTTCAGGGTGCGGCCCACTTACTCAACCAACCCGGAGTCACCATGCTCGGCCAGAAAGATCCGGACCCGATCACCCTCAAGTTCATCGACGAGGTTATTGCCGCCTTGGAGACCGCCGAGATTGGGTTGATTAGTGGCTACGGCCGTGGGTTGGATCGCGTTACGTTTGAAATGATGCTGGCCAGCCAGGACGGGTATGCCGTCACTATTTTGCCGATTGGCTTAAAAACGATGGCTAAAACCACCTCAAAACTGGAGGCAGCGGTCCAAACCGGGCGGGTACTGCTGGTTAGCCCGTTTAGCCCGGAAACGCCTTATCAAGAGCGCTTGGCTGAAGCGCGTAACTTGTTAATTGACCATTTGACTCTGGCGCTGCTGATCCCTGAAAGTGACGAAACCTCCCAAAACCGGGCTATGGCCGCTCTCAACCGGGGCCTGCCGGTATTTGTCAAAGCCGACACCGCCGGCAATCGCGATCTGCTCAATCACGGTGCGCTGCTGCTGACCGATCCGGGCGAAGTGATCGATTGGGTCCAACAGGCGGTCCTTGACATGGCCTTGCAGGATGATGACGAGGAGGAGGAAGATGTAAGCGCCGCCCCGCTAACCGCAACGGCTCCTACCGAGCATCCGATTGCCGATGATGATTACGCCCTCCGAGGCGATGACATCCCGCCGCTCGATAGTGACGAAGCCTTGGCTATTCTGTCAATGGGGGGTGAAATTCCCGAGATCTTGCGCAAACGGCTGCAAAAATCGCAGGACAATGAATGAGTTTTACATAAGCTTATTGACAGATGGCGGGTATTATTGTATCCTCTAATTTAGACCTGTGGTTATTAGCCTCATTTCGACCAAGTGACTCCTCTGAAAATAAGAGATGTAGGACAAACTTAAGTTTGTCCTACGGAATTTTCATTGTCGTTGCTGTACCGAGGTTCTGTCGCGCTCCCTTGAGGTTTCGGCGGTTTGATCACTCAGCTGAACTTAAGGAATGTCTATTAACTACGAATTACGCTTTTACCGTGAAAAATAAACGCCAGTTTACTAAAGCGCCGTTAGCTCAATTTGTTGCCATCATTGCCCTATCGATCTCAATTTTTCTGATCGTTGATTTGGGTCGTCGGGCGGCGGCTAATTACCGCACGCAGCGAGAAGCCAAACAGTTGAGCCAGGAAGTAGAGGCGGCCCGGCAGTATCAAACCAAGCTGCTGGCCCAACGTACTTATGCCGCTAGCGATCTGTATGTTGAAGAAGTCGCTCGCCAGGAGTTGAAATGGGCCAAAACGGGCGAAACGGTGGTCGTTGTTCTGCCGACCTTTGAAGAAGCCAGCCTGGCCTCTAGCAAGGCTGATGTCAAAAAAGCGCCATTTGTGGCCAAAACCCCGGAACAAGCCTGGTGGCAGCTTTTTTTTGGCGATGCCCCGCCTGCCGCTGGTAGTCCTTGATTTGACATGCGATAACTTTTGATTAAAATTACCGCTTGATATGCTGATGTAGCTCAGCCGGTTAGAGCGCGAAACTCATAATTTCGAGGTCGGTGGTTCGAGCCCACCCATCAGCACTTTTGCCCCCTAATCTTTGCCCACAGGTCGCTTCTTCTCAGTAATCCATTCACTCCACGAGCCGGGATAAAGCCGGGCTTCACCCCGGCCGGCGTGGACCATGGCCAGCACGTTATGCGCCGCCGTTACCCCTGAGCCGCAATAAAAGACCGTATGTTCAGCCGGAGTCTCTTCTAACGCGGCCTGAAAGCGTTCTTTCAGCTTTTCAACCGGTAAAAACCGTTGATCTGGGCCAAGGTTAGCTGCAAACGGCAGCGAAATTGCGCCCGGAATGTGTCCGGCCACCGGATCGAGGGTTTCGTTCTCACCCCGAAAACGGTCAGCCCCACGGGCATCCCCCAGCCGATAAGCCGGGTCGGTTCGGATTTTTTCAACGGCTTCGGCGTCAAAAATCAACTCGGGCCGGGGCCGGGGGGTAAAGGTTTTTGCCGTGTTCGCCTCGATGCCGCTGCGCACTGGATAGCCGGATTGCGGCCAGTTGGCCCAACCCCCATCCAAGACCGCTACGGCATTATGGCCCAGCCAGCGCAGCAGCCACCACAGCCGGGCCGCAATCCCGCCGCCGCCCCCGTCATAAGCCACTACTTGCGTCTTCTGATCGATGCCCCAACCCGATAAAGCCCGGGCCAACTTGTCGATATCCGGCAGCGGATGCCGCCCGGTTTGGCCGGGAATAATCGGCCCGGACAAATCCTCATCCAAATGGGCATACACCGCGCCGGCAATATGGCTGGCTTGATAATCTTGCCGCCCGCGGTCAACATCGGTCAGCACAAAGCGGCAGTCCACCACCACCCACCCCGGTTCAAATAACTGTTCCGCCAACTCCTCCGCCGAAATCAGCGTCGTATACGTCATCGTTATCTCCCTTCTCCATTCCTTATTGTTGCGTCGCTAATCTTGCCATCCCACGTTTTCAAGATCATCATTCATCATTCTTTCTTCATTCTCCATTCTTCATTCTCCAGCCATTTTGCCTGCATTTTAGCCATTTCGCCGCTTTCATCCAAACGGGTGAGGGTTTGATTGACGGCATCCCATAATTCGCGGCTGTCGATGTGAACAGCCGCCGCGTACCATTCATCGGTTAAGTAAGTAACCGGCCGCAGCCCTCGCGAGGCGGCGGCCACGGCGCTGACCCCATCCACAATAGCCACATCTACCTGGCGATTGAGTACAGCGTCGAGAGCCTCTGCCGCCGAAGGATAACGTTGTAAGGTTACATCCGCTATCTCCTTTTCCAGCCGGCGTCCTTCCATATCGGCCTGGCTACCCCACTCGACTGCCACGGTTCGCCCGGCTATATCGTCCGGTCCGTCAATCATCGTTTCATCCGCCGGTGCCACCAAAACCTGCCCGGCGTTGAAATAGTTGCGGGTGTAAGCCACATCTTGCGTCCAGCGCGGATCGTAGGGCAGGCCGGAGATCACCAGATCGGCCCGGCGCGCCAGCAAGGCATCGTACAAACCATCGAAACCGATGTTGACTAACTCCAGTTCCACCCCCAGATCAGCGGCCACGGCCCGGGCAATATCGACATCCAGCCCTATGATTTGCCCCTGCTCATCGATGGTTTCAAACGGGGGGAAGCTGGCATCCAGGCCCACGCGCAGCGTCCCGCGCTGCCGGATTTCGGCCAGCGTCCCGTCATCGCGAGGGAAAAGAAAAAATAGAGTTCCGGCTATGACCACCAGGCCGATCACAATGATGAAACGAACGAGTCGTGAGATAGGGAACGTGAGACGTGGGACGTGATGAGATCGACTTTTGATCATGAGAGATACCCCATTACTCATGGCTGACATCGGATGCTGACTCGCTGACTTCTCCCCGGCTGTAACGCTGGACTTCAAAATAGATCGGTTTTGGATCGAAATCGGGGGTGACAAAGGTGAAGTAATCGAGGTAGGTGCGGGCCGGCCAGGGATATCGAAACGCCCACAGCGCGGCGGCTTTGGCCCAGGGCCAGTTCTCAACCAACTCGTAAGCCTGAATGGTATATTCAATGCGTTGGGCGGGTTTGACGGCCCGGGTCCAGCGTGGATGGTCGTTCCAGCCCCCTTCGGTGATGTAAATCGACAGGTTCGGATAGCCGTTGTCCACCAGCATTTGTCGCAGCAGTTCGGTGCGGCGGAAGTTGATCAGGTCAGGTTGAGGCGGGTCGTCGGCGGGAAAGCTCCAACCGTAGGCGTGGGCCGCCAAACCGTCCATCGTCTCCCCGGCGCCAGCCGCGAGCATGCGCTGTAGGTAGGTTAAGTCGTTCATGGCCTGATCGCTGCCGGGTGGGGCCAGGGTCGGCGCCAGCGCGCCACCCAGCACCGGCACATCAGGATAGTTAGAGGCCTGGACTTGCTGGTAGCTTAGCTTTAACAATTCGGTGTAACCTTCGGGGTCGATGGGTTGGAAGCCCCACTCCAGGGCCAGATTGGGCTCGTTCCAGATAATCACAGCGGCGATTCGGTCGCCATAGCGGTTGACAAAGGCCTGAACGTAATCGGCAAAATCGGGACGGCGCTCCGGCGGTAAAAATGACGAGGCCGAGTCGGCCGGTCGAGCCCATTCCGGCACAAAGCCCAGCCGGGCAATCACCTTGAGCCCCTGGCGATGGGCGTGATTGATGACCAGATCACTGTGCGACCAGTCGAAAAAACCGGGAAATGGCTCGCGATAGGCCCAGGGAAAGTATTCGACAATCCAAGGCGCGCCCATCTGGCGAACCATCTCCAGGGTACGTTTGACCTTCCAGGGTTCAACCTCGTCGGTGAGCCGGGTATGGACTCCCATTTTGGGGTTGATGGTCAGCACTGTTTGTTGGGGGCCAAGCCCAATCGGCCGTGGCGGTACGGCCGACGGCAGCGCTAAGGCCGCCCCCAATAAACAGAGAGCTATCACCAGCCAGCGTAATAAAGCCGACCGGCTAAAATTTGGGTTAACCATACGGATTCGATTCGACACCCTCAGATTATACCGTTCAAAAGAGCATATAAAAATTGGGTCGGATACTTTAGCCGTTGATTGCTGGCTGAGGATGCGGATCACTTTTTTAGCAAAATTAGCAATGATCTATCTCGCTTAAATTCTGAAACGCACCCTCCGGTTAATTTACCATTGCCATAAGCCGCTATAAATGATATACTGGAATTGACAACGTTCATTTTTGAATTGCTCCTTGGCGGCAAAACGGGGGTGTTAGAGGTTGGGGGAGTTATGGGTGAAGTGAGTGCCGTCCGGATCACATCGACGAGGGAGAAGCTAGACACAAATGGCCCTTCTATCTGCCCATAAGAATGATATCGGTCGCAATAAGTCTCGACAGAATGAAGATTATATCTGGGTTGATGACCAGATCGGGCTTTATATTGTGGCCGATGGGATGGGGGGGCATGAGGCGGGTGATGTCGCTAGTGAGCTAGCCGCTACCACAGCCGGTCAGGTTGTCATCGACCAACTGGCCGGGATGGACCACAATCCGCCTGATGAGGTGATTAAAAGTATCCTGCTGGAGGCCGCCGAGGCGGCTAACCAAGCAGTTTATCAAGCCGCCCACCGCGCCAAGCAAAAGCGCAAAATGGGTACGACCATTGTCATGACCCTCATTACCCCCACCACCGCCTACATCAGCCACGCCGGTGACTCACGCGCTTATCGACTTCGTGATGGCGCTATAACCCAGTTGACCGAAGATGACACCTGGAACACATTTGTGCGTCAGAGTTCAGGTTCTGAGGTTTCCAATCCTAACCTTGAATCCATTCTAACAAAAGCAATTGGTCAAGACGCCGTCCTCGATCCTTCTTTCTCTCAGGTTGAGGTTGTGCCGGGTGATGTGATTCTGCTGTGCAGTGATGGTCTGTGGAATATGGTGGATAACGACCAAATTCTGGCCGAAGTGATGAAATCGGCTAATCAGGTTGAACAAGCGGCTCAGGCCCTGGTGGAAGCCGCCAACGCGGCTGGTGGTAAAGACAATATCTCGGTAGTGGTCATTAAGATTCTGCCCTCATAATTCTCCCCATTTTTATATTCTAACTTTAATTTAATTTCATCATCGGGTAAAATTATATTAGTCAGGCGAGGCGACAAAACCGGCAACTTAAAATTTTACATCGATTCCAAATAGAACTAGATATATAGAGGTTTACATCTTTATGGTAACTGCTCCCTCGATTCTCATCGTGGACGATAATCCAACTGGTCAACAGATTATTCGCGGCATGTTGTTTGAACAAAATTATGAATTAAATTTTGCCAGCAACGGCCAAGAAGCCTTGCAACAAGTTGATCACCTCAAACCGGACCTACTCTTATTAGATGTTATGATGCCTGGCCTGGACGGTTTTGAGGTCTGTCAGCAGCTCAAAGCTAACGAAGAGTGGCAGCATATTCCGGTCATTCTGGTAACTGCCCTTAACAGCAAAGAAGATTTGGTCCACGGCCTCAATGTCGGCGCCGATGATTTTATTTCCAAGCCGGTCAATGGCCTGGAACTCCGGGCGCGTATTCGGTCGATGCTGCGTATCAAAAAGCAGTATGATAAACTTAAAAAGCAGCAGCGCGAGTTAAAAGCCTCCTTTCACCTCAATCAAAAGTTTTCCGAAGTTTTTGCCCAACATCTGGAAGCGTTGGAGATAGTTCATCACACCGGGATTCGGTTGATGAACAACTTAAATATGGACTCGGTCTTAGATTTGGTGTCGCAGGCGGTATTGGATCTGGTGCCGGAAGCTGAGGGCTGTGTCATGCATTTGCTGTCTGATGACGAAAAGCAGTTTCTCCCCGTGGTCTACTCCAACGAAACCACCAGCAAGCTGGTTTATCCGGATCTCGGCATCGAAACTTTTATTAAGCAGTGCATCCGGCAAGAGCATACGCTCATCATCCCGGATGTACTCTGCCGGATCAACAGCGAACCCCCTCAAATTCCCGAGATACGCTCGCTGCTAATTACTCCCCTTTTTGAAGGAGAAAAGGCGGTGGGGGCGCTGAGTATCTATCGTTCAGATCCTAAAGCGTTTGACGAAGGTTACCAGTACGTCCTCTCGATTATCGGTCACCAGGCGGCGGTCGCGATTACCCGGGCCAAACTGCTGCGAGACAAAGAGCTGGCCAATGAGAAAGAAAAATGGGCTATTCGCAGCATTTTTCAGCGCTACGTCAGCCCAGCGGTGGTCGATCAGGTGGTTGAAGATCGCAAGAATTTGGCCCTGGGCGGCCAGCGGCAGGAAGTAACCGTCCTCTTTGCCGATCTACGCGGGTTTACCACCTTCTGCGAAGAGCGCGATCCGGAGCATCTGATCGATATTTTGAACCGCTATCTGGCTGTGGCCGTTGAAGCTATTCTGGCCGAGCAAGGCACCCTGGATAAATTTATGGGCGACGCCGTTATGGCCCTCTTCAACGCTCCCCTGGCCCAACCGGATCACGCCCTTAGAGCGGCGCGGGCCGCCCTGGCCATGCAGCAAGCCGTCGTCGATTTCAACGCCACGATCGACGAGGGGCAGGCGCTTAGCTTTGGCATCGGGCTGCACCTGGGTGCGGCTGTAGTTGGCAACATTGGTACAGTCCAGCAAATGAATTACACCGCCATCGGCGACACCGTCAACCTGGCTAAACGGCTGCAGGAAAACGCCAAAGAAGGCCAGATTTTGCTGAGCGACGCCGTCTACCAGATCTTAAGCTCCCAAATTGAGGTTGAATGTTTGGGAGAAATTACGGTCAAAGGGCGGCGAACTCCTGTCCACAGTTATGAACTACGCGGGTTGGCTCAATTGTAGTACTACTACTCTATTGTCAGACCTCCTATAACCCATTACAATAGCTAACGATACTAACCGATGATCCTTAAACATTTTATACTGTGTATAGGTTTGTCTGGGGCTGCGCCCGGATCAAAAACCTCCTGTTTCAACGGCTTTACGTAGTTGAGACTGCACAGGAGGTTTTTTTTGTTTGTAGGATCGACTCAACCAACCTAGTGACCGGCACTTTATGGCGGTAATTGCCACGTTGACTGCTATGCAGCGGCTTTCATTTGAGCCAAAGCGCCGGTCATCTGAATAGTTTTTGGCTAAGACCATTCAGGGTGTCTATGGCAGCCGCTAACAATTACCAAAACGAACCACAATCGCTCCAGTTTGATCGAGAATTGATTATTCTCCAATCGGCCAGCGCCGCGATCATGTCCAGCCTTGACCTGGAACACGTGCTCAGCGCGGTCATCGGGGAGATGATCAATTTGCTGGGGGCCGAAGCCTGTACCATTTTTGATTGGAAACCGGCCGACAACCAACTCTACGAGTTGGCGGCCTATCGCCCACTAGATTGGGGCGATGGCCCAAACGCGCCGGCTGCCTCCTTTAAGCTGACCGATTTCCCCGTTACTCGGCGCGTTATGATCGATAAACTGGCGACCCAATTAACCCTATCCGACGGCCCGCGTCTGGCCCAAACCCATGCCGGCCGGCATAATATCCGTACCCTGCTAATCCTGCCTATGATTTTTCAAGAGCGGGTGATCGGTCTGGTTGATGTGATGGATCGACGCCGTGAGCGTGTTTTCTCTCCCAAAGAAGTAGCGATGGCCCGGTTGCTGGCCAACCACGCCGCGATCGCCCTTGAAAATGCCCGGCTCCATGCCGAAACCGAACGCCACACCCACCAGTTAGCCCTGATGCATCAGCTTGACCGGGCTATCACCGTTAGTTTGCGGATTTCGGATGTGTATTACGCTTTCGCCAGCCACGTGGCCCGCATGTTCAGCTATGACCACATGTCGATCACCCTGCTCGAAAAAGATCACTTTCGAGTCAGTTATGCCGCCAACACCGACGCCACGATGAACCCGTTACCGGTTGGCACTCGGCTGCCTTACCAGGCCTCGGCGGCGGGGTGGGTAGTTGGCCACAGACAACCGCTTATGCGTCATAACGTCGCCGCCGATTCGCACTTTGTCGAGGATGAACAACTAGTTAGAGACCAGATCAAGGCCCATCTGATCATCCCCATGCGGACCCAGGGTAAAATCATCGGCACCTGGAATATCGGCAGCCGCCAAATTGGAGCCTATTCGCCCGATGATTTGGCTATGGCCCAATCCGTGGCCGACCAACTGGCAGTGGCCATTGCGAATGCCCAATCTTATGAACAATCGCAGCAGGAAATTGCGGAGCGTAAACGGGTCGAAGCCGCTTTGGAAGAAGAAAGAGCCATGCTGGCCCAGCGCGTCGCCGAACAGACCGCCGACCTGCGCGCCGCCAACATCGAATTGGCCCGTATCGCCCGGCTCAAGGATGAATTTTTGGCCAATGTCAGCCACGAACTGCGCACACCCCTGACGGCTATTTTGGGCTTGTGTGAGATGTTAAACATCAACATCTACGGCCCATTGAATGACAAACAGAGCCAAGCTGTCCGTTATATAGAGGACAGCGGCCGGCATTTACTGGCCCTGATTAACGATATTTTGGATCTGGCCAAAGTAGAAGCCGATGAATTAGAATTGGAACTGCGGCCGGTCAATATTGAAGCGGTGTGCCAGGCCAGCTTAGCCCTGGTCAAACAGATGGCCCACAAAAAACAGTTGAAAGTGTCGCTGCTGCTGGATAGCGCCATCCCGGTCATTCAGGCCGACGAGCGCCGGTTGAAACAGATTTTAGTTAACCTGCTTAGTAACGCCGTTAAATTTACGCCGGTTGGGGGTGCGGTTGGCCTGGAGGTTACCCGAGACGTTGAGCGGGATCGAGTCATTTTTGCCGTGTGGGATACCGGTATCGGTATTGCCGAAGCGCATCGAACGCAGTTGTTCCAACCTTTTGTGCAATTGGATAACACCTTGGCGCGGCAGCATACCGGAACCGGCCTGGGATTATCGCTGGTTTATCGCCTGACTAAACTGCATGGGGGCGATGTCAGGCTGGAAAGCAAAGTGGGTCAAGGCAGCCGCTTTATGGTTTCACTGCCCCAGATCAAGGAGAACAGCGGGCCAGACACCAGCCAATCGACCTCAACCGCCGTTGATCCCAAGGGGACTCCAGCCGCTGAAACCCGTGATGAGTCCTCGCCTGGCCCGCTGCTGCTGCTAGCCGAAGATGATAAAAGAATTGCCGAGTTGTTGTTGGAGTTTTTAACCCAACAAGGGTATCGAGTCACCGTCGCGTTTAACGGCCGGGAAGCTCTGACCAAAGCCCGGCTCGAGCCCCCCGCCTTAATTCTTATGGACGTTCACATGCCGGAACTGGATGGATTAACCGCCATTCGCCAGATACGGGCCGATAGCGAACTGGCCCATATTCCGGTTATCGCTTTGACCGCTCGCGCTATGGCCAGCGACCGCGAACAATGTTTGGCCGCCGGGGCTAATGATTACCTCAGTAAACCGGTCAGCTTAGCGGTGTTGAACACCCGGCTAAAACTTCAATTGACCGCTGCCCAGAAGGTGTCAGATGAATAAAACGATTTTGATTGTTGACGATGAACCGGTTATCCGCAATATTTTGAAGGATTTGCTGTTATCAATGGACTACCACCTTGAGTTTGCCTGTGATGGCTTTGAAGCGCTGCAAAAACTGCCGGTCGTCAAGCCTGATTTGATTTTGCTCGACGTGATGATGCCGTTGATGAGCGGCCTGGAGGTGACGCGGCAAATTAAAAGCCACCCTGAGTGGCAGTCTATTCCCATTATCTTGGTCACGGCGCTCGATGGCCGGGCAGATGTCGTGCGTGGCCTCGACGCGGGAGCCGATGATTTTGTGCGCAAGCCTTTTGACCATATTGAACTGCTGGCCCGGGTCCGCTCGATGCTGCGCATCAAGGCCCAATATGATTTGTTGGAGCGGCGGCGGCAAGAGCTGGAAACATCGTTATATTTGAACGGAAAGTTCTCCAGCGTGATCGCCCGCCATTTGGAGGAGCTAGAAGTTTTACACAACACCGGTCTCGAGCTGATCACGAATCTGGATTCTGACTCGGTCTTGACGCTAATTGCTCAGACCGCCAGAGAAATTATCCCCGAAACCTATCGTTGTTTTATGCATCTGACATCCGATGAAAACGAGCCGCTGCTGCCGGTCGTTTTTTTCCCTGAAACCACCTCAAAAATGATCTATCCCCATCTGGGCGTTGAGCCCATTATCCGGCAGGTGCTCACAACCCAGCGTCCCACTCAAATTGCCAATGTAACGGCCGAACCTTACGCCTGCCGGCCGGACATCGATGGGATTCGCTCGCTGCTGGTCGTACCGATGGTGGACCACCACCAACTGATCGGGACGCTCAGTGTGGCCAGCCCGAACGAGGACGCCTTCACCATGGGGCATGAGCATAGCTTATCCATCCTGGCCGATCAGGCCGCTGTCGCTATTGCCAAAGCGCGATTTTTCGAAACAACGGTCAAAAGTAAAGAGGCCGAAAAGGTCGCCATCCGGCGCATCTTTCAGCGGTACGTCAGTCCGGCTGTGGTTGACAGCCTGGTCAATAATGTCGATGATGTAACGCTGGGCGGCCGGCGGCGGGAGATAAGCGTGCTGTTTGCCGATATTCGTAACTTCAGCCGTTTTACCGAGAATTCGCCCTCAGAAAGTGTGGTTGAAATCCTCAATCACTACTTTTCGCTGGCGGTTGAAGCCATTTTGGCCGAGCAGGGGACGCTGGATAAATTTATGGGGGATGCCGTAATGGCCATCTTTAACGCCCCTTTGTTCCAGCCCGACAGCACCCTGCGGGCGGTTAGAGCCGCCCTGGCCATGCAGCGGGCCATCATTCACCACAACATCACGACCGACCACGATCCTTTGCTATTTGGCATCGGTATCCATGTCGGTCCGGCCGTAGTGGGCAATATTGGCGCACCGCAGCAGATGAATTACACTGCCATTGGCGACACTGTGAACCTGGCCAAACGGTTGCAAGAGCGTGCTGAAGGGGGCCAAATTTTGCTCAGCCAGGCCGCCTTCGACGTTGTTCAGGACCAGGTAATGGTTGAAGAATTGGGCGTGTTTGAATTCAAAGGCCGGGCCTCGGTTGAGCAGGTTTATCGCTTGGTTGACCTCGTCCCCGAACCTATGGCCCCCAACTAATCCGCTCGGTCGTCCAGTCGCGATCGCCGGCGCCCCACGGGCTGGGGTTGGTGTTGATCCTGGCCAGGTTCAACAGCTCTACCGGTTCACCCCCGCTGCGCGGCACCGCCCAAATTCCCCACGTGCCAGCTCTATCCGACACAAACGCTACCCAGTTACCGTCCGGCGAGACGGTGGGCAGACCATCTTGGAAATATTCAGCGTTGGACAAGTTGGTTAAATGGCTGCCGTCCAAATCAACCGAATAAGCCTCCCAGTTTTGGTCGATATTGCCGGCCGAGAAAAACACCTGAAAGCCGGCGGTGTCGCTGGGTCGGCCGTTCGCCGTAGCCAGCAGTTGGCGCGAGCCGACGCCCCCCTGCCACAGGTTCGATGCGCCGCTGACTACATATAAGCCATCATCCCCTTCAAAACTGAAAAACGCGATTCGATCATCCTCTGTCCAGACCGGCGCTTCGCCTACGGCCACCTTGCCGAAAGTCAATACATCTTGGCATTTCGTCTCTTGTTCAAATTTCGGGAGTTGCAGCGAACAAGGACTGAAGACGTGGGGCAGCGGATCGCCGGTGATCGGATCGGTTAGCGCTTTGGGGTTTGAGTAGGCATAGCGCGTGCCGTCAGGGTGCCAAAAGGGATAACTGTCCTCCGGCACATCCTTGACCAACCCCAACCAGGTGTAATTCGAGTCGAGCAGGCCCAACCCTTCGCCCAGGCTGTTGTCCTGGTTGTTGACCAGCAATTGACCTTTGTTGGAGAAGTTGGGCTGGCGAGCGCGCGGCTGCACGATAAACGGATCGCCGTCCGGCACTTCAAAAACCCACACGTCATAATGCCCGGCGCCGTCGTCAATCGGAAAGGCAATGCGCCCGGTCATCTCGGCCGGCGTCGGCTGCGGCGTCGGCGACGGCTCCTCAGTCGGCGACGGTGGTGGCGTTGGCGCTTCTTCACGCTCTGTCTCTATCTCTATCTCTTTCGTCGGTGTCGCTATCGGCGAAGTCGATGACTCGCTGCCGGAACCGGTCTCCTCTTCATCCGATTCCGTGGTGGCTGCCGCCTCCGGTGTTGAAGTAGGGGCTTCAGCCGTAACTGTAGGCGTCTGAGTCGGTTGGGTGGGGGCCGGCGTAGGCGATATCGTGGCGGTGGCCGTAGGGGTTGGCGTGGTGAACACGGCCAATTCAAATGTAGCCGTCGGCGTAGGCGGGGTAAACGCCAACAAACTGCTCGATTCGCAAGCTGTCGCGCCGATACTTAACAAAAGGAGCAGGAATGGTAGGCAACGGGTGTAACCTTGCCCCGGATTTGTCAATTTAGGCCAATACGGCCATACTGCCCGTGGCTTAGATCGGTATGGCGATTTAATGAACTGGATAAGTGTCTTAAATGGCATCTGTGGCACCTTAACTTCTAATTTATTTAGCGGATCAGGTGATCGACCCTTGGCTCATGGTGATCAAAAGCCCTTCCCCGCATCGTTAAAGGTTGATCTCTAACTGAATTTATACAGTATTCATATGTGTTACTTAGTCATTCAAAGTACGCTACTGTAGCGTAAATTAACAACCATTCAAACCTGCTTCTATCTCTTTTTCATCCTCTTAACCTCGACCCTAATCTCACAACCAAGACCCTAAGATAACGTAATCTTAGCGAGAGAGGTAACTCATGCAACAAGTGAAACCCCCAAGGTTTTACATGTATTTAGGTTTTTTGTTAGCGGTAATTGGATTGAGTGTCACCTTATCGATGCCCGACCCGGCCCGGGCCTATGCCCCGCCCGGCGCCGGTCAAGCCCTGGCGATTTGCCAATCCTTCCAACAGACCAAGAGCGACTTCGAAGCGATGGCTCGCCTGCGGGCCGAGCAACCACACGCCTTTTCTGACGATGTGTATAAAGCGGCGGCCTATAATTATATCAACCAGGCTGACGCTTGCTACCACGCCACAGCCGCATTACAAAGTACCGCTGATTATACAACATCCGTCTATATTGACAACGGACCGCTAATTCCGCCGGACTACCCTCCCGCGCCGGATATTACTCCGCAATTTACCACGAAAAACGGCTATAAGTGGGGCGGGGGCAGCCCCTTTATCGGCGGTCAGGATATACCTGGGCCAGGTATTCCTGGCGGCACAGTCACTTACAGCTTTATGCCGGCAGGTGTTTACCACTATAACGGCCCCGAAAATACCCCGGTCAGCAACTTGAACGGCTTTCAACCCTGCTTTTACGATGAGATTGCCAACGCGTTTGCTGCCTGGTCGGCCGTGGCGGATATTCAATTTATCAATGTGGCTGAAATTGGCTTCACCAACGGCAACGAGGTGGCCAGCGGCTCAAACATCATCGGCAATGTAAGAATCGGGGCCTATCCGATTGATGGCAGCTACGGCATTTTGGCCCAGGCTTACTACCCCCCCTACACCGGCGTCGAGACAAGCTCGACCCTGGCCGGCGATATCCAACTCGATGCTAGCGAAACGTGGGCGTGCAACCCGGACGACGGCATCGATATCGGGATTATCGCCACCCACGAAATTGGCCATACCATCGGTTTTAGCCACCAATCCGCCGACCGGCTGGCCATCATGAACCCCTATTACAATCCCGGCGGAGCGCCCACCTTACTTCAAGATGATATTAATGGCGCGCAGACTGTCTATACAGCGAATTCCTCGCCGGGGTTAATGGTGACCCAACCGCCGCTCTCGACCGTGATATTGCCCGGTGGGATTATCAACTATACGATTGTGGCTCAAAACTTCGGTTCGAGCGATATTACCGGCGCTACGATTACGAACCTACTGCCGGCTAACGCCATTTACGTCACTAATTCGGCCAGTAACGGCGGTACTTTCAATAACGGGGCTGTGGTTTGGCCTAACCAGACGGTTCCGGCCGGCAGCCAGGTGACCCGCACTTTTCAGGCGCGTGTGGCCAACAGCGCCGGGCCGGGTGATGTGGTTGTCAACACGGTCTCGGCCAACCCGGCTCAGCAGCCGGGCGGGCATTACACCATCCAGGGTGTGGTCGAAGCGGCGACCTGCGGCTTTAGCGATAACTTTGAAGCCAGCCAACTCGGCCCCTATTGGACTACCTACACCACCAACAACGGGCGCATTCGGGTGGCCAATAACAGTAACTTTACCCACTCCGGCAGCCGCAGCATCTGGCTCGATACCAATACCGATCTGGGGGCAATCAACTCTCACGCCGCGATCATTCTCAACGCCGATTTAACCGACCGCGCCGGAGTCAAATTCGACTTTTGGTGGCGTAACGATGGCGATGAACTCCATGCCGATGACGGCGTCTTTCTAAGCGATGATAACGGGGCCAGTTGGACGAAAGTTTTCGCCCTAAACCGGGATTATCTGGGCAGCTACCATCATACCACTATCGACATCGACGCCGAAGCCGCCGCTCACGATTTGTCGCTCAACCACCAATTCAAAATCAAAATACAGGGCTACGATAACTACGCCTTCAACGGCGACGGCTACGCTATCGATGACGTAGCGCTCACCTGTGATCCGCTCACCCCGAACTTGTCGATTAGTCAGACAGTTTCAACCGCCCAGGCGTTGATCGAACCTGGCGACGCCATTACCTACACCATCGTCGTTGCTAACAACGGTAACGGCCTGGCCCAAGACGTTAGGGTTTTTGATGATCTGCCTGCCCATGTCAACGGCGCTAACCTGGATGAAACCGTCACCATTAAAGCCTCTAAAAAGGTCACTTATACGCTGCAAGCCACCTTGGGCAGCGGCGCGCCGTTCAACAGCGTTATCACCAACACCGCTTACTTTACCCACTCGTCCGGCGTGGGGCAGGCCAGCGCGCCCGTCACCACTGCCATCGACACCAGTCCGCCGCAATTTCTCACCAATGATCCCCTGACCGGTTCGCCCTTAATCACTCCCACCCTGGGCATTACCATCTATACCGATTACCCGAACTTTAAATGGCATCCTGCCACTGACAACGATCGCGTTTCTCATTATACGGTGGTTTTGACCAGTGGGCTTGCTATCCAGGCCGGTCCTACGTACTACGTCATCGCTGAGCCGCGGTTTGATGTGGCAGCTGCCAGCCTGCCCTATGGCGACTATATGTGGTCCGTGCAGGCCTACGATCCGGCCGGTAACGTTAGCCAGCCGGTGCCGCCCCAGGCTTTTACCCTGGCCGACCCGGCCGACGCGCCGCCCCCCGATGGCGCCACCAATCCGCCCGACGACGGTTCGTCCAATCAGGCCGAATCACCCTTGATCTATTTCCCGATTATTATGGTCAGCGACTAATTAACATGGAGCATCAAAGCTCTGCTTTGATCACTGGAGCCTAGAGCAACAAAGCTCTGCTTTGATCCGGTGAGACAAAGCCAGCTTTGTTGCTCCCAACCTTATCTTACCGGTGCTCATTCAAATAGCGCTTCAACAGAAAAAAGAAAGTGTATGGATCGACCACGGTGTAGTTCGGCTGGAGAACGTCGCCCTCGTCGTTGGTAATGCGCCCTTCGGCCTGGTGTGCTTGCAGTTGCTCTTGGACTCCCCATAATAGGCTGGGCGATTGAAAGGCGGCGCGGACGGCCAAAAAGGGGGGGCGGCCCTCGGCCAGAACGGTGCGTTTGTAAATGGTATGGATGGCCTCGGCCCCGATATCCGGGCTGCCAAACAGCGTTTCGGTAGGCAGCGTCGCAATGGGCGTGTTCCATTGCAGGCGCGGCCACGGCTCGTCGGTCTGGTAGTCGGGCGAGAGGATGCCGACCGGAGCCAAAAAAGTGAAGACGCTGAGTCGGCGCTGCGAAATTTGCGCGCCGTTACCGTTCAACAAAAAGCCTTGGACGTCGTAGCCGTAATCGGCGTAATAGCCGCGTGTGCGCCACAGCCAGCGCACAAACTGCCAATCCGATAAGCCATCCGGGTTGACATAGCCGGCCCCACTGTTGGCCCCCACAAAATAATCCTGATCGGTTTGCGTTTGGTAAAGGTAGCTCATAATAGCCGGAATATCTTCCACCAGAGCCGGGTTAAAGCCCCAGGCCAGCGGTACCTGCCCGCGCCGCGCGTCGAGCCAGGGTTGGTCGCCGTAGTCAGCCAGCAAAACTTGCACCGGATGGGCTAAATCGTAGTCGCCGGCGTAAATCATCACAAAGGTGCGATTCGGAGCTACCTGCCCCTCCGGCGTCAGATAGCCCTGAGTGATCAAATCCGCTTCGGTGGGCGGCGTTGGATAAGCCCGATCGGCCGGCGGCGGGCCAAACTTATGGACCGACACATTAGCCATCGCCACACCGAAGACATCGCCCGCGCCGCCCTGCAAGTAAGCGCCGTGCTGCGATAATAACCAGGTGCTGGCCCACTCCCCTTCCGTCGCCAGATGTTTTCCGCCGACCGCGCTGGAATATTTTTCATACCACGGAATGAAGCCCCAAACCTTAATCAACCCCCCGGCCTGAGCCTCGGCGGCCTCGACCATGGTCTGTAGGGTCGCGGCGTCCGCGCCGAGCGGCTGAGCCAGATCGTCAGTGGGCAGCTCGTCCGGCCACGGCGACAGATCAAAGGCGAACCCGCGCTGCTGGACGACGTAATCGCGCTCCAGCGCGTACACCCCCCCACGAGTCATTTTCTCTTGGGCGTAGCGAACGGCCGGCCAGCCGTCCAGCAGGTAAGCCAAAAATTGAGCGTTGGCTCGACCGGTGTCCAGATACTGCTCCTTGGCCCATAAATAGGCATCGGTTTTGGGCGAGCCGCTCGATGGCGTTGTGCTGTCAGGTAAGGAAGCCGCGCCCGGTTGAAACCGATCGACCAGCGACTTTTTGATCTCGAGACGGCTGGTCACTGCCGCCGTTAGATCACTACCCGCCCGGAGCACGGCCAGGTTCTCGACCCCGGCTATCGTCGTGGCGACATTGAGCGTAGCGGGTACCGCAGGGTCCCAGACTACTACACCGTCGATATCGTCGGCAAACAAATCAAGCAGATCATCGAGCCGGTCGATTTCAACGATCTCCACGCCGGCCAGCCAGCCGTAAGGTTGGCCGGCCTCTTGATATTGGTCCAGCCAAAATTGATCGACGCCCGGCGTGTTGCCCCGCGCGTGGTCGTGATTGAGATAGAGCCGGGGTTGGTCGCGATTGACAATGCCCTGGAGGGTGGTCAGGAAGATCAGCGTGTCATAGTCGCGCAGCAGGTCAGCGTAAGTTTTGCCCTCGGGCGGGGGCGTATCGGCATCGCATTGATCCGGCGCGCCGGTCACGGCCAGGCAGTGTTCGTAATGATTAAGATGTAGATCGGTCACGTCGAACAGATAGAGGTGGGTTGGGGCTGGGGGAGTGGGTTGGCAAGATATGAGGAGGGGGAGAAAGAAGATGAGGCGTAGAACGTAGGACGTGGAACGTGGTGCGTAGTGCGTAGTGCGTAGTGCGTAGTAAAGATAAGTAACAATATTACGCATTATGCACTATGCTGTTAATGCGGCAGATTTGCATCATCCGCGAAAATTTTTTTACAGGACGAGAATGTTTAAAAATCTTATTAATCCTGTAAATCCTGTCGAAAATTTGGTTGTAACTCTGCTGCGTTACGCAATATGCCTGAGGGTTTTGCCGCCGGTCTCGCGTCAAAATCATCGGACCTATTCCGGCAGGTGGCTGATGAAGTAGAACATGATGACGCCCCAGACCAAAAAGCCGGCCAGGGCGACAATGGCAGTGACGGGCGGGCTTTGCAGATAGAGCCAGACAATCCAGCCCGCCGCCGCGCCGATGGGAAAGAGGGTGACGGTAGTGGGAATGGCTCGAATCAGAAACCAGTTGGTCGTAGAGATTTCGCCCAGGCTGGGCATATCGGCTACGAAATAGTAGATGATGCTGCCCCACAGGCCGAATACGACGATAATGGCGATGGCCGTCACCAGCGGGATGTTGAGAAACGTCCACAGAGCCCAAATCAAAGCGATCCCGCCCCCTAAAACCACCAGCGTCGTCGGGATAACCCGCACCAAAAACCAGGCTGTCATGGACCCTTCGGAGACTTTGCCGCTGCCGAGGCAGGTTTTACACAACTTTTCTTCAACTTCGTATTTACCGGTCCCGACTTCACCCCACCGGTCGCAGCGCTTGCAGTCCGATCCGTCCGGCAGCACCTTGGTGCCGTCGCAGTCAGGGCAGCGGGTCATAATCTCGGTTTTTACTTTTACTTTGCCGGCGCCATTGCACTCGCGACAAATAGGCATGCCACACTCCAGGTTATGACAGATCTGAGCGATTTTAGGTAGAAAATCGTAACCACTCAGCCCTCATGTCATTTCGAGCGACGAAGGAGCGAGAAATCTCCCAGAAGGACGTTTGCAACCGGATGCTGTAGGGATTTCTCCGCCTTCGGCTACGAAATGACAGGCCCTGAGCAGTTACAGAAAATCGATTTAAAAGTTTAGCATAAAACAAAGGGACGGTAAAGAATCGAGGCCCAAGCGGATTACTTAATCGCCACCGGCAAATAAACCTCATAACCCGGCTTCACCAATAAATCGCCCGATACGTTGCCCGCGCCGTCGATGACTTTCATACGGAAATTAGAGCTGCTGTAGCTGGGGCTGCTCGTTAGAGTGGCCGGGTAGGCCAGCACGACAAAGCGGTCTAGCGACACATCGGTGGTGTCCAAAAAGGTGACGCGCAGGGCGATAGCCCCGCTCACGCCGGTCGAGGTATCGAAATCGATGGGGAATTCCTGGTAAAGGTCATCCGCTCGAAAATCGACGCCGCGTAAACGGCGCAGTCCGATTAACGCATCGTCCGCCTGGTCGAGCACCTCCAGCCGTACTACTTCATCGGCCAACTCGATGCTGCTGACCTTGAGCCGGACGTAGGCCCGATACGCCTGCTGCGCCGGCAGGGTGATATCGCTGCTTTGCCAACTGCCGCCGGGATCATCGACGACCGTGGCCTGCAGCGCCTGCCCATCCCAGGCCGCCCCATCGCTCACCAATTCGCCGACCGGCTGCCCGCCGACCTCGTCACGGGTGAAATCGGTCTCTTCC
This sequence comes from Anaerolineales bacterium, assembly GCA_020634935.1. Taxonomy (GTDB): domain Bacteria; phylum Chloroflexota; class Anaerolineae; order 4572-78; family J111; genus JAGRBY01. The sequence goes on from JACKAT010000001.1 coordinate 324,313, forward strand.
CAGACCCAATGCTGATCGCCCAGCGCCAGATCGGTCGCCCCGGCGGTCGCGTCGTTGGCCGTCAATGTCAGCGACACCACCGGCGAGTCAATGATGGTTGTGCTGCCGGTCGTCGTGGTCGTCGTGGTTAGGAGGCCGGTGGGATCGACCCGATCCAGCCCGATGACGACTTCCGGCGACACCGCCCGCTGGCCGCCGCCGTCAAACGTTTCGGCCGTGAGCACCAGCGTCTGGCCGACCAGCGCTTGATCGAGCCAACTCGACACATCGACCACGTAGCCGGCGCTGGCCGCCGGCCCGGCCTCGTCGATGAGTAGATTGGTTTCCGTTGGCGTCGAGAGGTAAACCTTGGTGGCGTTAATCACCCCGCTGTTATCGCTGGTGTTGAGTTGCACGTATAACCGGTTGCCGGTCAGATAATGGTTCGACCACGGCCGGACCAGCGCCACCTTGGGCGCGGTATCGCTGCCGCCGCCCGGTTGCTCGACCGTGACGCCGCTGTAGTAGTGGCGCAAAATGGCCTGGTACGACCAGCCGTGTTGATCGGCCCAGCGCTGCGCCCCCCACTGGCCCATGCCGTAGCCGTGACCGTTGCGCGTCTGCCCAAACGAGACCGGATCATCGACGGCTTGCAGGTAGTTGACGTTAGGGTTGGTTTTGGTTGGGCTGGAATTTTCGGCGCTGAACATGGCGGTGATGATCTGGCCGTTGTAGGCCAGGTACTCGCCGGTGGTGTCATCGACCGCTTGGTTGGTTGAGGGGACTGTCGTGTCGCACATATACTGATTGTTGACCCAATCGGTGACGTGATACGACCCGCCGGGATTTTGCAGATATTTATCCCAGCCGTAGGTTCGAGCCGCGACCGCCTGCGCCCGCAGCGTGTCCGCCGGCCAGGACGGATAAACCTCATACGGCACGACCCGTTTGACGTACTCCTCAAAGGGGATGGTGTCGATTTGCCCCACCGGCACACTGCGGCAAGTGTTGCTGGCGTGGTGAATGACGCGAATGGTCGCGGGCGGCGTCAACTGCGCTTGCGCACCAATGGGCGCGTTGGCCGGGGAAATCGAGGCCGCTTCATCGACCGCCAACGTCTCGCTCACCAGTTCATCGGCCGGCACGATAACCCAGGCCTCGTTTCTGACCACGGCCAGCTCGCGGCCGTCGGTCCGCCATACCGGCGAGCGATCAACGGCGTTGTTCCGGCTTAGCTGCCTCGCGCCGTCGTCGAGATCGACCCGCCACAGCTCGCCGGCGGTATCGACCTGGCTGCCCAACGGCGTGATAATCAGCGCCACCGACTGCCTATCCGGCGACCAACTCAAATCGCTGAACAGTTCGCCCTCGCGGCGGAGCTTGAGTTCAACCGGCCGGTTGGCCTCGCCGGTCCACAACTCGGCCTGGAAAAATTGGTTGACCAGGATGGCGCGTTGGTTCCCATCCGGCGAACGATAAACCCGACCCGCCGGATCGCCGGGCAGCGAAACGTCGGGCGCGGCCAGCAGGCTGGCCTCGACCGGCCCCATCGCGCCGGTGGTGACATCGATGCCGATGCGGGTGGTGGGATCGGGCGCGTTGAGCGGGGTGAAGACCAGCCAACGACCATCGGGGCTAAGCTGCGGCGCCAGCCCCTCGGCCAACCGCCGCGCCGGATCGCCGTTAGTGGGGATTTGCCAGATCACCTGGCTCAGTTGCGACGAGCCGTTGGCCAACGTGATCACTTGACCGGGCGTTGTCCCCAGTAAGAAATCGCCGCCGGGCGACCAGGCCAGCAGTTGCAAATCGGCCGGCGGCGTTTGGGCGGCGGCGGAGTGACTAAATCCCTGCCACACGGCGAGCAGGATCAAGAAGCAAACGGGTAGGATCGTTTTAGGACGGAGTGATAGTTTATTTGTCATAGGATTGGGTGGGATAGTGCCGATAAGATAAGCAAGGTTTGTTTTGAGTGATGAATTTTTGGGAGCGGTCAGCTTTCAGCCGTCAGCTTTATCTTTGAATCAAAAAGCTGATAACCTGAGTTCGACAATTAGAGCCGAGCATGTCATTTCGCAGCCGGAGGCGGAGAAATCCCTCAGGCATAGCCATAACGAAACATTCGTAGGGGGAAATTTAACGTTGTCGCTGCAAAGTTTCCCCGCCAAATTACTTTTCATGGTATTGTCACAGGGATTTCTCCGCTAGCGCTGCGAAATGACATGAAGGACATGAAATTCCGAATTTAGGTTAATAGCTGACTGCTAGGTAGCTCTGCACTAAACCGTGGTAAAGAAAAATTAGACAGGATTTACAGGATTATCACGATTTTATTTGTCATAATTAAGGTAAATCTTGTTAATTCTGTCGATTATCAGCGCAATTTTATGTTTCCACGGTTTAATGTTGCGCTACCGACTGCTAAGATCTGAATGTTTATATTGACTCTAGCGAGATGAAGGCCAATAGTAAATAGTACTTGGCTACTTTTTGGCGGGATTGACGATTTGGCTCTCTTTGGCGCTATCTAATCGTAAATCGTCAATCATCAATCGTAAATCGTCAATCCACTCGCTGACCAGCGTGGTTTTGCCAAAGCCGGCGGGAGCGGAGATAAGGGGCACGCCCGGCCTACGGAGCGACCCCGCGTTTAGCCGCCCGGTCAGCCGGGGACGGCGGACTACTACGTCGCCGCATAAACCCGCACTTCTTCTTCCAAGCGGCCCGCTAAACGGTCTTTCTCCATCTCCAAGTCATATCGGGTCTGCAAATTCAGCCAAAATCGTTCTGACAATCCAAAATACCGTGATAATCTCAAGGCTGTATCAGGACTAATGCCTCTTTTCCCGTTTACTATCTCATTAATCCGTCGAGCCGGCACGCTAATATCTTTGGCTAACCGATACTGACTAAGTTCCATCGGTTTCAAAAATTCTTCCAGTAAGATTTCACCCGGATGAATCGGCGGTAGTTTTTCTTCGTTCATTGATTTTTACCTCTCAATGATAATCCACTATTTCTACGCCATACGAACTATTATCACGCCATTTAAAGCAGATCCGCCACTGTTTGTTGATGCGAATACGGTACTGACCGGCTCTGTCACCTGACAATTTTTCCAAACGGTTTGAAGGTGGAACTCGCAAATCATCCAACTGTTCTGCGGCATCCAAAATCTCAAGTTTATAGCGAGCGGCTCGTTGAATTTCAGGTGGTAGTTTTCGGGAGAATTGACGATTGAATAGCTTTTCGGCTTCTTTATCCGCAAAACTTCTAATCATAAAGAAATGATAACGCAAGCCGTTAATACTGTCAACCGCTATTGCTCATCAACATCGCCTCGATTGGCCTCCGCTCGCTCTAATCGCTGACCGTTGACCGCCGACCGTAGACCGCCGGCCGCCGGCCCCCGCGCCGATTTGACGGCGGTCGGTGGTCGGCGAGCGGCGGGCGATGGGGCCAGGGGCGCTGTAGGGGCGAAATAGGGCTGTTTGGCGCGGCTAAGGACGGTGGATCCGGGCGATAAGGGTGTCAGGCGCGGCCGAGGTCGATGTATCCGGGGAATAGGGGTGTCTGGCGGCGGCGAGGTCGTTCCGGCTGAGAAATAGCCCTGTCATTTACGGCCGAGGACGATCCATCCGCGAAAAGGGGGTGTCTCGCGGCGGCGAGGTCGATGAATCTGCTGGATTCAAGGCGTTTTTGTTGGCGAAGACGCATGTTACGTTGGAACAATTAGATTAGAGTTGACGAAGACGCATGTTACGGTGGAACAATTAGCTTAGAGTTGGCGAAGACGCATGTTACGGTGGAAACATCAAACAAAAGTTGGCGAAGACGCATGTTACGTTGGAAAGCTTGCCTTTTTCGTTGGAAACGCCTCTATTTCGGCGGACAAAGCCGGCGCGGCGCGGCGGGAGACCCTTCATCAGCGTAGAGCAGAGGCGGGACGAAGCCCGGTAGAGAAATATGGCCGCAACAGCTTGGATCGAGGCGCAAGTCGTCAATCTATAACGCCAACCGTCCTTCTTTTATCGCCTAACCGCTTCATCTCATAGCTATCTGCGGCTAAACAGGATGTAACGCTAAGGACGCGATAGGCGCAAGCGACGCAAAAGAAAATATGAAAAGCGTTTGCGGCGTTAGCGTCATTTGCGTCCTTTGCGTTTAAATTTGTGGCTCAACTTCTTGTTTTTGGGCAAGGAGTCAACTGGTTAGAACCTATTTCTAATCTCCTTATCTCCAATCTCCCCCCATCGCCAAAATCTTACGACCGGGGTAGACATATTATTAAAGTTGGTTATACTGGATTAAGGAGAGGTTAACAAACTTAATCATATTTCTATTTCTAACATCCACCTTGATAGGAGTGACCTCATGATGAACATCCATGTGGCTAACCAGAGTCCCTTTCGCGTCCGTTTCCCCGAGGCCAATAATCGGGCCGACAACATTGACCTGGCCAAGAAATACCTGGCCCAAGAACAGAGCCTGCCGGCTAAAAAGCAGAATCTGTTCACCCCCATCATCGACGACCTGCTGCAACAAATCATTGACTGTGAAAAGAAGATCGCCGAAGGTGAAGCGCAACGAGCCGTAGCCGCTGACGAGATGTCGGGCTTGGCGCAGCGGAATAAAGAACTGGTCTCGTCGATGCTGAAGACCATTGCCGCCGCGTATCCGGATCGACCGGCTAAAGCGCAGGAGTGGGGCTTTGCCACGAAAAAGGAAACGGCGAATATCCGGACGCCCCGCAATCAGAAAGAGCGGCTGGCGGTAATGGCTCGCTACATCACCAAAGAAGAGAGCCGGCCTGAAGCAGAGCGCTTTACCATCCCCGCGCTGGCCGAAGTTATCGACAATTACGAGACCTGTGTGGCCATATTGAAGACGCGAGACGCCGGCCGGTATCAACGCGAAGCGCATGTCAACGCCGCTAATATGCTGGCTAAACAGTTGTCCCAATATTTGCAGTTGGCCGCCGGGGTGATTGTGGGCTATGACTATAAGCTCGATATCAAGAAGGACCTCCAACATTGGGGCTTCAAGGTCATCGAGCGCCGGAGCGGCGGCAAAACAGAGTCCAACGGCGCCGCCCCGGCCGACGGCTCAACCAACGACAGCGCCGGCAGCCCCGATGTGTCGGATATGATGCCGGACCTCACCAATTAGCCCGCCTCGCTTCGGCGAAGCGACCTCATCGTAATTCTCTCGCAGGACTTACGCCAAAACCCAGGTGACAGTCACTTATTGTCAATAAATTAGCATCGGAGTGGTCCAAACAGATCGATTTAGCGGGTTTAAGTGACTGTCACCTTACTAATTCTCTAGAATATCCAGTTCAGGCTCGCCAGACTGAAGAATTTCGGCCACTTTCTTGGCGACCGTGTCCGGGCTTATGACGTGCGGCAAGATCGAGCCATCCGGCGCGCGCCGCAGCGCCTCCGGTTCAGGACTTGGCGTGTTTTTCCCGAAATCGGTGTCCACAATGCCGGGGCGGATGATCGACACGACGATATTGTCTTTGGCCAGTTCGGCCCGCGCCGTCAGTGACAGCGCATTGAGCGCGTACTTGGTCGAGGCGTACCCGGCGATGTTGGGGATATATTTCGTCGAAGCCAGCGAACTGATATTCAGGATACTTCCTCCGCCCTGTACCCGCAGGTGCGGAATGACCAACTGCATCAGCCCCAGCGGAGCGACGACGTTGAGATCCAGCAGCGATTGAAACGTTTCGAGGTTGATTTTCTCAATCGACCCAAACATCGCTTGTCCCGCACAATTGATCAGCGCATCGATGCGCCCGCATCGTTCCATCGCCGTCTCGACGATCATCTGGCGATCCGCCGCTTTAGTCACGTCGCCCGGAATCGTGACGGAGCCGGGAATTTGGGCCGAAAGGTGGGCCAGCGCGGTCTGGTCTCGCGCCGTGAGAACCATTGTCGCGCCCAGTCCGGCCAAATGCTGGCTGATCGCGCGGCCGATACCGCCGGACGCTCCGGTAATGAGGATAACTTTGTCTTTTATGAGCATAATATTGCCTCCTGAATTTAATTGAGGGAAAAACGATGACTGTTCATCAAAGATACACCAGGAGACCCCTAAACTAAAGGCAAATTTCTAAGACAGACTGACCTATTTCTCAGGTTGGGAGGCCCAACCGGTGAGCCCGACGAAATGCGCCGGGCGTCAGTCCGGTGTGCTTCTTGAAAAAGCGGGAAAAGTGGGTCGGTTCCGGAAACGCCAGTTGAAAGGCAATTTCCTTAATAGACTGCGAGGATTGGAGCAGCAGCGCCTGGGCTTCGGCTATGGTCTTTTCCGTAATCCAGGTGTTGACCGTCTTGCCGGTTTTGCGCTTGATGACCGTGCTAAAATAATTGGGATGCAGACCCTGAAGCTGGGCAAAATCCTGAACTTGCAGGAGTTGATCGGCTGTACCGGCGACCAGGCTGCGAAAATGGGCCTCCAGATTCTTCTTGAAGTCGATGACAATCGCCGAGGTGTGGTTGCCCTCCTCTTGCGGGTCATAATGGTCCCAGAACATGGCTTTGATCTTGAGCAAAAAGACCATCAGCAAGTTACTCAGGATTTTGTATTTGTAGGGCGACGCGCCCAGATACTCGGCCAATAACTGCTGGCACAGCGCGACAAACGGTTCAAACTCAGCTGGATTGAGATAATGGGGCGGAGCCGACTCGGCCAGCAAAAAGGGAAACTCATCAAATATGGTTTCGTGAACATACTGCTTCAAGAATTTTTCGGAGAAGGTGATGATATAGCCCTGATAGGCGTCGATGATTTCATACCCTTTGACGTGGCCCGGATTGTTGAAATAGATGGTGGAGGGGCTGATCTCAAACGTCTGGCTGTCGAGCAGGTAGCGCCCCCGGCCTGTTTTGATAATGACAAACGAGTAGTAGTTGGCTCTGAACAGCGGCGATCTTTCAGGATAGTAGTGTTGGAATTGGTCGATGGCGTGAATGGTAAATTCGGTTTCCTGGGCCAAAGGGATACCGAGGACGTGATAAAACTCGGAGATGGTATTGTATAGTTTTATCTCTGGCTGATGGGCTGGTTGGTTTGATGGCATATCACCCTTCACGTTTTTGTTTTTCGCCGGTGACGCAAATTTAGTCGTAACAGGTCAGCCGGTTGGAGACAATCGAGCTATCTCAACCAGCATTTGGCCCATCTTTTGCTTCAGCGCTTCAGCCGACTCCGGCGTCCAATCATAGAACCCCTTGCCGGTCTTCACGCCCAGTTCACCGCGCTCAACCTTCGCCTTTAAGACCGGTGAAATCTCCGTTGAAGAGTCAAGGTCGGGCAGCACATATTGACTGACCGCCAAGATCAAATCCCAGCCGGCTAACTCCCAAATTTCGAAGGGGCCGCCGGCGGCATAACGCCGGCCAAAGCCGGTTTTCACCACGATGTCAACGTCCTGCGGCGTGGCAATGCCTTGTTCCACGATCGACAGCGCTTCTCGAAACAGCGCCAACTGAAGCCGGTTGCCAATAAATCCCGGCGCCTCTTTCTGGACAACGGCCGGACTCTTGCCGGCTCGGACCAAAAGATCGCAAATGGCGCTAACGGTTTCAGCCGATGTTCCTTCATGCCGGACCACTTCCACCAGGGGCATTAGATACGGGGGATTAAAATAATGGGTGACCAAAACCTTATCCGGCCGCTGCGTGGCGGCGGCCAGCTTGCTGGGCATCAAGGTTGAGGTGTTGCTGGCCAGGATCGTATGGTCCGGGCATAATCGGTCTAGTTTTTGGAAAATGTCCCGCTTCAGTTCCAGATTTTCCAAGACCGCTTCGATAACCACATCCGCTTGGGCCGCTACGACGCTGAGATCGGTGCTGGGATGGATTTTTTTCAGAGCGGCTTCGGCTTGCTGGGGGCTGACGGTACCCATCGCGGTGAGCCTTTGCAGATTAGCTTGAATATTCTGGGCGGCCTGTTGCAATTTGTCGTCGCTAATATCGTGGAGGTGAACCTCATATCCGGCCAGGGCGAATTCCTGAGCGATGCCGTGCCCCATTAACCCCGCCCCGATAATGGCCAGCCGGCTAATGTCATCAACATTCATGATTGAAGTCTCCTTTTTTGAGCTTATCGGTTACTAAATTACTGAAGCAAATGGCGATCGGGACTAACCTCGACCAATTAAGGTCGGGCGATCCGGGCAATCTCAATGGGGTTGCGCTCGCCTAAAACTGGTTGGGGGCGCAGAACATGGATGTCGAGCCAGGCTACGGTCAGGGCGGCGACTTCGCGCAGGTTCATAAAAGGTTGGCCGCGATAAGGGCGGCGGTCGGCCGCAACGCCGATGGCCGCAACGTCCAGGGCGTTACAGAGGTATAGCGCCCGATCTAAGTGAAAGCGCTGGGTGACGAGAATGGCTTTTTTCACGCCAAAAATAGCGCCGGCGCGGTAGCAGGTATCGTAGGTGCGGCGGCCGGCGTAGTCGAGCACGATGTCCTCGTCGGGGACGCCCAACTCTAGGGCCAGATCGCGCATCGAGCCGGGTTCGTTATGGTAGTCGAAGCGGTTGTCGCCGCTCATCAGCAGTTTTTTGACCGTGCCGTTTTTATAAAGATCGACCGCGGTTACCACCCGGTCGTGCAGGACGGAGGTGGGCCGGCCGTCCCAGCGCAGGCCCGCGCCAAAGACAATGGCCACATCGGCGGCCGGAATATCTTGGCCGGGGCTAAAGACCACCGGCCGGTACTGCCAGTTAACCCACAACCGCAGCGCCCACGGCGCAACCAACACAATAGCAAAGGACAACACGGCCAGAACCATCAGCCGTTTGAGGGTGCGCATTACATTCCCAATTATCATGCGCATTATTTTACCTGGGTGATCAACAAGCTACAAAGCCGGCTACTATAAATTCGCGTGAATTAAATTATGTCCACATTTGGGTTAGGTAATTAGTAACTTGAGTTCGATAATTAGACAGAATTTACACGATTAAAAAGATTTTTACTTATTTTTATTTTTATCTTTGAAATCCTGTTAATTCTGTGGATTTTAGCAATTTCCGAACTGAGGTATAAATAGTAGGAACTTTTTTCCTTTAACCCCCGACCCTTAACGTCATAAACTGCAAGTCAGCCACGTCAGTTGCCCCCAGACTTTGGTAAAAGCGCAGGGCGAGTTCATTTTTAACGTAGACGGCCCAGAACAGCTCACCGCCGCCGTGCTCCCGGCAGATTTCGGCGGCTTGGGCCATCAGCGCCCGGCCAATGCCGCGACCGCGCATAGCTTCGTCCACCGCTAAGTCGATCACAAAGAGATAGCGCAAGGCGGCGTCGGTGTCGTAGCCGAAGGTGTACAGCAGGTAGCCAACCGGCTGATCATCTAAGAGGCCGATGATGCCGGCGAAAGCCGGGTTCGGGCCGAAGCCATCGCGCAGGTAGACATCGGCATTGAACTTGAACGCATCTTCGTCGCCCAATGACTGTAAATAGGCGGCTGATTGTAAATACAGCCGCTCGATGGCCGGGGCATCTGGGCGGTTGATGGGGCGAAAGGTTAGGGTCATCCGGGTTCTCCTTGTTCTTACTCGAAAGTTTGTGGCTCTAAACAGGGTCAGGCTCCGATAAACACTCGCTGCCGCCGCGACCCCCAACTGCCGGGCCGGGGTTCGAACTGACCGGCCAGCCGAGCGCCGCAGTGGTTGCAGCCGCCTTCGACGTTGAGGTTCCATTGGCCCAAGTGGTACCCGTTGCGCTCGATGAGCTGTTGGCCGCAGGCGGCGCAGTAGGTCGATTGGCCGGCTGAGTCGTAGACATTGCCGGTGTAGACGTGGTGGAGGCCGGCGGCCTTGGCCTGCTCTCGGGCGCGGGTGAGCGTCGTGGCCGGGGTTCGCGGCACGTCCATCAGCTTGAAATCAGGGTGGAAGGCGGTGAAGTGGAGCGGCACGTCCGGCCCCAGGTTAGTCACGAACCAGTCACATAGTTGGGCCACTTCAGCGGGCGAGTCGTTGTGGCCGGGGATGAGCAGGGTGGTCACTTCGAACCAGACCTCTGTTTCGTGCTTGAGCCAGAGCAGCGTGTCCAGCACCGGCTGCAAATGGGCGAAGCAGAGGCTCTGGTAGAATTGGTCGGTGAAGGCTTTGAGATCGACGTTAGCGGCATCGATATGGGCATAAAAGTCACGGCGCGCGGCGGGTGCGATGTAGCCGGCGGTGACCGCTACGGCTTTGAGACCACGCTCGTGGGCCGCTTGGGCGCAGTCGATGGCGTACTCGGCGAAGATAGTCGGATCGTTGTAGGTAAAGGCGATGCTGCGACAGCCGGTCTTTACGGCGGCCTCGGCCACGCGATCCGGCGCGGCCCAATCGCTGAGGCGATCCTGCTCACGGGCTTTGGAGATGTCCCAATTCTGGCAGAAGCGGCAGCCCAGGTTGCAGCCGGCTGTGCCGAAGGACAGGATGCTGGTGCCGGGATAGAAATGATTGAGCGGCTTCTTTTCGATGGGATCGATGCAGAAGCCGGAGGCGCGGCCGTAACTGGTTAAAACCATCCCGTCAGCTTGGGCCTGGCGGATAAAGCAGAAGCCGCGCTGCCCCGCCCGCAGTTTGCAGTAACGCGGGCATAAATCGCACTGAATGCGTCCATCGGCCAGCCGGCGCCACCACTGTCCGGCCACCACGCCCGGTTCGATCATGGTTCGTTCGGTTGTCGTCGCCATCATAACCTCCTTTGAAAATAACGGTCTGGAGCGTCAAAGTTTACTTTGATCCAACCGTGGATGACAAAGCCAGCTTTGTCGCTCCGGTAAATTTTCATTATCGATTTCGTAAATGTTATCTGGGAGACGCTGTGCGGGACACAGGTAGAATGCTTTACTGATATTGTAGCTAAAATCAGGTTAGAACGAAATGCGGTCGGGATTAAGGATTTGGAAGTAACCGTTTGAGCCCGGCGGTGGCAATACCGGTCAGGATGGTTGGCAACGTCAAGACTACAAAAATAATTCGCGACTCACTCAAAAAGTAGCCGTAGCTCGCCGGACTGCTGTTAGAAAAGACGTAAAATACCCCGATCACGACGGTGAGCATAAACCCAACTATCGCCCCGCCAATCATCCCTAAATTCCCTAAGCTAATGATCAAACCAATAATCAGGCCGATGAAAGCGCACAGTATGGCCACAACAAGGCTGAAGGCTATACCTTCGACCAGGGGCGTATTATCGAATGTCGTCAACAGCAAAAATATGAGGAAGCCGAGGCTGGCGCATATCCCTGCGCCGATTAAAGTACTGAGAAGAGTTCTGGCAACACTGTGCATGGCTGAGTCCTTATCCTTATGAATAAAAAACCATCTAAGCTAAGCATTCCCGGTTTAGGGGATCGACGGGTTTAAGCGGGGACATACAAAAAAGCCAAGCCCCTTATGTTAGGGTCTCTGGCTTTTTGTTAGGTGTCAATGCTTAACGGCTATGTTTAGAAAATTCCAAAGATGGTTTCCATTTTTCTCTCCATTCGCTCAAAATTTGTTGGTTATGATACTGAACAAAGTAGGCTTGCGGAACAAAGATTTACCGATTGTGTGTTTAGAAGATGCTGAAAATCGAAGTCATTTTGAATTTCCTTTCACTAAAGTTTGTTGGTTATGATACTGAACAAAGTAGGCTTGTGGAACAAAGATTTACCCATTGTATGTTTAGAAGATGCTGAAAATCGAAGTCATTTTGAATTTCCTTTCGCTCAAAGTTTGGTGGTTATGTACTGAACAAAATAGGCTTGTGGAACAAAGATTTACCGATTGTGTGTTTAGAAGATGCTGAAAATCGAAGTCATTTTGAATTTCCTTTCGTCAAAATTTATTAGTTATGATTATGGCCTCATAATAACATATTTGGTTGGGCTTGTCTGTCCCACGATCTGAACAACCATGTCATGTAATCTGAACAAAATAGGTTTATGGAACCATTTTTTATCAAAAGTTACTGACATACTGTTGTCAGGGGTGATGTGATATCCTGTAGATGTCTAACAAATAATTACTATTTTATCTTTTGGAGGTTTTACCCCATGAAAAATGTAATCAATTGGTTTGAAATTCCTGTCGTCGATGTCGAGCGGGCGGTTAAGTTTTACGGTACAATTTTTGAAACCGATCTAACTGCCGCCGAGATGGATGGCATGACGATGGCT
>JACKAT010000010.1 GCA_020634935.1 Anaerolineales bacterium
CATTATGTGCCGGTTGGCGAAGATCAGAAACAACACCTAGAGTTGACCCGCGATATCGTGTTGCGTTTCAACAGTCTCTACGGAGAGACATTTGTGCTGCCGGAAGTCCTCATCCCCAAAGCAGGCGCACGAGTCAAAGGGCTGGACGATCCTACCGCCAAGATGAGCAAAAGTAGTGACAAGCAAGGCCATGCCTTGCATCTACTCGACCCACCGAATGTGCTGCGTAAAAGCATTATGCGGGCCACAACTGATTCGGAAAATCGCATTGCATTCGATATGGAGCAGCAACCGGGCGTCACTAACCTGTTAACTATTTATCAGGCGATCACGAACTTAAGCGAGGAGTCGGTGCTGAACGAATTTGATGGGCAGGGTTATGGAACCCTAAAAAAGCGGGTAGCCGAGGCGGTAATAGAAACCCTAGAGCCTATTCAAAAACGTTATCAGGAAATGGCGGCTGATCCGGCTTACGTTGAACAGGTATTGAAAGAAGGGGCCGACCGTATCCGGCCTATTGCGGAACATAGGCTTTATGTAGCTCAGAAAAATATGGGGCTGAGAGGCTAAATTGAGTGAAAAGGGGACTTGACACGAAGAGATAAACGTGTTACAATTTGTACAAAATAGTATTTTTGTACAAAACAAAGAGATATAAAATGTCTAAGAAAGTATCCGTATCAACCTTACGAACCCAAATCAAACGAATCTTAAATGAAGTCGAGTACGGGCAAACAGAGTATGTCGTGGAAAAGTTCGGAGAGCCAACAGCAGCTATTATCAGTATGGAGGATTATCTGTTGCTCCAAGAGGCTAAACAGCAGTATGCCCTCTCAAACGAAACCGGAAATGCTTTTTTAACGAAATTAAATATGATTCGAGAAACGCTGCAAGCCAGCGGTTATCAGGTTCGCGGCAAAGAAGAAATCGATGCTCAAATTCGGGCAGAGCGAGACAGTTGGGAGTAAACATTATGCGGGTTTATCTCGACTCCGCTCCACTGATTTATCTAGTAGAAAACGTCATGCCATATGCCTCTTTGGTAGTAGCTCGATTGGCCCAACCGGGGGTAACCCAACTCTGCAGCGAACTAACGCGGTTGGAGTGCCGGGTTAAACCGATACAGGATGGTGAAACGGCTTTACTCACGGCTTTCGATAGTTACTTTGCTGAGATTATCACCACCATTATTCCACTATCTCGTCAGGTGCTTGATCAAGCCACGGAACTGAGAGCTGCTTATCGCTTTAAAACCCCCGATGCGCTTCATCTGGCGGCGGCGATTGTCGGCAAATGCGATCTGTTTTTAACCAATGACCGCCAACTGACCCAGTGTGCGGAAATTACCGTCGAAACAATAAGCTAGGATATAAACTATGACAGGCATTGAAAGAATTCAGCAGGCTTTTAAACAAGGGCGTTCGGCTTTTATGCCCTATTCAGTGTTGGGCTATCCCAACCGGCAGGCGAGTTTAGATGTAGTCAAGTCGCTGGTTGAGGCAGGGGCAGACTTGCTAGAATTGGGGGTTCCTTTTTCCGACCCATTGGCTGACGGGCCAACCATCCAAGCGGCTACTCAAAAGTCGTTGGAGAACGGCACCACGCTTAGAGATTGTCTGGCGATGACCCAGGAACTGCGCCGGCAAGGCTGTGAGACGCCAGCAGTGATCATGGGCTATATTAATCCGATGCTCGCTTACGGGCTGGAACAGTTTGTGGCCGACGCGGCTGAGGCCGGGGTTGATGGCTTCATTGTTCCCGATTTACCCCCGGAAGAAGCCGCCGAATTGGAAGCCTTGTGCGATCAGTACAAATTGGCGCTCATCTATTTACTGGCGCCGACCAGTACACCAGAACGGATTAAATTGGTGGCCGAAAAGTCAAAAGGCTTCATCTATCTGGTATCGCTGACCGGCGTAACCGGCGCGCGAAATGAATTGGCGCCAGGGTTAGCCCCGTTTGTAGCACGAGTGCGTAAAGCCACAACTTTACCACTGGCTGTCGGTTTTGGGATTGGAAATGGTGAACAAGCTCATCTGGTAGGGCAACTGGCTGATGGCGTTATTGTGGGCAGCGCTTTGGTTAAACGGGCCAGTGAGTCACCTCAAGCCGTGCGTGCGTTGGCCGAAGAACTGCGCCAGGCGCTCAATAATTAAACTTTATGGTATGATTAAAATCGGGGTTGATTCTCATTTCCAATTGTGCTAAACTTACCAGCGTTTGTTAAAGATTTGTCAAAGAGTAGATAATGCTGCAAGAAATAGCCAAAAATGTATTTGTTGAACAAGAGTATGAAGGGGCCAATGTTGGTTGTATTTTAACCGAGGCAGGAGCGGTGGTTATCGACACCCCAATGGTGCCTGAAGAAGCCAGACACTGGGCCAAAACCGTGTCGGAGCTAACGGATCGGGTCCTGTATGTTTTTAACACCGACCATCACCGGTCGCATATTTTGGGCAACCAATTTTTTAATGCGCCCATAATGGCTCACGAAGCGGCCTGGAAAGAGATGGCTAACTACAAAGATACATTTATCGAGCGCACCAAGAATCTGTTTAAAAAACGAACCGAAGTGCAAAAACAACTCGATCAGATTCGGATTATGAAGCCGGAACTGGCTTTTACAGGTCGTCTGATTATGTATAAAGGCGGTCGAGAAATCCACTTTGTCCATTTTGGCGGCCATACGCCGGCTACCAGCGGCTTATTTTTGCCAGATGAGCGCATTCTTTTTACAGGAGACTTGGTGGTAGTTAATGAACATCCGGCATTGGGTCAATGTAATAGTGAGGAATGGTTGGCCCAACTGCGTTGGCTGCGCCGTCAAGATTTTGCAGTGATGGTGCCTGGTCATGGACCGTTATGTAATGTTGATGATAGTGAGCCGGTTTCGGAATATATTCGAGCCTTGCGCTCAAAAGTGCGAAGCCAGTACAAGTCGGGACGAACCAAGGCTGAAGCAGCAGTGGTAATTAGCCAAATGATAGATTTCTTTACCTATCGCCCCGGCGAAAAGTCGCTTATTGAAAAACGCATTAGAGCTGGAGTTAGCCGCGTTTATGATGAAATGAAGGCGGTTTATGGAAATGGGTAAACCTTGACAGCCGGTAAAACTAATGCTATACTCCTTTTTTGCTGTGCATTACCAAAAACCTTTCGGGATGTAGCGCAGCCCGGTAGCGCGCTTCGTTCGGGACGAAGAGGCCGGCGGTTCGAATCCGCCCATCCCGACTGTAAAACTATTTTTTCGGGGCGTGGCGCAGTCCGGTAGCGTGCTTGAATGGGGTTCAAGAGGTCGACGGTTCGAATCCGTCCGCCCCGACTTGTTGCCCACGTAGCTCAGTAGGTAGAGCAACGCCTTGGTAAGGCGTAGGTCAGCGGTTCAAATCCGCTCGTGGGCTCAGGTAAGGCAACCTAATAGGGTTGCCTTTTTTTATTTTATAAATTTGCCTTTATTTACACCATTCCAAAGGTGACAGTCAGTGATTACCACCTGGTTTTTCCGGATGGGTTTTGACAACTTATTCGCTTAATTTTATCATAAACTGCAAGCTCAAGGAGTTGTTCTAAATCGTATGGGTATCTTTGATTGGCTCAACAGTTTACCGAAAAGTAAGCGAAATATTTACTTTGTACTGTTAGGGATTATCGGCGCGACAATTCCATGCTATTGTGCGGGGATTATAGCTTTGGCCACCGCCCCTGCGGTAGAAAATTCAACCCCAACGCCTTTTAGTCTTGTTTCGACAGCCACGCCCGCTATTCCCACTTTGCCAACCCTAACCCCAACCCCGACCACGGCGAACGAAGCTTCGCCCGATAATCGAACACCAACTGCGACACTGGAGCCGACCCCGACCCAATCTTTTCCTGCAACAACTGCTCCCAGCCCATCAAATACGCCACCGCCGACTCCTATCCCCGGAACGGCTACACCTACCCCAACTGGAACGATCCAGCCAACCAATACACCTACCCCAACGCCCACCATAAACGCCACGACTACGGCTGCCGCTAATGCCACAGCCACGGCTCGGGCGCAAGCTATATCAACGGCTGAAGCCAATGCTACAGCTCAAGCGGCCACCGCCACCGTCGCCGCTAACGCGACCGCCACGTCTGTGGCGGCCACGGCCACGGCTCAGGCATCAGGCAGCCCACCTATCGCCAATGACGATACAGCCACTACGAATGAAAATGAACCGGTGACAATTAATGTTAGTGCCAACGACAGCGATCCGGATGGCAACCTTAATCTGGCATCGATTACGATTATAGGCGGGCCTAACAACGGGAGCGCTTTTATTAATGAAGTTGGTGATATCATTTACACTCCAACCCCGGGGTTTGCTGGCACAGATATTCTTCAGTATCGTGTTTGCGATACAAACGGCAACTGCGATACTGCTACGGTCACAATTACGGTTTCGCCAGTAGAACCACCGCCCCAATCCACGGACCAACCCACTACAGAGCCGACGGATGAACCCTAGTAAAGGCTAATAAATTCTCAATCAATGATTGACTCTAGAATTTAACCTTAGTATACTACGAGTTTACATTACAATTACATATATTATCCAACTACCTTCCAGGAGAAATCTCGATGCGATCCTCATTTTCACTCAGCTTCTTTCTATTTCTAACAATCGTTGCAGCAGCCTGTCAATCTCAACCCCCAACCCCTGATCCAACTTATACCCCTTACCCTACCTACACGCCCTATCCCACCTATACCCCGCCACCGCCCCCAATTAGTGATCGTCCCAGAGTTCCGTCAGAGGAGGTAGAAAATCTTGTTTGGCCGACCGGCTCTCGCGATGATGTGATTCCGGCTGAAGACGCGAGTGCCTTTATCAATGAAACCATCACTGTTGAAGGTACGGTAGTACGGACACATAACGCGGGCAATGTTATTTTTTTGAACTTTGCCCAAGATTACAAAAATGGATTTACGGCTGTTATCTTTGCCGATGATTGGAGTAAATTTCCGGCTCCTCCTGAAAATCTTTTCTACGGCAAATTAGTTAGGGTAGAAGGGATTATTCAGGATTACCAGGGTACACCTGAAATTATTATCACCGATCCTTGGCAAATTGAAGTAGCCTTAACTCTGGGGCAGCCTGTTGTCGGCGAATGTAACTGTCAGAACCCGCTCATAGTTGCTACTCAACCGGCAGCAGCAATCCCCCTTCCAACCGACACACCTACCGCCGACACCTTTGCTCCTCCGGTAGTTGAGTCGCCGGAACAAATTGTCTCTTGGCAAGAAGCCGCCAATTTTGTTGGTCAAACAGTAACTGTTGAAGGCCAGATTGTTAATAGTTATAACTCGGATAAAGTTATTTTTTTGAATTTTGATCAGGATTATCGAAACAGTTTCAAAGTAGTTATTTTCCCGGATGCTTGGTCTTTGTTTCCGGCTTCGCCTGATATCTACTTTCAAGACAAAACTGTACGGGTCACCGGATCGATAAAAATTTACCAGAACAGCCCGGAAATAATTGTGGACCAGCCTGATCAGATTGAAATTATGGAGTAATTATGAATATGATGGCATCTTTGCCGACTATTCTTTTAATATTAGCCGGACTGAGTTTAGCAGCCACCGGTATTGCCGCATTAATCGCCGTTCGTTCTCAACGAGAGGCGCAGAGCGCCATTTTTCCGATTGTTCGAGAAGAACAAAGCAATCGAGCCCAACGTGCTCGTATTTCTATTTTCGTGTGGACGGCTGTGACGGCTCTATTTCTCGGCGGCTGGTTGGCTACCCTACAATTAGCTCCACCAAGTGCGGCTACTCCGCCGGAATCGGCTGTCGCCGAAGAGCAATCGAACCAAGCCGCAGAGGTTGCCCTGGTTTCGACGGGCGCCGAGGCAGAGGCTGCAATTGAAAGTAACACCGCAAACGCTGACCTCGTTGAAGCCAAAGCCGAAACTAGTGTAGAGGAAGCGGCAGAAGTTAAAATGACCATTCTAACGCCAACCGCAACCACTGTCACTCAAGCGCCAACGGCCATCCCAACTGAAACCCCCATCCCGCCAACACCGACGGCCACAGCCACACCTACTCCGGCTCTGGGAGCATTTATCCTGGCCAACACAGGGCCACGCATCCCGGCCCCACCCGGCGCCCGGATTGGTCCCATTGAATTTGCCAGCGACATCACCACTGATCTGGAGCCGGTTGACTCAAACGATCTCTTTGCTAAGGGGGTCGAGACGATTTATGCCGTTTTTCCGTTCAGTGGAATGCGTAAAGGCTTGGACTTTACGATTATTTGGTATCAAAATGGGATTGAATTGGCTCGAGAAGAAGGAGAGTGGGCGTGGGGTGAAGAGGCCAGTTCTTACACGTTCCTTCATACCCGGGGAGAAGGTCTTTATAAATTAGAGCTTTATGTCAATGATACCGTTGTCGCTTCCGATATGTTTGAGATCAAATAAGTAAGGATACTACCGATGAGCACCTCTGGCACGATGACGTATCAGCAAGCCCGAACGCTGCTGAAAAAATTGATTAACGCCAAAGATAAAGACGAGCTACAAAAAGTTATTAGCCATAATGTCAGTAGTTGTGATGGCGTCTTCTTCGCGGAATTGGAAGCCACGGTTGATCAATTTCGAGCCAGAGGCGACGAAGCCAGCGCCCAGAAGCTAAAAGCCCTCGGTGACTATATGGCTCGCCTCCGTTTCATGATTTAAGTCGTTTCACCATTAAGAATAATTAAGAATTCATTTCTTCATTCTCTATTCTCTATTCATTCACCAGCCTTATTCATCTTTTTCGCTGCGACGTTGAAGCCAGCCTTGTCGGGCATTGGAGACACTATCCCGGTCATTACCGGACATAATCAAAAAAAGTCCGACCACAAGCGCCCCCCCCATAATTAAGCCTATAAATATCGCCAAGCCCAAAAGTAGCACCACGCTTATCCCCATCCGGTTGTTTATCCTCTGCCAATTTCGCTTAACTTGACATAGCACCAAAAAATAGTAGACTCAAAGTTGCAACATTATGTAAGGTTGCAGCCCATGTTCAGGTAGGAGTATACCACAAAGGTTTTGAGTTGGCATGGCGGCTAGTAAGAATAAAGCGCAAACGAACCTCAGCATCGACCAGTTTTTGGCTCGACTGGGGCCTTATCAACGAGAAATCGCCGGGGCGATGACGTTGTTCATTTCAATTATTACGCTGCTGAGCTTGCTGTCTCTGTCCGAGGGTACCGTTAGCGGCTGGTGGGCCGATTTTTTCCGGCAGCTTTTTGGCTGGGGCGCGATTCCAGCCGCGAGCCTGTTAGGCGCATTAGGCGCGCTACTCACTTTTAGCCGCTTACGAGACGAGACAAAACCGCTGCCCTTCGATATCATCGTTGCGATTGAAGTGCTATTAATTGTTGGGCTAGCTTTGACGCATTTACTGGCCGTCGAACCGGGCGAATATGCGGTGCGATTAGCCCGTGAAGGCAGCGGCGGCGGATTTGTAGGCTGGGGCGTTAGCAATTTTGTCGTAGAACTGGTAGGCGACGGCGCAGCGATCATTTTACTGTTCATTATCGGGCTGGCAGCGCTAGGGGTAATGGCCCGCTTTTCATTCGCCGACGCGGCCCAGTGGACTGAGCTAATTAACCGTTGGGCGCAGCAGCGTCTTGAAGACCAAGACAGGGATACTCTGGTAGACGCTGTTGAGCCATCGCCAGAAGCGCCCTCCAAAAAATCATCAAAAACAGCTTCCCCTAAAGCCAAACCCCCGAAACCACCTGCTCCGGAAATGACCGCCGAGTTGGCCCTCACTACCCTGCCTCATACCCAGCGTGCTTTGCCGCCAATCAGCCTGTTAGCCCCGCCGGTTAAGGATGCCGGCCAGGGAGCGAACGCCCGCTATCAAGCCCAAATTATCGAGGAGACTTTAGGCGGGTTCGGGATTCCAGGTGAAGTGGTCGAAATCAATTCTGGTCCTACCGTTACGCAGTTTGGCCTGAAACTGGGCACCATTGAACGTAAACTGCCCGATGGCGCCACTATTCAGCAGCGAATTCGCGTGAACAAGGTACTGGCTCTTAGTAACGATTTAGCGCTGGCCCTATCGGCTTCCCCTATTCGAATCGAGGCGCCGGTACCCGGCCGGCCGTTGGTGGGCATCGAAGTGCCTAACACTGACAAGACGATGGTTTCGCTCCGAGGCGTTATCGAAAGCGACGATTTTCAAAAAAGCACCAAACCGCTACTGGTGGCGTTGGGCAAGGGCGTCTCGGGGCAGGCTGTTTCAGCTTCCCTGGTCGATACGCCTCACCTGCTCATTGCCGGGGCGACCGGTTCCGGCAAGTCGGTTTGTATCAACACCTTGATCTCGACACTGCTGTTTACGCACGCGCCCGAGCAGCTTCGCTTTTTGATGATCGACCCCAAAATGGTGGAATTGACCAGCTACAATGGCATTCCCCACTTAATCGCGCCGGTAGTGACCGATTTTGATCAAGTCGTGGGGGCGCTGGCCTGGGCTACTCGCGAGATGGAACGACGCTACAAGTTATTTGCGGCGGCCGGCGCGCGCAGCATCAGCGGTTATAATCGCAAAGTGGGAGCCAAAGGCGAGCGGCTGCCGTTCCTGGTGATCGTCATCGACGAGCTGGCCGACCTGATGATGATGGCCCCGGACGAGGTTGAGCGCCATATCTGCCGCATCGCGCAGATGGCCCGGGCAACCGGCATTCATCTGGTTATCGCCACACAGCGCCCCTCGGTAGATGTAGTGACCGGGTTGATCAAGGCTAACTTCCCCACCCGGATCGCTTTTGCTGTGACCAGCCAGATCGACTCGCGGGTCATTCTGGACACACCCGGCGCCGAACGATTGCTCGGCAAAGGCGATATGCTCTATATGGCCTCAGACTCGGCCAAACTGCGGCGATTGCAAGGCTGCTTTGTGTCCGATGCTGAAATCAACAATGTGGTCAAATTCTGGCGGGCTTCGATTGGCATTGCCCCCAACGAGACCGTGGAGAAAGTGAGCGATGAAGATCTGCCCTGGGCTGATATCGTGGCCAATGCGGATAAGGACGATTTGCTGCAAGAAGCGGTTAAATTGGTGATGGACAGCAATCGGGCCTCGACCAGCCTGTTGCAGCGGCGGTTGGGTATCGGTTACCCACGGGCGTCTCGTTTGATGGATCAACTGGAAGAAGAGGGCGTCATCGGCCCTGCCGACGGCAGCCGCCCCCGTGAGGTGTTGTGGCGTGATGATCGGGATGAGGCTGATTATGATGAGTTTGAGCAGGATGTGAAGGGTGGGGCAGTAGAAGGGTGATTTAGACTTCGGATTGAGACCAGTCTGCTAATCGTAACGATGGCAGGAGTTCAAAATCCTTACGATTACGAGTTACGAGTACTGCCTCTTGGCTGAGTGCAATCGCAGCAATTCTCAAATCTTGAGTACTGACTTTAATTTTTTGTGTACGAAAATTTTCGAAGAGTATATCTGCTTGTTCATTGTATTTGAGGACAGAGAACTTTTGCAGAAAGTCAAAAGTTTCCCACAACCAATGATAGGCCTGAACGCGATCCTGAGAGTTTGACGCTCGGCGAACTTGGGCCAACCGTCCTCGCATCATTTCCTCAACGCTAACAATAGTAATCCCAATGTGTTGAGAGGGAATTGATGTCAAATATTTTAAGATTGGCTTATGACCGCGTTGAACCAGACTGAGGTGGTCAGTATCCAATACGTATGAGATCATCCCAGGTGTCCAGACCTATTCTTTGTCGATAGCTTGCCGGTAAGCTGCAATTTCCGCTTGCAAGTCATCGAAGGTGGGATCTGAGGCAAAACGACCAAAATTTTTAAGCCAGGGATTTCCATTATCAACCGGTAGATCAATATCAATTGGAATAATCTCCACCTGCTGCGTTAGATATTCAACGAGCCGCGCCTTGACCTGCTCGACGGCTTCCTCACGAGTTGGCTTCTCTACGACTACATCAGGCCATTCCTTTACACGAGCGATAAAGCTGTTGTCTTTTTTACTTAAGATTACGTTATAAGTCATCGCTTACTCCTAAATAGGTCTCATAACGCCTGCCCATCAGCGGCTGCACGAGTAGCTTGTGTCATAAGGTAAGACAGTACACAAAACACCCCCTCAATTTCACTTTCTGCGACAAATTGTCTACTGGTGTCTTGAGATACGAATTTTCCAACTTCCACCGTGATGATCACGTGGTCACATTGAGGACACCGAGCAAATACGAGTATAAGTTCTTTGTCTTTATCAAATTTCAAGTTAAGGTCGTGGTTAGCAAAATCGAATTTTATGACGGTGAGACAACAAGGACAACGTTCCTGTGTTCCCCTGTTATAAACTGTCATAATTCATAGCACTCCAATAGTGAATTTGATATAGACACGTCTTTGGAATTTGGCAAGCTAACAAATATTATACCATAAAACTAAATTTCGTCGGTTATCTTTGTCCAAATAAATTATACTCATTAAGGTTCAAAACTTTTTCCCCACACTATTCTCTAGTCAGATTTCACGCTTGATGATATAATATCACTCTAAATTCAGAAGAATACCGTTGGCTCATAAGAGAACGGGCTACTCGTGCTTTGGCGCGAATGGTCAAACTCAAAGCGAGCGAAGGGTCATCGACTGAGTTTGATGATGGGTGGCGGTTGAGCCCGTAACTAATCATCCGTAACCTATTACCCCATAGCTAAAGAGGTGTGATTATGTCCGGTCATAGTAAGTGGAGCACAATTAAACGTAAGAAAGGGGCCGAGGACGCCAAGCGCGGCAAAATTTTTACGCGGATAGCGCGGGATCTTCTGCTGGCGGCGCGTAATGGCAGCGGCGATCCTGACTCCAACCCGGCTCTGCGCATGGCCATCGATAAGGCCAAAGCGGCAAACATGCCCAAAGATAACATCGAGCGGGCGATTAAGAAAGGAACCGGCGAATTGGGGGGGGGCGACGTCGATGAGTTGACCTACGAAGCTTACGCGCCGCATGGCATTCCCATTTTAATTGAATGTCTAACCGACAACCGTAACCGGACGCTGGCTGACATCCGCAAAATTATGAACCGGCATGGCGGCAACCTGGCCGAAGCCGGCGCGGTCAGTTGGATGTTTGACACCAAAGGCTACATCATCATCGACCGGACCAAGCAGGACCCTGACGAAGTTTTCATGCTAGCCGTTGATGCCGGAGCCGAAGACGTGGAAATTAGCGACGACACCTTCGAAATCTACACCGCGGCTACGGATTTACACGCCGTCAGCACGGCTTTAAGCACTGCCGGCCTAAAAATTGCGGATGCCCAACTGTCGCAAATTCCTAAGAATGAGATCGAGTTAGGGCCGAAGGAAACGGTCCAAGTGATGGGCATTATCGAGGGGTTAGAAGAGTTGGATGATGTCCAAAACGTTTACTCCGGCCTGGCCATTAGCGATGAAGCGCTCGCAGAACTCGAAGCGGCCTAGGCGTGCGGGTTATTGGCGTTGACCCTGGTACGGCCATAACCGGCTGGGGTATAATCGAAAGCAGCGGCAACGAATTAAAAATGGTGGCAGTGGGGACTATTATCACTGCCGCCGGTACCCCTTTATCGAAACGGCTGCAAATAATTTATGAGGAATTAACTAAAATTATTGAGCAATGGCAGCCATCGGCCGCGGCTATCGAAGAACTATTTTTTAGCAAAAACGCCAAGACTGCCTTGGCTGTAGGTCATGGTCGTGGGGTGGCGATGTTGGCTCTGGCTAATGCAGACCTGCCCATTACCGAATATAAACCACTTGAAGTTAAACAAGCCATTACCGGCCACGGCGGCGCTGACAAAAAGCAAATGCAGCAAATGGTCAAGCTGTTACTCTCGCTGGATGATATTCCCCGGCCTGACGATGCCGCTGACGCTCTGGCTATTGCTATCTGTCATTTGCACTCGGCCCGATTACGACTGTTGGAATAATTTTATATGATTGGTTCGCTGCACGGCGAGGTTATCGATAAAACGGAAGAGAGCATTCTACTGGAGGTTGGCGGCGTAGGTTATGTGGTGCTGGCTCCAACGACCCTGCTCGACAACTTGCGGGTCGGCATCCGAACACAGCTAATCACTCACCTCCACGTGCGTGAGCAAGAACTAACGTTGTTTGGCTTTCCGAACAAGGAAGAGTTGGAACTGTTTCGACTGCTGCTTAAAGTACAGGGCATTGGACCGAAGGTGGCGCTGGCCATCTTATCGCATCTGCCGGCAGAGACGCTGCGGCAGGCAGTGGCCAGAGAAGAAGTGGCTTTGTTTGCCCGAGTACCCGGCATTGGGCCTAAAAAAGCCAAGCAGATTGTCTTTCAATTAAGAGATAAAGTGGGCTTGGAAGATGTGTTTGTGACAGGCGCCGCCTCTTTCAGCGATAGTGATGGCGAAGTCATTGCCGCCTTGACCACGCTGGGTTACAGTGTGGTCGAAGCGCAGGCGGCGCTGCAACAACTGCCACCGGAAGCCAAAGAAGAAAGCACTGAAGAAAAAGTGCGCTTGGCCCTAAGTAGCCTGGCCAGATTATAGCGCTATTTACCAATACAAAATTTGCTAAAAATCGTATCGAGTAAATCTTCGGTCACGGTTTCACCGGTAATTTGGCCCAAGGCTTCAACCGCTTCGCGGACGTCGATTGATACCAGGTCAGGTGTAAGGCCGGCCTGCTGTCCTTCGATGGCGGCGAGAGTGTGAGTCAAAGCCTGCTGCAACAGCGCTTTATGGCGCGGATTGCTGACCATCGGTTCATCAGCGAGAGTAACTTGGCCAGCCGTAACTAAGTTCACGATCTCTGTTTCTAGTCGATCAATCCCCTGCTGTGTTAAGGCGGAGAGGTGAACCCGGGGTACATCCGGTAAAAAATTAGGAGAGGGAGGAATATTTGCCGCCAGATCACTTTTGTTGACGATTAAAATAGCGGCTTTACTCTGAGCCAACCCGGCGATAGCCCAATCTTTATCATCTAAGTCTCGACTGCCATCGACCACCATCAAAGCCAAGTCGGCACGTTCTAATGCTGCGCGACTGCGCGCCACGCCAATTCGTTCAACTTCATCAGCCGTTTCCGCTCGAATTCCGGCCGTATCAACCAAAACAAGGGGGATGCCGCCAATGTTGGCCGTTTCTTCCAAGGTATCACGCGTTGTGCCGGGAATATCGGTAACGATGGCCCGGTCGCCGCGCAGGAGGGCGTTGAGTAAGCTGCTTTTGCCAACGTTCGGCTGACCGACGATGGCAGCTTTCACGCCCTGGCGGTAGATCAAACCCTGATCGGCGGTTTTTAACAATTTTTCTAATTCAACACCAGTTGTTTGTAATGGACCGACTACATCTTGGAGGGGAATCTCATCTTCCACAAAGTCGATACTGGCTTCCAAAAAAGCCAGCGTGTCGAGCAGCCGCTGGCGGACGGCAGCGACCTGCCGGGATAAATGGCCGTCGAGCTGGTCAGTGGCCACGCGGAGAGCGGCCTCGGTTTTGGCTTCGATGATATCGAGCACAGCTTCGGCTTGGGCCAAATCCAGCCGCCCGTTGAGAAAGGCGCGCAAAGTGAGTTCGCCCGGTTCGGCCAATCGAGCGCCCAGGCTCAAGACCGCTTGCAAGATCCGCCGCAGGGCCACCGTGCTGCCGTGAGCTTGGATCTCGATCACGTCTTGCCGGGTATAACTGTGGGGCTGAGGCATATAAACGACCAGGGCTTCATCTAAAACAACATCTTGGTGAGGATCGATAATGTGACCAAAATGAAGCCGATAGGGCTGAAATTTACGCATGCCTTTAGCCGATCGAAATAGTTTATAGGCGATAGGGGTGGCTTCCGGACCGCTTATTTTAACAATTCCTACACCACTTTGGCCTATTGACGTGGCAATAGCAGCTATGGTATCATCTAAACTGTACATAATTCGGCTTTTTTCTCGTGTTACTGAAGTTCCGGATATTATACCATAGAGCCTAAAAAGCGACGTAGCCCTGTCCTATGATAATTTAGCAACTAGAAAGTTAACACCAATCGGCTAATTTTTTAAGATGTTTATTTACCAGTTGAATATCCCACCGTCTGGATTGTGAAGCGCATGTTTGGGTGGTTGCGGGCAGTAGTCCACTACTTTACATCAAGTATCAGTAAAAAAATTATTATCCCTTACGCCGTGCTAACGGTTATCTTAGCAGCGATGGGGATTTTTATTGTTACCCAGTTGGTTGCAAACTCCTTCGAAGATCGACTCAAAAATCAACTATTGGAAGCGGGGCGAGTGGTAAGCGATGAAGTTGTCAACCGAGAACGTATTCGGCTTGAAATTGAACGGGTGGTTGTCAATACCATTGGAGTTCCCGAAGCCATTGTTGAACGAGATGATAAAGGGCTTGAGTCGTTAATTTTCCCCATTATTGCCAATTCAAAAGGCATCGATAGTATTGTCATTGTCGATACGCAGAGTCACGAAATGATCCGTTTTCAACGGGATCAGGACGGCTATGTCGCTACCACTGCTGACAAGAGTCTGGATTACGGCCATTGGCCGATAATTCGGCAGATTTTAGACAATCCGGACGGGCAAAAAGAAGCTCAACTGGCCCTGGACCCGGCCACCGGCAAATTGATTGTCTATACTATTGGCCCGGTAGTCAACGCCGATGGAGTGATCGGGGCCGCTTTAGTGGGAACCTACTTGGACAAAGAAATTCAAATCTTGCAAGGTTTGGCCCTGGCCCAGCTAGTTTTGTTTGATGACACGGGGCATGTCATTGCTTCAACCTTTGGGTTATCTGAGGCCGAAAATCAAGAGGTTTTCCGCGTATTTACGCCGGAACGATACCAACAAGTGATAGATACCAGTGAGAGTGTCACTTTACTTGACGAAGTAGAAGTTTCAGACGGCCAACCCCTTGACAGTACCAACGTAACCATCCGCGACAGAAATTATCGATTAGCCTACGCGCCGTATATTCTACGAGGGCGGACTTACGGTGTTTTTGCCGTGGCGCTGGCCACTAACTTTATTACCGAAACCACCGGACGAAGTCGATACGTACTGATCGCCATATTTACTGTGGCCGGGTTACTGGTGTTTGGGGTAGGGTACGCTATTTCACGCTTCATCAGCCAGCCCATTTTGCAATTGGCCCGTACTGCTCGCTCGATTGCCGCCGGTAATCTTGAACAACAAACCGGGGTTAAAGGCGATGATGAAGTAGGGGTGCTAGCCGGAACATTTGACGCGATGACCGCTGAGTTGCGTCATCTATTAAAGATACAAGAAGAAGAAGCCAGCAAACTCAACGCCATTCTGGACAGTATTGCCGATGGGGTCATCGTTCAAGACCTCAATAGTGAAAATATGATAACCAATCCGGCAGCCGAAAAAATTTCAAAAAAAATGACGGATACTGGTCGCGTCATACTTAAAGCCGGCAATAAAACCATCAAGCAATTAGATAATATTACTCATATATCTTTGCTGGTGAAGAGTTTGATCGAACTTAAATTCCAGAATATTGATCGGATCGAGATCGGTCATCAAGTTCTGAGCCCTTCGTTTGCCCAGGTACTTACACCGGAATACAAACAGTTAGGGCACGTAGTCGTTCTCCGCGATATCACCCGCGAGGTTGAGTCGGAAAAGTTAAAAGATGAATTTATCACCAGCATCTCGCATGAACTCAAGACGCCCTTAACGGCTATCAAAGGCTACAACAGCTTATTAAAAATGATGCTGGATATGAAACCACCTGAAGACCAGTTTGGGGAACGCCAGGTATCTATCGTCAATACAATGGATAAAGAATTGACCGACCTGGACAACCTTATCCAAGCAATGCTGGACTTGTCGCAAATAGATGCCGGAGAGTTGGGCGTTGATCGAGAGCCGTTAGATCTGCTGGCCTTAATCAATGAAGAGATTCAAAAATGGTCTTTCAAACTAGAGGAACGTGATCTAAAGTTAAAAACCCATCTGCCGGATGAGCCGGTGTGGGTAGCTGGTGACCACAACCGTCTGACGCGCGTACTCCACAATCTGATTAAAAATGCGCATGATTACACCTTACCCGGTGGGGATGTGGAAGTGTTGGTCACCCGTAAAAATGGCCAAGCTCAAGTCCATATAAAAGATACAGGGGTTGGCATTGCGTCCGAAGATCAACGCTTTTTATATACCCGCTTTTTTAGAGCTATCCACGACGAAAGCACCTATGAAGTTAGCGGCGCCGGCCTGGGGTTATATACCAGCAAGGCCATTGTCGAGGCTCATAACGGGGAAATGTGGATGCAAAGCGAAATTAACCGGGGCAGTACATTTAGTTTTGCCCTACCCGTTATCGACCCTAACTCCGAAGATTTTGACGAATCGGAAATTACTTCAACTAACTAGGCAACTTTCCTCGCGCTCCAAAACGGGGAACTTTCTCCCCATCAAACTGATTAACCTTAACCGATCACTACGCTTAATTTTCTTGCTACTATACAATACTACCTAAGCATGGCATTAAAATAGAGTTAGAAACTCATAATAAATCAGTTTAAGTTTACGTTTTAAGCGTATCCTATTCACAATAATAGGGACTCCCTATTATAAGTATGATATAATGCTAAAAAGTAACTTAAAACCGCCCACTGAAACCTATCGTGATTGAAGAGCCAGTTCCGCCAGGGAATAAAGCCAAAGAGAATAAAAACGAAAATTGGCGCAAGGCACTTTTTGCCCTTCTTTTTCTGGCGCTGAGTTTTGTATGTATTCTGTGTTCATCGGAAAGTGCGCTGCGCTATTTTGTGGAACGGGGTTTTATTCGCGATACGATGCGGTCGAGTCAAAAGGCTGACTACAGCCAGGGTCCTCGTATTTCGTTAGCTCCTTTGGACGCTAAAATTGCGGCTGACGCCCTCAAAGATGAAATCGATTTACTGGCCTCGCCGCAGGTGGAATTGGCTGGCAGCATTATAGCCGCTCTACCCCAACCTACCCTACAACCTCAACCAACCATTGCCCTTCCAACTCCACTACCCACCCCCACTCCCACCGTTCTGGCTACATCGTCTAACAACCCCACCCCTATTACCTTACTACCAACTACCCAGCCAACCTTGTTACCCACCCCTGTGGCTACTTCGCCTCCCCTGCCAACTGCACCTTTTCCCACACCCGTTGCTACTTCAGCGCCCCTGCCTTCACCGCTGCCGACTTCGCCGCCGCCCACTTCGCCATTACCGACCTCGCCACTGCCGACCTCGCCACCACCTACCTCCCCGCCGCCCACCTCAACGCGTGATGATGGCGGCGATGGTGGTGATTCACCCAGGACTGGCAATGATACCGCTGTAGTCCGTGAGGACGAGTCAATTACCATTGATGTACTGGCGAACGACTCTGATCCAGATGGTAGCCTTATCCCTGGGTCGGTAAAACAAGTGAGCGGCCCGGCGAACGGCTCACTCTTGATTGATCCTAATACCGGGGCGATTACCTATATCCCCAATGCCAATTACAATGGTAATGACAGCTTTGTCTATCGGGTGTGTGACAATGACGGCAATTGCAGTAATGCGACCGTCACGATTACCGTGACGCCGGTTTATGATGCACCCATTGCGATCGACGATCCTTTTCCGGTTATGGACGAAGATACGGTGACTGATATCAATGTCTTAGCCAACGATATTAACGTCGATAACAGCCCCCTAAGCGTCGTGTCAGTTACCTCGCCGATCAACTTTGGCACGGTTTCGATCAATCCCAATAATACGGTGGCCTACACCCCGCCCCTCAATTTTGAAGGTTTTGATGTCTTCACCTACACCTTAAGCGACGGTATTTCAACTGACTCAGCGGTAGTTACGGTTACGGTCCGAGGCGTCAATGATCCCCCAGTGGCCGTCGATGACGCAATCACGATGGTTGAAGGAGGTTCGCAATTTATCGGAGTCCGAGATAATGATATGGACCCGGATACACCGATTGGATCGTTAACTGTCCTAAACATCAGCCAACCGGCCAATGGTACGGCCGTCATCGAACAGCCAGGCGTGAGATACACGCCTAACGATAACTTTAACGGTGATGACACGTTCACCTACACCATTACCGACGGTTTTCTGTCTGATACCGCCACCGTGGTGGTAACCGTTCTCCCGGTCAATGATCCCCCGGATGTTAAGGATGATGTTATTACCACCACTCAAGACACCCCTATAACTATTACGGTACTAGCCAATGATACCGATCCCGAAGGTCCAATGGATCCCAACTCGGTTAGTGTGGTGGTATCTCCCACTTTGGGTTCGGCTGTGCCGATTGCGGGAGGGCAAATTCTCTACACGCCCGGTCCCGGCCTATCCGGAGTTGACACGTTTGAGTACCAGGCCTGTGACGTTACCACACCAACTCCGGCTTGCGGCACAGCCAGCGTGACCGTCAATATCATCGATACCCCACCTGCCGCGCCGCTTAATTTAGCCGCCGCACCCGGAGACAGCCAAGTTAGCTTGGGCTGGAGCGCCAACCCGGAAGCGGATGTGATCGGTTATCGGGTTTACCGAGATAACAACCTGATTACCTCTATAACCTCAACCAGCTATCTGGATGAAGGGTTAATTAACGGTACAACTTATAGCTATTTCGTCAGAGCTGGAGATGGCGGCGGCCACCTATCGCCGAACAGCAACGTAGTTACAGTTCAACCCAATACTATTGCCACCACACCGGTCAATGTCGTCTGTACCAACCCGGTCACAAATTGTATTGGTGCGGAAGGCTCGCCGGACGGCAATATCGCCGAAATTGGGGCTAACAGCAACGGTTCTATTACCTTTGATTTTGGGGCAGGAACGGGCATTATTAACGGCCCAAGTTACGATTTTGTTCTTTACGAAAAAGAAAATCCGCCCGGTGTGGGTATTCAACTTGATTTCATGACTGTCGCCGTCTCCACCGATGGCAGCACCTGGTACACCGTATTTAATTGGGATGGGAATCCGGGTGGGGTTTCGGGCAGCAATGTTGACAGCTATGCCAACGACGGCGAACAAGATGATGAACCAATCCCATTGGGCGATTTGTATCTGTCCAATACCACCGGCGTCGCCATTGACATCGGGCCGTGGGCTCCATCGGGATATGCCTATCGTTTCATTCGTTTTACCCATCCGGGCGGCCCTAATCCGGTTGAAGTTGACGCTGTAGAGAGATTAAACTAACCTAACCTACCTCAAAAGGAAAACATGTTAAGGCCAACGCGAACCAGCGAACCGTTACCGCCGGGCGATATCCCTTTCCTGGCTCGATTAATTTCCAGAAACACCTCCCTGGCCATTTTACACAGAGATCCTCCTGCCTGGGTCCAAATTCTAGCCGCGTTGGCTAGCGGGACTTTGGCTTTAACCGGTGTCTTTATCCTTTTTGCCGGCAGTGTGTCAGCCACTCTGGCCGCCCCAAATCCCCGGCCTGTAACCCAGATTATCACCGGCACAACCTCGATCGCTCACACCAGCAACACTACTCATGAGATGCGTGTTTTTGCTAACGGCCATATTAGCGATCGATTTCTTAATGATGATGGTCAAAACCAAATCGACCAAGACGGGCTCGATCCAACCGCAACCACCATTGCGGTAGTATTTGACCAACACAGTACCACTTCCCCGGCCGTTGATGTTGGAGTTCAAGGCGACTTTCTGCCCACTACGCCCATTACTTTAAATACCGCGTCATCCATTCCTAACTATACAGAAGACACCCGAGTCGTTTATGCCAGCCAGACATTACCCTATCAAATTGTACAGCGAACCTTAGCGACATCTGCCAACAACTGCGTCATTATGGAGTTAGACGTTCAAAACACGGGCGGTGTTAATTTGACCGGTGGCAAGCTGCTTTATATGGTCGATATTGATGTGGCCTTAACCCAAATTGGGGATTTAGGTTTTTTTGATCCCGATCGCAATTTGGTCTACTTGACCGATTATAACGTCGATGGCGTAGGTGGATATGCAATGGGGTTATCGTTGGTTGAGGGATCACTCAGAGGCTATGGCGTGAAAGGAAACTCGTTTCCCAGCACCGATACTCAAATCATTAACGAAATGTCATCGCCCTCAAACACCATTAACGATGGCGCTAATGATGTAGCTTGGCTTGTAGCCAATATCCCTACCTTGACTTCAGGTCAAACGACGCAGTTAACATTTAGTATCTGCGCCTCCACCGGTCTTACCGAAGAAGACGCCGGCGAAGCCCTCAATGATACCTTCAAAAAGATCGTCAACCTTTCAGCCCTCAAATCCGCTACGCCAGCTTCAGGCGCGCCAATACTGCCCGGACAACCAGTTACTTATACCATTACCTTGATCAACCAAGGAGAATTGCCTGTCAAGAACATTACGCTAACTGACACGGTGCCTATCTCTACCAGTATTCTATCCTACGAAATTAGCGAGGGCAGCATTACCGCCAACAATAGGGTTATCAATGCCAACCTCGCTCAACTCGATCCCACCAGCCAAACTGTAGTAATTACTATCTCCCTGGCTACCTCGCCCCTGCTTCAACCTGGCACAGTGCTGTCTAACCAAGCGATCATTAAAAGTGACCAGATCTTCACTACGACAAATATTGTGACCCATGTGGTTAGCACCCCCGTATTGACGCTGACCAAACAAGCCAGTTTTCCCGCCGTTCAAGGCGGTCCGGTAATGTACACCATTTCCATTTCCAATACCGGGGGCTTTACGGCCTCAAATGTAGTCGTTACTGATACACTGCCTACCGGGGCCAATTACCAAACTGGAGGAAATTTAATCGGGAATAATGTCTATTGGGCGATCCCTGAACTTGGACCTGATACCAGCGCAACTGTCAGCTTTGTAGTGACCAGCTGTCAACAGAGCCTGACCAATCAAGCCTATCGGGTTGCCAATAGTACCGAAGGTGCGACCAGTGCTCTGGGGTCGCCCATCACTACGCAGCTCATTTCACCGACCATAACTGTAGATTTTACTCACACTCCCATCAATCCTTCTGTGGGCGAAACCATCTCTTTTATCGATGCCACCACGACCAACGGTAGCCCCTTGGTTAGTTGGTCCTGGGATTTTGGGGATGGAACTACGGCAACCGGTCAATCACCTAATCACGTCTATCTTCTCCCTGGCAACTATCTCGTAACTTTAACAGTCACTGATACCTGCGGTTTTACCGCTACCGGCGCCAATATATTGACCGTCAGTGGGCCGGCGCTTTCTGTAACCAAAACCGCTGCGCCGGAACCGGTTATGCCAGGTGACGTTTTAAGTTACACTATTGTCATATTTAACAGCGGCCCCGATGAGGCCACCGGCGTAGCCATCTATGATCCGCGGCCAGCCAATACTCAATTTGTATCCGGCAGTGTCTCGATCACTCCCCCTTCGGCCGGCGGCATAACCGGTTCGCCGCCGGTTATTGCGGATGATCTTACCGTTGCCGCAGGAACTGCGGTTACAGTCACCTATCGAGTCAAGGTACGGAGTCAAACTCCAGATGGCACTATCATCACGAATACAGCCTCGGTTACGGGAACTCAAGTTTATACACCGGTCATAGATACGGTGACCAGTACCGTATTTTTGCCAGCACCGGCTATAAATATTGATAAAAGTGGTCCTGCCGCCGCCCAAGTTGGAAGCACCATCGTTTTTACGTTTACCGTTAGTAATGCCGGTAACACGCCGCTCGATAATGTTGTAATTTCAGATAACATCGTTTCGCCGATTAATTTGGTCAGCAACGGCAACGGTGACGCAATCCTCGATCAATCTGAAAGTTGGCTCTATTCAGCCAGCTACAACATCCCTTTGACCTCACCCGGCTCGATCACTAACACGGCTTTTGTCACAGCTACTTATTTAAGCACTATGGTCACAGCTAACGATAGCCATGTAACTGACATTTTCGGTTTCGAGCCAGTTCTAAGCCTGATTAAAAGCGGACCGGCCACTGCCAATGTGGGGGATACCGTGGTCTTCACCTTTACCGTTAGCCACGCGACCATCAGCGATCGAACGCCGATTCACAATGTTACCGTTAGCGACAACTTTGCCGGCCCGGCCACCCGCATCAGCGGTGATGACGGTGACGACCTATTGGAGTATGGCGAAAGTTGGCTCTACGCTGCCGCTTACACCATTAAACCCAATACACCCAATCCGCTCATTAACACCGGCACGGTTTTGGGCTACGATACCAAGGGTAAATCCATTACCGCTACCGCTACCCATCAAACCGACTTACATAATTTTAACCCTGTCTTATTCGTTGCCAAAGATGGCCCGGCTTCGGCCCAGCTCGACCAAACCGCCGTTTACACTATCACTGTTCTGAACTTCGTTAGTATGAGCCAGTTGGCAGCGCTTAACCTTAATATGGATTTATCGCTGCTAACAACCATTACGCCAGGCGACGGCGCTCCCATTTCGATTATCTCGATTAATGATGATGTCGCCGGTATGCCTATTTTGGTCCGAGGGGATGTTAACCAAAACAATAAACTTGACAGTGGCGAAGCCTGGATTTATCGAGCCAGTCACGTCATCACCGACTCCGATCCGGATCCACTGGTCAACACCGTCACGGTCAACGGGAGAGATCCGGAGAATGATCTGCTGAAAGTTACGGCCACCCATAGTACGGACCTGATCCAGGCCAGCAATCTACCTCAACTTAGCTACTTCCCTCTCTTGGGAAAAAACTTTAAAGTTAAATAATCATCAAAGCTCGCCTCATCTTGAAGAGGCGAAGCCATATAGCACAGGCGCTACGGTCTACCATAATTGACTTCAAAAAAAGAGGCCGGTGTTTAAGACACCGGCCTCTTTTTGTTCCTACTCAAGCCAAACCTGGCAAGTTTCCGAATAAAGCTATGAGACAGAACCTTCGGCCAGATTAACAATATAAAAGGACAACAATCGTGTAAATCCTGCTAATCTTGTCGAAAAAAATATAACAACTTAGAGATGAAAACTACTTAATTGGTAGCAATATACTTATTATCTGCTATGTCAGTTCCACTGTCACGATTGATCACGATCACAAAGTAATTATCTGGGGTCAACGTATTAGCTTCGATAATGGCTCTTACGCTTGAACTGGTCGCACTCTCAACCTCAAGATCAAATGTCTCGCCTCCATTGACACGCTGTAATTGAACTTTAATGTCTTGAGGAATAAAATTCTCGCCGGTAATGGTTAACGGAATGTCCTCATCAAAAGGGCCGGAACTGGGACTAAAGCTAAAAATTTCAGGTGGAGAGGGTGTTGGGGTTGGCGTTCCGGCCGGATAGACGCCGCTGGCTATGTCGCTGCGACCATCAGGATTGGTGATAATCAAATCATACGTACCTGGCTCAAGACCGGTTACCAGACTCTCAGATACCAGTTTGGTGGCTCTGACACTGGTGTTAGACGAGGAGAGATCAACATCCAGCCTAATCAACGTTGGCCCGGTCAGTTCCGCTTTGAACCCGGCTTCTCGGGGTCTGAAGTTTCTGCCTAGCGCGATTACCACAATTTGTCGAACAGCCGGATCATTAGTAGCTACATCTCTGGCATCGACTTCATCGATGATCGGCGCAATCGGGGTAGGGGTGCTTGGACGGGTACTGGTTGGCGATGGCAGCGGCGTGGTGGTGTTGGTCACGGTCGCTTCGGGCGGGATGAAAGGCAGGTTGATCGTTTGCCCCTGTTTCAACACCGACGAAGCCAGACAGTTGATTTGTTGTAAATCAGTCGGTCCAATGTTGACTTTTTGCGCCAGTGAACTGAGCGTATCACCAGGCCGAACGACATATTCAACCCAACCTTGTGGTGGGGCGCACGGATCAGGCGTGAACGTAGCCGGGACGGGTGTAGCCGTAACCACAATAATCGACCGCGTGGGAGTATTCACCGCTGGAGTAGGGGATGGCGGCGCCGGCGTATCCGTTGAGGTTGGTGGTATAGCGGTTGGGGTATCCGTCTGTTCGGCAGCCGGAGTTACAGGCTGCTCCGAGGTAGCCGATGGTGTCGCTGTATCGATCAAGGTCGGCGGCGTCAGGGTGACGGTAGCCGAAGGTGGAAGCTGAACTAGCGTGGTGGGTGTCGTCGGGGACACAGTAGAGGTTTCTGAGCGAGGGATCGCCAAAAAAATAGCGGCAGCAACCGTCAGAATAATTACAATTAACGTGGCGGCTCCAATGAGCAAGCGCTGCATCGTAGAGGATGTTTCACTTCCGTTTGACATTAACTATCTCTCACTTTATTAATTTTTTGGTACTACTCAGGTGACTGGCACTTTGGCTCAAATCGAGACCATTGGGTAGAATATAACGCTACAATTACAGCGATTAAGTGCCAGTCACCTTGTCTGCTGAGTAAATACATTTTTTTGGTACTACTAACAATTAGGGTTGGGAGAGATCGAGGGGAGGGATGTCAATTTCTAGCCAGGGATTGTCATTATAATGTTCGCTAATGGGCAGCAAGAAGTGAAAAGTAGACCCTTCGCCTATTTCGGTATCAACCCACACTCGCCCACCATGCGCTTCTACCAATGATTTCACAATCGATAAACCGACGCCGGTTTCACCTAATCCCTCTATGAGAGGGCGATCAGCCCGATAAAACCGTTCAAAAACGCGCTCAATGTCCTTATCGGCAATACCCCCACCTGAGTCTTTGATTGAAATCATCAGATAGGGTGGCGTCTCGGCGGCTGTAGGTAAAGTGCCATTTTCTTCATAAATACTAGTGGTAATACCAATCGAGCCGCCGGCCGGCGTCGATTTAATGGCATTTCCCAATAAGTTGTTCATAATTTGTCGAACCGAGTCGGGATCAGCCTCCACCGGCGGCAGGTCCTCAGGAATCTCCATCTCTACTGAGATTTCATTTTCTTCTAATTGAGCCCGCGCTCCGATAAGCGTATCTTCAATAATTTCAGCCATATCAACCGGAGAAGGCCGTAGTTCCAACTGGCCGGCATCGATCGCGGTGACGCCAATGAGGTCGTTCAGCATAACCGTCATTCGCTCAATGTTGGCCTTGATGCGCTGCAGAAACTTACGCTGCATCTCGCCCAAAGTCCCCACCGACTCCCCTACTAACAGATCGGTGTAACCGGTAATCGAAGTCATGGGCGTGCGCAGTTCTTGCGAAAGCGAGGCGATAAATTCATCGCGGGCCTTTTGGCTTTCGGCTTCGGCGGTAATGTCGTATAAAATGGTCAGCAGCCCTTCTTTTTCTCTGCCATCAGAGGAGGCCATCGGGCTAATGGTAGCCCGCAGCACACTGCTGCCTACTTGCAGAGTCGTAGTCACCATGTCGTGTCCCGCGTGAAGTTGGGCCAGCGCTTTTGACCAGCGCTCATCGGCAATGACTTTCTGTAAATCACTGCCGACCAACTGCCGGCTCGATTTTTCGAGCATTTGACTTGTGGCCGCATTGACCCGGAAGATCTTCTGTTGGGCATCGCTGATGATCACCCCACAGCTTAAATCTTCAAGTTGGGTACTGGCTTCCGCACTGGATAAAGCCGCCGGCACCGGCGAAGCTTGCTGCGCGTGCAGCCGGGACTGTTTG
This sequence comes from Anaerolineales bacterium, assembly GCA_020634935.1. GTDB lineage: Bacteria > Chloroflexota > Anaerolineae > 4572-78 > J111 > JAGRBY01. The sequence goes on from JACKAT010000010.1 coordinate 25,625, forward strand.
AGTGCCCGGGCTAGCTTACGGGCGCGCGAGTTACTGGCCGCCAGCGCCTCATTTAAGCGTTCAGTTTCCGAGGCGTCTTGCTCAAGTTGCTCGATAGTGGCTGATAATTTGCCAATTTCCCCTTCCAGACCGGTTACTCTTTGCCGGTATGTCTCGGCTTCAGAGGTTAGCGACTCAAGCGCATGTTCTTTTTGCTTGGCTTTCTCAACCTCGGCCTTAGCCCGGTCCACCGCTTTTTGAAGAACAACGATTCGTTCACGGGCCTGCTTCAGATTTTCCTCTTGGCTCTGCTGCTCGGTTTCATAGTGCTGGAGGCGCTGAGCAAACAAGGCAACTTCATCTCGACTCCGGCGCAGTTCAGTTTCCATTGCCGCCAATCGCTTGCCTGAGTCTAACTCCTGATTGCGGAGTGTCCAAGAAAGGGATTGGGCTTTAGTCGAAATCGAAGCATATTCTCTGGCATGGTTAATCGCCATCGAAATTTGATCGGCAATTGTTTTGCAAAGTTCCGCTTCGGTATCGGTGAACACACGCTTTGAGATAGCATTGCCTAAAATCAGAACACCAATCGGTTCTTCTTTTTCCAGCAGCGGCTGAATAATCAACGGTCCCACATCATGCGCCCCCATCAAAGTAAAGAGAATCCGAATCTGGCTGTTATCTCGATACTCTTCGCTCCTGACCTGGTATTTTCGTTTCAAGGCATGTTTGATAATCTGCTGATCATTAAGGGGAAACGTCACCGACTCGCCGCGCCCTTGCCGGCTGGGATTGTAAATGGCCACCAAGCGCAGTTGGGTCATATCTTTGTCGTTCTCAGGCAACGCAATAGCGGCTTGGTCGGCTTCCAAGGCTTGGGCTACACTTTGAGCCGCCCCATCCAAAACATCCGATAATTCCAACGACGAGGTGATTTTTTTGGTCGCCTCAAACAAGCTAATCAGCCCTTTGATCTGATCGATTGAGATTTCGCTTAGATTTTGTAATTCCCGGCTGCGGGTGCTAAGTGACTGGATCGCGCCCTGGTAAATCGCCACTGCGAAAAGCGGATAAGCGATCATCTCGGCAATGCGGACCCAGATCGGGTTGTGAGGCTGGCTGTAACTGGTAGCGAAGAAGATATGCAGCAGGTATCCGAAAAAAATGGTCACGAAACTAAACAGGGCAAAGGCGCGTTCGTCGTCTAGCTTCATAGCGCAGTTTGCGACCCCGAACATAACTAACAATACCTGCCAGGCCACAAAGAAAATCTCAGCACCGCTCTGGTTGAAATCAGGCCCATCCCAGACAGTGATAATGACAAAATAGGCGATAAACGCTAGCACGGTATTGGTGGCCAGCAGCGTGGTGCCGAAGAACCCAAACCCCTTTTCTCGAAAGTAGGGGGTAAAGCCCCATATTAAAAAACCCAGGCTAGAAACCGCTACCACGCGCTCAAACGGAGGCAGCCAGATATTGGCAATTTCGGAAGAGTTACTCCCAATCGCCGCCAGCAAAAAGAACACGACCCGCAAAATGATCAGGCTGGCGAAAACAATGGTCAACCGGTAGCCATTGAAGGAATCGCTGCGCTGCCAATGTCCCCAAGCAATGACTAAGGCAGCCAGGATTCCAAAGAATGTAAATAGGTAATAGGCGAAAGTGATAGCCGGACTACCGAGGAAGTCGATAAACACGTTTGACAGTCCTACTTGGTCAAAAATTAGACATAAAATACGGACACTTAGCAATGTTCAATTATACCATGACTAAAATGGATAGGACAATAAGATATCGAGGCTATTTTAGAGGAATTAGGGCCTACCCGGTCAAAAAGATAGCCCTGACAGGGTCATTTGACTTGATCATAAGCCTCAAGAGCCCGCTGTCGAGCCGCTTTATGATCAACAATCGGGTTAGGGTAATCCCGGCCGATGAGACAATTCACTTTTTGCTGAAGCTGGGTTGGCATTTGCCAGGGCGCGTGGATAAATTTGGCCGGCACTTGCGCCAACTCCGGCACCCACCGGCGAACATACTCACCCTGGGGATCAAATTTTTGCCCTTGCAAAATGGGATTGAACACCCTAAAATAGGGTACGGCATCGGTGCCGGTGCCGGCTGTCCACTGCCAGCCGCCATTGTTCGCCGCCGGATCGCCATCGACCAAATGCGCCATAAAAAACCGTTCACCCCAACGCCAGTCAATCAGCAGGTGCTTAACCACAAAGGAGGCCACAATCATTCGCGCCCGATTGTGCATCCAGCCGCTCTCCACCAATTGACGCATCGCGGCATCGACGATGGGATAGCCGGTTTGGCCCCGGCCCCAGGCCAAAAAATTCGCCTCATCATTCAGCCAGGGCAGACGATCATACTTCTCCCGAAAGCTGTAGCTCCTCACCTGAGGGAAGTGATAGAGAATAGCCATGTAAAATTCTCGCCAGATGAGTTCATTCAGCCAGACAGCGGCGCTGTTGGCCGAGTGTTGATTGGCCGCCTTGTCCGCTGCCTCGAGTGCGGCCACAGCGACCTGGCGCGCCGACAGCATCCCAAAGCGCAAATAGGGCGACAGGCGGGATGTTCCCTCTAAATCAGGCCGATCCCGCGCTTCGGCATAATCGTAAATCGGTTTTTGTGACTTGTTGGACGTTTTAGAAACTAAGAAAAGCTGCGCCTGAAGCTGCCCGGTAAACATCAGCAGCCGTTTTTGTGCTTCCGCTTCGGAAGCCGGAAACGGAACCGTGTCCGGCAGCGACGGATCAGAGGGGATCGGCAGGCTGCTCAACCCCAGAGGGGTTGGAATTTGCTGAGGAACGGGCAGTAAATCTTCCGGTTGAGGCAGCGATTGTTTTTTCCAGGTTCGGCTGTAAGGGGTAAAGACGGTATAGGGATCGCCATCGGCTTTAAGAACGGCTGTTGGGGGATGAACCGTCAGGCCAGGGACCAGCCGCAGCGGTAAACTTTCGGCTATGCGGGTATCGCGCTGGCGAGCATAAGGCGAAACGTCTTCTTGAGCATAAATCGCATCGGCTCCCGTTTCCGATAACAACCGCTCCAGTTCGCCTTTTGTATTACCGTGACGAATTGTCAAATAGCTATCTTTCACCGCCAACTCTGCCGATAAGCTAGCCAGGCCCTCAAATAAAAAGGCCAATCGCTTTTGCCCGACATAGGCCGACTCCAAAAGCTGGGGGTCTAGAATGAAAACAGGATAGACCTGATCAGCTTGGGATAAGGCGGTGGTCAATGTCTGGTTATCGGCCAGACGGAGGTCCCGCCTTATCCACCATAACGCTTTGGTCATCGCAGCGAGATGTAATCAAGCAGGATGGAGAGCGGGTTAAGCGCCGTTATAACCGAAGCCGGAATGGCCATAGCCTGTTCGTTACAGCCGAGCACCGGCCTGACCGTACGGCCATCGTTATCCATAGAGTCATCAACCAGCGAATACTGGTCAACATTTTTCAACGGTGAAATGATGGGAATATAATATTTTTGGTCGATAGGCAATGTCAGTAAACGGGTTACGAATTCCCAGGGCTGGACTGGATTACTAGTGGAAAAGTAGTCACCCTTTGGCAGTGCCGGAAATAAATCGTCGCTTGAGCAAGTTTGGTCAGACAGGATCGGGTCGGCCTCCATGAGTTGGTAATCAGGGGGTTCATTTGCTGCTGCGACTTCGGCAGCAATTTCCGACCGGCTGGTGTCGGTGTTAAGCCAAATTGTAGGGGCCACTTGAGCGCTTTGCATCAACGGCTGGGCCGGTTGGTAGTCGGTTTGAGTATCTGACTGGGCAGGTAAAGTTGAAAGCGGGTTAGATACCGAGTTAACCGTTTCAGCATACCCAAAAACGAGCGCCCCCATAAAAAAAGCGATAGCCATAATAATACTGGTTATATATAAAATGGGCCGGTAGCGCACGAGTTACCCCCTCGTTTGTCTATAAAATATCTCTGTTAGATCAGTGGTTCGGTTTGCCTCTGGTTGTAAGAGTGGCGAATTCGCTCAGCGATGACCGGGCCGAGGCACTCCTGTTAATTAGCGTGTTAGTACTTTCTGTCGTAGAGGTATATCAACCGCACTTAGTCTAATACTAAAGACGCACTATTTTACTTATTCCTTACGTAGAAGTTCAAAAAAAGTTTCAAACTTAATATTATAGGACTTACACAGTTGGGTGTAACGAACAAGGTGACAGTCACTTTTTGCTGAAAATGAACGTCCGTTTAGCCCCAACAGGTCGATTTATCACACCCAAGTGACTGTCACCTTTTGAACGGCGTCACTCATATATTAATTCTCGAGTGTGACTCAAGCCGACTCAATCAGCTTGCCTAACCATTCAACGACGGGCTTACCTTTTTCATCCAAGTGATATTGAGCAGCTTGGTAATAAGCCTTGAAGTAACGAATTAACTGCGGCAGGCTGAATTCATCGATCAGAAATAACCCTTTGACCCAAGAAAAGGAGTTACCGATAAATTCGATATTACCCAAAATTAACGCGGCGCGAACATTGCGTCCCAGGATGGTATTGGCATGAGCCACGTGATCGTACTCTATATCCCCAGCTTTGAGCACGTCCCAAACATAATTTTCGATCTTGATCCGTTGCTCTTGAAAATGGTCGAGCGCCTGCTGCCAGATTTCAGGCAGGGGCTCGTCTTGAGGTATGGCGCTCAACAGGCTCATATTTTTTTCGATACTTGGCAGAGCGGCGTCCAGCCGTTCCCCCAAGAAATGAGCGGGCATCCGGCGGCGAATAGCCGGCCACAAATTAAATATGAGGCCGCCATAAGCCACGTTAACATGAGTCTGCCGCAGCAGCAGCGCCATGTCTCTAAGGTTGGCGGCGGTGGCTAGCTGCTGCGCGGTTAGAATCACCAACTGCGGTTTGGTTTGGGCCACGGTTAAGGCCATAGTGTTGGCCGGGACATCCGCGCCCAGATACAGGGCTTCCCAGCCGTGCCGTCGTAGTAGAAAGCTAATTAACAAGGGATTAAAGGTATGCTCTTCACCCGGCGCGCACGCCACAATAAATCGTCCAGCCCGGTTGGGGGGCGGAGTCGCCGCGACTAACCCTTCCAATCGTCGCCGGGCCAACCCCGAAGCAAAATGCTCCTGCTGGACGGTTATCTTACCTTTATGCCAGCCGTCGCCGATTTCGGTCAAACCTCTTTGCAAAATTTCAAAACAGACCACCTCTTGCGAAAATATGGCAAACGCCTGGTTCAGAATGCGTTCGGCGCGTTGTTCGTCAAAATCTAGACAAGCATCAACCCAACCTGTACAAACTTCTCGGGTCTTTTCGCCGCCGGTAAATACCGGCGGCAGAATAGTTGGCGATGAATCGCCCAAAGCATCGATCAGCAGCGGGTCCTTGCCCTCATCTTCAAGTTGGTTCCACAAATTAATCGCCCGGCTGATACTCATGCCTTCATCCTGACGAGCCACCAACCACTTCAGAATTTCGATGTCTCGCTGCGAATAGAGCCGATGCCCCCCCTCCGTGCGTTCAGGTTGGGGCAAGCCGTACCGTCTCTCCCAGGCGCGGAGCGTATCAGGCTTTAAGCCGGTTTCTTGTACCACAGCTTTGAGGTTAAACGTTGCGTGTTGTCCGTTACCCGATGAACTCATGGAATAATCTTTCTGCTCTACCCAAATACATTTTTAACTCGCTGCCGGAACGATTCAACCGATAGCTGCTTATTTCTTAGCCTTAGCCTGATTTTATTATCTTAGTACAAACACCTCGACATGTCAATGTTTTATCTACAAAATATAGACAAATTATCGAAAGCACAATCACCGATACAGATAGTAGGCCGCTGCCTGCGGAGTGGGTGAAGCCGTATCGAAGGGCAGCTTCCCGCCCCGACCGGGGCTAAATCGGGCGACTGTCGTCACCAGATAACCAGTCAGCGCCTTCATTTTTCTCAGCGTATTCAGCGCTTCAAACTTGCCCCCAAATAGAAACGCACTTTGAATTATAACCTTGCTTTTTGCCAGACCCCAACCTGTGGTAAAATATCGACACTATGCCGTCCCCCAAAATAGAGCAAATTCTAAAAACATTACCGTCCAAACCGGGCGTTTATCTCCATAAAAATGCCCACGGCAAAGTAATTTACGTGGGCAAGGCCGTCAACCTGAAAAGCCGGGTGCGATCGTATTTCCATCAATCGGCCCAACTCAACGCCAAGACGCGCCGCCTGGTGGAGGAGATTGCCGATATCGAGTTCATCGTCGCCGAGAGCGAACTCGAAGCACTGCTGCTGGAAAACACGCTGATCAAAAAGAACCAGCCGCGCTTCAACGTGCGCCTCAAGGACGATAAGCGCTACCCGTACATTAAAGTTCACTGGCAAGATCCCTTCCCGCGCGTAACCACCACCCGCCGCCTGCAAAACGACGGCGCTCGCTATTTTGGCCCTTACACCGCTGCCTGGGCCGCCTACCAAACGCTCGATCTGGTGCGCAAGATGTTTCCTTACCTAACCTGCACCCGCACCATCGACGGCAACGACAGCCGGGCTTGTCTTTACTATCACATCGGGCGCTGCGCCGCGCCGTGCATTGGGGTGGTCAACCAGGCCGAATACCGGGCCATCATCGATCAACTCTGCGACTTTCTCAACGGCAACACCGAACCAGTGGTGGCCGACCTGCGCCGCCAGATGGACCAGGCCGCCGAAAATTTGGATTTCGAGCGAGCCGCCCAAATTCGCGATCAAATCAAGGCCATCGACCAGATTGTTGAAAAGCAAAAGGTGATCAACGCCAGCACCATCGATGAGGACGTCATCGCCTTTGCCCAGGCCGAAGGCGACGCCTGTGTCCAGGTTTTTTTCATTCGCAACGGCAAACTGGTTGGGCGCGATTACTTTGTGCTGGAAGGCAGCGCCGACGAGAATCAAGACGAAATCATGACGTCCTTCCTCAAGCAGTTCTATGACCAGGCTACCACCATTCCTCCCAAAATTTTGCTACCGCAGGACGTCGATGAGTTGATGATCATCCGCGACTGGCTCAAGAGCAAACGCGGAGCTGATGTCGTCTTGAAAGTGCCGCGTCGAGGGAAGCAGAGGGAACTGCTCGATATGGCCACCCAAAACGCTGTCGAGACCCTCAATCATCTTCAGGCCCAATGGGCCGTCGATGAGACCAAACAGAGCGACGCCTTGGCCGAACTACAACAGGCGCTCGACCTGCCCGAACCGCCGCTGCGGATCGAGTGTTACGATATCAGCACCCTGCAAGGCACCAACACCGTCGGTTCGATGGTGGTCTTTGCCAAAGGCATCCCGCGCAAAAGCGACTATCGCCGCTTCAAAATCAAATCGGTGGTCGGCCAGGACGATTTTGCCAGCATGCAGGAGATGCTGCGCCGCCGCTTCAAACGCTTCCAGGACGGCGGCTACACCGATCCCAACCAAATCAAGGCCGACAGCGACAACAGTTGGGCCTTATTGCCGGATCTGATTATCATCGATGGCGGCAAAGGCCAGCTCAACGCTGCTCTGGAAGTCCTCGATGAATTTGAACTGCGCGACGCCGTGCCGATTGTCGGCCTGGCCAAGCGCGAGGAAGAGATTTTTCTGCCCGGCCAATCCGAGCCGGTGATCTTGCCGCCCAAATCCCAGGGACTGTTTCTGGTCCAGCGCGTGCGCGACGAGGCCCACCGCTTTGGCGTCACCTACCACCGCAATCTCCGGGGCAAAGGCGCTATCCGCTCCACCCTCGATGATGTGGACGGCATCGGCCCCAAACGGCGCAAAGCCCTGCTCCGGCAGTTCGGCTCGTTAGACGGGATTCGGGCCGCGACGATTGAAGAACTGGCCGCCGTACCGGGCATGACTCGCCGCGCCGCCGAAGATTTAAAGGCGCAACTGTAACGATTCCCCTTCTGTAAATACCAATTTTGGAGCGTCAAAGTTTACTTTGACCCTACAGTGAATGACAAAGCAAGCTTTGTCGTTCCTCTAAAAGGCGTTAACTGCGATTCAAGAAAGGAAGCTAATGTACATACCGAAAAATATGGAAATGACCAGTGGTGATGCCATATCAGACTTCATCGCCAATAATGGCTTTGGACTTCTGGTTTCATCGAGATTAGAGGCAACGCATTTGCCGCTGATATTTAAAGTTGGGGAAAATGGCCAGGGCGTTTTGTATGGTCACTTTGCCAGGGCAAACAAACACTGGGAAAATTTAAAAAATGAACGGGTTCTCGTCATTTTTAGTGGTCCCCATAGTTATATTTCGCCGACATGGTATGACCGTAAACCCGCCGTTCCAACTTGGAATTATGTATCAGTGCATTGCTATGGTCGGGTGACACTCCTGGATAAATCGGAAACTTTGGCATCAATAGATGAGCTGATGTCAAAATATGAGCCGGAACTTTTAGTTAATGACGAGCTGCTGCCTGAGGAGTTTAAGCTGCGCTTAAGCCCAGGCGTGGTGGGCTTCAAAATCGACATTGATGAAATTCAGGCCAAAGAGAAACTGGGGCAGCATCGCACCCGTGAAGACCAAAAAGGCGTCTACTTAGCGCTGAAAGGCAGCCATAATCTCGATGCTCAAGCGTTGTCTATGTATATGGAAAAACGGGGTATCGGGATAGGCAGTTAACAAACAAGACGGGCTACTTTGGAACTCAGGGGGTTGACCAGATTGTAAAACGAAAAACGTAAAACGTAACTCCTTTTTACGCATCACGTTTTACGTTTTATGGCGTCAACCCCACGAAATTCTGTTGAGCCATAAGATGGTGCGCGTTCTCGTCACGCAAGAACGCCTCGTCCCGACCGGCGATCCGGCCCAGGGCGAAGGCCCGTGGCAAGATCAAGCCTCAACTCGCCGCTTTCTTCACAAGTTCAATGATCCTGGCCTCTTCGGCAGCCGTCAACGCCTTTAGCGCGAAGGCGACCGGCCACATGTCGCCATCGTCGAGGGTCGCCGTGTCGCTGAAGCCGAGGGTCGCGTACCGGGTGTTGAACTTCTGCGCGCTTTGGAAGAAGCAGACGACCTTGCCGTCCTGGGCATACGCGGGCATTCCATACCAGGTTTTCGGCGAGAGGGCCGGCGCGTTGGCTTTGATGATCGCGTGAAGCCGCTCGGCCATGACGCGATCCGGTTCCGGCATCTCGGCGATCTTCGCCAGTACGTCGCTTTCTCCGTCGGCCTTTTTCTTTTTCGCGCGGGCTTCCGCCTTCAGCTCTTTACTGCGCTCCTTCATCGCGGCTCGTTCCTCGGCCGTGAATCCTTCGGACTCCTTGTCATTCACGATGGTGCTCTTGGCGGATCTTTGCGAATCCTTCTTGAGGCTCATAGCAATCTCCTTTAATCATTTAATCCCTTTCCATCGAAAATCTGCGGTATACACTTTTCAACCCTCGACGTCCGGGTTTTGGATTGTTTAGCTGAAGAAAAATGCTCAGTCGGCGCGTCGCCGACTGCGGTACGGCAGTATGAACAAGTACAAACCGGTAAACAGCAGTAAGAAGAGCGGGAGCAGTGTTAACAGGCCCACCCAGAGCGTAAGCGTTTCCTGTTGCACGGGGGCAACATTGATGACGATATTAACGATGACCAGCACCGTAAAGACCATCGACAGCCAGCGGTGGGTCTGCCGAATCCATTTGTTCCAGTTCATTGCGATCTCCTTTGAAAATAAGAGATGTAGGACAAACTTAAGTTTGTCCTACGGAATTTTCATTATCGTTGCTGTACCGAGGTTCTGTCGCACTCCTTTGAAAATAACGGTCTGGAGCGTCAAAGTAAACTTTGACCCCATCCCTTAAAACAGATCCTTACTACCCCTGAGGCAGCGACTCGCCGGTCTCCAGCAGCGTCTTCATGTTGCTGAGGATCCACGTCCAGCCGCCGCTCTGCAGGCCCTTGTAGGTCGGCGTCTCGGCCTGAAACGCCTCGTGGACCACAGTGACCTTTGTCACACCCTCGGACATCGATTCCAACTCCCACGTTACTGTCGTAGGCGCGTCTTCGTTCATCGGCGGCCAGAGCGAGTGGTAGGTGTGTACCAGCCTGTTGGGCGGCTCGGACGCGATCACCTCACCCTCCACAATCGGCGAGCCGTTCGGCATGTAGTAGGTGAAGGGCGAGCCGACGGTGAGGTCGGTCTTGAGCGTACTGCCATAGTAGTAGCGGGCGGTGAACTCCGGCGTGGTGATCGCCTCCCACACCCGCTCCTGCGGCGACTTGATAATGATCTGATAAACCAGCTTGGGCTTTACATCGGTAGCCATATTATTTTCTCCTTCGAGTGCAATTTTAAGATCGGCCAGGGCGCTAGCCCGCACGGCCGAGTACTTGTTGATCCAGCGATCAGAGATAAGCTGGATCGGGACCGGATTTAGGTAATGTAATTTCTCGCGGCCCACCTTGCGCGTGGTGATCAGTCCGGCCTCTTCCAGCAGGCGCAGGTGCTTCATCACCCCGAAGCGCGTCATCGGCAGCCCCGACTCCAGTTCGGTGAGCGTGCGGCCGTCACGCTCGAAGAGTAGGTCGAGTAGCCGCCGACGGGTGGGGTCGGCCAGGGCGCGAAAGACAGTTTTATCTTCCATGAGGATATTATACGTGACTTTTTGGTCACATGTCAAGAGGGAATCGGCCATAATCTCATGAATTTCAACGCCAACGCATTGTAAATCAATGAATTAATCGGGGAATAACAAAGCAAGCTTTGTTGCTCCGATACGTTACCCGATCAATTTCTAAAACTCCAAAGTGTTGGCGTTGTTTGTTACATTCATCACGGTCTTTATAGCAAATGATCCGCCTTCGGTGTCGAAAGGCCGGGCAGCCGAACAGAGGGGGAATGTTCAGAAGGACACGATTACATGCGTAACCGTATGTGGCGGCGTGCAGAAAGGTTCGATCATGATCGCGATCATAGGGTCTGACGCGCCAAGAGGTCCAATCACGATCGTGATCGTAGGGTCTGACGCGCCAAGAGGTTCGATCACGATCGTGATCGTAGGGTCTAGCGCAGCAAGGTATACGATCACGATCGTGATCGTAAGGTCTAACGCGCCAAGAGGTTCGATCACGATCGTGATCGTAGGGTCTGACGCGCCAAGAGGTCCGATCACGATCGTGATCGTAGGGTCTGACGCGCCAAGAGGTCCGATCACGATCGTGATCGTAAGGTCTGACGCGCCAAGAGGTTCGATCACGATCGTGATCATAGGGTCTGGCGCGCCAAGAGGTTCGATCACGATCGTGATCGTAGGGTCTAGCGCGCCAAGAGGTTCGATCACGATCGTCTAAAGGTGACAGTCACGTGATAAGTGACTGTCACCTGATTTTTGCGTAAGCCCTGTTTGTGCTGGATGAACTTAAATAGGTTGATTACCCCATCACCCCAAGCTGCTGCATCAAGCTCATCATATCAAACTCGGCCCAGCGCTCCGCGATCTGGCCGCCGGCCAGGCGAAACATTTCAATCCCGCTCATCGTCACCGGTTTGCCGGTTGGCGGCAGGCCCATAAACTCGCCGGTATGGGTACCGGTCATCGTCAGGCGAACTACGACCTTATCGCCATCGGCAATCATATCCTCCGCCGTTACCCGCAGATCGGAAAAGACGGCGTGATACATGCTCAAGGTCTGTTTGGTACCGGCCAGACCGGGGGCTACGCCGGGGCTGGGGTTGTGGTCATTCACGTTGACGGCGATAAGCGCGTCCAGGCTATCTAACGCATTGCTGTTGATCACATCATATAATTTTTGAGCAACGGCTTTATTTTCTGCTGACATTATATTTCTCCTTTATTGATTGAATTAAAAAGTAACACGTTGCAAGGTTGCAAGGTCGCACGTCACATGTATATAAGTAGTTTTCAACTCTAAGTTGTTACATTAGTTTAGACAGAATTAACAGGATTAATATGATTTTTACTTATTTTAATCTTGGAAATCTTGGAAATCCTGTAAATCCTGTCTATTCATCCTGGTCTCAAACTCACAAGTTAGTTATGAAAATTACTTATTTTTGCAACCCTGCAACCTTGCAACCCTGTTACGATGACATGAGAACCGGGTTGTTCGTCAAATCTGTGTCGAATTGCCTTGGTTCGTTAGCAAAGTATAGGGTATGACTGTTCGCAACCTGTCTCAAAAAGCGTTCGTAAACTGTTTAGATCTCGAACAGTCAGGGTGTAGTAACTTAGGGTGTTATATGGGGTCTGCCATCTGGCTGGTGGGCTGCGAGTTCCGCCATGCTTTCCCTTATGGCTGTTTCCGGTAGGGTCAGATCAAGGGGATAACTGTCGGGCTGTTTAGAGGCTAAATCGGTGGGCCAGTAGATCTCGATCAGATTGCTTTCGAGATCACGAAAATAAAACGCGAGCGACGCCCCGTGGTTAAATGCCGCCTCGATCGGCAGGCCCTTCTCGACGATATGCTGATAGAACGCCCGCAGGTCGGCCAGCGTCTCAACCTTGAAGGCGATGTGGGCCAGCTCGGGGTTCGAGGTGAAAACGAGCTCGTGGGCTTCTTCACTGGGCCGGCTGCTCAAAAAAACCATCCGAGCCATCGGGTCGTCGACGTTGCTGACAATTTGCATCCCGATTATGTCGCGATAGAACGCCGCCATTTGGCTTGGGTCTTTGGCGTGTAAGCCGACATGATATAGTCCGGTTATTGCAGGTTTACCGGTTACGGTCATAATTGGTATCTCCTGTAAAATAAGCTGTGTAGGACAAACTTAAGTTTGTCCTACGATATTTTCATTCTCGGTGTCGTCCCTTAGGGACTGCCTCACGCCTCTAAAAATAGCGATCCGGAGCGTCAAAGTTTACTTTGACCCCAATGTGGATGACAAAGCCAGCTTTGTCGCTCCTGTAAATTTTCATTCTCGGTGTCGTCCCTTAGGGGCTGTCTCACGCCTCTAAAAATAGCGTTATGATGGAATGACACCCAGTTGCTGCAACATCCCCAGGTCGTCGGCGTTGTTCCAATACTCGACAATTTTGCCAGCCTCGATGCGGAAGATGTTGATCCCCGTTGACTTAACCGGCTTGCCGGTTGGCGGGATGCCAAAGAATTCCCCCTGATGCGTGCCGGTCCCGGAAAAGCGAACCACCACCTTATCCCCTTCGGCGACCACATCTTCAACCGCACCCTCCATGTCAGGAAAGGCGTTCTGGAAGATGCTGATCATCTGTTTAACCCCCTCGATCCCGGGGTCCAGGCCGGGCGGCGCGCTGTGCGATACAAAATCAGCGGCGAGGAATTCATCCAACTTCGATAAATCTTCCTGTGAACTGCGAAACATATCCTGCCAACGCATAGCTATGGCTTTATTATCTGCGGTCATGATTACGCTCCTTTTCAATTAATAATGATGTGCGTTGCCCCAACGAGGGGTAGGGGGTAGGGAGTAGGGATTAAGGGGATAAAAACCTTACTTCGTACGCCTTACGCCTTACTTCCTCTGAGATATGGAAGCAACAAGGGTTAATAGTTGGATACTTGTCCTACGTACGAATGTACACGATAAGTATCTGACATCGTCGTTGCCATCCTATATAATGAAGCGGCAACGCTGTAACCGATATTTAATCACCATTGTAGTCACCCAACGTGGAAAGAACGTTGACAAAAGCGTGGACAACAGGACAAGTTCAACAATGAACCGCCTAAGATTATCATTTTTCGGTCCACCGGAGATTTATTACGATGATCAGCCGCTCACCTTTCGGACGCGGAAAGCCCTGGCTCTGCTGATCTATTTGGCGACGGAAGCCGGGCAGCAGCCGCGTGAAAAGTTGACGGCCCTCTTTTGGCCCGAAAGCGAGGCCGACCGGGGGCGCGCGATGCTGCGCACCAGCCTGGTTCATCTACGGGCGGTGCTGGACCGCTTCGAGGACCCTTATTTGATCGTCGAGCGTCAGGCGCTGGGGTTCAACCCCGCCCTCGACCTTGATTTCGACCTCCATCGGCTGCAACAGGCGCTGAATACGCTGGAGCGACAATCCAACCCGCCAGCCGGCGATCAAGTGATCGCCCAGCTCCAAACGGCGGTGGATCGCTATCGCGGTGATTTTCTGGAGGGCTTCACCCTACCCGATACACCCACCTTCGACGACTGGGTGACCTTGCAGCGGGAGTTCTGGCATGGCCGGGTCAGCCGCTTGTTTGAGGCGCTGTCCCAGGGCTATTTTGAGCGGGGCGATCTGGCCAACGGCATCGAAACGGCCACCCGTTGGCAAAACCACGACCCTTTTAGTGAGGCGGCGGCCTCACGCCTGATGCAGCTTTATTTCGCCGACCATAATCGAGCCGCCGCCCTGCAAACCTATGCCGACTATCAAACCATGCTGGCTGATGAATTTGGAGCCGTCCCCTCACCGGAAATCGAAGCCCTGGCGGCCCGAATCCGGGCCAACGCCGCGCCGCAGCGGCTGCCAGACGCCCCCACCCCCGCCCGCGCCCCCGCCGATTTAGCCTTTGTGGGCCGCACCAACGAGTTTCATCATTTGCAAGCTATTTTTGAACGGGCCGGCCGGGGGGAGACGCAAGTGGCGCTGTTGACCGGTGAAGCCGGCATTGGCAAAACCCGGCTGGCGACCGAGTTTCTGACCTGGGCTAAGGCCCAAGGGGCCGACATTTTGCCGGGCCGCGCCTTCGAGGCCGGGGGGCGACTGCCCTACCAACCGCTCATTCAATGTCTCCGGGCTCGCCTATCCCGCGAAAACGCCCCCGACGACCTGCTGTCCGATATTTGGCTGGCCGAGTTGAGCCGCTTGCTGCCCGAACTCCGCGATCGCTACCCCGATTTAGCCGAGCCGCAGCCAGATGAGGCCACCGCCCAAACCCGGCTGTTTGAAGCCATCACCCGCTTGGGACAGGCCTTGGCCCGGCGCGCCCCGCTGCTCATCTTTCTCGATGATGCCCAGTGGGCCGACATCGCCTCGCTGGATGCGCTGCAATTTGCTCTGTCGCGCTGGAATGAGACGCGAACCCCGATGATGCTCCTGCTCAGCGCCCGCAGCGGAGCTTTGACCAGCCCATCTGATTTACGAAACTGGCTCACCCGCCTCAAATCCGGCGTCGCCATTACCCGGCTCGACCTTCATTATCTCACCCGTGAAAACACGCTGGCCCTGATAACCGCCTTACAAGCGCGGCTCTCCCAAGCGTCACAATCGACTGCTGCTGCGGACGACACCCGCCCGGTCCCGCTTAAGCTCGATGCCTTTGCCGAGGCGCTCCATACCGAAACGGGCGGGCATCCCTTTTTCATCGCCGAGACGATTAAAGCCCTGCTGGAGCAAAACGTGTTGGTGCCGGGGCAAACCGATGATGGCACAAAGGGGTTGATGTGGCGCACCTTAGCCGGTGAGACCACGGGGCGTTTTCCATTTCTACGCATCATTCCGACCTCGGTCCGGCAGGCCATTTTGGATCGCCTGGCTCGGTTGACCCCAACAGCCAAGGCGCTGCTCACCAGCGCTGCTATATTGGGGCAGGAAGCCACCTTCGAGCAGTTGTGTGCGGTATCGGCGGTGGCTGAAATGGACGGTTTGGAGGCGCTGGAAGACTTGATAGGCCGACGCCTGCTGTTGGAGCGCGAGGCGATGATCCCCACCTACTTGGTGGCCCATGACCTGTTGCGGACCGTGCTTTATGAGGAAACCGGCACGGCCCGTAAGCGCGTTCTTCACCGCCGGGCCATGACGGTGTTGGCCGGGGCAGCACCCGCTCGGTTGGCCTACCACGCTCTGGCCGCCGGAGCCGTCGAAGCAGCCTTTCAATACAGCGTCGCCGCCGGTGATGCCGCTTTTGCGCTGTCGGCGGCCAACGAAGCCGCCGACCACTATCAAACGGCCCGCCAACTGCTAGACTCGGCGGCAGTACCCGCGCTAGCGCCATCGGCTTATCAGCATCTCTACACCCGGCTGGGGCGAGCTTTGGAACTGAATGAGCAGTTCGGTCAGGCGCTGGCGATCTATGAGGAATTGGGACAAATCGCCAAACAGCATAACGCCCCCACCGTCGAACTGGCCGCATTAATGGCGCAGGTCACTATCCTGGCGGTCGGCGGCTCGCCCTTGTTTCAATCAAAGCGGGCCGAAAGCCTGTTGTTACAAGCGTTAGCGTTGGCTCAGACCATTGATGACCAGGTGATTGAGACCAAAATCCTCTGGCGGATGATGCAAGTTTACATGTTCAGTGGGGGTCGATTTCAAGAATGCATCGACGCCGGGGAACGCGCTTTGGCCCTGGCTCATCAACTCGATCTGCCTGAACAGATTGCCTTCATTCTGGGCGATTTGGCGCTGATTTATACCGACACTCTGAATTTCCAACATTGCCTGGAATTGGCGACGGAAGCGGCCCAACGATGGCGAACGCTGGGTAATCGCTCGATGGAAGTCGATGCGCTATCAAAGTTGATGGGCATCCACGTCTATATGGGGCAGTACGAGCCGGCGTTGGCCCTCTCGGCGGAAGCGTATCAGATCAGTCAAGCGATCAACAATGTTTGGGGACAGTGGCAAAGCCGAGCTTTCACCGGATATGTCTATTGGGAACGCGGTCAGCCGGACCAGGCGCTGCTGGTGTTAGAGGACATCATTCGGCTGGGGGAACAGGGCGGCTATCCCTTCCCCCTAACGTATTCAAGAGCGCAGTTGGCCCTGGTCTACGGGGATTTGGGGTTGATCGAGCGCGGTCTGGCGCTGGCCCGCCTCGCCCTTGAAGCGGATGCGCAATTTCCCATGTTTCGGGTCCACATTCTGGCCGTGTTGGCCCAGCTTCACCTCCGGCAAGGTCAACTGACCGAGGCGCAAGCCCTGGTTGACCAGGCTCGCCTGGATCCCCTACGAGCGGCGCATCCGGTTTGGGCCTTATATTTGCCGGTAGTCGAGGCCGAGTTAGCCGTTCAGCAAGAAGATTACGCCCAGGCCCTCGACGTGACGGCAGCCTATCTGACGACCTTAGATCACCATGCGATCCGGCTCTATCGCCTCCCGACCCTCTACCGGCGCGGCCAGGCGTTGTTGGGTCAAAACCAACCCGATGCCGCCGGCGACTGCTGGCTCGAAGCTCGCGCCGCTGCTGAGGAGATGGGAGCACGACGTTGGTTGTGGCCTATCCTGTTCGCCCTCAGCGGGCTTGAACCCGACCCGGCTCAGGCCACCGCGTTGCACCAACAGGCTCGCGAAATCGTGGGGTATATCCGTCAGCACACACCGCCGGACTTCCGAGCGTCGTTTCTCGATTTACCCGAAGTACGGGCGGTGCTGGCTGAATAAATAGACATTATTGGCGGTGACAGTCACTTATTGGTGACCTTTTAGTCACATGTCAAGAGGCAATTTGGTATTCATCAAACGTGCGGCCAGAAAGATGACTTCGCTGTGACCCTCCCACCGCCATTGTGATCCTCGGTAGTGACACCTGTCACATCCTTTTCCGGCTTCCTTTGGCTATACTGGTCGTAAGCTAAAACAACGGCAGTGTAGAACTCTAAAGGAGTCAAAAATGAATCGCCTTATTACCTCCATTAAACAACACCCATTGATGACATTTTTCATCCTGGCCTATGCCTTGTCCTGGTGGCTGATCCCTTTTGGCGGTGATTTGCTGCCCCTCGGCCCCATCCTCGCGGCCCTGATCATGGTACCGCTCGTCGATGGTCGAGCCGGGCTAAAAACCTGGTGGCGCTTTATCACCCGCCGGCAGGGTAGGCTGGGCTGGTACGTGACGGCGGTCATCCTGATCGTAGCGATGAACTTCGCGGCGGCGGCGCTGGCTGTGCTGCTGGGGGCAGCCTTGCCCACCGTCGAGACGCTCACAAGCTGGCCAGAGGCATTGTTCATTACCTTTCCGATCTACTTCATACTGATTGCCCTGGGCGAAGAGACGGGCTGGCGAGGCTTCGCCATGCCGCGCCTTCAGGAAAAGCACTCCGCCCTTACGGCCAGCTTGATCCTGGGCCTTTTGGTGGCCTGCTGGCACTTGCCCCTGGTAATTTTCAGCGAACGACCGCTGGTCGCAACGCTGCCGCTCATGCTGATCACCTTTGCCGCTCAGTTTATATTGACCTGGTTGGCCAATCATGTCCAGGGTAAGGTTCTGATCGTGATGCTCGCCCACGCCGCGCAGGGCGGACTCGGCGGCGAATATTTCGGTTCGATGTTTACGGGCGCTGACGCGGTCCTTGAAGGCTGGCTGCTAACCGCGATTTTCTGGCTGGTAGCGGCCGGTATCATCCTGATGACCGGGTCAAGGCTGGCCCATCGCCAGCCCCTCGAAGCGGTAGCCATGGCCTAAACGCCTGAGGTGGGTAACCGGGCAGCCGCCATTAAAAAGCGCTGCCCGGTTACCGATTTCAACTTCATGCCTCGGTTATCCATCGGCCGCTCGACCCCCTGTCACCATTATAAAAGAAGAGAATAGCCTCATAGAGGAGGTGGCTTTTTGGGCTAATCGGAAATCGCTTTGCGGTCAAAGAATAGCCTCATAGAGCCTGTAGGAATCGCTTTGCGGTCGGTAGGAACGATTTTTTGGCGGTAGGAACCGTTCGGCGGCGGTAGGAACCGTTCGGCAGTCGGTACGAACCGTTCGGCGGCGGTAGGAACCGTTCGGCGGTCGGTACGGACCGTTCGGCGGCGGTAGGAACCGTTCGGCGGCGGTAGGAACCGTTCGGCGGCGGTAGGAACCGTTCGGCGGCGGTAGGAACCGTTCGGCGGTCGGTACGGACGGTTCGGCGGCGGTAGGAACCGTTCGGCGGCGGTACGGACCGTTCGGCGGCGGTAGGAACCGTTCGGCGGTCGGTAGGAACCGTTCGGCGGCGGTACGGACGGTTCGGCGGTCGGGGAAAGGTTATTTTAGATGCAAAGGAACGGAGGGAAACCGGGCAGAATCCCCTGAGTTCCGGATAGAGCAATATTTTAGTCATCCCCAAAGAACACTCACATCCCTTCACTATGACCGTCACACCAGCATTGTGACCCTCAACCGTGACATCCCTCACATTACCTCTCGACAGTTTTTTGTTATTCTGATTGTAGGCTTAGCCAGCGTTCAGTGCTTAGCCATTAGCTATCAAGCTCAACAGTTATCTTTAACCTGACGGCTGACCGCTGAAAGCTGAACGCTTACATCGGATAAACAGCAATCGTTAAGCACAGGAGGTATCACTATGGGCGTTATCAAACATAAAATCTGGAATGATATCTGGCACAACAAAGGCCGCACGGCGCAAGTGGTGCTGATTATTGCGATGGGCGCTTTTGCCATCGGTATGATTATTACCACCAGCGAAGTTGTCAGAGTGCGACTGGCCGAGGTTTGGCGAGCGGCCGCGCCGGCCATGATCAACCTGTCGGCCGACCCGCCGATTGACGACGAACAACTGACCGCGTTGAAAAGCATTCCCGGCATCCAGGCTGTCGAGGGCCGCCTCTCGACCAATATTGAATGGCGGCTCAGCCCCGATCAACCCTGGTCGCCGGCCAACTTGATCGCCCGAGCTGATTACAACGATCAAACGTATGCCAAACTCACCTTGCTCGATGGTCACTGGCCCAGCCGCAAACGGGTAGCCGTAGAGAAGGGATCAGACAGCGCCTTCAACCTCCAACGGGGACAACCGGTCACCTTCCGCATCGACGACCATGAATACACCTTACAGGTGGGCGGCGTGATTTTCAACCCCTTTGTTAATGCGCCCAGTTTCAGCGGCGAAGCCCAGTTTTACGTCAGCCGCGACGAGTTTGCCAACCTGACCGGCGAAGAAAACTTCAATCAGATTTTGGCCGGCGCTCCGGTTTATGATGAGATCGCCATCAAAGCCCTGGCCGACCGGAGTGCAGCGCCAATTGGAGAAATTGGACGTGGATACCGGCGGGATCATCCCGACCGATAGCGGCGACTCGCGCCTCTACGATCCCAACCAACATGCCGATCAAAATTCTGTGGATGCCGTTTTTCTGATCTTAGGCGTGATGGGCGGGCTGGCGTTGGTGTTGGGCTTGCTGCTGGTTTACAACACCATTACCGCTATTGTCGGCCAGCAGATGACTCAGATTGGGGTTATGAAGGCCATTGGGGCCGGGGCCAGCCGGATATTGCTCATCTACTTTAGCGGCGTGCTGATTTACGGCGGGCTGGCCTTACTGGTCACTATCCCTTTAAGCGCGTTGGGATCGCAGCAGTTGAGCAATTTCCTGTTATCCGTTTTCAACCTCGATCCCAGCCCGCTGACGCTGTCACCCACTGCCGCGCTGGTTCAGACGGCGATTGCGCTGCTGGCCCCATTGCTGGCCGCTTTGGCGCCGGTGTTCGCCGGGGCGCGCATTACCGTGCGCGAGGCCATCAGCACTTACGGCTTGGGCGGCGGCAGCGGGCTGGAACGTCTGTTAGCGAAGGTGCAGCGTATCTCCCGGCTGATTTTGTTGACTCTGAACAATACGTTTCGTAACCGAGGCCGGGTGACGGTCACCCAACTGGCGCTGGTGGTCAGCGGCCTGATGTTTATGATGATTATGGCCGTGCAGGACTCGGTGGCCTATACCTTTGGCGACTTGATCTTTTCCATCCTCAAATTCAACGTCAGCCTGCAATTTGAGGAGCCTGAACGGATGCAAGAAGTGGAACGACTCACCCTGGCTTATCCGGGGGTAAAAAATGTGGAAATGTGGGGCCTGGCCGAGGCTAAGATTCGACCGGCCGGCCAACGCGAGTCCAACACGGACAAAACCGCCACACTGTTTGGCGTGCCGTTGCCCACCCAGCTCTATGGGCCGCAGTTGCGAGTCGGGCGCTGGTTACAGCCCGGCGACACCAACGCGGTCGTGCTCAACCAGAAGTTAGCCGAGGAGGCCGGGGTGGCCTGGGCGATTGGGTGACGTTCGATCACGGCAGCCAGGGCGAGTCGAAATGGCTGGTGGTCGGGCTGCTGTTCGACCCGGTCATCTCGAATTCGGCCCACGTGCCGCGCGAAACCATGCTCCGCGAAACCAAGAGTGTCAATAAAACCAGCACGGTCTGGATTCAAACCGACCGCACCGACGCCGCCGGCGAAGCCGCCATAGCCGCCGGGCTGCGAGCCTACTACGACAGCCATGAGCTGCCGGTCAATCCGCGGAGTCCGTTCGGGGAAGACACCTCTAACCAACTGACCGAGCGGGTTCTCAACAATTTTGGCATCATCATCAAGTTACTGGCGGCGATGGCCGTCATCATTGCCCTGGTCGGCAGCATCGCTCTCAGCGGCGTTCTCTCACTCAGCGTACGCGAACGCACCCGCGAAATCGGCGTGATGCGGGCGATTGGGGCCTCGTCAGGTTCGATTGCTCGGCTGTTCATCGGCGAGGGTCTAATTCTGGGGCTGCTTAGCTGGCTCATCGCCCTGCCGCTCAGCCTACCGGCCGGTTACTTGATGACTCAAGCGATCAGCAGCGTCTTCAGCGTGGAAATTATCTTTCATTACACCCCCACCGGAGCCGTGTATTGGCTGGCGATCATCACCGGGTTAGCCATCGCCGCCAGTTGGCTGCCGGCCTACGGCGCGACCCGCGTAAGCGTCCGCGAGAGTCTGGCTTATCAATAGAGTTAGTGGAGTTGGTAGAGTTTATAGAGTTAGTGGAGTTATGGAGTTAATGGAGTTATGGAGTTAATGCAGTTTAATGAGTTGTTCAATAGCTGATTAGACCCGTTTTTGAGTAAAATTGGCTGACTATTTAACTCGAAAACGCCTTAGACTCGATGAACTCTATAAACTCCATAAACTCTATGAACTCCAATAGAGATTCGCAGAACAATGAATTCGGACTACACTATGATTATGGACAAAGAGCCGATCTTCCCGCTCACCAATTTACGATTGATCCACGTGGCCACCTACCTGACGGCGGTCGTTATCGGGGTGCTGGGCGCGGGCGGGCTGACTGACTTGCTGGCGCGTCTGGCCTTCGTAACGCTCTGTCTGGCCTTTGCCCTGGTGTACGCGGTTGCCGTTCGCCGCGACGATTTTGTCCGGTGGGCGCACTTCTATTTCGCCGTGCAGACCGGCCTATTCATCGGTCTCATCGCCCTGCGCTCGCCGAGCGGCGCGTTTCCTTTCCTGCTCTTTGTTCTGGCTATCCAGGCCACCATCGTTTTTCCGGGGCGCATCGCCGTGCGCTGGCTGGCGCTATTTTATCTGCTGGCCAGCTTTAGCGAATATCTGATGGCCGATCTGGAAAATGCCATCGGCGGCGCTATCTTTTATATCGCGGTCTTTTTTCTGGCCGGGATGATCGGCCACAGCACCCGCCGGGCGGAGCTGACCAGTCGCTTCAATCAGGAATTGGTGGATGTGCTGCAAACAGCGCGCCATCAGCTTCAAGAGTTGGCTGTAGTCGAAGAGCGTAATCGCCTGGCCCGCGACATCCACGATGGGCTGGGCCATTACTTGACCGCGACGACGATGCAGGTACAGGGTGCCAGAGCGCTGCTGACCACCACCGACGCCGCCACCCAGGCTCCGGCTGCGCTCGATGCGTTGAGCAAGGCTGAAACCTTGCTGCAAGAAGCGCTGGCCGATGTGCGCCGCTCGGTTGGGGCATTGCGAACCACCCCGGCCAACCAGAAGCCCCTCCCGGCCGCGATAGGTGATCTGGTGGCCGAGTGCCGGGCGACCACCGACGCCGATGTCCGATTCGACCTGCGGGGCGCGGCCCGCCCGCTCAGCTCGCCTATCGAACTGACGCTCTACCGCGTGGCTCAGGAAGGCCTGACCAACATACGCAAGCACGCTCAGGCCAAGCGGGTCGAGGTGATGTTGGCGTATGATCTCGATAAAGTCAACCTGACCATCGGCGACAACGGCCGGGGGATGGGCGAGAGCGCGAACGGCTACGGTTTGCTCGGCCTGCGCGAACGAGTTCAACTGGTGGGCGGCCAAGTTACGATTCAGACTGCCCCGGAACAAGGCTTTCGCCTGGAAGTGGAGATACCGACATGACCATCAAAATTTTATTAGCCGACGATCAAGCCCTCTTTCGCGATGGGCTGCGCATCCTGCTGTCGACGCAGCCGGATATTGAAGTGGTGGGCGAAGCCGTTAACGGCGAAGAAGCGCTGCGCCTGGTCGCCAAATTACGCCCCGACATCGTGTTGATGGACATGCGCATGCCCGTCCTCGACGGCGTCGAGACCACCCGCCGTCTGCATGACACCCAGCCGGACTGCCGCGTCATCGTCCTGACCACCTTCGACGACGACGAATTGGTGTTCGAGGGGCTGCGGGCCGGGGCGGTCGGCTATTTGCTCAAGGCCGTGTCGACTCCGCGCTTGCTCGAAGCCATCCGCGCCGTGGCCCGTGGCGAGTCGATTTTAGACCCCACCGTCACGGCCAAAGTGGTCGCCGAGTTTGCCCGCCTGGCCAATCAAACCACCCGCCCCGAAGCGTTGGTCAACCCCCTCTCGGATCGTGAAATCGAAGTGCTGCGTTTGGTGGCCAAAGGTGCCACCAATGCCGAGATTGCTGCCACGCTTTTTATCGCCGAGGGTACGGTCAGAAATCATCTCACCAACATTTTGGGCAAACTCGGCGTTAGTGATCGTACTCAAGCGGCAGTCAAAGCCAAGGAGTTGGGGTTGGTGTAGAGAGAAGAGATTTACTCCATGCCACCTTGCAATAGTGCTGACATTGAGTGCGTAGCATCCCGAGTAGGTAGAGCAGAGCGATACCGTATCAAGGGGTGCGGGTTTGCCTCGAATCGTCGTCGTCGCACCCCTCGATACGCCTCCGCGATGCTCCGGCTGCTCGGGATGCTTTCACCGCTTAACTTAATGGCCGTGCTTTGCAATAGATAAAGCGTGGGACATCATCTTATAACATCCCACGCTCTATCTACTATTCCCATTAAGCTTTACATGACCTAACGCTTTGCGCCTCTACTTTGTTGTGCGTCCAGGGCCAAGCAAAGGACATAATAAAAAGGTGTCGCCTTCATCCTGTACATCGTTTCCGTTGCTGTCGATCCACCAGCGCCCACCCAGGTAACCGGGATCGCCGGGGCCAAATTCAGTTACGCCCATTTCTAATTTCTGGAAGCGGCCTTGCATCGGTAGGGACTGAGCCGAAACAAAGGTGTCATAATAAAGCCCTTGACTGCTAACATAGACCGTTCCTATCGCGCCTGCACGACCGCCTTTGGCAAAGGCCGGTACTGCAGAAACAAGTGCCGAAGCGAGCAACAAGAATACCAAAATTTTTCGAACCACGGTTCATCTCCTTTTGTAGGGATCACTGACGAAATGTTCGGTGATCTGGTTGATAGCGTTAATACCATTCTCCTCAACAAATGTTAACAAACCCTTCCGAAAAAATTACAGAATTCTTAAGAGACTTTATTGAAAATAGAACTATGTTTGATGCGTAACTCACAGTATTTGTAGTGTTATGATCATTTGTTAAAAGTTTTTAACAATTTGCATCAATTGATGTTACAATACAGCTCTATTTTTAATAATAGTGGTTCGCAAAGAGGAGGATATATGGATTTGACGTTGAAATTGATGATAAGAATTGGTCTGGCGGCAGTGTTGGGAGCAATTTTGGGGGTTGAACGGTCCAGAGCCGGTCAGGCGGCCGGAATGCGAACCAATATGATGATAGCGATTGCTTCCTGCCTCTTTACCTTTCTGGGGGCTGAAGCTTTTCCAACCGATGGACCCCGGGACTCGGCCCGGGTAGCTGCCCAAATCGTTACCGGCGTTGGCTTTTTGGGAGCAGGTACGCTGCTGCAAACGAAAAATAAAATACGCGGTTTAACCACGGCTGCAACTATCTGGCTGGTTGCAGCCGTTGGAATGACGGTGGGGATCGGCTTTTATGGGGGTGCTATCTTTGTGACTATTTTTGGAGTCGTAGCGCTGATAGCTCTGGCTCCGGTCAGTAAATGGCTTGCAGAAATGGCCAAAGAAGAAGAAAAGCTGCACAAGCAACAAAAGCAAAAACGGGCGCAAGCGTTACAGCATTGGTGGCTATGGCGACAAGAAAATGACGACAACGACGAGGCAGTAACCATAGAAGATTAACAGTTAGGTAGAGAGAGACCAACAATGCGAGAATTTTTCGCAAGAATATTTATTCGTCATTGCATTTCGTTTAGTGTCACGAGAAAATTAGACAAACTCCAGCTTACCGGTATTCCAAACTCTCCCGCACACTAAGCCGGGTGGCGCTGCGGGCTGGGAACCAACTGGCCACAACGGCCAGAACAATCACCACCCCCAGCCAGTAAAGCGGCCCCCACAAGCTAAACCGGTAGATGAGTTCCTGATCCAGCATCAGAGTCAATCCTTGCGTAGTCATATAGTAAGCCGCCGGAATACTAAGCGGAATGGCCAGCAGCCAGCTTAGTAGCCCCAAAATCAAACCCTCGCCAATGAAAATCGCGGCTACCCGCCCCGACGACGCCCCAATTGCCCGCATGACGCCGATTTCGCGCCATCGCTCCAACACACTCAGCGACAGCACCCCACTGAGACCGACACCCCCAACTACCGCAATGACCACCGCCATGACCGCCAGCAACATAATGAGGGTGTCAAAGCGAAACAGCATTTCGGCGCTGATCTGGCTGATGGTGGGCAGTTGAAAAATGCTTTCCATGGCCATCGTGATGTGGCGATCTTCGTACATGGTGCGCAGGGTTTGGGCGGTGGTGGTGGTCATAGCCGGATCGGTTTGGCGTGTTTGTAGCCATAAGGTGTTGGCCCGGTTGACGCTGCCCATTTCTCGTTGGAGCGTAGTCAACGGCATATGAACCGAATTTGTGCTGAGCGGATCGAACAGCAAGCCGACGACCTGCCAGGTTGACTCACGATCTAAGCCGTGATCAAACGTTACCCAATCGCCCAGTCTAACGCCCATCTCTTTCGCCAGCGCGGTATTCAAAACCACCGCGTAGGTGTCGTCTGGTTGCAGCCAGCGCCCGGCTTGAATTTGGGGAGAGTACATTGTCGTTGGAATAGGCAGACCAAACAGCGTGGCCGGCTTATCAAGCACTGAGGCTTTAGCCTGCGTAGCGGGCCGCGCTTTGGCCGGATTCACGCTCCACATTTCCACACCTTCAACGTCCGCTTGCGTCAGAGCCATCGCTTCGATACGTTCAACCCGTTCGGGCTCTTCAAAGGATAGGGTGACATCATAGGTATGGATCGAGAAGAGTTCATCGGTAAAGGTGTAAGCCACAGAATCGTGGACACCGATAACCATCATAAAAATAAAGCCGCTGCCAACCAGCATGAGTTGCAGCAAAAGAACGCGCTTTTTGTTTCTGAAGGTATTACCCAGGGTGAGCAAAATGGTGTAGGGCAACCGGGACAGGCGGGCCACCAGCCGCTCGAGCAGACCGGTTGTGCCTTCCAACCCATAGCTGCCCAGAGCCTCTCGCACCGTCAGACGGAGACCGGCCCTGATGGGAAACAGTGAAGCCAGTAAGGGTGACAGCACCGCCACCCCTACCTGAATTTGCACCGCCAGGGGGTTGAAGGTGAAAGGGCCGGGGGTGACACTAAACAGGTCGAGCAAAAATCCGGCCAGGTAATGCGCCCCCAACGCCCCCAGGGGAATGGCCAGCAGGGCGGCTAACAGGCCATAGATTAAACTGGTGCTCAGGTAGACCCACAAAATGTGTCCGGTCTGGGCGCCAATGGCTTTCATGGTGCCAATCTGTTTGACCTGTTCCAGCAAAATAGCGTTGACGGTGTTATAAACCAAGAACAGCCCCAGAACAATTGTCGCCGCGCCTAATACGCCCATAATCAAGAAGAGCGCATCCAACAAGTCCTGAAGGGGATGAACTTGGGGGTCTACGACTCGATCTAAATTTGGCCCGCCCAGCCCGATGGAGCTAATTTGCAGTTTATCCAGATGTTTGCGCATGGCCTGATCGGTTTGTTCCTGAGACGCCTGGTCAAAAATACCATTATCGCGAGTCTGAACAATATTAAAATCTTCCTGCCCGGTCAGTTGGCTAAAGCGCTCACGGCTGGCGTAGAGCAGCAGCCTATCGAGAATGACCGGTGGCTCGCCAACGTTGTAAATGCTTCCCTTAATGGGAACTTCATATTCCCGATCATTGAGTTTAAGTTGAATTATAGATCCCGGATACACCCCAAAAGCCGTATCAAAACCCGCCCCTACCGCCATATTCTTCTGATGAGGCCAGTCGCCGCTGACCAATTGGACGGTATTCATTTGCTGGTCGGTGTAATCATCGCGAGCCGATAACGTCCCCACCTGCCAGGGGTCGTCCCGATGAAGCCGCCACTCAAAGTTGGTGGTCATCATCCCCTCCACTTGAGCCACGCCCTTGATCTTTTTCAGCGCCAGAAGTTCATCATCACGCATAGGCGGGTCAACCTGAATTTTGATCATCGAGGGTGAGGCCGACTGCCAAGCGGCTTTCAAGGCCTCCATAGCCAAATTTCTGGCTCCAACAACCATTCCGATTGCAAACGTTCCCATCGCAATAATCATCACCACTTGCAAGGTTCTGGCTTTGTTGTGCCACATATCACGCCAAATTTTATAATAGATCACGCTCATAGGGTTACTCCATAGAAAGATTAAGCTGAGGAGTTAAACCAAATGCACGAGCCTGTAAAGCCGCCTGGGTACGATTACGCACATTCAGCTTGCCGAAAATATTGTAAACGTGACGTTTAACGGTAGACTCGGTAATGTACAGTCGCCGGCTGATTTCCCGGTTCGATACACCTGAGGCAAGCCATTGCAACACTTCTAACTCACGCTCGCTCAAGGGGTCAAGGATTGGGCCGAGGCTATTGGTGGCGCTGTCGATAGGCCGAATTGAGGTTGACATAGAGTATCTCCACATATTTGGTTGCTCTGATTGGTTCAAAATTTATTGATCCAACTGCGTTTTGCGATATTGCTTTACCAGATGTTTAATAAAATAAAGATGGACGTTTTAAGCCGTTGATTCCTAATGGCCCAGCTCATTATCTTTTTGCTGATGTGTCTTTCCCTAACGGTGTTAGACTAACACTGTTAGATTAGCACTATTTAGTTTGCTTGTCAAGAGGGTAGGTCAAATTCGTATGTCAATACAAAAAGAACAAATCATCCAAGCGGCCATTACTATCCTCGACCATGACGGGTTAGAAGGCGTTACGTTGCGTCGTTTAGCGAAAGAACTGAACATAAAAGCGGCGTCCATTTACTGGCACATTGCCAATAAAGACGAATTGTTGGATGAGATGGCCAACGCTATCCTGAAAGAGCATTTTGGCACCTTTGATTTCGAGAATGATAAGCGAGATTGGGCCGAATGGCTCGATACGGTAGCCCACGAACTACGCACGGCGATGCTGGCGCACCGGGAAGGCGCACGGGTTGTGGCTGGAGCGCACCCCGACATTGCGCATATGCTGCCAAAACTATGGGATTTAACCATTCGGGTACTGCATAATAACGGTTTCAGTTATAGTCAGGCGATAATGGTTACCGTCACCGTCATAAACTTTACTTTTGGGTCTGTTATCGAGGAACAAGCCTCTCCACCCCTCACCGCCATGATAATTCCTGATGATCAGTCATCCATTCGTGAAAGGTTTCCGGCGCTGGCGGCAGCTATGGATGCCATGCAGGGCGAAGACAATGATATACACTTCAACACCAGCGTGCGCATTATTATAAATGGGGTACGCGCCGAATTTGAGATTGGCACATAAATGCCGATTATTTTCTTATGTCAGTTTGGGGGCTAAACGAAAAGGCGTGACTTTCACTTGTAGGAGCGGTTCACAAGCATAGGCCCATAGGGTCGATTTTAGAACCGTTACCGTTGACCACAGCAAACGCCCTGGTTTGTGTTAGCCATCATACAAAAACCCCAACGCCTTCGCCTGGATCTGAATACTCTCGATAAAATGGGTCGCCGCAGCCGACAACGTCGAATTACGGGTTAGACGCACCAACGCCGTGTTGCGAAACAGCGGCGGAAAATCGACAATCGGTATTTCAACCACGTCGCCGGTAATTAACTCGGGGGTAATTTGATTGCGGTTGAAAAAGCCTACCGCACCCCCGTTGGCGACCAGATAGCGGCCGGTATCAGTTGGAACATCGATGACGTACTTGGCGCGCTGGGCCAGTTGGGTTATGGGGTCGGGCGTGACCTGCCACCATTTTAGCAGCATAAACGGATGACTTAACCGCTCAACGTCTTCTTGGGTTACGCGTTTCAGCCGGGCCAGCGGATGCTGGCGATGTGCCAACAAAACAACGTCCTCCCGAAAGTGCAGTAAAGGCGTCATATCGGCAATGTGCGGGCCGATGGGCGGCCAGGCGATAATGGCGACTTCAATTTTGTTGTCGTGCAACCATTCGACTAACTGCCAATGGTTGCTCTCTTCGACAATACATTGCACGTTTGGGTAGGCAGCAAAGAAATGGCGCACCGCCTGCCCGACAACTCCCCCGGCCAACGAACGCAGTACGCCCATCCGCAGTTCGCCCGGCTGCGTGTGTTCCGTTCTGGCGGCCTCATCGATCCCTTTTTGCAGCGCATCAAGCGCCTGGCGGGCATAGGGTAAAAAGCTAACGCCGCGTTCGGTTAGCATAACGCTGCGATTGTTGCGCGTGAAAAGCGCCCCGCCCACCGACTGTTCCAACGCTTGAATCCGGGCGCTAATGGTCGGTTGGGCAATTTGCAGCACCCAGGCGGCCCGGCTAAAGCTGCCCTCGCGCACAATGCGATCAAAGGCTGTGAGTTGTTCGACATTCATCTCTTTTTCCCCGAAAATAACACGTTTGAGCGTGGAGCGAAGCATCCTCAGCTGTGGAGCGGCTTGACCCAACCCGTTCGCATCTGACGCTTGCGGCTCACTCCGCAGCTGGATAATAAATTTTCGTTCTATGGTAGCGCCGCATTCAACCATGATGAAGAAAATTTAGACAGAATTAACACGATTTACCGAATTATAATAAATAAAATCGTGATAAGCCTGTCAAAGTAATGCTGCACTAAACCGTGGTAAAGAAAATTTAGACAGGATTCACATGATTTACTGAATTATGAGTGATAAAATCGTGATAATCATGTCAATTCTGTCGATTATTTTGTCGATCTTCCGTCGCACTCACCTTTCCACGGTTTAATGTTGTGCTACCCAGGTCAATTCTGTCCATTATTTTGTCTATCTTCCATCGTCTCTCGTTTCCACGATTTAATGTTGTGCTACCCTGACCATAATGGATATCAATTTTTTCGATATACTGTATCGATCTTTACCTCTTGAATCAACTTTTAACAGCGGTTATATTACTGTTGTTGATACAAATGCAACTGGAGGAATACATGTCGATAACCATCCTGCCCGAACGGCCCGATACAGTCGAGGCCTCGCAGCTTATTGAAGAATTGGAAGCTATTCTCTCGCCCTTATATCCCGATGAGAGCCGCCACGGCTACAGCATCCAGAAGTTGATCGATCAAAAGGTCAAGTTTTTTGTTATCCGCCACCAAGGCGAAGCGGCCGGCTGTGCGGGGGTACAGATTTATGAGAATAACGGCGATGTGGCCTATGGCGAAGCGAAACGGATGTATGTCCGGCCCCGGTTTCGGGGTTTGGGCTTGGCCAAGTTGCTGTTGCAGCAGCTTGAGGAGACGGTAGCCGCCCGTGGTATCTCGCTCTTGCGGCTCGAAACCGGCATTCATCAAACCGAGGCCATTCAACTGTATGAACAAAATGGGTTCCGCCGTATCGATCCCTTTGGTGAATATTTCTACGACCCGCTGAGTATCTGCTATGAAAAACAGGTGCCGCTAGCTATCCACCCCCAAAACGGATCGTGAGTAAGCGTCTCGGCTGGCTCTTTGCCATCGTGGCGACCATAGCCTACAGCACCAACGCCCCGATTGCTCGCGGCGTCATTCTGGCCGGGATGAGTCCCGTCACGCTGCTCAGCGGGCGCTTTTTACTGGCGGTTCTTCTGTACAGTATCACCTTAAGTGTACTGCCGGTGCGAAACGCGAGTGGCGGTCGCCCCCTCGATCGCTTTGGGTTTTGGGTAGGCGTTGGGTCGGGCATGATTAACGGCTTTATGATGACCGCCTTCTTCACCGTTTTGGAAACGGTGAGCGCCTCAATTGCCTCGATGTCCTCCGTGGCGCTCATTCAGCTCTTTACCCTGGGCTTGCTATTTTTACGGGGCGAGCCGATTACGCTGCGCCATAGTTTGCGCTGGTTGGTGGGGATGGCCGGTCTTTACATGGTCATCGGTCTCGGCGGTTCGGCCGATGCCTTTGGCCTGCTGCTGCTCGTGATTAGCTCGATCCTGTATTCCATCCATATGGTTTCGGTGCAGTGGTTTTTGAAGCCATACAACACCTGGACCATAACCTCGCTGTTGGTCATCTCGGCCACTATCGCCATCATCATCGTGTGGGTTGCCACCGGAGCCGAAACCTACGTCCCGGCTCCGACGGGCTGGATCGCGATCCTCTTTTTAGGGGTTTTCGCCACCTATATCGGCCGTATTCTTACGTACAGCGCCATCAGCCGCATCGGCAGCGGTCAATTTGTGCTCTTAACGCCGCTGGAAACATCGCTAACTATACTTTGGTCGGTTATCTTTTTAGGCGAAAGATTGACGACCCTGCAATGGCTAGGCACTTTCTTCATTCTGATGAGTATTCTTCTGGCCGCAGATGCCGTCTGGCGTTTTGGGCAAAGGATCTTCTTCCCCAAATTGCTGCTAACTGAGGGTGGTTATGGTACATACGATGATAGACGGTAACTATTTTACCCGATTTCGACGTTGGCCTAAAAAAGCTCCCCTATTTTATTGAGGACTCGATCCATTCTTTTTCAAAGACTCTCCATTTTCCATTGGATTCCGGCGCAGGTCTAAAAAAGATCGGGCATTTCCTATAGGATTCGGCCAACCCCTTTCCGAGGAGTCACGATTTTCTATAGGATTCCGCCATTCCTTTCCCAAGGAATCGCGATTTTCTATAGGATTCCGGCGCAGGTCTAAAAAAGATTCGGTATTTCCTATAGGATTCCGACGATCCCTTTCCGAGGAGTCACGATTTCCTATAGGATTCCGACGATCCCTTTCCAAGGAATCACGATTTTCTATAGGATTCCGGCGCAGGTCTAAAAAAGATTCGGCATTTCCTATAGGATTCCGACGATCCCTTTTCAAGGAATCGTGATTTTCTATAGGATTCAGCCGTCCTCTGAAAAGGATATGGCGGAATCCTATAGAATTATTGGAAACCATTTGAAAGAATCTGAAGGATTAGTTATCTTAGCCTCAAAACCCATCAACGGCCAGCAAAGAAGATGACGGTACCAGGAGTTTATGTCAGATTTCTAAATGTTAGAAAATTGTAACAACCTCATATAAAAACAGTTAGAATAATCTAAAGCCTATTGTGAAGGCGGGAAAAGTATGCTAGACTTCGCAAGAAGTTAAGTGGAGTGGGTAAGTTCACCCGGGTATTCGGGTTTATTAATAAATCGACTATTTTAGCACACGATTGATCGTGTGCTTTTTTTAGTTAAGCTGATGCGACAACCCTCTCTGCGACCAGAAATATCAATAATGGTCGTATTTATCAGCGGTCTAACTCTTCTGCGGTTTTCCCCTTAACCCTTCAACGAGCAAATATAAGTCTCAACTTTCTTCTGGCCCACAATGATATGAACAATAAGGTTGTACCTGACCATTCTAACGTATAAATACATCCAAAAGTGTACCCTTCTGCTCTATTCTCCAGTTAAGACATCTAAGATGGGAATTTAAGTTAAGTAAATTTAAATGTAATTTCACACCACCTTAAAAGGTAATTAAATCAGAATTAAAGACAACCAGCTAGAATTCCTACTGGTCCTCGAGACCTTGCCCACTGACCATTCTTTTAACTTCGCCTTAAAATCTTACATTTCATAATTGAGATTATCGCATGAAGCTAATCCTCATGTGAATAATTTCGTCCTGCCTAAATTACTTACATTATTTTTTGCAAAATAAAAAATTCAGAACATGAGAACAATCTGTCATCGATTCAGTCAGAATTTGTATTTTCTTTTTGCTTTACTAATTTTTTCAGGGGTAATCAGTGCTTGTGGATTTATGAGCGGTGGTCTTCAGTCCACGTCTGATCGGCTTGTTCGTATTACGCGTCTGCCGACGTTGACTCGCACCCCGCTGCCAACCTTAACGCCAACACCCCACTCAGCCTTAGCCGAAATCACAAACTCAACTCAGCATAATGGTTCTGCCACAACCGAAACACGGGTATTGGCTGACACAGAAATTACAGCCGTCGAGGTGGCCCAATCAAGCAATATCGCACCGCAAACGGCCACGCCGTCTTTCCCGACCGCTACAGTTGTAACAGAACAAAGTCAGAACAGTGAAAACACGACGACCGCCGATACCACGGTGATGAATGACTTCCCCCCCACCGCCATCCTACCGCAAGAGACAGCGGCCCCGGTAGCAGCCGAACCGCCAACTCCGGTCATTGCCGAGACGGTTGCTGCAATCAACCCGCCGACGGCTACGGCCACGGAAACCCCCTCGCCTACAGATACGCCGGTACCACAAGGCCCTACGCCCATGCTTGAGCGTGATGGATGGTCATTTGCTTCCATGCAGCTTTTTGACGACCAGTATGAATACGGGGCACTTTTGCAGGGTGAGCTGATCAATAACACGGGGATAACCCAAGAACTTTATTATGTTAGCGGCACGTTCTTCAACCCCCAAGGCCAAGTCATCGCCGATGAAAACAGCACCGATGACTACTGGCCGTTTGAAATTATTCCACCCGGCGGACGGATGCCGTTTGGCATGTTTGTTGATGGGATCAAAAGTGCGGCCAATTTTGAAATAAACGTGATAGCCGAGCCAAGCGATGAAATTCTTGACCAGGAATTTGAGTTTCTTGATCAAAACGCCTCTAGCCGGGACGGAAACTACTGCGTGTCCGGTCGCCTTCGAAATCTGGGCGGACCATTGCAATACAACCTTGTAATTGCTGCCATCTTTTACGATGCTCAAGATAACATGGTCAACTTCGGCGATTTTTACGAATCATCACCCGAAAACATCACCGGCGACCAACTGCTTGATTTTGAAATTTGTGCCGATGCGTTTAATCGAGAGATTGCCCATTATGACCTGCGAGCGTGGGGGCAGTAAGAAATGAACAGTTACCCAATTTTGCATAATAAGAAATTTAGACGATGAAACCAATCTGCCGTCGACCTTGCCAGCATTTGGGATTTTTTACCTGGCTAATATTTTTTGCATGGGTAATGAGTGCTTGTGGCTTTATGAGTGGTGGTCCTCATTACAACTCAGGTCGCGTCGCCAATCTCACCCATTTACCGACATTGACACGCACACCGCTGCCGACCTTAACGCCGACTCCCTTGGTTACAGTTACACCAGAACAGACCCAAGTGATCCCGGCCTCGCTCGCAACAGTCCTTCCATCACCATTACCTGGGACATCTCCCGACCTATCTTCCCAAATGGCGGCGGCTCTACCCTCTGCCGCTTCACCAACGTTACCCACTATTCAAGCGCCTATCAATGGCCCAGATACCATTGCCTCAACTGCTCCGTCGATTGAGGCTAACCAAGAAATACCTTCAGCCACGCCCGTGCCGGTGACCTCTTCTAAAGATTGGACTTTTAGAGCAGTACAAACTTACACCGATGACGATGAAAATGGCTTGCTGCTATACGGCGAAGTAATCAATAACACCGGTGCGGCTCAACATCTTAATTTCATTACCGGTACTTTCTACGATCCCCAAGGCCAGGTCATCGCCGGAACAGAGATCAGCGACGCTTATTGGCCCGTCGAGGTTATTCCTGCCGGGGGGAGTCTGCCTTTCGAACTGACGGTTGATGGCGTTCGCAATACGACCAACATTGAGTTAGGTGTTGAGGCTGAACCGAGTTCTCAAAACCCTCATCAAGATTTCGAGATATTTAACCTGGAGCAATCAAATCAGGCTGGAAAATATTGTATCACCGGTCAAATTCGAAATTTGGGTGACGATATCAAAGAATATTTAGTGATAGCGGTTATCCTCTACGACGCTAACCATAACATCGTTAACTTTAGCCCTTTTCAAGAACCCGACTTCGAAAATTTAGTAAACAATCAAGCATTAGATATTGATAGTTGTATTGGTCTTTCTGATCAAAACATTGCCGATTACGCTATGCGGGCTTGGGGCCAATAACAGGTTGAAAGGAGGAGATTTACTGACCTAACAAACAATTATTTTGAGAATTTGATCGCCTTATGGCTATTGACAGTATTCACAAGACGATATAAAGGAAGAGAGAACTATGTGTTATAAAAGAAAGTTTATAAGCGTGGTTATCGGCTTATTAGCGGTAGCCTTTATCTTCGGAGGCGGCGTGTCAACGCGTGCCGCAACCTCAGAACTATTCTTTTCAGAATATATCGAAGGCAGCAGCAACAACAAAGCTTTGGAAATTTATAACAATACTGGCGCAACAATTGACCTCACGGCCAATAATTACAATGTGCAGATGTACTTCAACGGCAATAGTAGCGCTGGTTTGACCATTAATCTAACCGGCACTGTAGCCGATGGTGATGTCTTTGTTTTGGCTCAGTCTAGCGCTGATTCGACGATTTTGGCTCAAGCCGACCAAACAAATGGCTCTGGCTGGTTTAACGGCGATGATGCCGTAGTGCTGCGCAAAGGTTCGGAAATTATTGACGTCATCGGACAAATTGGAACCGATCCTGGTTCGGAATGGGGTTCTGGCTTGACCAGCACCGCAGATAACACCCTGCGCCGCAAGGCTGATATCTGCGCCGGTGATACGGACGGCTCAAACGCTTTCGATCCATCCGTTGAATGGAATGGTTTTGCCCAGAATACCTTTGATGGTCTGGGGTCTCACACCGCAAATTGCGGTGGCACAACAACTCCCGGCCAACCCCTACCGTTGACGGAGAATTTTGATGACTGCACCTTGGCTGGCTGGCAAATTGTCAGTGTGGATGCTGATGCCGCCCACACCTGGGCCTGTAGCGCCTCATTCAGCAACATCGAAGTCAATGGATTTGGCGATACGGCCCCGGCTAATGATTGGCTGATTACCCCGGCCCTCAACTTGGACGCCCAGGCTGGGGATACGCTGACCTTCCGCAGCCACACCTCATTTACCGACATCAACTATCCCCAGGTCCACGTCCTCTACTCTACCGATTATGACGGGGGCGGTGATCCAACCACGGCCACCTGGACGGAGTTAACCGGCATCACCTTCTCTGCCGAAAATTCGTCAGTATGGACTGACTCTGGCGATGTTGATCTCTCCGGTATCAGCGGGACGAACGTTTATATTGCCTTCCAGTATGTCTCCAGCGGCACGGGTGCCGGTACCGCCGCCCGCTGGCGACTCGACGCGATCAACCTCTTTGAGCAGCAACAAACCGTTACAACGAAAGTTCACGAGGTTCAAGGCAATGGCTCGGCCAGCCCCCTAGTTGGACAAACGGTGACCATCGAGGGCATTGTCGTCGGCGATTTTCAGGATGGAGCCAGCGGTACAAACGGCGATTTGAACGGTTTCTTCGTTCAGGAAGAAGATGCTGACGCCGATAGTGACCCTCTAACATCGGAAGGCATATTTGTCTTTGATGGCAATTCACCGGCTGTCAACGTAGCCAATGGTGATCTGGTTCGGGTTGAGGGCGCGGTTTCCGAATTCAACGGCTTGACCGAGATCACGTCCTTCTCTGGTGTTACGGTTGTTAGCAATAGCAACCCGCTGCCTACCAAAACCAATTTATCTTTGCCCATCACTTCAGTCGATGATTTCGAAGCTTACGAAGGCATGCTGGTCACTTTTCCGCAGGCGCTTGTCATTTCAGAATATTTCAACTTCGACCGCTTCGGTGAAATCGTGTTGACCTCCGAACGGCATACCACCCCCACCGCCGAAGTTGAGCCTGGTTCAGCCGCAATTCAAGCGGCGCAGGACTTTTTGCTCGACAAGATCACGCTCGATGACGGGCGCAGCTCTCAGAATCCGGATCCGGCTATCCATCCCAATGGGAATATATTTGATCTGAATAACCTATTCCGTGGCGGTGACACCGTTGCCAACGTAACCGGTGTAATGCACTATGCCTTTGACCTCTATCGCATTCAGCCGACCCAGGGCGCGGATTATACCAACGCCAATCCCCGTCCGACATCACCGGAATCTGTTGGCGGCAGCTTGAAAGTAGCTTCCTTCAACGTGCTGAATTACTTCACGACACTTGATAACAGTGGTCCAATCTGCGGTCCCTTGGCCAATCAGGATTGCCGAGGTGCGGATGACGCGACGGAGTTCACTCGCCAGCGCGACAAGATCATCGCCGCGTTGACTGAGATCGACGCCGACGTGGTCGGTTTGTTGGAAATCGAGAACTACCCCGGCGATGTACCCACGGCGGACCTGGTTAGTGGTTTGAGTGGGTATGATTACATTGAGACTGGGGCGATTGGTTCGGATGCCATCCGGGTTGCGTTGATTTACAAACCGGCTTCGGTCACACCAGTTGGTCCCTACGCTATCCTCGACTCTTCCGTGGATGCTCGCTTCATTGATACCAAGAATCGCCCCGCCCTGGCCCAAACCTTTATAGATAACTCCACCGGCGGCAAATTTACGGTCGCAGTCAATCACCTCAAATCCAAAGGCTCGGCTTGTGATGATGTTGGCGACCCGGACACCGGCGATGGGGCAGGAAACTGCAACCTGACCCGGAAAGCAGCCGCCGAAGCACTGGTTGACTGGCTGGCTGGTGACCCGACCGGCAGCGAAGACGAAGACTTCCTGATCATCGGCGACCTGAACTCCTACGATAAGGAAGATCCCATCGATGCCATCCTGGCGGGCGGATACACCGACTTGGCCCGATACTACCAGGGCGAGTATGCCTACTCCTACGTGTTCGACGGACAAACCGGCTACCTGGATTACGCGCTGTCGAGCGCCGGCTTACAACTGGATAGCGAAGTCACCGGTGCCACCGAATGGCACATCAATGCTGACGAACCCGACCTGATCGACTACGATACCAGCTTCAAGCAGGCTGCTCAGGATGCTATCTACGCACCGGATGCCTACCGTGCCTCCGATCACGATCCGGTGATTGTGGGCCTCAATGTTTGTGACGAGATTGCCCCGACTCTGGAAGTATCCGTGTCGCCGGATAGCTTGTGGCCGGCCAACCACAAATATGTAACCGTTACAGCCACGCCGGCTGCCAGCGACAACTTCGACTCGGCCCCGGTTGTAACTTTGGTCAGTGTCACCTCAAGCGAGGCGGACAGCGGCCTTGGCGATGGAGATAAGCCCAACGATATCGTCATTATCAACGATACCACGTTCGACCTTCGAGCCGAGCGATCTGGAAATGGCGATGGCCGCACGTACACCATCACCTACCAAGTCACGGATAGCTGCGGCAACAGTACCCAAGCCAACGCCACGGTCACCGTTCCACATGACCAAGGCAAGGATAAGGATAAGGGTAAGAACCAGGACCAGGACCAAGGCAAAGGCAAGGGTAAGGACCCGGACAAGGATAAAGACAAGACCAATGATGAGTCTGAGCCAGAAGCGCCGGATGAAGGCGATGCTGAGCCTGAACCTCAAGAAACTCCCGATGCAAACCCGGGCAACTCTGAGTCTAATAACAACGAGGACGAAGAAGGTGTTGACGATGACTCTGGTGCAGAGGAAAGCGATACGCCAGCAGAGTCCCCAGAGGGCGGCGAAGTTGAATCGACGCCGGATGAAGCGAGTGAAGGTGAGTAGAAAAAGAATGAATAGTATAAAGAAAGGATAAAGATATCGAGGAGAGACGGATTTTACAACTTGCAAAGCGATAGGACATTCTTGAGTAAATCTGCCATCGAGAAACTGACCGGCGGGCCGGCCGCGAGTCGTCCCGCTATAACAAAAAATATAGGATTTACGTAGAGTTACCTTCTCGGAAGCTAAACAAGCGGCATCAAGCTTGGCTTTTGCTATCAAGTTTGGTCCGCAACCTGGCTTCCGGGAAGGTTGGCCTCCCACTATATCAAAGGGGGTGATGGCCAAAACTTATTGGGTAACACAGACCGGTTTAACGCTTAACCTCAGGACTACTCAGGCGCAACGACCTGAGGCCATCAAATTTAAAGCTAATCATAGGAGACCAAAAATATGAAACGACCAATAGTTGTGATGTTAGTTATAGCCCTATTGCTTTTGTTCGTGTCGGCTGTATCTGCGGGGTCACCAGACCACGATAAACACGATGAACACGATGAACCACAGAAGTCACATGAAAAAACCGACCCGAAAGGTCAGCTCATCGAACTCCAAATCCTGGCGTTCAATGACTATCACGGCCATCTCCAGTCGACC
Source organism: Anaerolineales bacterium (assembly GCA_020634935.1). Lineage (GTDB taxonomy): Bacteria > Chloroflexota > Anaerolineae > 4572-78 > J111 > JAGRBY01. The sequence continues at coordinate 65,094 of JACKAT010000010.1, forward strand.
ACGCCAGGGACAATCAATGGCGCCGCAGCCGGTGGTTCGGAGTACCTATCGGCCAAGCTCAACGAGCTGCGCCTGGGCCATAAATACAGCCTGACCGTCGCTGCCGGTGACCTCATTGGCGGCTCACCGGCCTTTTCCGGGCTCTTTCATGACGAACCGTCGGTCGAGTCGTTGAATGCCATGAAACTCGATGTCTCTAGCGTCGGTAACCACGAGTTTGATGAGGGCGTCACCGAGCTGCTCCGCATGCAGAATGGCGGCTGCCACCCCATTGATGGCTGCTACTTCCCTGACAAGCCGTACGCCGGCGCCGACTTTCAGTGGCTCGCCGCCAATGTCGTCAACGAGGATAGCGGAGAAACCGCCCTCCCACCCTACTGGATCAGGCGGTTCCAGAACGTCAAGGTCGGTTTCATCGGCATGACCCTCGAGGGCACTGATGCCATAGTCGCGGCCGCCGGCATCCGCGGCTGGGACTTCCGCGACGAGGCCGAGACCGCCAATGCGCTCGTCCCTGAGCTGCAGGCGCAGGGCGTCGAGGCCATCGTTGTACTTCTGCACGAGGGCGGCTCGCAGACGCCGCCACCTGGTGAGGTAAACGCCTGCGTCGGCATCTCCGGGCCGATTGTGGCGATCAACGACGCGCTCGATCCGGCCATCGACGCGGTAATCACCGGCCACACGCATCTGCCCTATAACTGCGTGCTTAATGGTCGCATCGTCACCAGCGCCTACTCCTACGGCCGGGTGGTTTCCGAGTTGAACCTCGTTCTCGACAAACGGACCAAGGACGTTCGCCGCGACCTGAGTACGGCTACCAACCACATCGTCGAGCAGGATGAGCTAAGCCCCGATCCGGCGTTGACCGCAGTCATCGCCAAGTGGCAACCTCTTTATGACGCGTCCGGCAACACGCCTGTTGGCGCCATCACGGCTGACATCAATCGTGGCGGCAACCCAACGGGAACCGATCGGGGCGTTGAGTCGCCGGCCGGCAACCTGGTCGCCGATGCTCAGTTGTGGGCCACATCGGCCAACGGTGCCCAAATTGCGTTCATGAACCCGGGTGGGGTCCGCTCCGACCTGACCTACGCCGAGTCAGGTAGCGAGGGTGACGGTGTCGTTACTTTTGGCGAGGCCTTTACTTTCCAGCCGTTCGGCAACAACCTCCTAACCTTTCCGATGACCGGCGCCCAGATCATTTCGGTGCTTAAGGAGCAGTGCCAGCCGGCCGGATCGAGTCGCCCGTTCCTGCACCTCGGCGTGTCGAACGGTTTCACCTACGATCTCGCCAAGACCATTGATGCAGGTAATTGCACCTCAATCACGGTAAGCAACGTGAAGTTGAACGGCGAGGATCTCAACGAGGTCGCGATTTACAACGTTACGGCGAATAATTTCCTCGCCGACGGTGGGGACAACTTTGGCACGTTCGCCACGGTCACAGGCACGAAGCTGGATGGTGGCAATGATCTCGAGGCCCTCATCAACTACCTCGGCACGTTCGGTCCGGTCGCTCCGCCAAGCACCGACCGGGTCAATGAGCTGCCCTAAGCGGAGTTTGATGGCCGCTTAAGTTTTGTAACCAGCCAAAGCCTCGGGTCCAAACCTAGATTTTGGACCCGAGGCTAATCCAGCATTTGATCCACGAATGAATTCAACGACCCAATGTGTAAGTTATTTATTTGCCGTTCCTTAGTAGCCCTGTTGACCCAGGTTTAGGGTTTGGGCAATAATCGGTCTACAGGAAGTCTTAAGATTGATATTTTTTTCGATTGGTCAGGCAGTTTCAGTTAACCCCATTATGCCGATTACTGATCGCCATTGGGGTTAAGTGCCGCTGAGCGGGCGGCTTCGACTTGATGCATATACGTCTCGGACCACTGACACAGAGCCGATAACGGCTCGATCAAGGTGCAGCCGAGCGGGGTCAACGAATATTCGACTTTAGGCGGGACCACCGGATACACCGTCCGGTTGATCAAGCCGTCATGCTCCATTTTGCGCAGCGTTTGGGTGAGCATCTTCTGCGAGATGCCGCCAATCTGCCGTTGTAGTTCCCCGTACCGCACTGTCTGGTGTGCCGCCAAAACATACACCACCAACATCGTCCATTTATCGGCGATCAGATCCAAGGCTCGTCGCGAGCCGCAGTTAGGATCTAACACGTTCGGTCTGATTGGATTGTCCATTACAATTCGCTCCCATTCAAAAATCACCAGGACTTACGCAGTTGACACGCCAGTGGAACAAAATCAGCCACGAATTACACGAATTGACACGAAAAACAAAAAATAATTAGTGAAAATTCGTGTATTTCGTGGCTAAAAAATTTGGATTGCGTAAGCCCTAATCAAATTGCGCTAACACGCACCAAAAGGTAAGTATCGCTCAAAAAAGTACCTACTTGAAACTTGGTGTGTATGTTATATACTGGTTTTGAATGTTTTTACAAAATTTAGTCACCCTTTGGAGAAAGCATAATGCGTTATAAGTTACTGGGTAAGAGCGGTCTGCGGGTTTCTGAGATGGCCTTGGGGACCATGACCTTTGGTGATACGTGGGGCTGGGGCGCTTCAAAAGAGGAGAGCCAAAAAATATTTAACGGCTATGCGGAAGCCGGCGGCAACTTTATCGATACGGCCAACCGCTATACGGAAGGCACGAGCGAGCACTACGTAGGCGACTTTATCGCCGCCGATCGGGACCATTTTGTCCTGGCCACCAAATACACCCTGTTCGACCGCCGGAACGACCCTAACGCCAGCGGCAACCACCGCAAGAATATGATCCGCTCGCTGGAAGCCAGCTTGAAACGGCTCAAGACCGATTATATCGATGTCTTTTGGGTCCACGCCTGGGATTTTATGACCCCGGTCGAAGAAGTCATGCAAGGGCTGGACAATCTGGTTCGCGCCGGGAAAGTGCTGTACGTCGGCATCTCCGACACACCGGCTTGGATTGTGTCGCAGGCCAATACACTGGCCGCCTTGCGAGGCTGGACGCCCTTCATTGGCTTGCAGATACAGTACAGCCTGATCGAACGAACCCCGGAGCGCGACTTACTACCGATGGCTCGCGCGTTCGGCATGAGTGTTACGGCCTGGGGGGCTTTAGGCTCGGGCGTGCTAACCGGCAAATATAACCAGCCCGATCAAGATGCCCAGGGCCGAGCCGCTATGTGGGGAGCCATCGAACCCCACAAGTTGACCATCGCCCAGGCAGTGGTCGATATAGCGGAAACGATAGACTGTACCCCTTCGCAAGTGGCCTTGAGTTGGGTGCGGCAGCAGTCCGGTTCTATGATCCCGTTGATTGGCGCTCGGAATGTGGCGCAGCTTGAGGACAATTTAGGTTGCCTTAACGTCACATTAACCGATGAGCAGCTATCCCTGTTGAATGAGGTGAGCCGGATCGAATTGGGTTTCCCCCACGATTTTCTGACTTCTCAAGGAGTGAAAGATGTCATCTACGGGGGGACGTTGGCCCAAATTGATGCTTAATGAGGGTTCATCCGACGTTGATTTGAAGACTACAGCAAACCGGCCAACACCACCGCCGTATATACCAGAAAAAGGGAAAGGATGATGTTGATCACGGCTTTCACCTGGGGATGATGCAGATAGGACTTGATTACGCTGCCAAATAAGGCCCAGACAGATGTGGCGCAAAACGACGTCATCGCCAACAGGATAACGGCCGCGATTAACAGCTTGGTGTTGCCGGTAATCGGAGCCAGAAACGCGGAAAACAGCGTTAAAGCATAAACCATCAATTTTGGATTTAATAGTTGCAGCATAAACCCATGGCCAAAACCCATGGGTTTACTATTGTCGTCAGCAAAGGTGTAGCTGGCTTTGAGGATAACCCCGGCCAGGTAGAGAATATACCCCGCGCCGATATAACGCAGCGCCGGTTCCAGAGCCGGCAGGGAACTCAACAACAGCCCGGACACCCACCCGCTCAGCAGCATCACCAACAAAACTCCCACAGCCAGACCCGCTTGATAGTTTAGCGTATTTTTGTAGCCGTGCAGCACCCCCATCGATGCGGTGGAGATGTTGCTGGGGCCGGGTGTAAAGGTTGAAATCAACACGTATGAAATTAAAGGGATGAGATTAACGGTTAGCATAAAATCTCCTTCTTTAGATAGATGAGTATGGGTTATTGTTTAAGGGGTAGGTTAATAATGAAGAGTGGATTATAGATAACTTCGTATACGAGGGGATTGGGAGATTAAGAGATTGAGCTAAGTTATCTCCCTATCTCCCCATCTCTAATCTCCGTTCAAATGCTAAAGTTATTTATGAACAGTTTCTCAACTGCTGCGCATATTGGCCCGGCGTAACGCCGATAATTTGCTTGAAGCGATGGGTTAAGTGGCTTTGACTGCTGAAGCCGACTTCATAAGCGACCTCGACCATCGGCTGGCCGGCTTCGATCAGTCGTTGAGCCTGGCCAATGCGGACGCTTTCCAGATAGGTGTGAGGTGGCATGCCTACCTCGGCCCGAAAAACGCGCAGCAGGTAGTAGGGGCTGAGCGAGACGTGTTCGGCCAGTTGGGTCAGGGTGATGCCCTGGGCAAAACAGTCATCGATGTAGCGGCGGGCTTGCCTGACGGCTTTTCGCTCTCGGCCCAGGCGTTGTTCGTTGAAGCGAATATCGGCGTACTGCTTGATGAGTTGAGTCAAGGTCCAGATAAAGCGCGATTCACCTTCCAGCGGACTTGTGTCTTGAGCCAGCACGCGATGCAGGGCCAAAATATGATCGATCAGCCGGGGCTGGTCGATCCGCACCTCGGCGAAAAACGGCAGCGATTGATGCCGGCCGGTCAGCTCGAAAACGGCCGTTTGCATGTGAGCGACCGTCGGGTAAAGGCAGACCATCTCAAACCCGTGGTGATCGACCGCCTCGCCGGTATGTACGGCATCCGGGTTGATCAAGATGATCCCCCCCGGCGGCGTGAAATGTTTGTCGCCTTTGTGAGTAAAAGATTGGCGGCCTCGCTTAATAAGACAAATCACGTAATAGTCGTGACTGTGCCGAGGAAAAGTATGCTCGACGTAAAACGCCTGCAAATACCGTACGTCGAGTTGCGGATTATGCCGCAGTTTAGTCCATTCCTTGGGGCGCATTGAACGTCTAACGATCCTTGTATTTATTCAACAGACGAAGTGACTGGCACTTAATCGCAGAATTACAAAGCTGTATTCCATTCAGCATCCTATATTTGCGCAAAGTGCCAGTCACCTGAATAGTTATCCATCATTTCCTTGGTGCATTCATTGTACCACAGTCTAATTGTGGTTGTCTTGCAGAATATTGCCCTACTATTTCGACCCGATCAATGGCACTGATGTCGAGAAACCGATAGAAAGAATAGTGAAATAAAATCTGCCAGTTATTTGGTCAAATCCTATTAAAATGGTACGATCTCTAAGAATTAAGTAATTTTCATAACTAACTTGTGAGTTTGAGACCAGGATGAATAGACAGGATTTACAGGATTTCCAAGATTAAAATAAGGAAAAATCATATTAATCCTGTTAATTCTGTCTAAATTAATGTAACAACTTAGAGTTGAAAACTACTTAAATTCTCTCGAAATTCATTTTTGGAGGCACGTTATGGACTATTCCCGTGTGGCCGACCTGACTGTTGAGGAACTAAGAAGTTTAATTATGGTAACACGGTAAGGCTGGTAGCCGGAGCCTTCGCAGTAACCCCGCAGTTCATCCCCCTGCCGGATCGGTTCGCGGACAGCGCCGCGCCGAAAATAGTTTTGGCCTTTATCAAAGCTCTGTTGGCTGCTCAACTTCCGGATGGTGGTTTCGGTGATTTTAGGTGTTGTTTGAGTCATTGTGCCTCATCCTCTTTCACTCCGTTCCATCTTAACGTGGGGCTATTTTACCACAGGCGTTGGATGGGGGTGAAGTCAGGCGGCACGCGACGAAAATATTAGGAGTTACGCAGTTGGGTGAATCGAACCAAGTGACAGTCACTTAGACGCGATAAATCGACTTGTTTAAGCTAAACGGACCCTCATTTTCGACAAAAAGTGACTGTCACCTTTTGAACTGCGTAACCCCTAAATATCTTCTCTTTGAATACCGGTATATAATCACTTATTAAAGTCCCCATTTTCGGACATGATGTAAAAATAGTATACTCGACTAATGGCGTCCCATTTCGATTAACCGACGAAAGACAGGAACACATTATCAGCAACAACCCCTATTTGATCGACTGAGCTTCATTAGTTAACTCAAGTTGCCGCCCAAGGTCATGAAGTTAAGGCTGGAGCCGAGGCTTGAGCCGGCTGAAACCCCGACTCCGTTTCACTAACTTAATGACCTTGAGTTGCCACCTGACGTCCAAACGGGGAGTAGGGCGTAGGGGGCAAAAACCGGCTTACTTGCTACTCCTTGCTCTCGGCGGGCTTAGGGCTGGTGGACATCACCAAAGGCAAAGAGTTGAAGGGAAATATGACAAGGGTTTTGAGGATTGAAATGGACAACAACCATAAATCAAAAGAGCAACTGATGCAAGAAGCTCAAATGTTGCGACGGCAACTGAACCTCCTGATGGCCAACAACGCCGAACACCAGAAAACGGAAGCGGCGCATCGCCGGTTGATCCGGGCGATTGAACATACGGCCGAGGCGGTGATCATTACAGACCCACAGGGGACGATCGAGTATGTTAACCCCAGTTTCGAGCGAATGACGGGCTACAGCAGCACAGACGTTTTGGGGCAGAACCCGCGTATCTTAAAATCAGGCTGGCACGACGCCTCATTTTATAGAACGTTGTGGCAAACCATCCTGGCCGGCCAAGTATGGCAAGGAAGGCTGATCAATCGGAGAAAGTTCGGCGAGATTTACTATGAGGAGATGACCATTGCCCCGGTTTTCAACCCGGCGGGCGAGGTGGTCAATTTTGTTGCGATCAAACGTGACATCACCGAACGAGTGCAGGCCGAGGAGGCGCGGCAGCGGGAGTTTCGCCTGTTAGAACAGCTTGCCAACCGGCCCCAATCCGCCACTATCGCCACGGCGCTTGACCAACTTCCCCTGCAAGAACGTTTGCCGGAGGCCTTTGAAAAATTGGTCCAACACTACCACCACGTCTTGGATTTGGCCCTGCAACAGCGGAGTTATAAAATCGAACACCATATTTCAGACGAACTGCGAAACATCAGCGAGCAATTGGGCCTTTTACAAGCGAGTCCGCGCGATGTGGTGGAACTGCACAGTATCACCCTAAGAAACAAGATCCGCCAGGCAAACACCACCAGGGCGCAGGCCTACCTTGAAGAAGGACGGCTAACGGTGCTTGAGCTGATGGGCTATTTGGTTTCTTTTTACCGTCGCTATTATCCAGGCGCCGGGGTGCAGGATATTGCCCGTAATCCCCCCAGCAGAACAAATAAGGAGTAGCGCCATGCCTGAATACTTACTGAAATTGTACATCACCGGTCAAACCAACAGGTCTAAACAGGCCATTGCCAACCTGCGCCAAATATGCGAGCAAACATTGCAGGGGCAATACCGGATAGTCATCATTGATATCCAGGAACAGCCTCAACTGGCCGAGGATGAGAAAATATTAGCCACCCCGACTCTGATCAAAGAATTACCGGAACCCATCCGGCGTCTTATTGGCGACCTGTCCGACACCGAGCAGGTTTTGCTTGGACTTGATCTAAAACCTGATACTAATCATATCAATAACCACACAGGAGGTGAAACATAATGAGTACACAAGTAAGGAAATCAGTACCCAAATTAAAGACCGGCATCCCTGGTTTTGAGCATATCACCGATGGGGGATTGCCCAAAGGACGCACCACCCTCCTGTCCGGCACCGCCGGCAGCGCCAAAACCGTCTTTGCCGTCCAGTTTCTAGCCGAGGGAATTTCCAAAATGGACGAGCATGGCGTTTTTGTGACCTTTGAAGAAACGCCGGACGACATCCGTAAAAACATGACCGGTTTTGGCTGGGACATTGAGACCTGGGAAGCTGAAGGGAAATGGGCCTTTGTTGACGCCTCGCCCCAACCCGGCGAAGAGAGCGTGGTGGCCGGCAGTTACGATATGGGCGGCTTGCTGGCCCGGATTGAATACGCGGTGCGGCAAGTGGGGGCCGCTCGTCTCTCAATGGATTCTCTGGGCGCTATCTTCACCCAATTTGCCGATGGGGGCGCCATACGCCGCGTCTTGCTGCGAATTGCCTCGACCTTGAAAAAAATGGGCGTGACGGCCGTGATGACCGCCGAGCGGATTCAGGAGTACGGCGATATTGCCCGCTTTGGCATTGAGGAGTTTGTGGCCGATAACGTCATCATCCTGCGCAACGCGCTGGAAGAAGAGAAACGCCGGCGGACCGTAGAAATACTCAAGTTTCGGGGCGCTCCCCATCAAAAAGGGGAATTTCCCTTTACCATCGTGCCCAACCAGGGTATTGTGGCTATTCCCCTGTCCGCTATCGAGCTAAAACAACAATCATCTAATATTCGCGTCACCTCGGGCAGCGCCGAGATGGACAAGATGTGCGGCGGCGGTTTCTTCCGCGACTCCATTATTCTGGTCTCCGGAGCGACCGGCACCGGCAAAACCTTGCTGACCACGCACTTTATTGCCGGCGGGACCACCAACAACGAACGCTGCCTGTTGTTTGCCTTTGAAGAAAGCCGGGAGCAGCTCTTTCGCAACGCCGCCGGCTGGGGCTTTGACTTTGAACAGATGGAACAGGCGGGGCTGCTCAAGGTGGTCTGCGCCTACCCGGAGATGGCCGGTTTGGAAGATCACCTGCTCAATATGCGAGCGGCGATTATGGAATTTCAACCCCATCGTATAGCAGTTGATAGTCTATCGGCTATCGAGCGCATCTCAACTATCAAGGGCTTCCGTGAATTTGTTATCGGAATGACCTCGTTTATCAAACAAAATGAGATCATCGGGCTGTTCACCGCCACCACGCCCACTCTGGTGGGGGGAACTTCCATTACCGAAGCGCACATCTCCACCATTACCGACTCTATTATTCTATTGCGCTACGTGGAGATGTTCGGAGAGATGCGCCGGGGGCTAACGGTCCTCAAAATGCGCGGCTCCATCCACGACAAAGATATCCGCGAGTTTGTGATCGATAACCAGGGGATGCACATCGGCAAGCCCTTCCGCAACGTGGCCGGTATTCTGGTTGGCAATCCAACCCAAATTGCGCCTGAAGAAATCGACCGTATCAGTGGTATGTTTAGCCAAAAATAAGATCCCAATTACCGGGAACATCCCATGAACAAAAACAGCCACACCAACACCCAACTCTACAAGATTATAGAAAAGAACGCCGACGGGATCATCATTGTCAACGGCAAGGGCATTGTGCGCTTTGCCAACCCAGCGGCGGAAATTCTCTTTGACCGCCCGGCCCAAGAACTGTTGGGTGAATTATTTGGCTTTCCGATTGTGGCTGCCGACAGGACGGAGATTGATATCGTCCACCACTCAAAAAGAGAAGTTATCGTCGAGATGCGCGTGGTAGACATCGTGTGGGAAGATGAAAATGCCTACCTGGTCTCGCTGCGAGACATAACCCGACACAAGCAAACAGAAAAATCGCTGCGGGAGCATGAAGCCGGTATGCAAGAAACGCTGCACGCCTTGAGAGTTCACCAGAAAGAACTGCGGATTCAGAATGAAGACTTAACAATTGCCCGACAAGAATCTGAAATCTTGCGGAGAAAATATCAGCGTCTCTTTGACTTTGCCCCCATTGGCTACTTAACCCTTGACCGCGATAGCCTCATTAGAGAGATCAATCTAACCGGCGCAGGGTTGCTAGGCTACGAACGCGACCACCTGATTGGCAAACCGCTTTTGCTCTACGTCACAGTTAACTCGCGAGAGATACTGGTCGCCCACCTCCAAGGCGTTTTCAAGGGGAGCAATGCCACCGTTGAAGTGACCTTTGAGGGCCAAAACCAGCGTATCTTTCCGGTGATGCTTCATAGCGTGGCCATTGAAGATCAGAATCGGGCAGCAAACCCGTTATGCCTGACCGCCGCGATGGATATCACCCAACGGCTGCAGGTTCAGGAGGCGCTGCAAAAGGCCCACGACGAGTTAGATAAGCGCGTTAAGGAACGAACCGCAGAATTAGCCCAACTATATCGGCAAACCCAACAAGACGCCGAAACCAAAGCCATACTGCTGAAAGAGGTGAATCATCGGGTCAAGAATAACCTGTCGGCTATCATCGGCTTGCTCTATACCGAACAAAGCCATCACCGAATAGTCGATGAAGTGACCTACCATGCCGTTATGGACGACCTCATCACCCGTATCGAAGGTTTGGCGGCCGTTCACGATCTCCTTTCCGCTTCCGGATGGACCCCTTTACGCTTGGATGAACTGACAGCCCAGATCATTGACGCGGCCCTGCAAACCTTACCCCCCGACCGGATGATAACGGTAGAGGTCTCTCCCACCCAAATTCACGTCTTACCCAGGCAGGCCAATAATCTGGCCCTGGTCATCAACGAACTAACAACCAATACCGCCAAATATGCTCTGGAAGAAGGGAGCCAGTCCCATATCTTGGTCCAAATCAGAGACGAAGATAATGGCGTGACTTTAACGTTTCAAGATGATGGGCCAGGCTATCCCCCGCCCATCCTGCGGCGGGAAGGGTTCAGTGTGGGCCTTGATCTGGTTCAGCGGATTACGCGCCAGGACCTGGGGGGTGAAGTGACATTTCAAAATAGTGGCGGCGCGGTGACGATAATCCATTTTCCCGCGCTATAAGAGCCGATAATGATGATGATGGTTGGTTGGCGAAGAACAGACAAAAGCAACGAGAATGAAAATCTTTTGCTATCAGCTAACCGCTAACGGCCATTTTCAGGGGAGTCCGACAGTCTCTATAGAGACGACACCGGGAATGAAAATATAGGAGCGACAAAGCTGGCTTTGTCATACTGACGGTCAGGTCAAAGTAAACTTTGACGCTCCAGGTCGTTATTTTCAAGGGAGTCGAACAGTCCTTACAGGACGACAGCGAGAATGAAAATTCCGTAGGACAAACTTAAGTTTGTCCTACAAACCCATTTTCAGAGGAGCAACCAGTGAACTCCAAAAAAAATGTACGCGTTTTGATTGCCGAAGACGATTCTTTGGTTAGCCAAATGATCCAAAGAGTATTGAAACTGATAGATTGTACGGTTATCGGCGAAGCCAGAAACGGCCAACAGGCCATCGAGATGGCGCAAAACATGCAGCCTGATGTTATTCTGATGGATATCGAGATGCCGGATATGGATGGCTTGGAGGCCACCTTCCATATTCAGGCAAGTTGCCCCACCCCGGTCGTGGTGTTGACCGCTTTTGATGCGCCGGGACTGGTTGAACAGGCCGGCGAGGTTGGCGTGGGCGCTTACCTGCTCAAACCGCCTAAAGCGCGGGATATGGAGCGGGCGATCACCATCGCTATGGCCCGTTTTGGCGATATGATGGAACTGCGTCGCCTGAACGCTGAATTACAAGGTCGTAACCAAGAGCTGCAAGCCCGCAATGAAGACCTGGACGCTTACGCCCACACCGTCGCTCATGATCTTAAAGACCCGTTGAGTCTGATTGTCGCTTATGCCGACCGGTTGAAAGAGGAGGCCAGGCTGCCGGATACCCTGCAGGTCTATCTAAACGCCATTGCCCGCAGCGGACGAAAGATGAACAATATTATTGACGAATTACAACTCCTGGCCAGCGTACGAAAAGCCAAGGTCGAATTAAAGCCGCTGAATATGAGCCGGATTATTGCCGAAGCGCAGCAGCGTCTAGTGCATTTAATTGAAAAATACCAGGCTGAATTCGTGATTGTCGCGAATTGGCCGGTGGCTCTGGGGCATGCGCCCTGGATCGAAGAAGTTTGGACTAACTTTTTGAGCAACGGCATCAAGTATGGAGGGCAGCCGCCGCGTCTGGTACTGGGCGCAACGGTGCGCACCGACGGCATGGCGCGTTTCTGGATCCGCGATAATGGCCCCGGCCTCACCCCGGCGGAACAAGCGCAGTTGTTCAAGCCATTCACCCAACTGAACCAGCACCGCGCCGAAGGATACGGTCTGGGACTGTCTATTGTCCGGCGCATCGTGGAAAAGCAGGGCGGGCAGATTGGCGTAGAGAGCGATGGCGTCCCCGGCCAGGGGTGTACCTTTAGCTTCACGTTGGCCACCATCCCCGCTGATATTGACGATTAGGAGCTGATTGTTCCATTTTGCACTCAATAAGTCTAAACTGACCTCTTGTGATATAATCAGGCAAAATGACTCCGACAAGGGTAGCCGTATATGAAACCTGATTTAACCATCGAACTGCTTTGTCAAGAAGCGAACAATTTTTCCCGGACTGAATCCCAACACAATGAACCATTGTTATACGGTGTAACCGATGGAAAGGCTGTTGGAACTTATTTGGAGCATAAGTTTCAGCGGTATTTACACACCAAATACACGTATGCGGAGGGCAGTTCTGCAAAAGGGATTGATTTTCCCGGTTTGGATGTAGATATAAAAGTTACGAGCATAAAACAGCCTCAATCGTCCTGCCCTTTTAAATCGGCAAGACAAAAAATATTTGGCCTCGGATATTCTCTGTTGGTCTTTGTGTACGAGAAATCTGATGAGTCACAAACTGAAACGGGACAGTTAAATATTCTTCACACAATCTTCATTGAGAAGCATCGTACCGCCGACTATCAGACAACAACAGGTATCCGACAAATAGTTGAAAATGATGGAAACGAAGACGACCTCATCGCGTTTATGCAAGATCGCTATTTACCGATTAGTGACATAGAAGCGCACCAACTTGCGGCAGAACTGTTGCGAAAGCCGCCGGAGATAGGGTACCTCACCATCTCCAATGCTCTCCAATGGCGATTGCAATATCGGCGAGTCATTGAAAAGGCCGGTGATGTTGATGGTATCTTACGGGTGTTGTAGGTGATTATGGCGATTAGACAGAAAGAATTGGGGGATTTTCAAACGCCTATAAAGCTATCTCAGCAAGTATGTCGCCTGCTCGCGCAGCAAGGTATCTCTCCGACGGTTATTATCGAGCCAACATGTGGTAAAGGTAGTTTTATCCTGGCTTCACTTGAGTATTTTCCTCAAGTGGAAAGGGTGTTTGGGCTTGAAATTAATGCTGATCATCTTCATCGATTGAAGCAAGAACTAAGCCGCCGAATTTCTTCTGATAAGGTCGAAATACGGCATGGGGATTTTTTTGGTGTAAATTGGGAAACAATTTTAGCTGAATTTTCCGAACCCTTACTTATCATTGGCAATCCGCCTTGGGTAACAAATTCCACATTAGGCCAACTCAACAGCCAGAATCTACCGGAGAAAACAAATTTTCAGAATCACTCCGGTTTAGATGCTCTGACAGGCAAGAGTAACTTTGATATATCAGAATGGATGTTGCTGCACCTGATACAGTTGATAAGTGGTCAAGATGGTGTTTTGGCTATGTTGGTCAAAACCAGTGTGGCTCGCAAAGTCTTAAAACACCTTTGGGAAAATAGGAGTAACATTGGGCAATCTCAGATATATCTATTGGATGGTAAACAAGAATTTGGGGTTTCGGTCGATATGTGTTTGTTTGTATGTAATACCAAGGGCAATCACAGCAATCAAATCTGTAAGGTTTATGATGGCGTATCCGAGGAAACTTTTCTAACGACGTTTGGCTTTAATGACGGTCATCTAGTAGCGAATATAAATAGCTACAATCAATGGAAACATTTGATAACAACCACTGCAAAACATTACAAGTGGCGTTCTGGAATTAAACATGATGCCGCAAAAGTGATGGAGTTAACCCAACACACAACTTGTTATAAGAATAGTTTGGGCGAAACTTGTATTCTTGAGAATGATTACCTCTACCCTTTATTAAAAAGCTCTGATATCGCCAAAGGTGCGGTGGAACATCCACGGCGATGGGTATTAGTGCCTCAAAGCTACGTGGGCGAAAGTACAGCACATATTAAACATAATGCACCCAAAACTTGGGACTATTTGAATACCCACAAAACATTCTTTGATAAAAGAAAAAGCTCTATATACAAGAACAAGCCACAGTTTTCCATCTTTGGCATCGGTGATTATTCATTTGCCCTTTGGAAAGTTGCGATTTCCGGTTTGTACAAAAACTTAAAATTTGTTGTCGTTGGGCCGTATGAAGATAAACCGGTTATGCTTGACGACACGTGTTATTTTATCCCTTGTACAAGCCAAAAAGAGGCTAATTTTCTGGTCAGTCTGCTTAATTCACAGGTAGCAAAAGAGTTTTTTAGTTCCTTTATTTTCTGGGACTCAAAGCGTCCGGTTACAGCCCATATTCTAGGTCAATTGGATATATTATTACTTGCTCAAGAATTGGATGTTGAGTCAGAAATAAAAGAATATGTACACACCAAAAAGGTGAATCAGCCTTCTCTATTCCCGCTTTAGACATAAAGGTTCCAGCGCGCCGAGTAGAGGTTCTGGGTTCTATCGTTGTTTCGATACCCCAACTGCGTAACTTCTAAAGACAATCTAGGAAAAATATAAATGGGAATTTTATCCAGACTTATTCTTGAAGCCGGTAAACAAGGGATCGAACTCGCCCTGTTTGTAATCCTGCCCATCATGCTCGTGATGTTTACGGTGATTAGATTACTCGAACGGATGGGGGTGATGCGCGTTCTGGTAAGAGTCTTTGAGCCGATTTTGCAACCATTCGGGGTCCCCGGGCTGGGCGTAGTAGCGATGCTTCAAATGCTTCTGGTTAATTTTGCCGCCCCCATGTCCACGCTATCCATCATGGACCAATCAGGGGTTAGCGATAGACACCTGGCCGCCACATTTGCGCTGGTATTGTGCCTGCCGCAGGCTAATGTTGTGTTTCCCCTCGCCCCTTTTGGGTTAAACGTTGTGGCGACTTGGGTCGTTGGACTGGTGGGCGCACTTACCGCTGCGGCTCTTACATTCTATCTTTTTATGCCGAAAGACTCAGATTCAACCTCAGCGCTTGAGCCAATCCAAGATTACAACCAGCCAGCATCTGAGAGCCTGCTTGATATGATTCGATCGGTGGGTAAGGAATCTTGGGAATTGGCGTTTGGCGCTATTCCATTTCTGGTCTTGACCTTATTAATGGTGGGGCTACTGGACAAAACCCATATTACAATGCTATTAACGGCGCTATTTGCGCCGGTTTTCGGACTATTTGGTATAAACAGTCAGCTATTCTTACCTGTTCTCACCAAGTTCATCGCCGGCGGCACCGCTATGTTCGGGGTACTCGTCTCGTTTCTTGACCAAAACCTTGTATCGATGCTTGATGTCAACAGGATTGCCGGCCTGATCATCCATCCCTTAGACTTAGCCGGGATAGCCATTTTAACAGCGGCCGGCCCCAGATTACCGCGCCTGCTTCTCCCCGCGGCGGCCGGAGCCGGCATCGGTATTGCGGTTCGCACCGCGCTTCATTTGCTTTGGTTTTGAAAGAAACCTTGCCGGCCCGTAATCGCGTAATTTTGGGGCGTTAACGGATTTTACGTCACTGGGGAGAGGGCCTCACCACAGTTCAACGGATTTTAATGTCAACGCCACAGTTGGCATTTTTTGTTATAATCGTCACAATTACGGTCTTAATCAGATTGATCCCCCTTCGACGCCGAAATACCGGGTAGCCGATCATAAAGGTGATCGCTCAAAAGGTTATGATCACGATCGTGATCGAAGGGTTTAGCGCGCAGAATGGTTCTTTTGGCAAGAATTCATAAGGTCTAGCACGCGGAATGGTTCTTTTGGCAAGAATTCATAAGGTCTAGCGCGCGGAATGGTTCTTTTGGCAAGAATTCATAAGGTCTAGCGCGCGGAATGGTTCTTTTGGCAAGAATTCATAAGGTCTAGCGCGCAGAATGGTTCTTTTGGCAAGAATTCATAAGGTCTAGCGCGCGGAATGGTTCTTTTGGCAAGAATTCATAAGGTCTAGCGCGCAGAATGGTTCTTTTGGCAAGAATTCATAAGGTCTAGCGCGCGGAATGGTTCTTTTGGCAAGAATTCGTAGGGTCTGGCGTGCAGAATGGTTCTTTTGGCGAGAATTCATAAGGTCTAGCGCGCCAAGGTATTTGATCACGGTCGTGACCGTTAGGTCTGGAGTGTCAAAGTTTACTTTGATCTGACCGGTAGTATGACAAAGCCAGCTTTGTCGCTCCTATATTTTCACGGCCGGTGTCGTCTCAGTTGAAACGGTCCGACTCCTCTATAAATAAAGCTCTGGAGCGTCAAAGTTTACTTTGACCCCAACGTGGGTGACAAAGCCAGCTTTGTCGCTCCTATATTTTCACGGCCGGTGTCGTCTCAGTTGAAACGGTCCGACTCCTCTATAAATAAAGCTCTGGAGCGTCAAAGTTTTGACCCCAACGTGGGTGACAAAGCCAGCTTTGTCGCTCCTATATTTTCACGGCCGGTGTCGTCTCAGTTGAAACGGTCCGACTCCTCTATAAATAAAGCTCTGGAGCGTCAAAGTTTACTTTGACCCCAACGTGGGTGACAACGGCTCCTATATTTTCACGGCCGGTGTCGTCTCAGTTGAAACGGTCCGACTCCTCTATAAATAAAGCTCTGGAGCGTCAAAGTTTACTTTGACCCCAACGTGGGTGACAACGCCAGCTTTGTCGCTCCTATATTTTCACGGCCGGTGTCGTCTCAGTTGAAACGGTCCGACTCCTCTATAAATAAAGCTCTGGAGCGTCAAAGTTTACTTTGACCCCAACGTGGGTGACAAAGCCAGCTTTGTCGCTCCTATATTTTCACGGCCGGTGTCGTCTCAGTTGAAACGGTCCGACTCTATTAGACGTTACGCCGTTGGAGATTAGCCCGCCCTAAATCCCTGCCACAGGGAGGGATTTGTCCGGTCCTCCTCCCTGTGGGGGGAGTTAGAGGGGGGCTAAACCGGTCAACGGCGTAAGTCATATCTATAATAAAAGCCAGGTTCGAGGGAATATCAATGACCAACTTCTTAAAAGATAGTCACGCCATTATCGGCATGATCCACGTTGATGCGCTGCCGGGGACGCCGAAATATCAAGGTTCGATGGCCGACATCATCGCCAAAGCCCAGGCCGAGGCCGAACTTTACCGGCGGGCCGGCATCGATGTGTTGATGATCGAGAATATGCACGATGTGCCATACAGCCGGCAGGTGGGGCCGGAAATTGTAGCGGCGATGACGGTGCTGGGTTACGAGGTCAAGAACAGCAGCGGCCTGCGCTGCGGCCTGCAAATTTTGGCGGCGGCTAACCGGGAGGCGCTCGGTGCGGCGCAGGCGGCGGGCCTCGATTTTGTGCGGGCGGAAGGCTTTGTCTTTGCCCACATCGCCGATGAGGGCTTTATCGATGGGTGTGCCGCCGACGTGCTGCGCTATCGCCGCCAAATTGGGGCGGATGATATTTTGGTGCTGACGGATATCAAAAAGAAGCACAGCGCCCACGCCCTCACCGCCGATGTCGATATTGTGGAGACGGCCCGCGCCGCCGAATTCTTCTTAAGCGACGGCGTGATCGTGACCGGCATCAGCACCGGCGTAGCCGCCAGCCCGGAGGAGTTGGCCCAGGTCAAGGCCGCCGTCGATATCCCGGTGCTGGTCGGCTCCGGGGTAACGCTGGACAATGTCGAGCAATACTTGGCCGCGGCCGACGCGTTGATCATCGGCTCGTACTTCAAGCAAGGCGGCCACTGGTCGCAGGGGGTCGATGTGGAGCGGGTTGAGGCGTTTATGGCTAAGGTTAATCGGCTGCGGTAAGAGAGATTGGAAACTGGAGATTAGAGATTGGTAATAGAACTTACGCAGTTGGCATGTCATTTCGAGCGACGAAGGAGCGAGAAATCCCTGAGAACGATGTTTGCAAGCAAACTCTATAGGGATTTCTCCGCCTTCGGCTACGAAATGACATTATTGGATGTCAAGTGCGTAACTTCTATCGTAATTTGTAACTGGTAATTGGCTATCCAGTCTCCAATTACAAGTTACCAGTTACTATTTACCACTTACTTTCGTGGCAGCGGATGCGTATTTGTAAAAATCCAAGCCGCCGTATGCACCAACGACACCGCGATCACCACCAGCCCGCTCTCTTTCAACACCTGTCGATCCGGCAGCGCCCGCACGAGCAAGTAACCGGCCAGCAGGCTGTATACGAAAGCCGACGGGGCAAACAAATCCCAATCCTTGCGCCCGCCGTAATCGGCGTTCCACAGCCAGGTGAAGAGAACGTACATCGCGGCGGTTAAGCCCAAAACGTACCCGAAATCTCGTTCGGCCTCGGTCTCGAACAACGTCAGGCCAAACCCACCTGCAGCCGCCAGCGTCAACCCAATCAAGGGCAGGCCAAACGGGGCAATCAGAAAATGGATGTTCAACCAATCGATCACATGAGCGGCGGAAAACATGGTGTAGGGTTGATACTTGGCCCACTCCGGGTCGATGGTGAACAGCGGCACGAACCAAACGCCGTCGCCGCCGCCGGGGCGGTCGACGCCGGTTAAGGCCGACAGGCCATGCCCGCCGCTTTCCATCAAGGCGAAAACCCCCGCGCCGATCAGCAGCGGCGGCAGCACGGTCTGAGCCACGGCTCCGACCAGCGACACCCGGCCGCGCCGCCAGCACAAGAAACTAAGCAGCCACAACCCCGGCCAGATAAAAACGGTCGAAGGGTGAAAGGCGTTGGTCACGGCCAGTCCTAACACCGGCCAGACCGGCGGCAGCCGGCCTTGCAGCGCCAGCCAGGCCAGAAACAGCGTTGCCACCAGCAGCAGCGAGATAATGACATAATTCTCCACATAGCCGAAAAAGAGCTGCACCGAGCCGGTAGTCAGCAGCAGGCCGGCCAGCACAGCCGACTCCAGCGGATCGCGGCCCAGGTGCGAGGTGAAGACCAGCAGCACGTAAACAAAGATCATCCCACAGATAATGCTGACCGTAGCGTAAACCGTCTCCACCGGCCAGCCAAGCAGCGGATCGGCCACAAATTGCCACAGCCGTTGATGGAGCAAGACCGTTAGCGGCGCTTGCCAATTATAAACGACCCGCAAATCCAAATCCGGGTAGGACAGCGCCACCGACAGCAGATAGCTGTCGCCCCAGCGCAAGTGCCGTAAGCGAGCCAGCCAAAAAAGAATGCCCGACAGCAAAGCCACAACCGCAAACCAGCGATGGTGGGCCTGTTTGGCCGGCAGCGCCAGCCACAGTCGATAAATGGCCCGGCTGATGAGATCGTTAACCGGTGAAATCACCAGCGCCCCGGCCAGCAAAGCCAAACCCCACCCCAGCCAGGTTGGCAGAAAGGTGTACGGCCACAGACTCCAGGCCGTCTCCTCCGGCAGCGCGGCGGCGGCCAGATGCAGCGTCAACACGACCAGCGCCCAAACGCGGATCGCGCCGGCCAGCCACAGTTGCGCCGCCGCTGTTTTTGCGGCGGGCGCGTCTAATGATTTTAGATGTATTGTCATGAATAACTCAGACCCTCTTGCGTAGCCTAAGATTGGTCCAGTTTTGGCTAGACTGGACCAATCTATTGATGCCTGCGCATTTTACATCAACTTGGCTCATCCACCGAACCATCACGCCGAACCCACCAAATTTGATTGACTCACCACAATTGACTATAATGAGCGCAAATAAGTCCATGAACGATTTTTCGTAAAAGATAGGGGGATTTTTGGTAACTGACTTCAATTGATCAGGCTTGATGTTACCCCGTTGAACGAAAATTCTGGATATTCCACCCTTAGCGTCCGCTTGGTAGGGGTATAAAATTAAAGAAGGAAGTCTTTCAACTTCCTTCTTAGATAAAGTAACAGAATTTAGGGGATAACAACGTGGACTTATACGCTAATTGACGATAGCGTCTTGGCGGGGTTTGGAGCGATTCCAGACTACTGTGTGGGTATGACCTTCCAGCTGGCTGATGGTTTTAGTCAACTGTTCGATTTGAGCTTGCAGCGCATCGATCTTTTGCTCCGTGGTATTATGGGGAGCGGTAATCGATCGGGCTAAGTCAACCGGCCAGGTCAATGGTAAAACAACCCCGACAGCCGCCAGTTGCTCTTGCAAAGCTCTAAGTTGATCGAAATATAGCTTTAACAATTGAGCGGTTAAACCGACATAACCCTTAGCAATTTGCTCAACGAACTTTATTCCCATATCGGTGATCGAGTTTTGGTACATTTTTTCCTCCATTGGCTACCAAACAATTTGTTGAGGATTAAAGTTCTCCTACTTGTTATAGATAGTTTACATTTTTAGGTTACATTTGAGTTACAATTCAGGCGCGGTAAAAATTTAGGCGAACAGGTGATGGCGTGATCACTCATCCATCCCCAAAGTGATGTTACGTTATCTCAATGAGAGAGTAGAGGCAATGAAAGCTTAATCCTATCCAAACCCAACTGTGGGCCAGTCCTGCCATTCAACCTCGCCTTCTCCCCTTGACTCAAACGCCCTGCCTGCCTAACGTTAACCCACTGTCAAAAGATGGATATTTCTGCGCTCATCTATTCCCGCTCATAATTTCATTATAATAAGCGCCAATGAAGGCTTGAATGTCTTGGTCATTGGGCCGGATTGAACCTCAACAAGTTAACAGCAACCAAACCATTTTAACCACTGGTGCAACCGGCAAGTTTTGCATTAGGCTTAAAATTGCGGACA
Source organism: Anaerolineales bacterium (assembly GCA_020634935.1). Lineage (GTDB taxonomy): Bacteria > Chloroflexota > Anaerolineae > 4572-78 > J111 > JAGRBY01. The sequence continues at coordinate 85,856 of JACKAT010000010.1, forward strand.
AAATTTTTATTCAGGAACAAATAGAGAGACGGAGTTAAAAAAATATGGAGGGAATGAATGACAACTGAATCTCAAAGTAAACAGAATGGTCGCCTCTTAAGTGAATTTCCACCGCCAACCTACGAGGCCTGGCGCGAGGCGGTCGAAGCGCAGTTGAAGGGTGCTCCCTTTGAGAAAAGATTAGTCACCAAAACGTACGAGGGCATTGATGTCCAGCCTCTCTACCGCCAAGAAGACCTGGAAGGGCTGTCTCATTTGGCCTATTTACCCGGTTTTCCACCTTACGTGCGGGGCGGCGACGCGCTGGGCAACAACCAGAGCGCGTGGCAAATTTGCCAGGAAATCCCCTACAGCACCGCCGAAGAGTTTAATCAAGCTATCCGCTATGATTTAGAGCGCGGGCAAACCGCGATCAACCTACGCCTCGATAAAGCCACGCTGCTGGGCCAGGACCCCGATGAAGCGCAAGTAGGCGACGTTGGCCTGGGCGGCGTTTCCATCGCCACGGTTGATGATTTAGCCAAGGCGCTGGACGGCATCGATCTGACGAAAACCCCGCTTTACATTCAATCCCACTCGGCAGCCATGCCCACTATGGCCCTGCTGATGGCCCTTGCCAAGAAAAAAGGAATCACCACCGAAGCCCTACAAGGCGGCATCGAAATGGACCCGCTGGGCATTTTGGCCCGCGAGGGCGATTTTCCCCGCTCGGTCGCCGGCGCGTATGATGTAATGGCCCAAATGATCACCTGGGCTAAAGATAACGCGCCCCAACTGAAGATCGTCACCGTCCACGGCGAACCTTACGCCGACAGCGGCGCCAGCGCCGTTGAGGAGTTGGGCTACGTGCTGGCCACCGCCACCGAATACCTGCGCGAGATGGTCGCCCGCGGTCTGACGGTTGATGATGCCGCGCCGCGCATGCGCTTCTCCTTCGCCGTCGGTTCCAACTACTTTATGGAAGTGGCCAAACTGCGAGCCGCCCGGATGGTTTGGGCTAAAGTGGTCAAAGCCTTTGGCGGCGGCGAAGAAGCGCAAAAAATGACGATGCACGTCCGCTCCGGCTACTGGAACAAAACCATCCATGATACCTACGTCAACATGCTGCGCACCACCACCGAAGCCTTTGCCGGAGCGGTAGCCGGCTGCGACAGCATGCATACCGCCCAATTTGACGAAGCCATTCGCCCGCCCGATGAATTCTCGCGGCGGATTGCCCGCAATACCCAGTTGATTATCCAGCAGGAAGCCCACGTCACCAAAGTGGTCGATCCGGCCGGCGGCTCCTGGTATGTGGAAAAGTTAACCGATACGGTGGGCCGCAAAGTTTGGGAACTGTTCCAAAGCGTGGAAAAAATGGGCGGCATGTACGCCGCTTTAACAGAAGGGTCGCCGCAGAAGCAGGTCGCGGCCACGGCTGAAGCGCGGTTGGACAGCTTAGCCAGCCGCAAAGATATTTTGGTCGGCACCAACAAATACGCCAACATTCTGGAAGAACTGCCCGCCGCCAATCCACCTAACTATGAAGCGCTCCACGCCAAACGGGCTAAGTACATCGGCGACTATCGCACCGCTCCCGGCGGCGCCAGCGAAACGAATGTCCTGGACAAGCTGTCCCAGATTCTCGATGGCGACGCCGCATCAACGATGGCCTTAACCATCGATGCCGCCGTGGCCGGCGCTACGCTGGGCGAGATGGCCCGCACGCTGCGCAAAGGGGATGAGGAAAAGGCGTCGGTGCCGCCGCTTCACGTCCATCGCGGCGCGTATCAGTTCGAGGAACTGCGAGCTTTCTCTGAAGCGTATTTGCAGAAAACAGGCCACCGGCCGCAAGTGTTCCTGGCCAATATGGGTCCCATTCCGCAGCATAAACCCCGCGCCGACTTCTCGACCGACTTCTTCCAGGTGGGTGGTTTTGAAGTGCTAACTAACAATGGGTTCGATACGCCGGAAGCAGCGGCCCAGGCCGCGCTCGGCTCCGGCGCGTCGGCCGTAGTCATCTGCTCCACCGACGCCGACTATCCGAATGTGGTCGCGCCCGTCACCCAAACCATCAAAGCCGCCAGCCCGCAGACCACCGTCATTGTGGCCGGCTATCCCGCCGACCAAATTGAAGCGCACAAAGCCGCCGGGGTCGATGAATTCATTCACGTTCGAGCCAACACCTATAAAATCCTAGCGAATTTACAGTCCAAGTTGGGGGGTGCATAACTATGAGCCAATCACCAGATTTCACTTCAATCAATTATGATGATGTCACGTTTGACGCGGTCGATGAAGCCACCTGGCGCAAGCAGGTCGAAGCCGAAACCGGTATGTCGGTCGAAGATTTGGCCTGGAAGACGATGGAGCAGATCGATGTCAAACCCCTCTATACCCAGGCCGATCTAGCCGGTCTGGAACATCTCGGCTACTACTCCGGGCTGCCGCCGTTCTTGCGCGGCCCGTACGAAACCATGTACGTCACCCGCCCCTGGACAGTGCGCCAGTACGCCGGCTTCTCGACGGCGGAAGAAAGTAACGCCTTCTATCGCCGCAACCTGGCCGCCGGTCAGAAAGGGCTGTCGGTGGCGTTCGACCTGGCTACTCACCGGGGCTACGACTCCAGCCACCCGCGGGTGGTCGGCGATGTGGGGAAAGCCGGGGTGGCCATCGACTCGATCTTGGATATGAAAATCCTGTTCGATAGCATCCCGCTGGACAAAATGTCGGTGTCGATGACGATGAACGGCGCGGTATTGCCGGTGATGGCCTTCTACATCGTGGCCGCCGAAGAGCAGGGCGTCAAGCAAGCCCAACTCACCGGCACCATCCAAAACGATATTCTCAAAGAGTATATGGTGCGGAACACCTATATCTATCCGCCCCTGCCCTCGATGAAAATTATCGCCGACATCTTTGCCTTTACCTCGCAAAATATGCCCAAGTTCAACAGCATCAGCATCTCCGGCTACCACATGCAGGAAGCTGGAGCCACCGCCGATTTGGAAATGGCCTACACCCTGGCCGACGGTCTGCAATATGTCCGCACCGGGATCGCTGCCGGCATGGATGTGGATAAATTTGCGCCGCGCCTGTCCTTCTTCTGGGCTATCGGCATGAACTACTTTATGGAAGTGGCCAAGATGCGGGCGGCGCGATTGCTGTGGGCCAAGCTGATCAAGCAGTTCAATCCCAAGAACGACAAGTCGATGTCGCTGCGAACGCACAGCCAGACCTCCGGCTGGAGCTTGACCGAACAAGACCCGTTCAATAACGTGGTCCGTACTTGTATCGAAGCGATGGGCGCGGCGCTGGGCCATACCCAATCGCTGCACACCAACGCGCTGGATGAGGCCATCGCCCTGCCGACCGACTTCTCGGCCCGTATCGCTCGCAACACCCAGCTTTACCTGCAAGATGAAACCAGCATCTGCAAGGTGGTTGATCCGTGGGGCGGCTCGTACTATGTCGAAGCCCTGACCAACGCCCTGATGCACCGCGCTTGGGCGCACATCCAAGAAGTTGAGGAGTTGGGGGGTATGGCTAAGGCCATCGAAGCCGGCGTGCCGAAACTGCGCATCGAAGAGGCGGCGGCGCGACGCCAGGCCCAAATCGACTCGGCCAAAGAGACCATTGTCGGGGTTAATCGCTATCGGCTGGCCAAGGAAGAACCCATCGAAATTTTGGAAGTGGACAACACCGCCGTGCGCGAAGCCCAAATCAAGCGGCTGGAAAGAATGCGCACCGAGCGGGATGAGTCCAAAGTGCAGGCCGCGCTCAACGCCATCACCCATACGGCGGAAACGGGCGAAGGCAACCTGCTGGGGCTGGCCGTGGAAGCCACCCGCGCCCGCGCCTCGCTGGGTGAAATTTCCGACGCGATGGAAAAAGTCTTTGGTCGCCACAAAGCCGTCATCCGCTCGATCTCCGGCGTTTACAGCGCCGAGTTTGGCGACGACTCCGTGGTGTCCGAAACCCGCAAAATGGCCGACGCGTTCGAGGCTCGCGAAGGGCGACGCCCGCGCATTATGGTGGCCAAGATGGGCCAGGACGGCCACGACCGGGGCGCGAAAGTGATCGCCACCGCTTTTGCCGACCTGGGCTTTGACGTGGACATCGGCCCGCTGTTCCAAACGCCGGAAGAAACGGCCCGCCAGGCGGTGGAGAACGACGTCCACGTGGTCGGCATGAGTTCCCTGGCGGCGGGGCATAAAACGCTCCTGCCGCAGCTTGTTGAGGAATTAGCCAAACTAGGCCGCGAAGATATAATGGTGGTGATCGGCGGGGTTATCCCGGCCCAAGACTACGATTATTTGAAAGAACACGGCGCCGCGGCGATCTTTGGGCCGGGGACGGTTATTCCTGTAGCCGCCCAAAAAGTCCTGCAAGAAATTGACGCGCGTTCAGCCGAACCCGCATAAGCGTTTATGGGGTTCGTGGAGTTTATGGAGTTGGTGGAGTTTATAGCGTTTTCAGATTGGCTAACTCATTAAACTCCATAACTCCGTAACTCTATAAACGCTATAAACTCTATAGGATTGGATATTGTCTGAGGATAAACGGAAACCGGAATGGACGCCGGAAGGGGCCGGTGAAGAGTTTACCACGCATGTGATGAAAGGCGTTGAGGGGGGGCATGACGGCATGGCGGTTCAGCCGGCGGCTGTAGCCTCTTCCAAACCTCGCCCCCGGCGTCGCCAACTGTCGGTTGACGACTACGTGCAAGGCGTACTGGCCGGCGACCGCATGATTTTGGGCCGGACGATCACCCTGGTCGAAAGTAACTCGATCGCGCATATGGATATGGCTCAGGCGGTGCTAAAGCAGTTGCTGCCGTACACGGGTAACTCCATCCGCATTGGGATTACGGGCGTGCCGGGGGTGGGCAAAAGCACTTTCATCGAGGCGTTTGGCTGCTATCTGCTGGAACAGAAGCACAAAGTGGCCGTGCTGGCCGTCGATCCGACCAGTTCGCTCACCAAGGGCAGTATCCTGGGGGACAAAACCCGTATGGAACGCCTGTCGCGGGAGACGGAAGCCTTCATCCGGCCTTCGCCTACGGGGGGGATGCTGGGCGGCGTCACCCGCAAAAGCCGCGAGACGATGCTGGTCTGCGAGGCCGCCGGCTTTGATGTGATCCTGATGGAGACGGTCGGCGTGGGCCAGAGCGAAACGATGGTGCGCTCGATGGTGGACTTTTTTATGCTGCTGATGCTGGCCGGCGCCGGCGACGAACTGCAAGGCATTAAAAAAGGGATCATGGAGCTGGCCGATACGCTGATCATCAACAAAGCCGACGGCGATAATGTCCTCAAGGCCAAGCGGGCGCGGGCGGAGTACAACCAGGCCATCCACTATCTGGCTCCGGCCACGGAAGGCTGGCAAACCAAAGCCTATATTTGCTCGGCCTTGATGAATACCGGTATTCCTGAAATTTGGGACGTGGTCGAGAAGTTTCGCCAACAAACTACCGCCTCAGGCGTTTTTGAAGCGCGACGCCGCGCCCAAATGGTCGATTGGGTACATACGATGGTGGAAGAGCATCTCAAGAGCAGCTTTTTCAACCATCCGGGCGTCAAAGCCATTCTACCGAACGTGGAAAGTGCGGTGGCCGGTGGCCGTCTGCCGGCGACCACCGCTGTTAAAAAATTACTGACAACCTTTGAAAGTAATCGAGAAGAGGAAAAATGAGTACAAAACTAAACCACATCGCCATCGTAGTTCATGACATTGATGAAGCCCTCAAAGTCTACAGTGAAACTCTAGGTTTGCCCTTACAGAAAGTCAATGAAGAACCGGCTGAGGCGGTTAAAGTGGCTTATATGCCCACGGCCACCGGTGAAGTCGAGTTAATCCAGCCGATTACCGACGACTCCGGCGTCGCCAAATTTTTGGCCAAAAAGGGCGAGGGGCTGCATCACGTCTGCCTCGAAGTTGACAACATCGATGAGAGTGTGAGCCAATTGGCCGCCGCCGGCCTGGAGGTTTTGGGCCAGGTTCGCACCAATAAACGCGGCGATAAATACATTTTCATCCACCCGAAATCATCACACGGCGTCCTGCTCGAACTTTATGAGAAAGGCGAGTAGCACGTAGGACGTGGGACGTGAAAACAGATAGTACAGTTCGTAGTAATGGCTTTAGCCATCCAATTTAGGTCGTGCCGCTAAAGCGGTTACTACGAACTATCAAGATAGTTCTGCCGTGATATACTACGGCTTTGTACTAGTACCACAGTTGGATACACACTCTTGTACACCGTTTTCAGTTTCATCAAGCGAATTGGCCGTTTCTGGCGAAAGCCAGCCGATGTGCCTCGGCGATGCATTTTTGATGATCGATACGGCTGTATCATCCCGCCACCCGTTCCGACCCAGAGTTTAGGCACCACGTTCGATTTACAAGCGATGGCGAATAACTGCGGCTATGCCGGCGTCGAAAGCCAGTGGTGGCACGTGCATCACTCTGCCCCCGCTTTTCAGGGGGGAATGGCTCAAAGTTGCCCCCACAGTTATCGGCCCGGTCACATTGACAACGCTAAACCGTGCAAGTGCCAACAGATGGATTTTTGGCAGGACAAGATCAAAGCACACCAGGAGGCCGACGAGTAACGTGCTAGGCGTTGACGAACGACAATTTGAGATGCGCTACGCGCCCATCGCCTGCGGCTTGCAGTTTTTTGTCGTCGGATGTGCCTTGATGTCGGTCATTGCGGCCATATGGTATTTTCTGTTTAGATGACGATTCCGATCATTCTGTCGACAGGTTCGCTCTTTAACTTTGATGTGGACACAGCTATGTGTCTGGCCAAAGAAACCGGCTTCGACGGGATAGAGTTAATGGTCGATTGGCGGCGCGAAACCTACACACCCGGCCATTTGCAGCAGTGTATGGCTCGTTATGACCTGCCGATTTTGGCCGTTCATAGTCCCTTTCGAAAATCGTTTTTAGCCGATTGGCCCAGCGACCCCATCGACAGCATCAAAGCCAGCGTCCGTTTGGCCGAGACGCTAGGGGCGCAGACGGTTATCGTTCATCCGCCGGGACGCTGGCTTAGAATGCAAGGGCTGATAACGATGCCGGACCGCAGTCACAAAATATCGCTGCCGCTGCCGGTGGTGGGTGAGGGCCAGTTAGGCCATTGGCTGCGCCATGATCTGGCCACATTTCAGTCGAAAACGGCGGTTAAGATTGCCGTCGAAAATATGCCATGTCGCTGGTTCGGCCCTATTCAGATGGAGCCGCATCACTATTACGATCCGGACATGCTCAGCCGGTTTCAATACCTGACCTTCGATACCACTCACGTGGGGACCCGTCGAACCGATTTGCTGGCTTTTTTTCAAAAAGTTGAACCGCAGGTGGCCCACATTCATCTATCAAACTTTAACGGAAAGGAACATCAACTGCCCAAACATGGTTTTCTATCTTTAACTGATTTACTCAAGCGGTTAAAAAAGCAAGCGTTTCCCGGGTTAATCTCGCTGGAGCTTAACCCCACGAGTTTACAAGCCGACGACGAGTCGAAGCTAAAAGAGAATTTACGAGATAGCCTATCATTCTGTTTGCAAGCGTTACAGTAAAGAACTTTAGTAAATTCTTGAACTCGAAACCATTTCAAACAGTAACAAAAAAAATATAGAGGAGGATCAATGTCAACTACGTTAGACAAAATCAAGGATTTACGCGCCCGAAAAGCCGAGCTTGAAAAAGGCGGCGGCAAGGACCGGATGCAGAAGCAGCATGACAAAGGACGAATGAGCGCCCGAGAGCGGATTGCGGCCCTGACTGATCCGGACACCTTCCAAGAGATGCACCTTTTCACCCGGCACCGAGCCACCCATTTTGGCATGGAAAAGAAAACCATGCCAGCCGAAGGGGTCGTCACCGGCGTTGGCACAGTCCACGGCCACCAAGTTTGTGTGGCTTCGCAGGACTTTACCGTATCCGGTGGGACGGTGGGGGAAATGCACGCCGACAAAATCTGCCAGATCCAGGATATGGCTCTCAAGACCGGTTCGCCGGTAGTCATCATCAATGACAGTGGTGGGGCCAGAATTCAGGAGAGCGTCGGGGCGCTTAGCGGTTACGCCCGCATCTTTTATCGGAATGTGCTGGCTTCCGGGGTTATCCCCCAAATCGCGATTATTGCCGGCCCGTGCGCCGGGGGCGCGGCCTACTCGCCGGCGCTGATGGATTTCATCATCATGGTCCGAGGCGCGGAATTGTTTATTACCGGCCCGCAGGTTATTTTCCAGGTTACCGGCGAGAAAATTTCCGGGGAAGACCTGGGCGGGGCTGTCGCCCAGATGTCCAAAAGCGGCAACGTCCATTTCCTGGCCGAAAACGACGAACATGCGATCCAAATCTGCAAAAAGCTGCTCAGCTTCTTACCGGCCAACAACCTGGAAGATCCGCCTGATCACGGCACCGGCGAGCTGGATATTTCCCCGGTCCCCGCGCTCAATTCGGCTATCCCCGATGACACTACCAAACCCTATGATGTCAAAGAGGTGATCAAACTGATCTTTGATGACGGCGATTTTCTAGAAGTGCAGGAGCTGTATGCCTCTAACGTGGTGGTTGGTTTTGCCCGTTTGAACGGCCACTCCGTGGGCATTGTGGCTAACCAGCCCAACTTTATGGCCGGGGTGTTGGATGTTAACGCTTCGGATAAGATTGCCGGCTTTGTGCGCTTCTGCAACACCTATAACATTCCTCTGATTACCTTTGTCGATGTGCCGGGCTATATGCCGGGGGTGCAGCAAGAACACAGCGGGATTATTCGCCACGGCGCGAAGGTGCTGTTTGCTTACTCATCCGCCACCGTGCCGCTGATCACTGTGATTTTGCGCAAAGCTTATGGCGGCGCTTATATTGCCATGTGCGGTAAAGACTTGGGGGCCGACCGGGTCGTGTCCTGGCCAACCGGTGAAATCGCGGTGATGGGCGCTGCCGGCGCGGTACCCATTGTGTATGGCAATGAAATCAAGAAGGCCGATGATCCCCAGGCGGCCCGGAAGGAATTCATGGAGAAGTATCAAGAAGAGTTTGGTAATCCCTATCTGGCTGCGTCGCGCAACTTGATCGATGATGTGATTGAGCCTCAAGATACACGGCGCTACTTAAGTTTAGCTCTGGAAAGTTTGCGCACCAAACGAGAATTGAGACCGCAGAAAAAACACGGTCTCATCCCCATGTAAACGTAAATCGTGTGAAAGGAGGGTTCAATCCATGGGATTATTGATAGCAGCTATCGGAATCAGTGTGGTATTTAGCGCCTTGATCCTGATCTTTATAGCCCTGAGTCTCTTTGATCGTCTTGACCGCTGGATGACTGAACGAAGTGAACAAGCCGCAGCCGTGGCCGTAGCACCACAGGCAGCCGCGGCAGCGCCGGCGCCCAAAGCCGCGCCTCCGGTTCAGCCGGTGGTGGAAGAAGGCATTTCAGCCGAAGTCGTGGCGGCGATTAGCGCCGCCGTTATAGCGGCCTTCGATCAGACGGTCAGGGTTAAACTTATTCGCTACCGGCGACAGGCGGCCAGCCCGCAGTGGCACCTGCAAGGGCGCGTCAGTCACGTGAGTTCTCGGAATATTTCCAAGAATCCGCGCCGCCGATAAACAAATTGTTGGACTAACGATATTAAAATTAACGAAGAGAGTGGCTTATGAAGAAATCACGTCCTATTGATGATACTACCATAGAAGACGGTATTCCGGCCGAAATAGTGACCGCCATAAGCGCAGCTGTTATGTCGATTTTTGATCAACCCGTCCGGGTCAAAGTGATTCGCTATCGGCGGCAACCCGTCAATCCATATTGGCATCTGTCGGCAAGACTAGGTCGCTAATATCAGTTTCAACACCTTCGTTAAGCAGCCGCCTTGTCCATAAAAAACTTTAAATCAACTATATTAAATTATTGCAATCCCTAATTCTTATAGAGGAGAGAGTGATCCCAATGAAAAAACTACGTGTAACTGTTAATGGTACCGCTTACGACGTCGAAGTCGAGGTTTTAGCTGACACCGACCAATCCGGAAATTACGGTTATGAGTCGACCAATGTACTCAATCCGGCTCCTGCACCGGCCATCGCTGCCCCTAAAGCAGCGGCCGCGCCAGCGCCGGCGCCAGCCCCGGCGGCCGCACCCAGCGCCGGCGCTACGGCCTTAACCGCACCGTTACCGGGCGTCGTCAAAGATGTGAAAGTTAAAGAGGGGGCTTCAGTCAAGAAAGACGCGCCGGTGGTTATCCTCGAAGCTATGAAAATGGAAACCGTCATCAATTCCCCGGTCGACGGCGTCGTTCAGAAAATCCATGTTAGCGCCAACCAAAGCGTCCAACAGGGTGACGTATTGGTAGAATTTTCATAGGGAGTAACTCGACTATGGAACTTCTTTTTTCTTATATAAAAGATACAGGTTTAACATCCATTACCCTGCCCAATCTCATTATGGTTATAGTCGGGTTGACTTTCATCTACCTGGCGCTTGCCCGAGGTTTTGAACCCCTGCTGCTTATCCCGATTGGGTTTGGTATTGTGGTTGGTAATGTACCTTTCCCGCGTGGCTTAGAATTAGGCATCTACGAGGAAGGCAGTGTGCTTCACTATCTCTATTTCGGTGTGGTACGGGGGGTTTATCCGCCGCTTATCTTTTTAGGCATTGGGGCGATGACCGATTTCTCGGCGCTGGTGGCTCAACCGCGGTTGATCTTACTGGGTGCGGCAGCGCAGTTAGGAATTTTCTTAACGTTTCTGGTCGCCTTGTTTATCGGCGGTACCTTTGGTTTCGGCCTGTCTGACGCCAGCGACCCCACGCGCTTGTTTCGGGCCGCCGCCTCGATTGCGATCATCGGCGGCGCCGACGGACCAACGGCTATCTTTCTAACCAGCCTCTTGGCCCCGGATTTGTTGGGCGCGATTGCTGTTTCGGCCTACTCCTACATGGCTTTGGTGCCGGTCATCCAACCACCGATCATGCGGCTGCTGACCACCGAAGCTGAACGAAAAATCATTATGCCGCCCCCGCCCGTCCCCTCCCGTTTCAAGCGGCTGGTATTCCCGATTTTAACGTTCATTATCTGTGTGCTGATCGCACCGGGGTCGCTGCCGCTGTTGGCCATGCTGCTGCTGGGTAACCTGCTCAAAGAAAGCGCGGTTACGGATCGCCTGGCCAATACGGCCCGCAATGCCTTGATCGACAGTGTGACGATTATCCTGGGGTTGACCATTGGGGCCAGCACCCAAGCCGACACCTTCCTGAAGCCCCAATCGGTAATCATCTTCGTGATGGGCGCGGTGGCTTTTGCGATTGGTACGGCCGGCGGGGTACTCTTCGCCAAGCTTATGAACATGTTCTCGTCCAATAAGATTAACCCCTTGATCGGTTCGGCCGGGGTATCGGCGGTGCCGATGGCCGCTCGCGTCTCGCACGTCGAAGGCCAAAAAGCGGACCCGCAAAACTTCCTCATTGTTCACGCCATGGCCCCCAACGTCGCCGGGGTTATCGGCTCAGCCGTGGCAGCCGGCGCGTTGTTATCGATGCTGCGGTAGGCTGATCATTAGCGAAAAGAAGAGAAAGGGTCGAGAGAGGAGGATGTTCTCGGCCCTTTCTCTTTTTATTATTTTTGTAATTTGGTCTCTCGTTCTCACCTTTCCCCTAATCCGCCATCCCTTCAATACCCTACCACTAGGTGACGAATCCGTCGGCACGGTTCCCTTCTTTAATCTCTGGACGCTCCAGTGGAATATCGATCAACTGACCGGCGGCTATCCGAATTATTGGGACGCTCCCATCTTTGCCCCCAACGCCGGCGCCTTCGCCTTTTCTGAAATTCAACCCATAACGGCCCTGCTGGCCGCGCCGATTTGGCTGGCGGCGCAGTCGCCGGCGCTGGCTTATAACCTCATTGTTATTCTTTTTCTGACGCTTAACGGCTGGTTTGCCTGCTGGCTGCTGCGAAGCTGGGGGGTGACGCCTCTACCGGCTTTGCTGGGTGGCCTACTGATGCAGTCACTGCCGTTTGTGGCCCAGGAGATGGGTGTTTTGCAATTGATCGCCCTGTTCGGGTTTTTATGGTGGCTGTTCTTTATGAGCCGGCTGCTCACCCGGCCCACCTGGCCGATCACCCTCGCCTTTGGTCTGGGCGGGCCGGTAACATTTTTGACCTGTGGCTATTACGGCCTGTTCAGCCTGATATTCTTACCCCTCGCGCTATTATTTCTCATTGAGAAAAAATATTTAACCCCGCGCTTAGCCGTCCATTTCGCGGCGGGGCTGTTGATTACTTTGGCCCTCACCGGCCCGGTGCTGTGGGGCCAGTACCGGCAGTTGCAGCAGTACGGCTTCATCCGGCCCGAACAAATCATCGAAAATAACTCGGCCCGGTTAGCCGATTATCGAAACGTTCTGGATTACAATCTGTGGTACGGCCACACGCTGGGACTAAGGTCAAAGCCAGGCCAGCGGCTCTTTCCCGGTCTGGTTTTGAGCGTGCTGGCGGGCGTTGGCTTGGCGGGACGCGGCCCCAAACGGATCAAAGCCTATCTTATCGTAGCCATCGTCTTGGCGCTGCTGTTATCGCTGGGTTTGCGGCTGCGCATCGGCGATCTCCAACCCTACCAATGGGTCCGCGCATTTTTGCCCGGCTTCGAGCAGCTCCGCAGCCCCTTTCGCCTGGCGGCCTTTGTCCAAATCCATCTGGCGCTGCTGGCCGGCCTGGGCCTGGGGTATTTGGAGCGGTGGGGCTCGACTTGGGCGGAGCGAGGCCAATACATCATCCTGCCCGTCACCTTAATCGCTCTGCTTGAAATGGCGGCGCTGCCGCTGCCGCTGGACCCCCTGCCGCCGCTGTCCACCGAGACCGCCTGGCAAAGCTGGCTCAATAACCAAGATGCTCAACCGGAAATTGTGATGATCCCCTTCGCCGCCAGTCCCGCCGTGGCCGATTTCGAGCCAACAACCATCTGGATGTTAGCAAACCGCACCTTCAAGGGCCGAATGGTCAACGGCTACTCCGGCTTTTTTCCGCCGGGTCACGCCCATCTGCGCGAAGAAATGAGCCGGTTTCCCACCAACGCCGGGTTAGAACTGCTGCGCCAATTGGGCGTCAATTACATCGTCGTTCACCATCGATTACTCGACCGAAAATCAAACGAGAAAATTGAAAATTTGCTGCCCTTAATCTATCATGACCCAGGCCATAACATCTCCATCTACACCCTCAACTAACTCCTATCCAACCCTACCTCCAACTCCAACTCCATCTCCAACTCCAACTCCAACTCTATCTCCATCTCTATCTCTAATCTTTATGTCAATAGCTCGCTTGTTCCTATTTTTAATGTTCTATGGTAAAATCAAAGCAAATACCCCCATTTAACTGATTGTAAAGTAGGAAGATTATGGATAAGATCGATCGAGATGAAGCCGTAGCCGAATTAATCAATCTACTCAACGAACATCCGGCTTTTGAGAATTTGAATGTTGAGCAAACGGCCAAATTGGCGGAGCAGTGTAGTATAAGGTACTGCTGGCATGGCACCCAACTGCTTAAGCAAGGCGATCAAAATTACAATGAGTTTTATATGGTGATTCGCGGCGAATTTAGCGCCATTGACATCGAACACAAACCGCCTCGGCTGCTCAATTATATGGACACCGGGTCGATGATCGGCATTCGCTCGATCTTGAACGATGTACCCCGGTCAGCTACCGTCGAGGCGGTAAGAGACTCGGTCGTCGCCGCTTTTAATCGAAAGACGCTAGACTGGCTGCTAACGCAAGACCCCGGCATCAGAGATTACTTCGAAACCATCGAACGCAGCTATGATGAGAAGGCTTTAATTCACTTTCCCGGAAAACAGCCCGACGAGGTGGTGGTGGTGTGGGCGAAAAGGCACTTTTTGGCTTTCTTAGCTAAACTAACCGGCCCCACTCTGATCCTTATTATTCCCGTAGTCGTGCTCATTGTGGGCGAGATCATCGGCGTGTCGCTTTTCAACGTAGCCACAAGCTGGATATTACTGCTGTTAATCGCGCCATTCCTCATTATTTCAGCCCTTATGATCACTTATCACTATGTGGACTGGCGTAACGATGATTTCATCGTCACCACTAAACGCGTGGTGCATATCGAACGTATTTTGTTTTACGGTGAGGAACGACGCGAAGCCCCCCTGACCCAAATTCAAAGCGTTACCGTTGAGTCGCACAACTGGCTGGATCTATTTTTTGATGTGGACGATATTTTTATCAAAACGGCGGCAGTTGGGACCGTTGCGGTTGATAATCTGCCGTCGGCCCAATACCTGAGCCGCATTATTTTACGACAGCAGCAGCGGGCCAAGGAACGGGTGGCTCATTCCGACACGCGAGCCGTAAGAGATATGCTCAACCAACGCTTGCAGAAAAACATCCTGGCCGAGCGCTCCAAAGACGGGGCCGATCCCAAAATTGTCATCCATCGCGTGCTGCCCAAAGTGGTTGTCCCCAAATTTACTATTGATTATTTTGTGCCGCGCATCAAAGTTGTAACGCCCAACAACAAAGAAATCACCTGGCGTAAGCACCTTTTTATTTTGCTCGCGCTCGTACTCCTGCCCTTGCCGGTGCTGCTTATCACGCTTTACCTCCTTTTGGCCAGCATTGTGGGCTTGTGGCCGTTTACTTCGCCGGTTGATTGGCTCTGGATCACTATTTTTGCTATTAGCGCCTTGGTCGCTTTTGGCTGGTACTTATATAGATATGATGGCTGGCGGCGAGACGTTTACAAGGTTAGCGACACCAAAATCGTCGACGTCCAAAGTTCAGCCTTCCGGTTACGCGGTGAACACGTGCGTGAGGGCAGTTTTGATAGCATCCAAAGTATTACTTATAATATTCCCAACTTTTTCTACAAACTCATTAATTTAGGTGATGTCGTCATTGAAACGGCCAGCAAGGAAGGCAACTTTACTTTTACCAAAGTATTTAATCCCAGTTCCGTCCAGGAAGAAATTTTCAGACGATGGGATGTCTTCCAGCAGAAAAGAAGAGAAACCGCTCGGGATAACACCAATAAACAGATTGTTGAAATTGTCGGAGAGTATCACGAGATCAATAATCCCCCGGCTCCAAATGAGGTTCGTCCGTACTAGAAGAGAAGCCGGGCTAACGATCATCACCTCGATTTAGCCGCCAATTGCAATAACCCCCGACAGCAGACCGCCGGCGATAATCACCGCCCTTAGCCGAACGTACCTGTTCGGCGCTTGACTAATCGAGCAACCAAGCTAGCTTTGTCCCCAGCGGTCAAAGCAGAGCTTTGATGCTCCAACCTCTGTCTCTTTACAGCCCACCCATGCTTTTATAGCCTCTTTCCGTGCTTTTTTTAATTGTTTCCGTGCTTTTATAGCCTGTTCCCGCGCTTTTTTAGCTTGCTTCCGTGCTTCTTTTAACTGTTTCTGACCTTTTTTTAACCCCTTCCGTGCTTTTTTTAACTGCTTCCAACACTAATATAATGTTTCCCATATTTTTCATGCACATTCCGCGCTTTTTTTAACAGCTTCCGTCCTTTTTTTAGCAGTTTCTGTGCTTTTTTTGAATCCTTCCCAACGCAACGCTAACATTCTTGAATTTTTCATGCTGGTTATCTGAATTTTTAGCCAATAATTGCTCAAAAATCTAATTTTTCCAACGCAAATACCATACAACCGCCCCCTAAAAACAAAGGCTCGTAGTCATCGCTTTAGCGAGGCTTCAGCCCTAAAGGGCTTCCTACGAACGATAAGAAAACAAAAAGCTCAAGGTCACGAACCTTGAGCTTAAAGATAAAAGATATCATCGAAAACAGATGATAGTCGCTAAGTAACTATCACCATAAACCATTCTGACAGTTAGGGTTTAACGGCGGCTTTGGGCAATCCCCGGCGGCGCTTTAGCCAGCGACGAATCATCATCACCACAATTACTACCGGGATCAACAGCACCAGCAACAACGGTAGGATAAAAACGACGCCCCAAATAACGATGTTGATTACGCCCTGCAAAGCCACGATTAACGCCTGTAGCGCCTCTTTAGCCACACCCTGCGGCGCCCACCCGGCCACGCTCACCGGCTGATAGAGCACGTCGGGCGTCAGTTGGACGGTGATGGTCGATAAAGCCGATTGATTAGCCAGATAGCGCAGCCGCCCTTCAATCTGTTCGATTTGCCCCCGAATGGTGGTCAATTCGCGGTAAACTTCTAGAATGTCGCTGGTGCTGCCCACCCGCTGCCGTTCTTCCAAAAGCTGCTGAAGCGCGGCTTCGGTAAATTCCAGGTTGGTTTTACGGGCCTGCAAATCGGTAAACTCTTCGGTCACGTCTTGGGTGGTGGAATTTTCGCGCTCAACGCGCAGCGCCATCTCTCGCAGCCGGATAAGCGCCGTCTGATAACGGTCGGCCGGCACCCGGATGGTGACGCTGCCGCGCAGCACATCGCCTGATTCAT
Organism: Anaerolineales bacterium; assembly: GCA_020634935.1. GTDB lineage: Bacteria > Chloroflexota > Anaerolineae > 4572-78 > J111 > JAGRBY01. The sequence goes on from JACKAT010000010.1 coordinate 102,313, forward strand.
AGACATTGGAGCCGGACACAAAGCCGTCCAACTCGCTCGACAGCGCCGTAATGTCGTCAACCGCGGTCTGCGTATCTTTGACCACCAAGGCAATGTCGCCGGTGTAGATGATTACCCGGGTTTCCTGGGCCTGGGCCACAGCCGCCCCCAGAAAATCCTCAATCGCCACCGAGCTGCCATCCGCGTAAAGCATGGGCTCTTCGGCCGAATATTCTTCGGCTTCGGCAGGTGCGCTTTGCGGCATGGCCCTATCGCTGGCTTCAGAATAAGCCGCTGTGGGAGCCTCGATGGCTGCCCCACTACATCCGGCCAATATACCGGATAGGCCGATCAAAATAATCAAAAACGTCAGCCAGGAAAATGGTACGTATCGTCTAGTTTTCATGGTTTGTCTGCTCCTGATAATAGCTTTGAATGGGTGTGTCCGACCACTATCGGACAGGTTTAATTGTATGCGGTTACGCTCATAGACGTCAAACAAACCCTACGAGTTCCATACGAACCTCATACTGGGGAAAAACGGTTATTTAGCTCAAACGCTTAAGTTGTTTATTGTGGTGGTTTATTCGTCTAAAGTAGGCGAAGGGGTTCCTTAGCCAAGGCTCGGAGAGCCATCACATCTTGTTACCAGCCGAAGGCTAACCGCTTCCACAGGCGGGGCGGAAAATCCCATTTCTTCATCTTTTCTTGAGTGACCCCCACCGGATAGGAGACGCGTCGATGCTCGAAGGTGCTGGTCTCGGCATCTAAGATACCGTAAGCGGCTCTGGCGTCGCCGTCACGGGGTTGGCCGATGCTGCCGGGGTTCAGAATCAGGCGGCGTTCGCCCAAGGGCGTAGGACCGTTGTTGAATTCCGGCACAATGGCATCGCAGGTAGCGCCGGCGTCGACAGCTTCGGTAAAAATCACCGGGCTGTGGGTATGGCCGACAAAACAGTAGAGGGTATTAAAATGCTTAAAGTTGGGTTGAGCGACGGCGGGGTAAAGAATATATTCCCAAATCGGGTGGCGAGGGCTGCCATGAACTAACGTGTAAATGTTCTCCTCGACCAAAGCAATGGGTAAATTATCTAAGTAGTCTCGCACATTACCCTTAAGCTGATCGCGCGTCCATAGCGAAGCAAAGCGGGCGTCGGGGTTAAAATCGTCAATATCGAGCTTGCCTAAAACCGCCCAATCGTGATTGCCGGCAATACAGAGGTGATCAAGCGTCAACAGCAGCTCAACACACTCATTAGGGTCAGGGCCGTAGCCCACCATATCACCCAAACACCAGACCTTATCATACAACCCTTCTGCGTCTTCTAGTACGGCTTCAAAAGCAGCTAGATTGGCGTGAACGTCAGAAATAACCAGGTAACGCATATAGACCTCTTTAACGAATCCGAAGACCAAACTAACCCTAATTATCTTCGATATATACCAGAATATATTACCATATTTCGTTCAATTCTGCCAAAGGCTTTGTCCCTGTCTACTAAAATGTGTATAATCCTAGCGGAGATAAGGGAACTATGTCACCCATTTTAGAACCGAACACTTTAGATTTTATCAGTCATAGCGAAACCCAAACTCGCCGGCTGGGCATGCGTTTGGCCCCGCTGCTGCAAGCCGGTGATGTGGTGGCGTTGATAGGCGACCTGGGCAGTGGTAAAACGCGCTGGATCCAGGGCGTGTGCCAGGGCCTCGACGTGACCGATCCGGTGATCTCGCCCACCTTTACCCTGGTCAACGAATATCGCGGCCGGCTGCCCGTCTATCACATCGATCTGTACCGGCTAGCGGATGCCGCCGAAAGCCTCTCCTTTGGCCTGGAAGAGTATCTCTATGGCAATGGCATTACGCTGGTCGAATGGGCCGACAAAGCCCTGGACTATTTTCCCAAAAGTTATCTGGCCATTGAGTTGTATTACCTTGAAGATACCAAACGCCGGGTGGTGATGCGCCCCTACGGCGATCGGTTTTCACACGTATTAAATGAATTCAAATTAGCGGCTTTTGCTCAATAAATTAACGATTCAGGTGACTGGCACTTTTGCTCAAACGGACAGCGCTGAATGAAATATAACGCTTCCTAGATTCGAATAAGTGCCAGTCACCTGGCCTGCTGGATAAATACCATAAATGATGATCCTGGCGATTGACACTGCAACCCAATATGCCGGTCTGGCGCTGCTTAGTCCTGACGGCCTTATTGCTGAGGAAACCTGGTACGCCGACAGAAACCATACGGTTGAACTGCTACCCCGTCTAGAGCGTATGCTCAGAGTAGCCCAATTGCAGGTGCCTCAATTAACCGCGCTGGCGGTGGCTCTGGGGCCTGGCTCATTTACGGGCCTACGCATCGGGCTAGCGGTAGCCAAGGGGCTGGCGCTGCCGTATAAATTAGCGGTGGTCGGTGTACCGACGTTAGAAATTACGGCCTACCCGCTTAGAGACAGCCAGCAGCCGGTTTGGGCCATCGCTCAAGCCGGCCGAGGCCGTCTTTTAGCCGCCAGCTATGGCTTGAAGAAAAACAAATGGCAGCTACTGGTCGAACCGTTTTTGACCGATGTCGAAGAACTGGCCCAAAAAATCAACGGTCCGGCCTGGTGTACCGGCGAGATCGATCAAGAAACAGCCAAAAGTTTACAACAGCTTGGTCAACCCAGGGTACAGTTGGTGTCGCCGGCCAAGCGACTGCGCCGGCCCGGCTATCTGGCCGAAATTGCCCGGACTCGCCTGGAAGCCGATGGTCAGGACGATCCCGACGCACTGGTTCCCATATATATCTCATCTATCTAATGACCCAACCTATTCCGTTTAAGATTACACCTTTAACAATCGATGATCTTTCGGCGGCAGCCGCTATCGAAACGGCCGCCTATGCCACTCATCCGCCGCAGCGCGATTACCGGCGCGAGTTGAACAGCCATCTGGCGCACTATTTAGCCCTGCGGGTTCTATTCACCACGCTATACGACTCACTTAGCGATGCCTCGCTGGCTAAGCTAATCGGCGTAGCGGGGTTCTGGCTGCTGGCCGACGAAATCCACGTGGTGACGATTGCGGTCGAGCCGCACTGGAAGGGTCTAGGCTTGGGTGAGTGGCTGTTTATCGCCTTGCTGGAGGCCGGGCAAGCTGCCGGCGGCCAAATTGCGACGTTGGAAGTGCGTCCCTCCAACCAGCCGGCTTTATCGCTCTACCGCAAATACGGCTTCGAGGAGACAGGCCGGCGCAAAGCCTACTACAATGACAACGAAGACGCACTCATCTTGACCACTCCGCTGCTGGCGGCCCCGGCTTATCAAGCGTTCTTGGCCGCTCAAAAAACAGCAGTACATCTTAGGCTGTCAAAAATCACGTTGGATGATTCTAGTCTTCCCCCTATTTAACGGCTACTGATTAACCACTTTGCTTTATATATGGTGTCAGATTAAAATATATAAGCGCATAAAGTGAACATAACTTAAAAGTCAAGTCCAATAACCCCTAATTTCCTCTTTTGAAAATTAAAAAGTGAGTAAGTAGCAATGGAAAACCCTTTTGCGCCGAACACCGCATCATATAAAGATTTTGAGACATTAAGAGATTTAGAGTGGCATTGTACAAAATGCGAACTGGAGTCAGCGCAAGCGAAAACATGGCAGGTTTGGCGGCACCAAGGATTACAATTAGCCACAAATGAAAATGGTCAATTTTATAAACGAGTATTTTGTTCAACCTGTGGAAAAGTTACTGTTCATAGGAAACTTCTATCTCTCGAAATAATCGGAGATACGAAAGTAAGGTCTGGAATTCCTCCAAAATTAGCCATAAGAATAAAAAAACTTTACCAGAACGAAGAAGCTGTACTATTACGAAAGTTGCCCCCAAACCTATTGGAGATAGACCATCGTTTTCCCCAAGTAAGATGGGGACAGGATGAACCCGAGAATGATGTAAATATGCCAGTAAATGAAATTAGACAAAAATTCATTTTGCTAAGTCGAAGCAATAATTTACTAAAATCTAGATACTGCGAAAGATGTGTGCAAACAGAAAAACGAGGTTACTTTTCTGGCATCCGTTATTGGTATACAGGTGATGAGAATTGGGATAAGGAAATTAGTCCCTATGATGAAAGAGGTTGTGAAGGTTGCTTTTGGTATGATCCATTTCAATGGAGAGCATCACTTAACGAATTGATCGAAAATTGTAGTTAAGGAGAAAAACTTGGATCAGAAATACTCTCAACTTAGTCTACTCAGTAGAGAGTCAGATTTAATTAAATATACCAACGGTTATATTCCACGTGCATCGCTAAATTATATAGGGTCAAAGTTTAGCTTATTGCCATTTATTAGCGAAACCATATGTGAAATAGTTGGCGACGTTACAAATCTGGTTATGGCAGATATTTTTGCTGGGACAGGCTCTGTTGCCAAAAAATTTAAAGGGTCTGTAAGAAAGTTCATAGTCAACGATTTAGAAGCTTACAGTTATGTCATCAATCGAAATTATATTGGTAACCATAAGTACTTTGAGTACCAAAACTTAATCGACAGATTAAATGCTGTTAGTGGAATCGAGGGCATAATATATAAGAATTACTGTCCTGGAGGGGGTGAAGGACGGCAGTACTTTAGCGATGCAAATGGAAAAAAGATAGATGCACTACGTCAGAAAATAGAAGAATGGAAAAATGAAAGAAAAATAGATGAGGCTAGATATTATTTTCTATTAGCAAGTTTGCTCGAAAGTGCTGATAAGGTAGCAAATGTCGCTTCGGTTTATGGTGCATTCTTAAAGCATCTGAAGAAAACTGCACAAAAGCCATTAGTTCTTGAACCCGCAATCTTTGAAATAAATGGAGCAAACCATGAAGTTTATCAGACAGATGCAAATGAATTAGTTCGGCAAATTAAAGGAGATATTTTATATCTAGATCCACCGTACAATCATCGACAGTATGGAGCAAACTATCACTTACTCAACACAATCGCTCTTTATGACGATTTTACTCCTATGGGCAAAACTGGACTTCGTGAATATGAACGTTCACAATACTGTAGACGCGATATGGTCACAAAAGCATTTAGAGACTTAATTGAAAATGCGAACTTTAAATATATATTTTTGAGTTATAACAATGAAGGATTAATGTCTGTAGAAGAAATCGAAACAATTATGTCTCAATATGGTAGGTATCGACTCAAAACTACTGACTACCAACGATTTAAGGCTGATAAGGATAGTAACCGCCAACATAAGGCGAGTCGAACAAAAGAATATTTACACGTTTTAGTTAAACCTTGATAATAGACCTAAATGGGTATTCTGATCAACGTAATAAAGTTTATAATCAATCGAGTTTCTAACAGATAGACTTTAACCAAAATCCAAAGTTAATGTCTCGACACTTCATTGATTTACCTTTTCCAAATCGCAAAATTAGTAAAGGCTACATCGAAGCCGTTGGACAAAATTCCTTCTAAAGCATGACCAACCCATTCATCGACTTTCAAGCCCAAATTGAAGCCGTAAAACAGCGCCACACGGCGGGCGAGATTAGCCAAAATGAGCGCGATAACCTGATCCGCCGCATGAAGCTGAAAGATGACGCCTGGGGCGATGTGTGGATGCTCAGCCCGACCGGCGAGTGGTTTCGCCAGGCCAAGGGCAGCAAAGGTTGGGTGCGCGATTACCCGCTCGATCTGGTTGAGCTGCCGGATATGCCCATCGATGCGTTGGATATTCACCAGGTGGCCAAAACCATCCACCACTGCACTCGCTGCCCGCTGCACGAAACCCGCACTCGCGCCGTGCCGGGCGAAGGTCCGGTTGAAGCCGATCTGATGCTCATCGGCGAGGGGCCGGGCTACCACGAAGATAAACAAGCGCGTCCGTTTGTGGGCAATGCCGGCCAATTTTTGGAGGAGCTGCTCGACAGCATCGGCTACAAACGCCGCGATGTTTTTATTACCAACGTGGTCAAATGCCGCCCGCCCAACAATCGCGATCCGCAAGCCGAAGAGTTGGCCGCTTGCAGCGATTATCTGACCCGCCAGATCGAGCTGATCAATCCCAAAGTGATTGTCACTTTAGGCCGCTACTCAATGTATCGCTTCTTTCCGGGCGAGTCGATCTCCAAAATCCACGGACAGCCCCAACGGGTGGGCGATCGGCTGGTGGTGCCGATGTTCCACCCGGCCGCCGCGCTGCACCAACCCCGCTTTCGCCCCCTCATCACCGAGGATTTTCTTAAGCTGCCCCAATTCATCGCCGAAGCCGCCTCAATGGCCGAAGAACCGGTTGACCCGGTCGATCCGGCCGATGCCGAGCAGTTGTCGCTGTTTTAGCAGGGAATTTTAGCGTCTTCTCAGTAGGGACAAACTTAAGTTTGCCCTACGTTACGGGATTATCGCGGTTATATTGGAATTTATTCGGATTGATTGAACAGGTCCAGCCATTCCTCAACTTCATCGGGGGAGAGATGGACATCGACTTGACTGTCTGTATCCGGTTGGGGGGAACTCAACAACTGCTGGGCAAACTCGCCAGAGGAGAGGGTGCGGATGCCGTGTTGAGCCGCCGCCTGCTGCACGGCTCGATCAGAGGTGACCACCATATACGCCTGGGGATTTTTAATCCGGCGCATCCGGCGCATCAGGATTTGGTCGGCGGTTCGACCGGATGGGGCAAATTGAATGGTGATCCCGCCCTGCTTCTTGGTTTGAGCGGAGCGGTAGCTGTAGCCCGCATCGAAGACCACCGTGATCGGATGGCCGGTTCTGGCCCGGTATTGGCGCAGATATTGCAGCAGTTTGTCTTCGTCATGGGGATCATCGAGTTGGAGATTGGGCATTTGACCTATTAAATTGTGCCCATCGATTAACCAATGCATAAGCCTTTGAACATAAATTGTGAGCGTTCAGCCCTTAGCTATCAGCTTTTTGCTTATTCCGGCAAATATTTGGTTACAGAACCCGGTCATGATGGCCTAAACGTCGTCATTGTTAAAGCTGACGGCTGATAGCTGAACGCCTATCATAAAATTATTCCGTGGTCGATAGCGCCTCGGCCAAAAGCGCCTTATTGCGGCGGCGAGCCTCGGCTTGTAAGTCGGTGATGGTATCCGTCTCATCCACGATTTCGCCGGTCAGGGTTTCGAGCACGTCCTCCAGGGTAACGACCCCAGCAACCCCGCCAAATTCATCAATCACCACGGCCAAATGCCGCCGATTTTTCTGAAAAACCTGGAGTAATTTGTCGCCCCGGACATTTTCAGGCACAAATAAGACCTCTCGCACCAGCGCCGATACAGGTAAATCCTCTTTGCCTTCGATAAGAGCCGTTAACAGCGCATACTTGAGCGCCGTGCCCAATACATCATCGATACTTTTGCCGGTGATCACAATCCGGCTGTGAACCGAGGCGATAATCGCCTCTTTTGCTTCACCTAAGGTTAGATGTCCCCACAAATAAGTCATGGCGACTCTAGGCGTCATCAAATCCCAGGCCGTTACATCATTTAAGCGAAATACCCGCTGGATCATCTCCGACTCATCGGCCTCGATAATCCCCTCCTGGCGGCCGATCCGGGCCAGCAGCTTGATTTCCGCCTCATTGGTCGTCGGCACGACGGCCCGGCCTTTGGTGATGGGATACGTTAATTTTTCGATGGCCCACACCAGCGGCGTAAAGATTAGGGTTAAGATTTGGATAGGTCGAGCCATCAACAAGGCGATGGATTCAGCAAACCGCTCTCCCAACGTTTTGGGAATGATTTCGGCAAAGATGATCACTAACAGCGTCAGCAGCGCCGAAAAGGCCCCCAATAACTCGCTGCCCAATTGAATAGCGGCAATACGACCAACGACGATACTGCCAACAATGTTAGCGATATTGTTGAGAATGACGATACTGGCGATAGGCCGGCTCATATTCTGGCGGATAGCCAGCAGCGCCTGCGCCGACGGTTTTTTGGATTGAGCCAGTTGTCTGACTTTGACCAGAGGAACAGAAAAGAGGGCGGCCTCGGTGCCGGAACTAAATGCTGATACACACAGAACAATGAGAACGGCTGTAACAAGCTCTAGCATCTATTGACCTATTATTTTTAGACAACATCTATGTCTGACCATTTAAGAAGGAAAATCAAATTACTGTGACATTTGAGCCAGGTAATTGGTAAATAATAGTGGGTTAGTCAACCGCTTAATTACCAAATATTATTTACTCCCGTTCCTACTATATCATAATCCTACCCGCCATGGCAATGACTTTTTGCGAGGGCGGGCTAAAAACAAACCCTCGAAGGGGGTGAACCGCTTCGAGGGTTTGTTTTATATCCGCCTTACATCCACCGCTTGTAGTAAAAATCGCTGTCCTCATCATTATTGAGGCGAGCCACTACCTCGTAAAACCACTCGTCTAAGTGGGTATCGTGGCTGTCAAGCCGGGGGAAGGGGTTGTCGTAGCCTTCGGCCAACGCTTTCCCCACGCGATCCAGCGCGCCGAGACCCAACTCCGGCACGCGCACCGGGCGGATGCCCTCTTTAGCCATCAAGGTATCAGTGATGTTGGCCATCGTCATCCCGCCGGGAATAAGCGGCAGGGCGCGGGTGCGCATAATTGGGTAGAAGATGTCCATCACCACTTTGCCGGAGCCGTAATGCTCGCGGGTGTAGGCTTGCAGCGACTCTTTCGGCAAGTAGAGGCTGGTCGAATAGGCGCCCTGGCGGCCGTATTCACGCTGACGCGGATCGCGGCCGATTTTGTCCAGGCTGCCCCGCCAATCGGCAAAAACCGAGGCTTCAACCCCGATGCCGTTGTCTTCCAGAACCTGAGGAAACCGCACGGCCATCTCGCCCATGACAAATTTGGTAATTTCAATGGCCTTTTCATCGAGCGGGGTTAACTGCCATTGAAACAACCCTTCGTCATCAACATCTTTGACGAAAACGGGCGGCATCTCCGGCTGTAGGCCCGACAGCGCCGCCGCCACGGTATTGAAATAGACCACGCGCTCCGCGCCGTTTTCTTTAAGCGTCGCCAGCAAATTTTCCAGCGGCTTGCCCTCCAAGGCCATCCCGTCATTGAGCCAACGGAAGCGCAACCCTGTCTTTTCGGCCTGGGCTTCCATCACCTTGCCCGTTTCAAAGTTAAGCGACTTCTTCAAATCCCGGCTCAACAGTGTTAGACTGGCCACTTTACCTACGCCTAAAATAGCCGTGGCCAGCGCGCCGCCCAAGCCGGGTCCGGTCGCTCCGGCCAGCAATACGTGGCGACCCTCCAGCCAGTCCAAATTGAACTGATCTAACAGCGCGGCCTGATCCGCCCAGGTTTGATCCAAAAGCTGCTGCGCTTCCGCCGGAAAAGCCTCGATCTCTTCTTTCGTCGGTCGGCTCAACGGGGGCGCACCTTCTCGCACCGGCAGGCCGGGGTAAGGCTTGGCAAACGGGCTGGTTAATTCTGTCATAGTATACCTCTCTTCAAAAAATATAGATCAGGTGACTGGCACTGACTCGCTGTAATTGTATGGTTGTATTCCACGCTGCATTCTCTATTTGAGCCAAAGTACCCGTCACCTGTATGTTACGATTTGGCGAACGCTGATTTTATCACGAACAGAAAGTCACGTCCAATGACTGTATGGTCCAAGATGGGTCCAGTTTTCGCTTGTTGTTCGAGTAAGCAGCGCAAATGGGCCAACTATTTTGATGATAACACGACTGCGGTAAGAAAACTGGACCAATCTACTGTTAAAAGGAGAATTCCTGGACGATGGCAATCGAGGGTTGTATCCCCAGCCGGTTGGGATTACAATGGGGATTAATTCAGCTACCTTTTAGTTTTGGAGGATTATGACATGACTGAGTCGATCTGCTATGTAAATGGTCAATATCTGCCCGTTAAGGAGGCGTTTATATCGGTGCAAGATTTAGCCGTGCTGCGCGGCTACGGTGTTTTTGATTTTCTGCGAACCTATCACGGCCGGCCCTTCAAACTGCGAGAGCATCTCCTGCGCCTGGAACGCTCGGCCCAACACATCGAACTAAAATTGCCCCAATCACTGGACGCTATCGAGCAGGTTGTGTGCGAGACCTTGCAGCGTAACACCCTGCCGGAAGCCAATATTCGCGTGGTGGTCACCGGCGGGGTCTCAGCCGATGGCATCACCCCGCCCGCCGAAACCGGACTAATTGTACTGGTGACGCCGGTCAAGCATTACCCGGCCGAATTTTACGACCACGGCGTCAAAGTGATCACCGTTGAAACCGAGCGCTACATTCCCGGCGCCAAAACCATCAACTACATTCCCGCCATTTTAGCCATGAACAAAGCCAAAGCCGCCGGGGCGGTTGAGGCCCTGTACGTCAATCGACACGGTCACATCCTGGAAGGCACAACCACCAACTTCTACCTTGTCCAAGGGAATCAAATAATTACGCCCGTCGATGAAATTCTGCCGGGCGTCACCCGCAGCGTGCTGCTTGAGGTCGCTCAGTCGCTCTTTGATGTCGTCGAGCGTCCCATTACCTTTGCCGACTTGGCCGACGCCGAGGAAGCCTTCATCTCCGCCAGCAATAAGGAGATTATGCCCGTTCATCACGTTGATGATCAGCAGATCGGCAGCGGCACCCGAGGGCCGAAGACTAAACTGATTATGGAGCACTTTAGAGAGGTGACGTGGGGCAGCCAGGCGTAAGGTTACGTCTCGGCGGCTAAATCGCCGTAGACATCGTCCGGCTGCGGCGTCAATCGCGTCCGGGCTAGTAGATAAAGGACCAGGCCGATGACCCCGTTAGCAATGAACGGCGCGGCGGCGCCCATCATTGTAAACAAAAACCCGCCGATGATCGGCCCCAAAACGGTACCGGCGCTCATAAAGGCTGCGCCGACGCCCAAGGCCTGCCCCACGTTTTGGGGTTCAACCCGCTTGGTAACCAGACTGTTGAGGCTGGGCTGGAGTAACGCGTAACCAATCGGCACCGGGGATAGAAAAGCGATCATCAGCAACAATCCCGTAGCGCCGTTGCCGCCGTCTTCGGGCAGTAACGCCAGTTGACTTTCGGGGGCTGTGCCGGTGGTTTGCGATAATTCTTCGATGACGACATCGCGCGAATACCACGGCACCGTCTGCTGCGGGGTGAAGGCCATCAGGAAAAAACCGAGGGCGTATAAAGCCAGCCCGACTAAGACCAGTTGGCGCTCGCCGAACTGCTGCGACAACCGGCCAATCAGTCCCCCTTGCACCACCACCGACACCAGACCAAAGAGGATAAAAATAACGGCGCTGCCAAAACTATCAAGCCCCAGCCGGCTAAGCATAAACGGCGCGAAAACGGCCGTAAAAATACCAAACTGAAACCGTAAATTAAAAATAAGGGTCATTAAAATACCCAAGTTAGGGTCATGCAAGGCTTTGACCATCTGGCCGAGACTTTTACGCTTAACGGCCTGAACGCTGCGTTTTTCCGGGGGCAATGTTTCTTTGAAAACAAACGTGGTCAGAATGATACTGACCAAGGCAAAGCCGGCGGCGGCAAAGGCCGGCGCGCTGTAGTTGTTACCGCTCAAGCGCAGCGCCACCCCGCTTAAAACCGGCCCCAATAAAAATCCCACGCCGAACGCCGCCCCAATTAAGCCCAACCCTTTGGCTCGATTTTGCGGCGAAGTGCTGTCGGCCATCGCTGAACGGACGGTCGCCAGATTGGCGCCGGTAATGCCATCGATGATTTGAGACAAGAAGATCAGCCATAAGGTGTGAGCAAACCCCAGGATCAGCAGGCTGATAAAAGTTCCCACCTGGGCTACGGCCAGCACCGGTTTGCGCCCTACCCGATCCGACAGTGAGCCGAGAATCGGGACAAACATAAGCTGCATCACCGGGTAGGTCGAAATCAGCAGGCCAATGACAAAGGGGCTGGCATCGAAGGCCAGGACATAATAAGGCAAGATCGGCATGAGGATCGTCAGCCCCATCACATCGACCAGAACGATAACCAGGAGCGGCATCAGGCGTCTGTAGTCCAACGAGCCGGTTTGTTTAGAATTTGACAGGGTGGTTTCCATTGGGATTCGTTAGAGCCAACCAAAGGTGAGGCGACTAGCCAATTGACATCCTCATCTGGATGATTCATTCCTCTCGCTTAAAGGTTTTTTGGCCGTCCGTTTCTTGCCACAACACAATCCAAAGTAGTATTCTATTACTGCAACTTGTAGAAAAAGAACTGCTTGATGAATTGAGGGGATCAAACCACGGTATTGTGGAACCTGAGGATAGATTTATTCACTGTTTCCTCTCATCTCATCCGGTATACTCGGCCATCAGCGTTGCGGCAGACACCGGCCATATTTCATGCTGCCTCACGGATTCTACGAACGCCGGCGAGTCTGTCAAGAAATGCAATGAAGGAATTAATAGTGAAAGCATGAAACGGCCGAGCTACCCCCACGCTGAACTAACGCTCGGCGGTCGGTACGGACCGTTCGGCGGTTGGTACGAACCATTCGGCGGTCGGTACGGGCCGTTCGGCGGCGGTACGAACCGTTCGGCGACGGTACGGACCGTTCGGCGGTTGGTACGAACCATTCGGCGGTCGGTACGGGCCGTTCGGCGGTGGTAGGAACCGTTCGGCGGTGGTAGGAACCATTCGGCGGTCGGTAGGAACCGTTCGGCGGTGGTAGGAACCGTTTTTCGAACCCAATTGAGAACTGTTCTATTGATCAAGAGTAACTGCTCAGGCATGTCATTTCGAGCGACGAAGGAGCGAGAAATCTCCACGTCGCTGTTGGCAACCTACCGTCCGGGAGATTTCTCGGCAAAAAACGCCTCGAAATGACATGACGGCTGAGTAGTTACGATCAAGAAAGGAACCAACCCAACCCATGAACCTAACCCACCGCGATCAAGCCCTCTATCGCGGCGATGATGGCCCGGCGGCCAAAATGGCCATGTCGATCATCGTGCGCATGGCCGAAGTGGCCGGCGTCGATCAACTGATGGACATCACCGCCGCCCACATCGACAGCACCCTTTATATGGGCGACGCGACCCTTGAGTTCGCCGAGCGGCTGGCCGGTTGGGGCGCTAAAGTGGTCGTGCCGACCACGCTCAACGTCAGCGGGGTCGATGAGCAGCATTGGGCCGATTGGCCCGTGCCGCCCGAATGGGCCGAGAAGGCCCGCCGGCAGATGGTCGCTTACCACAGTATGGGCTGCACGCCGACCTGGACCTGCGCTCCCTACCAAACCGACCTGCGCCCCCACTTCGGCCAGCAGATCGCCTGGGGCGAGTCGAACGCCATTGCCTTCGCCAACTCGGTCATCGGCGCTCGCACCGAGCGCTATCCCGACCTGATGGACATCTGCGCCGCCATCACCGGCCGCGTTCCGGCGACGGGGCTGCACCTGACCGAAAATCGGGCCGGGCAGATCCTTTTAAATCTGCGCGATATTCCGCTGGCGTTGCAACAGGACGACGCCTTTTATCCGGTGCTGGGGCATCTCATCGGCCAACTGGCCGGTGACGATATTCCCGTTGTCGATGGGCTGCAAGTGATGCCGGAAGAAGACCAGCTTAAAGCGTTGGGCGCGGCGTCGGCCTCATCCGGCGCGGTGGCGTTGTTTCACCTGGTCGGCATTACGCCCGAAGCGCCCACTTTGGCCGCCGCTTTTCAAAACCAACTGCCGCAGCAAATCATCGACATTACCCTCGCTGACTTACGTAGGGCTCGCCGCCAGCTAACCACGGCTACGGGTGAAAAGCTGGATATGGTGGTGCTGGGCAGCCCCCACTTCTCGCCGGCCGAGTTCAAGCAGCTCGCGCCGCTGGTGGCCGGCCGGCAGCGACATCCCAACGTGCAATTTTTGATCACCTCCAGCCGGGCTATGGCCGCGCTGGCCGACAAAGCCGGTTATCTGGAGCCGCTCCGCCAATTTGGGGCCAAACTAACGGTCGATACCTGCATCCTGACCACACCCATGCTGCCGGACACGATTAAAGTTCTAATGACCAACTCGGCCAAATACGCCTACTATTCGCCCGGTATGCTCAAAACGCAGGTGGTGTTCGGCTCGCTGGCCGACTGCGTTCAATCGGCGGTTGAGGGGCACGTGGTGAGGGATGAGTCGCTATGGGCCGAATAATTCGGGGGACCGTCATCGTCGCGGGTGAGGGCCAGGGTCAACTGCTGGTCAGCGCCGAACCGCTCAGCTTTTGGGGCGGCTACGATTACCACACCGGCGAGATCATCGACCGCCGTCATCCGCTGTCGGGCCAGATCGCCGCCGGCCGGGTTCTGGCGATTCCGTTCACGCGCGGCTCAAGTACGACCACCGCGGTGCTGCTCGAAGCCGTCCGGGCCGGCACTGCGCCCGCCGCCATCCTAACCACCGGCCCCGATCACTTCTTCGCCCTGGCCTCGATTGTGGCCGACGAGATGTACGGCCAACCGATTCCGCTGGTGGCGCTGTCGGAGGTTGATTTTGCGACTTTGCGCACAGAGCAACCGGTAGAGGTCAAAACCGATGGGACGATTGTCATTGCCGAGGGTGATCAAATTTGAACCTCCAAGCATTACCCTACATCCTCTTAACCGGCGCGGCTTTCGGTACCAATTTGGTTGCTTTACGCTTTGCGATTGGCGAATTTGAACCGTTTGCCTTAGCCGGCCTGCGTTTGGCCGTCGCCAGTTTGGCCTTTCTCATCGTTTATCTGATCGATCCACGCCATCATCCCTGGCCGACTAACCCCAAACTCTGGCGTCACATCTTATTGGTCGGTACGGTCGGCACGGCTGTACCGCAGGTGGCTACGGTGTTATCGCTGCAATATCAGTCGAGTGGTATCACGGCCATTCTGGTGGCAACCGGACCGGCGCTCACGGTGCTGGTCGCGCACTTTGCTCTGGCCGACGAGCGCTTGAGCTGGCGCAAAGGGATTGGGGTTATGGCGGCTTTGGGCGGCGCATTGCTTTTAACCTTGCGGGGTGAGACCGGCTTGCCGGACATCACCCAAACCAATCCTGTAGGTTATGCGTTGATTTTTTTAGTGCTGATCTGCGTCACGTTTGTGACGATCTATACCCGCAAGTATCTACGTGCGTTTAAGCCCTTTGATTTGGTCAGCCTGCAAATGTTCATTGCCACATTGGTGGTTATGCCTTTCGTGGTCATCTTGACCGGCGTTAACTTGCAAAGCGTGTCCGGCCCCGGTTATATTGCGCTGGCCTTCACCTCACTAGTCGGTAATTTTATGGCTTTTCTGTTATATTACTACAGCATCCATCGTTTTGGGGCTTCGACTGCGGCCATGACCAATTACGTCATTCCCGCCGCGGCGCTTCTGGGTGGGGTGTTCATTCTGAACGAAACCGTTACCATCGGGATGATGGCCGGAATGGGCATTATTGTTTTTGGCATTAGTTTGGCCAGTTCATGAGGAGCGACAAAGTTTACTTTGTCATCCAGACCAGGGACAAAGTAAACTTTGTCGCTCCAGGCTTTTATATTCATACGAGGAGTCAGCATGCATATCAATCAGATTGATACCCCGGCGGCAGTGGTCGATATTGATAAATTGGAGGCGAACATCAATCGCCTGCAAGATTATCTCGACCAGCACGGCGTGGCCAACCGGCCGCACATCAAAACCCACAAAATCCCGGAGATGGCGCACATGCAGTTGAGGGCCGGCGCGGTGGGTGTTACCTGCCAAAAATTGGGCGAGGCCGAGGTGATGGCCCAGGCCGGTATTCGCGATATCTTCCTGCCATACAACATTTTGGGCGAAACCAAACTGGAGCGCCTGATGCACTTAACTCGCCGGGTTCAAATCAGCGTCACTGCTGACTCAGAGGTCACGGTGCGCGGGCTGTCGCAAGCGGCCCGGCGCGAGGGGACGACCCTGCCGGTGCTGGTCGAGTTCGACAGCGGCATCGGCCGCTGCGGGACGCAATCGCCGCAGGAGACGGCAGAGCTGGCCCAGATCATCGCCAAATCGCCCGGCCTGCATTTCGGCGGGTTGATGACCTACCCCATCAGCGCTCATGTCGATGCCTTTGTCGCCGAAACGAAATCACGGCTCGCCACCGCCGGCCTGCCGGTCGAGCGGATCAGCGGCGGGGGTAGCCCCTGCATGTGGCAGGTCCACGAGCATCCCGCCATCACCGAGCATCGAGCCGGCACCTACGTCTACGGCGACCGGGCCATGGTCAAATCCGGCGCGATGAGCTTGGAGCAATGCGCGTTCACCATCATCGCCACAGTGATCAGCCGGCCCACGGCAGAGCGAGGCATTTTGGACAGCGGCAGCAAAACGCTATCATCAGATTTACAGGGGTTGGAAGGCTATGGTCTCATCTTGGAGTATCCTGAGGCCAGCATCTACCAGCTGAACGAGGAGCACGCCCACGTCGATTTTTCCCCATGCCCCCGCAAACCCGACATCGGCGAACGAGTGACGGTCATTCCCAACCACTGCTGCGTAGCGAACAATTTGTTCAATCAGATTATCGGCGTTCGCGGGGAGGTGGTCGAGGTGGTGTGGCCGGTGGCGGCAAGGGGATTGTTACAGTAGATAAATCTACCCCGCCTTCCTCATCTCCAACCAATTTTGCCCCACCTCCAGATCGACCTTCAGCGGAATCCGCAGTTTAAACGCCTCGCTCATTACATCATGCGTGAGTTTGATGGCCTGATCCAACTCATCTTCGGGCGCTTCTAAAACAAGCTCGTCGTGAACCTGCAAGAGCATGCGGGTTTGGAAGCCTTGGTTGGCCAATTCGCGGTGGAGGGTAATCATGGCCTGCTTCATAATATCGGCGGCGGTACCCTGGATGGGCATGTTGATGGCTTCGCGCTCGGCCCGGGCGCGTTGAGCGCCGGTCAGTCCGGCCAGTTGGGAGAAGTCCCGCTTGCGGCCCAACAGCGTCTCGACGTAGCCTTGCTCGGCGGCCAGTTTCTCGGTGCGGTCGATGTAGGTTTTGACCCCCGGATATTTTTCAAAATAGGTTTCGATAAAGGCGCGGGCTTCTTCCCGACTCATGCCGGTTCCCTGCGCCAGACCGAAAGCGGTCTGGCCGTAAATCAAACCAAAGTTGACCGTTTTAGCGATACGCCGTTGGTACTTGTCGATCTGATCCTGGGGTACGCCTAACACCGCCGAGGCGGTGGCGGTGTGGATGTCTTCATCATTCTCGAAGGCATTGAGTAGACCGGCGTCTTCGGTGATGTGAGCCAGAATGCGCAGCTCAACCTGGGAGTAATCCGCTGCAATCAAATAATGCCCATCTTCGGCCACAAAGGCCCGCCGGATCTCGCGGCCTTGCTCGGTGCGGATGGGGATGTTTTGCAGATTGGGATCGCTGCTGGACAGCCGCCCGGTGGAGATACCGATCTGGTTGTAATTGGTATGGATGCGACCGGTGCGCGGATTGACCAGTGCCGGTAGGGCATCGACATAGGTGCTTTTGAGTTTGGCCAGCGTGCGATGCTCCAAAATCAACTCGATAATTTCGTGCTGGCCTTGCAGCCCTTCCAGCACATTGGCGGCAGTGGAATAGTGACCACTCTTGTTTTTCTTAAGCCCTTGGGTCGGCAGACCTAATCTGCTAAACAGGATATCGGATAGCTGCTGGGTGGAGTTGAGGTTGAACTCGGTTCCCGCCGCTTGATGAACGGCCTGCTCCAATTCGCCCAGGCGACGGGTCATCTGGTACGACATTTGGCGCAGGGCGTCGGTATCGAGCTTGATGCCGGCCAGTTCCATATCGATCAGGACGTAAATGAGCGGTAAATCGAGCGTTTCAAAAATATGCCGGAAATCTTTGTCCGCTTGCAGCGGCTTATCGACGATGCCGGCCAGTCGCAGCGTCATATCGACATCGGCGGCAGCGTAGGGCGTTACTTGTTCAATCGAAATTTGATCCATCGTCAGTTGGTTTTTGCCGGTGCCGATCAACTCCTTGATCTCGGTCATCTGGATGTTAAGCTCTTCTCGAACCAACTCTTTTAAACCGTAACGGGCGGCCGGCGCGTTGTTGCCGATATAAGCCGCGATCATCGTATCGTAAATCGGCGGCTTAACCGGCATACCGTGCCGTTGCAGCAGTACCATATCGAACTTCGCGTTGTGCATATATTTGAGCGCGTCAGATCGAGCCAATATCGGAGCCAGGGCGTTCTGCACGGTCGTCAGGGCAAGCTGCTGCGGCACATCGGCCGATTCCGGTTCGTCAAATAGACTGGCCTGCTCGCCGGGTTGAGGTTCGGCTTTGTGGCCGTGGGCCAGGGGGATGTAATACCCCTGGCCGGCCTTCGGCGTGATGGCGATGCCGACCAGCTTGGCCTGGACTTCATCAGTGCTGTCGGTTTCGACATCGACGCACAGGCGGTCGCTCTGCTTGAGCTGGCCGACCAACGCGTCAAGTTTGGCCTCGGTATCGACGGTGATGTACTGGCCGTCCGGATCGACGGGGCCGGTCGGGGTTTTGGGGGCAACAGTGGCCACCTCTTCCGGCGACTTATCGGGCGGCGCGCCGGGGATGCGGTTGAAGATGGTGTTGAATTCCAGCTCGACAAAGAGATTGGCGACCTCGACGATATCGAAATCCATCGTTTTGCCAGCCTGGATGTTGAGTTCCACGCCCGGCACATCGGTGATGATGCGGCCTAACTCGCGCGATAGGAAGGCGCTCTCCCGGTCGGCTTCCAATTTGGCGCGCGTCCCCTTGGCGATTTGGTCGAGATGGTCGTAGATGCCTTCCAGGGTGCCGTACTCTTGGATCAACTTGGCCCCCCCTTTTTCGCCGATACCCTTGACGCCGGGGATGTTGTCGCTGGTGTCGCCGACCAGTCCCTTGAGTTCGATCAGTTGTTTGGGCGTTACGCCGTAGCGCTCTTCGACTTTGGCTTCGTCATACAGCACCCGATCGGCGAATTTACTGCCGGAAATGACAACTTTGATATTGGGGGCGACCAGTTGAAAGGCGTCGCGGTCGCCGGTGACAATCAACGCTTCGATATCTTTGGCGGCGGCTTGCGTCGCCAAAGTGCCGAGCAGGTCATCGGCTTCATAGCTCTCTTTGGTGAAGATCGGCATATTGAAGGCGGTCACCAGCTTCTGGATACGATCGATTTGGGTGTTCAGGTCTTCGGGCATCTTCTCGCGAGTAGCTTTGTAGTCGCCGTACATCTCGTGGCGAAAGGTGTCGCCTAAATCAAAGGTGACGATGAAGTAATCCGGATCGTACTCCTTCCAGACGGCCAGGAGCATATTGGTGAAGCCATAAACGGCATGCGTTGGCTCGCCATCGCTGGTGTTGAAGGTGGCCGGCATGCCGAAGTAAGCCCGGTAGGCCAGAGCGTGTCCATCGATAAGAATAAGCGTTTCTTTTTTATCCGTCATAGTTCTATCCAATCCACAGGGCGTAATAGTAAACGACAATGCTGACAAACAGGACACTATCGAGGCGATCCAAAAAACCGCCGTGTCCGGGGAAAAGTTTGGAAGAGTCCTTAACCCCGACATGGCGTTTCATCATCGAGATCGACAGATCGCCGAAGAGACCCGCCACGGCGATAATCGCCCCTAAAATTATCCCCGCGATCCAACTCAGACTCGAAGCGATCAAAACGACCACTACAGCGCCGATCATGCCCCCTACCACACCGCCGGCCAAACCCTCCCACGTTTTCTTGGGGCTGTGCCGGGGCCAGAGTTTGTGGCGGCCCCACGTTCGCCCCACCAGATAAGCCATTGTATCGGCGCTCCAGTTGGCGATGAGAGCCAGCCAGACCCAGGCCAGGCCATCGGGCAGTTGGCGGAGAGCCACCAGCCGGGCCATGCCCCAGCCGATATACAGCCCGCCGGCCACGGTCAGCGCCCAATCGGCTGTAGGGGTCGAGCTGTTGGTACGAAAAAGCTGCCAGACCAACGAAGACAACAACGCCAGCGAGATACTTAACCCCAGCAAGCCTAAATCAGTGAAATACCCGTCACACATCAACAGGAAGATGAAGCCCAGGAGTAAAGCATAGATGACATCGTACCCCTTGGCTCGCATCATATGGCAAAATTCCCACCCGGTAATCAGGGTGACGATGGTTGTGCTCGCAAAAAACCACAGTCCGCCGGCAAAGATGGCCGCCGCAACAATGGGCAGGGCTATGAGGGCAGTGATTATCCGTGTCCGGAGCATAGTCTCTGATTTGAGTTTAATGAGTTCATAGAGTTTAGGGAGTTTTCAAATGAAATAGTGGGTAAATTTTGCTTAAGTATGAGAGCGAGCACTTGTAAAAAACTCATTAACTCTACTAACTCCAAAACTCTATAAACTTTATTGTAAAGTTAGGAAAACACAGTGTAGATCAGGATGAGTCAAACGCAAAAAAAGGGAATAGAATTTGTCGCGACCTTCTATTCCCTTATATCATTAATCAAATTTTGATTGGTCTGACTATGATTGGGAGCGACGATTACTCTTCCTGATACCCGTTCGTCGATAGATCATCGTCCCCCCCGGCTGCGTTTGGTAGCGATACAGTCTCAGTCACGTTGCCATTCGTGGACGCCTGGCTGGGTTTCTGCTTTTTAACCCGTTTATCGTCTTTCGGCGCTAACACCGCCGCCGAAGCGACCAGATCGCCCCCTTTGAGATTCATCACCCGAACGCCAGAGGTGGCTCGACCCTGCTGCGAAATGTCTTTGATTGAGGTTCGCAGGGTAATGCCGTCGCGGGAGATGAGGGTAATATCGCCGTCATCGTACACCACTCGGCACGTCACAATAGCCCCTGTTTTGGTAATGGTTTTAGCCAGCGTCCGCACCCCACTGCCGTTACGCCGTTGCAGATTGTACTCGCTCAAACGGGTGCGCTTGGCGAACCCTTTCTCGGTCACCACCAGCAAGTCGGCCTCCGGATCAACCACATCCATCCCGCGCAGTTCGTCATTACCCACCAACCGCATCGCGCCGACGCCGGCGGCGGTGCGCCCCATGGCCCGCACGTCATCTTCGTGGAAGCGGATGGCTTGCCCGTTCTTTGAGACCAAAATCATCTCGTCATTGCCTTCGGTCAGCTTGACCCAACCCAGCTCATCGTCATTATCCAGCGAAATCGCAATCAACCCGCTGGGCCGAACCGACTCGAACTCGCTGAGGTTGGTGCGCTTGATGCGCCCTTTGCGGGTGAGCATAATCAGGTATTCGGCCTGATCGAAATCGGGGACGGCGACCGTGGCCGTGATTTTTTCGTTGGAATCGACGTTGATCAGGTTGACCACGGACACACCTTTGGCGGTGCGGCTGGCATCGGGAATTTGCCAGGCTTTCTCGGAATAGACTTTACCTTTATCGGTAAAATAAAGAATCGTATCGAGCGCTCGAGCGGCAAAGAGGAACTCCACCTCATCCTCGTCGCGAGTAGTCATGCCCATGACCCCGCGTCCCCCCCGCGCTTGAGAGCGATAGGTAACGCTTGGCACGCGCTTAATATACCCCCGCTGGGTAATGGAGATAAGAACCTCTTCGTCTTTAACCAAATCCTCTTCGTTAAAGTCGCCGGTTTCATCGGCCAAAATGCGAGTGCGGCGCTCGTCGCCGTAACTTTCTTTGAGAGCGGCCAGGTCTTCTTTTATTAGCCCTAGAATTTTACCCGGATTTGCCAGCAGATCTTCCAGATAGCTGATGGTTTTCATCAACTCCTGGTACTCATCTTCGATCTTTTGCCGTTCCAGGGCCGCCAGCCGGCGCAGTTGCATATCCAAGATGGCCTGGGCTTGAACCTCGCTGAGCGAGAAGTTAGCCATCAACTGCGACTTGGCCGAATCGGTGTCGCTGCTCTCCCGGATGGTTTTGATAATCTGATCCAAATTAGCCAGCGCGATGCGGTACCCTTCCAGAATATGGGCTCGATGGCGGGCCTTTTCCAGATCGTACTCAGTGCGGCGGGTGATCACATTCTGGCGGTGCTCGATGTAAGCCGTCAGCGCTCGTTTAAGCGGCAGCACTCTGGGCTCGCCGTCAAGCAGCGCCAGCATGTTGATACCGAAATTCGATTGCAAGGTCGTTTGTTTGTAAAGTTGGTTGAGCACCTTTTTAGGCTGCGCCCCACGCTTCAACTCGATCACAATGGCCATACCGGCCCGATCCGACTCGTCGCGCAGGTCGGAAATATCTTTCAGCTTGCCGTCGCGCACCAAATCGGCGATGCGCTCCAGCAGGGATGATTTATTGACCTGGTAGGGGATCTCGGTCACCACAATCCGATGGCGATTACTGCTCATATCTTCAATTTTGGCCGTGGCCCGCATTGTCACCTTCCCTTTGCCGGTGGCGTAAGCGGCAATAATGCCCTCGCGGCCCATCAATGAAGCGCCGGTGGGGAAATCGGGGCCTTTGACAAAGTTCATCAAATCTTCAACGGTCACGTCATCCTGTGTATCGTAATGATCGATCAGGTAAGTGATGGCGTCGCAAATTTCATTGAGGTTATGAGGCGGAATATTGGTCGCCATCCCCACGGCGATACCCGATGTTCCGTTCAACAGCAAGTTGGGCAAACGAGCCGGCAGCACTTCGGGTTCTTGCAAGCTGCCGTCAAAATTGTCCATCCAATCGATGGTATTTTTGTCGATATCGGCCAGCATCTCTTGCGAAATTCGGGATAGGCGGGCTTCGGTATAACGCATGGCGGCGGCGCTGTCACCATCGACACTGCCAAAGTTGCCCTGCCCATCGATCAGCGGGTAGCGCATGGAAAATTCCTGGGCCATCCGCACCATCGTATCGTAAACCGCGCTGTCGCCGTGGGGGTGATATTTCCCCAACACATCCCCCACCACCCGCGCGCTTTTGCGGTAGGCCGTATTATGGCGAATACCCATATCGTGCATGGCGTAAAGAATACGGCGGTGGACCGGTTTCAGCCCATCCCGCGCGTCAGGCAGCGCTCTGGAAACGATGACGCTCATCGCATAATCCAGGTAGGCCACCTTCATTTCGTTTTCAATATCTACAACCTTAATCGTACCAATATCCATGGAGGTTCTCCAAATTATTTTACCAGAAAATCAAAACACAACACCCTATATTATACCTTAGAACGGTTGTTTGGGCTACTTATTAAGCAAGGGGGGTACCGGCTTTATCCGCTAAAAGTGAGTAAAAAGGGGGTTGACACACTATTTCTTGTATGATATGATACTTGCAGATTTCAATTAAGGTAGCTCAAATGTCTAAGAAATTACGCAAACTCATCGAAGCTCAATCGCAAGTAAAAGTGGCCCAACAAGCCCATGACAATAACGTAAATACCATTGTTTATCCGACGCTCGCAGTTACTTTTGCGAGCTTTTTTTATTTTTATGGCTATTACTTTTGGGACACGATATGGCGCGTTCTGACGGGTGAATGACCCGCAAAATTGGGGAACTTCCAGGGCGCGACCATTATCGGTTGCGCCCTTTTTGTTTTTGGGGCCAAAGCACCCGCCGGCAATGCCCACGGCCCCCACGACTTAAATTTAACGAAGAGACAACTATCGAGGAGACTTATGATTATCATTATGAAAATGCAAGCGACCGACCCCGAAACCGACGCCGTCATCACCCGGGTGACCAAAGAAGGTTTCAAAACGCACGTTTCGGTGGGAGAAGAACGAACGATTATTGGGATTATCGGCGACGAGCGCCTGCTTGATCAAGGGGCGATTAGCCGGATGAAAGGCGTCGATCGGGTAGTGCCTGTGCTGCGGCCTTTCAAGCTGGCCAGCCGGGATTTCAAAGAAGAGAATACGGTGGTGACCATCAACGGCCATCAAGTGGGTGGTAACAAAGTAATTGTAATGGCCGGCCCTTGTTCGGTTGAAAGCCTGGATCAGATGATGGAAACAGCCATTGCGGTGCGAGAAGCCGGCGCGCATCTCCTGCGCGGCGGGGCCTTCAAGCCGCGCACCTCACCCTACAGCTTCCAGGGGATGGGCGAGGATGGGCTGAAAATTATGGCTCAGGTGCGCGAAGAAACCGGCCTGCATATCGTCACCGAGGTCATGGCCCCCGATCAGGTCGATTTGGTGGCCAAGTACGCCGATGTCCTGCAAATTGGCACCCGTAATATGCAAAATTATGCTCTGCTAAACGCGGTAGGGAAAATAAATAAGCCGGTTTTGCTAAAACGTGGGATGATGAGTACGATTGAAGAATTATTGATGAGCGCCGAGTACATCATGTCAAACGGCAATCACCAGGTGATGCTCTGTGAGCGCGGTATTCGTACTTTTGAAAAGTATACCCGCAATACTCTGGACATCAACGCCGTACCTGTTCTCAAAGAGTTGACCCATTTGCCGGTGGTGGTTGATCCCAGTCACGCCACCGGGCGCTGGACCCTGGTCAAGGCTGCCAGCAAAGCGGCGGTGGCAGCCGGCGCCGATGGCCTCATCATCGAGGTTCACCCTAATCCGGCCGAAGCCAGCAGCGACGGCGAACAATCATTAAAGCCTCACCGTTTCGCCGAATTAATGAATGAGATTAGACCGATTGCCGCCGCCGTCGACCGGAGTTTGTAACACCCAACCTAAGCCCGGAGATGAGTGTTGGGAGATAACTACTCAGCCAGCAGGTCATTTCGAGCGACGAAGGAGCGAGAAATCTCTCAAGTGACTGCTGGCAACCGGTCATCCGGGAGATTTCTCGGCAAAAAACGCCTCGAAACCTGGCCTGAGCCGGTCGAATGGATGACATGCCTGAGTAGTTATCTCTACCCTTTAATCTCCTTACCTGGAGGTGTATTTTCGCAGCCAACTTTTCTTTGAAAGCGGCTCAAGTGGCTATCATCGGCTTGGGTTTGATGGGTGGATCGCTCGGCTTAGCGCTCAAAAGGAGAGCTGTTTGCCGGCAGGTGGTGGGCCTGGTTCGGCGCGAGGATGCCGTGCCAAATGCGCTAGCCGCCGGCGTGGTCGATGTCGCCACCACCGACCCGGAAACAGCTCTGCGCCAGGCCGATATTGTTTTCTTTGCCACGCCGGTTAGAACAATGCTCAGTCAGCTCAAGACATTCACCCCCTTTTATAAGCCCGGAGCCATCATCACCGATATGGGCAGTACCAAACAAGCTATTGTCCGGGTAATGAATATGCTCCCGCCAGAGCTACAACCGGTTGGATCACATCCGATGTGCGGCAAAGAAAAATCAGGGCTGGATGTGGCCGAGGCCAATCTATTTGAAAACGCACCCTGGATTATTACCCCCCTTGACCGAACCACACCTGAGACCATTCACACTATCCGATTTTTAGCCGAAGCCATTGGTTCTAACGTGCAAATACTCCCGGCCGATCGCCACGACCAATTAGTGGCCACCATTAGCCATCTACCCTACACCCTGGCCGCGACGCTGGTGGCTACGGCGCTGCAAGTGGCCGAGCAAGACCATACCGTCTGGGATGTCGCTGCCACCGGTTTTAGAGATACGTCGCGCGTATCGGCCGGCAGCGTAGACATGTGGCTCGATATCTTACTGACCAATCAATCGGCGGTGAGCCAGGTGCTAGCCATAGCCCAACAGCAGCTTAGCCAGATCGCCACGGCGATTTCGCAAGGCAACGAAGCCGCCCTACGGTCCATTTTAGAAGCGGCGGCGGAACAACGTAGAACTATGTACCAGTAGAGTTTGGGAGTTAGTAGAGTTGATGGAGTTCTTGGAGTTGATAAAGTTCATGGAATTGGTAGAAGGGGATTTATAGTGTTTGTGAAGGTCTTGGAGCTTACGACGTTTTAATCAAACCGCATTAAACGCTCCATCTTATAAATATTTGTAACGGCTCAGGCATGTCATTTCGTAGCCGAAGGCGGAGAAATCCCTACAGCGTTCGATTGCAAATACCCTTCTGAGGGGATTTCTCGCTCCTTCGTCGCTCGAAATGACACGATGACTGAGGAGTACGTTTTAACTCAGTAACTCCATAAACTCTATCAACTATCTTTTTTAGGATACTTACATTGAAACTCATTATCCACCCATCTGACTCCCTCACCGGCGAAGTCACCGTCCCCGGCGATAAATCGATCTCGCACCGCGCGTTGATCTTTGCCGCCGTGGCCGACGGCCTCAGCACGGCTCGCCATTGGCTCGACGCCGGGGTAACGGCCCGGATGGTCGATTGCATTCGGGCCTTGGGCATCGAGGTCGAAGTCGAACCGACTGGATCGGGCCGGGCTACGCTGAGGGTCCACGGTCAAGGGTTATACGGCCTCAGCGCCCCCGCTCAACCGCTTTTTTGCGGCGGATCGGCCACAACGATGCGGCTGATGATGGGCCTGCTGGCCACGCAGCCCTTTACCAGTACACTCGATGGCCATGAGGGCTTGCGCCGCCGGCCAATGGAGCGCATTGCCCAGCCGCTGCGCCAGATGGGGGCCAAAATCGACACCACCGCCGGCCACGCCCCCTTAGCGATTACCGGCGGCCGCTTGCACGCCATCGACTATGATATGCCGGTCGCCAGCGCCCAATTGCAGACCGCCCTGATCTTGGCTGCCCTTGGTGCGGAAGGCCGGATGACGCTGCACCAACCCGGCCCGGCCCGAGACCACACCCTGCGACTGCTACGCCATCAGGGCATCGACATTCAGGGCGAAGATCAGGGGATTATCGCATTTTCTATGGAAAAGACGGCGCTCAAACCGCTCAACTTTACCGTACCCGGCGATATGTCCTCGGCGGCGTTTCTGATGACCGCCGCCCTGACGGTACCTCACAGCGAGGTCGTCATTCGAGGCGTCAACACGAATTACACCCGCACCGGGCTGCTGGACGTGCTGCAAGCGATGGGCGGGCCGCTTACCCGGCAAAACGAACAATCTCAGGCCGGTGAGCCGGTGGCTGATGTCTCGGTCAAAGCCGGTCGATTAGAGGGAGTTGAAGTCAAAGGCGAAATTGTGGTGCGTATGATCGATGAGTTCCCCATCTTTACAGTGGCCGCGCTGCACGCTCACGGCAAAACCCTGGTGCGCGACGCCGCCGAACTGCGCCTCAAAGAGAGCGATCGAATTGCGGTCGTAATCGAAGAACTGGGCAAGATGGGGGCCAAGATCACCCCCCATCCCGATGGCTTTGAAATCGAAGGGCCGCAGCCGTTGACCGGGGCTGTAGTGCGCAGCCAGCGCGACCACCGGCTGGCGATGTCGTTAGCCGTGGCGGGTTTGTCGGCTACCGGGACCACTATTATCGAAGACGCGCAAGAACTGAACGAGAGTTTTCCCGGATTTATAGAAACACTCCAAAGTTTAGGAGCGAAGATAGAAACTCATGACTAACGCTGCCATTCGGATTACGGGTAAAAGTTCGCTGGTCGGGCTGCTCGGCTGGCCGGTTAAGCACAGTCTTAGCCCCCTGATGCATAATGCTGCCTTTGCCAGCCTGGGGCTGGAATGGGCCTATGTACCGCTGCCGGTCAAGCCGGCTAACGTCGAGCAGGCTATTCGGGGCTTGGGCGCTTTGAGTTTTAGGGGGGTTAATGTTACCGTGCCGCACAAGCAAGCGGTCATTCGTTACCTGGACGAACTCAATGAAGCTGCTCAAATTACCGGCGCCGTCAACACCATTGCCATTAAGGACGACAGATATTTCGGCTACAATACCGATTCGATTGGCTTTCTCAACTCGCTGGTTGAGGCCAATTGTCACCCTAAAAATATGCGGGTGGCGGTGCTGGGGGCCGGCGGCGCCGCCCGGGCCGTAGTCTTGGCCCTGGCTAACGCCGAGGCGGACTCCGTAACGGTCTTTAACCGCACCGCCGAACGGGCCGCGTTTCTGGTGGATGATTTGGCCGACACCTTTCCTGACAGCCATCTGCACTTTGCCTCGCTCACCAGCCAGACCGTAGCCGACCTCAAAGAGGATGTCGATTTAGTGATTAACACCACCTCGGTGGGGATGTCGCCCGCTAAATCAGCCTCCCCCTGGCCGGACGATGTCGCGCTGCCCAAACATACCGTGGTCTGCGATCTGGTCTACAACCCACTGGAAACGGCGCTGCTGGCTCGGGCTAAAGCGGCGGGGAATCCGACGGTCGATGGTTTAGGCATGCTGGTTCACCAGGGCGCCCATGCCTTTGAAATTTGGACCGGTCTACAACCCTCCATTGATATTATGCGCGCAGCCGCTCTGTCCGGATTAGGGGTTAAATAGTATGGAAATTCTGGGCGGCCCTCTTTTTGGCGTGGCCGGCGCGGGCGAGTCCCACGGCCCGGCCATTACCACCATTGTCTTCGGCTGCCCGCCGGGGTTAAAACTGTCGCGGCCGGCGGTTCAGCGCTACCTCGACCGGCGGCGGCCCGGCAGCAACAAGCACGGCACCCCCCGCCACGAGGCCGACAAAGTGGTCTTTCTAGCCGGCCTCTACAGCGACAACCACGACCGGCTGCTGGCCGGCCCGGCCATAGAAATCGAGGTTGAAGGTCACACCTTCCAAACCGCCGGCTACGAAGAGGGCTTGACCACCGGCGAACCCATCGCCGCCATCGTCCTGTCCACCTCCAAAAAATCGGGCCATTACGACCAGTTTATGGGGCCGCAGGGCGAGGTTCGGCCCGGCCACACCGACCTGGTCAAATATCACCAATCGCAAGGCTTTGTCGATATCCGGGGCGGCGGCCGCTCCAGCTATCGCTCGACCATCTCCGATGTCATCGGCGGCTCGATTGCCCGCCTGTTCCTGCAAGCACAGTTCGGCACGGTCTTGTTATCGTCGATTTGCCAGGTGGGGCCGCTCAAAGCGGAACGCAGTTTGGCCGACCACTTTGAAGCCATCCTCCGTCACAGCCAATCCGTCACCGTCGCCGCCGAGGCCATTCAAGCCGTGGAGCAAACCCTGGCCGAGGCCGAGATTCATTCCATCGACCCCGATTTCGCCCGCGAAGCCGGCGAGTTGATCAAGCAGACCCGCATTCAAGGCGACTCGATTGGCGCGGCGGTGGAAGTGGTGGCCCTGAATGTGCCGCCGCTGATTGGCCAGCCGCTTTACCAGAGTTTGAAAGTGCGGCTAATGGGCGCGTTGGGCGGGCTGCACGCCGTGCAAGCCTGCGAGATTGGAGCCGGGGCGGACATTGTCGCCCGCCGGGGCAGCGAAAACAACGACCCGATCCGCACAGCGGGCTACCAAACCAACAACCAGGGCGGGCTGATTGGCGGCATCACCACCGGCCTGCCGCTCGTCGGCCGGGTCAGCTTCAAACCGACCTCGACCATCGTTAAGCCGCAGCAGTCGGTACGCAAGAATTTGGAAGAGATTGACTTTGAACTGAAAAAAGGGCGGCACGATCCCTGCGTCGGCGTGCGGGCCGGCGTCACGTTAGAGTCGCGGATGGCGATTGAGGTGATGAACGCGGTGCTGCTGCACCAATCGCAGCGGGTCGATACCGCCAATTTCAAGCTGTTTTAAGGGAGTAGGTGACAGTCACTTTTTAACGAAAATAAACGTCCGTTTGGCCAAACAGATCGATTTATCACATCCAAGTGACTGTCACCTTTTGAAAGATACTTAGTTGATGTCAAGAAATATTATTCTGACCGGCTTCATGGGAACCGGCAAAACCACTGTAGGCCAACTGGTGGCTGCCCAATTACAGCGCGAGTTCATCGACATGGACGACCTGATCGAAAGCCGCGAAGGCCGCCCCATCAGCCACATCTTTGCCAACGAAGGCGAACCCTACTTCCGCCGCCTGGAAGCTGATCTATGCCGCGAGCTGGCCGCAAAATCGGAGCTGGTGATTGCTACCGGCGGTGGAGCGCTGGTGCCGGAGGCCAACCTGCGGGTGATGGAACGCACCGGGCTGGTCATCTGTTTGGACTGCCAGCCGGACGTGCTGTGGCAGCGCATCGGCCATAGTCAGAACCGCCCCATGCTGGCGGCGCAGGACGAGGGGCGATTTGCCCGGCTGGCGGCGCTGCTGGAACAGCGCACCCCGGCTTACGGGCGCATAAAATACCACGTCGATGTAACTCGTCTGGCCCCAGCCCAGGCCGCCGTCCAAATCTGTCAACGGGCTACGGAGAAACTCGTATGAAAACCGTCACCGTTAAACACCCCACCGGCAGCTACCCGATCTATTTGGGCGAGGACGTGCTAAGCCAAACCGGCCCGCTGCTGGCCGAGTTCGGTTACAGCGGTCGCTGCGCCGTGCTGACCAACGAGATCGTTGGCCGCTACTACGCCGGGCCGCTGTGCGACAGCCTCAGCCAGGCCGGTTTCACGCCAGTGCGGATCGATCTGCCCGACGGCGAGCAGCATAAAACCCTAGATACCGTGGCCGGCGTCTATCCCCACCTGGTCGAGGCCAAACTCGACCGGCGCAGCCCGATCATTGCTCTGGGCGGCGGCGTCTTGGGCGACACCGCCGGTTATGTCGCCGCCTCCTTTTTACGCGGCGTCCCGCTGGTCCAAATCCCCACCACGCTGCTGGCAATGGTCGACTCCAGCGTCGGCGGTAAAACCGGGGTCGATTTACCGCAGGGCAAAAATTTAGTCGGCGCGTTCAAACAGCCGGAGATGGTCATCGTCGATCCCAACGTGCTGCAATCCCTACCCGACGCCGAAATCAAAGCCGGCCTGGCCGAAGTGGTCAAACACGGCATCATCGACAGCCCCGAACTCTTTGAAACGCTGGAAGCCAACAGCCAACCCAATTCTACTCCATCCCCAATCTCCAATCTCCCCCCTCTAACCTGGCTGCTGCATGAAGCGATCATGGTCAAAGTCCGCGTGGTTCAGGAAGACCCGTTCGAGCAAGGCCGCCGGGCCGTGCTGAACCTGGGCCATACCTTTGGTCACGCCTTTGAGCAAGTATCCCATTATCAAATCCGGCACGGTGAAGGCGTGGCGATGGGCACCGCCTGCGCCGCCCGGCTGGCCGCTCGACGGGGTTACTGCGACGCCCCAACCACCGGGCGAATTATCGCCCTACTCGACCGGCTGCACATGCCCAGCCAGCCGCCCGATTACCCCGCCGCCGATATCCTGGCGGCGATGACCACTGACAAAAAACGCCAGGGCAACACGCTGCGGTTCATCCTGCCACGCGCCATCGGCGACGTCGATATTTTCAAAGACATCCCGCAGCAAGACGTCGTGGCTGTTCTGGCCTGAAACGATAGCGAAGGAGCGACAAAGCAAGCTTTGTCATCCAAGACAGAAATTTGTGGAGCGACAAAGCTTGCTTTGTCATTCATGATAGAGTCAAAGTAATGAGGATTAAGAAAATAAACGGATCATACCCGGCCAAAGAGCGCGAGGCTAAAGCCATCGCGCTAAAAGAGCGAAGGACGCTGAAGCGTCCTATTCTGGCGCAAGCCTAGCCCGACAGGGCTTCGCTCTCTCAGCCCGGGTCTTTAGGCCCGTGCTCCGGGGGACAGCCAGTTTGTACGCCGGTTAAATTCTTGATCGTCACTTGATCGTCATTACTTTGACGCTTCCAACCCGTTATTTATGAGAGAAGCCATGAAACCCGAAGAAACCCTTAGCGAAGAAACCCTATTCACAGGCCAGGCCATCGGCTTTATGCTGCGCCAGGCCCAATTGACCGACGGAACGATAGTGCAGCGCGAAATTGTGCTCAACCACGGCGCGGTGGCCATTGTGCCGATCACCCAAAACAACGAAGTCCGGCTGGTTAAGCAGTTTCGAGCGGCAGCGCAGAAGTGGGTCATCGAGCTGCCGGCCGGCGGGCTGGAGCCGGACGAAGACCCCGACCTGGCCGCACCGCGTGAACTGCTGGAAGAAACCGGCGACACCGCCGCTACCTGGCACAAGCTGCACGGCTTCTACACCGCGCCCGGCATCCTGACCGAGTTCATCCATCTCTATCTGGCCATCGACCTGACCCCCGGCCCCAACAACCTGGAGTTCGATGAGCACATCGAAGTCATCACCCTACCCTGGGCTACGGCTATCGATATGATCCGGCGGCACGAAATCGAGGACGTCAAAACCATCGCCGGCTTAATGTTGGCGGGGATGGAGTTGGGCCTTATCACATCGCAGATCTAAGAAACTGTTTTAAAAGATTGGTTCAGTCTAAAAATGGCCTAATATTGGACTGATATGAGACTTTTTCGATCTCGTTTCAGGTTAATAGACTGAACCAATCTTAGCCGGTTGGACTTTTAAAACAACCTCTAAGGAGAACTGACCCCATGTCTTACGAAAAAGAAAAACAAGTGGCGATTGAAGCCGTGACCCGAGCGGCGCAATTATGTCTGGCCGTTCAGGCCGATATGGTTAATGTTGACTCACTGGAAAAGGGCGACAAAAGCCCGGTGACCGTGGCCGATTTTGGCGCTCAGGCGGTGGTCTGCCAGTATGTCACGGCTAACTTTCCGGAGGCCGTCATTGTCGGCGAGGAGGACTCAGGCCAACTGCGGACGCCGGACAACGCCGCCAAGTTAGCGCAGGTGATCGGTTACGTGCAGCAATTTTTCCCCCAGGCCGACGCTGAAACGGTGTGTGGCTGGATCGACGCCGGCAACGGCCAGGTGGCGGATCGGTTCTGGACGCTCGACCCCATCGACGGCACCAAAGGGTTTCTGCGCAACGACCAGTACGGCATCGCTCTGGCGCTGATCGAGCAGGGGCAGGTCAAGGTTGCCGCGCTGGCCGGGCCGGTGCTGCCGGTTGATTTGAGCGAGCCGGCCGGAGCCAAAGGCGTGGTTTTTGTCGCCGTCCGGGGCCAAGGCGCGGCGGTGGCCCCGCTGAACAGCGCTGAGTTTACCCCCATCCACGTGGTGCCGGTGACTCACCCGGAGAATGTCAGGTTTGCGGAAAGCGTCGAGGCCGCCCACGGCGACCAGGCCCTGCAAGAGGCCCTGGCTCAAGCGGCGGGCATTACCACGCCGCCGCTGCGCATGGACAGCCAGGTCAAATACGGAGCCGTTGCTCGCGGCGATGCGGCGCTCTACTTGCGCCTACCCTCGCCCAAACAGCCGGGTTATCGCGAGAAGATTTGGGACCACGCCGCCGGCAGCTTGATTGTCGAAGAGGCCGGCGGCCGCGTCACCGATATGCACGGCCGGCCGCTCGATTTTGGCTCGGATTACAAAATGCACGATAATCGCGGGGTCATTGTCAGCAACGGCGAGCTGCACGAGGTCGTGTTAGTGGCTCTGGCCGATCAGTAACAGGCTATTTTAAAAGGTTTCAAAGGAGTGTAACAGAACCTCGGTACAGTAACGGCAGTGAAAATTTATAGGAGCGACAAAGCAAGCTTTGTCATCCACGTTGGGGTCAAAGTAAACTTTGACGCTCCAGCTCTGTATTTTCAAGGGGGAACCATGACCAAAATTCTGCTACTCCACGGTCCCAACCTCAATCTTTTAGGCACACGCGAGCCGGAAGTTTACGGCTCGACCACGCTGGCGGATGTCAACAGCCGGGTAACGGCCGCCGCCGCCCAACGCAACGTCGAAGTCCGCGCGTTTCAATCGAACCACGAAGGCGCGTTGGTCGATGCCCTCCACGACGCGCGAACGTGGGCCGACGGCGTTATCTTTAACCCCGGCGCGTACACTCACACCTCCATCGCCCTGCGCGACGCCATCGCCGGAACAGGCTTGGCCGTGGTCGAGGTGCATCTGAGCAACGTCCACGCCCGCGAGGAATTCCGGCACAAGAGCATGCTCGCGCCGGTCTGCGTCGGCCAGATCAGCGGTTTCGGCTGGCGGAGTTATCTGTTGGGCCTAGAGGCCATTTTGGGGCATTTGGGCGTGGAGTGAAGAATGAAGAATGGAGAATGAAGAATGAAGAATGGTGACGCAATAGCATCCCCATTTACCTTCATCTGCCGCCAGTTGGCTACTAAAAAGGAATAACTCATGAAACGACGTCGTCGTGATCGCCGCCAACGTATGACGGTGGCCGCGCCGCTGCCCGATCTGCCTCGGCTGCGGCCCAAGTTAACCATGCTCGATCGGGCCGATTGCTTGCAAATTCATCGCGCGGCCTGCGAGATATTGCGCCGAACCGGGGTGCAGGTTTACAGCCGGCCGGGGCTTGAACTGTTACGTGAAGCCGGGGCCGTTATAGTCGATAACCTGGCTAAAATTCCCCCTTCGTTGGTGGAGTGGGCGCTGGCCTCCGCCCCCAGCGCCTTTAATCTGTACAGCCGCGCTACCGATAATGTGGCCGTTCAACTCGATGGGCAGAGCGTCTATTTTGGCCCTGGCTCCGACACCCTGCGCTACCTCGATCCCCGGTCGGGCCAGCGGCGAGATTTCCAGTTGGCCGATATCGCCGATTGCATCCGCCTGTGCGACGCCCTGCCCGAAATTGGCTTTGTGATGTCGGTTGGCATCCCGCGCGATGTGCCGGGGCAGACCTATTTTCGCCACCAATTTGCCGCCATGCTGCGCCACACCACCAAGCCGATTGTCTTTGTGTGTGATGGCCTGGCCGATATTGAAGCCATTACGGCGATGGCCGCGGCCGTGGCCGGCGGGATGGATAGATTGACCCAATATCCCAATATCTTGCTCTACTCTGAGCCATCCACGCCGCTGCAACATTCGCGGGAGGCGACGGACAAGCTGCTCTTCTGCGCCGAGCACGCCCTCCCCATCACCCACTCGCCGGCCCCGATGATTGGCGGCACGGCCCCCATTACCCTTGCCGGGGCGGTGGCGCTCGGCAATGCCGAACTGCTCAGCAGCCTGGTGATGCACCAGCTCAAAAACCCCGGTGCGCCCTTTTTGTACGGTCACGGCGTCCACCATCTTGATATGAAAGAGATGATCAGCGTTTATGGCGCGCCCGAATTTCAACTGGCGCGGGTGATGGCCGCCGAAATGGGCCGCTTTTACAGCCTGCCGGTGTGGGGTTACACCGGACATACCGATAGCAAAGGGGTTGACGCCCAGGCGGCGGCCGACGCCCAGTTTTCGGCGTTGGTGGCGCTGCTGGCTAAAACCAACCTCAACCATGATGTGGGCTATGTTGAAAGCGGGCTGGCCAACTCCCCCGAATTAATGGTGTTGACCAACGAGATTATTTCGATGACTCGGCGCTTTGTGGAGGGAGTTCGCGTTGATGACGAGGCTTTGGCCTTGGATGTGATCGACGACGTTGGCCCCGGCGGGCAATTTTTGAACCATGATCACACCATGGCTCACTGGCGCGAGTTGTGGCTGCCCCAGATTTTTGATCGACAACGCTTAGAGGCGTGGCAAGAGCAGGGGTCTAAATACACCAATGATCGGTTGCGAGAAGTCACCGTCAGCCTTATGGATGACCACGAGGTTGATCCGTTACCCGGCTCGGTTGAGCAGGAGATCGAGCAGATTTTGCGAGCGTAAATGAATTAGCCGTAGATTGGGTCGAGCCGTAGGTTGGGTCTCGCGCCTCGACCCAACCCCATCGGTCGGGTCGAGGTCCGAGACCCGCCTGCTATTGCCCGATGGAGGAGGGGCGAGGCTAAAGCCATCGCCCTAAGAGAGGGAAGAACGCTAAAGCGCCCTGGTTGAGGTTGGAGGTTTTGACATCGGCTATTGTTCCGGCTCGGTGTTCTC
>JACKAT010000100.1 GCA_020634935.1 Anaerolineales bacterium
GCTTAGGCATCTTAAGACCACGAAAGGCGTTTGTTTCCCAACAACGGCCTTTTGGAAGAGATAGAGCGGACCGGAGCGGCTGGCTGCCCGGCCGGGGTTCACTGGTGTAGCGCTCACCGGTAGACACAGCCGCCCCACCACATCGATCGATCTTGACCCGGCGACACCGTCGTGCCGACTAAATTCCAAAACATTTGACAATTGAATAATAAATAACCCGTACAGTACCCTTCGATACGGCTTCGCCTACTCAGGATGCTGCACTCTACGGATAATGTCATTCACTCTTTTTGCCGGCGAATCAGGCTACGGCCCGTACCTGTACTTCAACTTACTTGATACTGTCTTTCTATCACTTTCTTGTAAACGCTTTTCCAAAAGGAGACTTCTATATGATCGATTTTGGCTTATACAAAAATAAAGTCACTAACGGCAAAAACTTGTTTAGAGCCATTGTGCTGCCCAAAGGCACCGCCACCCTGGATGATGTTATTGACCGTATGCTCGAACAAGGCACCACCCTGACCCGGCAAGATATCATGGCCGTACTGGACCTGTTTTTCCAGACGATTATGATGCTCATCCTCGAAGGCCGTAACGTGACCACCCCTCTGGTCAACTTTGGGGTCACTATCAAAGGCAACTTTCTAAGCCAATACGATTCGTTTGATAAAGCCCGGCATTGGGTGCGGGCGCGGGTCAATGCCAATAAGCAGTTTAGAAACAAGATCAAGGCCCAAGCTAAGGTCCAGCAGCAAAAGGCGAACCGCCCCATGCCCCAACCGGAAGAGTACCTCAACCCCACCGGCAACGACAACTCGATCCTACCTCCCGGCGGCGGGGCTAAACTCCGCGGTCACAACCTCCAGTTCGATGTCGCCGACCCTGAACAAGGCATCTTCCTGATTGCCAATGATCAGACTCGGACGCGCATCGATGGGGTGCTGCACAACACCGCTCGCGAGTTGATCTTCTTGGTGCCCGCCGATCTGACAGCGGGTGAGTACACCCTCGAGGTGCGGGCGCGCTTTGGCAACGATAACGTTCGCTCCGGCTTCTTAGAAGGCACACTGACCGTACCGGAGAACGGGTCGAGTCCGACAATCTTATAAACAAGTTAGTCGGTCAAGCGTGGGCTGTAGCACATGCTACGTTCTACGGTTCATAAACTTTAACAAAACAGCCCCCGGCGATCTAACACCGGGGGCTGTTTTATTTGGGCGATACGCCCTTGATATCCCATAAAGAATTTAACGCTAAAGACGCTACAAGCGCAAGAGACGCAAAAGGAAATATAAAAATCGTTGGCGACTTTAGCGTCATTTGCACCTCTTACGTTCAGATTTCCGGCTTCTGTCCGCTGACCGTCAACGCGGCCCAGTTCAGCCTATTTATGGGGCGGTCTACCGTCTGCTGTCTGCGGTCCGGTGACCAAAAGGTGGCTTCGCTGGCTCATTCTAGGTCAAATTCAAAGGGTGTCCGTTAGCGAGATATTATCAATACCCTCTGGCGATATTAAAACTCTCCACCTGATTAGCCTAAAGACTGACCGAATGACCCATCACAACCGTAGAATTTGGTGTTATGATAAAGCATGGGGGGATAAGCGCAAAAAAGTTAATGGGCTGTCCCAAAAAGCGAACAAGGGGCAGGCAACCCCAGCCATTGTCGGAGAAGATGAAAATGCGAGTTAATCGAAGAACTTTCCTAAAACAAGCCACCATTTGTGGCATGATGCTTTCTTCTAATGCGGTCTTGACCACAGGCTGTTCATTGAGAGAACCACCACAACCACCTGTCAACATTGATGTTCACCATCATATTGTACCGCCGGTGTATAAGTCGGCGTTGGCCAAAATTGGGATCACCAGCTTTGGCGGTCTCCCTTTTCCCACATGGAATGCTCAAAAGACTTTAGATGTCATGGATCTACGCGGCATTGCCACCGCCATTACCTCGATTTCCTCACCCGGCATTTATTTCGGAGATAAGCAGTTTGCAATCGATCTGGCCAGACAATGCAATGAGTTTTCGGCCAACCTGATTAGCGATCATGAAACGCGGTTTGGCGGTTTTGCCGTGTTACCCTTGCCTGATATCGATGCGGCCCTCAAAGAGTTAGAATACGCGCTTGACATTCTGAAACTGGATGGCGTTGTGTTGTACTCCAATGTGGCTGGCTTTTATGTCGGTACTTCCGAGTTTGATGAATTGTACGCTGAGCTGAACCGCAGAAAGGCCATTGTGTTTATTCATCCCACCGTTCCAGCACAGGATAAATTTCCGGCAATGGATATACCGCCCAGTATCATGGAGTTTGTATTTGATACCACGCGAGCCATCGCTAACCTCATCGTGAACAAGACGATAAAGCGCTATCCGGATATACGCTTTATTGTGGCCCATGGCGGAGGCACGGCGCCCTATATTGCCTGGCGGATATCTTTATTGGATTACCTGTTATATACCGATACGATTAACGATCTAAAAAGCTTGTATTATGATACCGCGTTGTCAGCCTCGCCGTATGCCTTACGTTCGTTGCAAGAGTTGGTGGCCCCCGCTCATATCCTCTTTGGCAGCGATTATCCATTTGCCCCGGAAATGGCCATAAGCCTGACCATATACGGCTTAAATTCATTCGATGGGTTTGATGAAAAAGAACTCAGCGAAATCAACAGAGAGAATGCTTTAGACTTATTTCCGCAATTCGTTTGAAGAGAGAATGGGTGAGGGGCATAACCGGAAAAGCGAATAGAGATTAAGGTCTCATTATCAGAGTTGCGTAAGTTGTGGTAACATAGGCCGCTGATTGAAGGTCGAAACGTCTCCGGCGTCTTGAGGCTGAAGGGGACGCTGACCAGGCTTATGATGAAAAAGCTTCTATCCAACATTGACCCGAATATTTGGCTAATCCTGGCGTTCTCTATTTTTGCCTGGGGACCGCTGCTGACCCCGGCCTACTTCTTCGAGGCCCACGACGCCCGGCACAGCGTTTTCTTTCTGGTCGAGTTTGACCAAACCTTTCGCGATGGCTTTTGGTGGCCGCGCTGGACGCCCGACTTTGCCTTTGGGTATGGCTATCCCCTATTTAATCTGTACTCACCGCTCGCGTTTTACGCCGCCGAACTGCTGCATCTGGTGGGATTGAGCCTGACCACGGCCATCAAAACGATGTACGTACTGGCGACGATCGGGGCGGGGTTGGGGATGTACGTTTTTGTGCGCCGGCTGTACGGCTCGATGGCGGGGTTGGTGGCGGAGATCGCCTACATGTATGTTCCATTTCACCTGGTTGAAATCTTCGTCCGGAGCGCCTACGCCGAGTACGTGGCGCTGGCGCTGATTCCGTTGGTCTTCATGGCCTTTACCGAACTCATCGCCAAACCCACCCCGCGACGAGTGGCCCTGGCCGGGCTGGCGTACGGCCTTCTGCCCTTGACCCATCACACCTCGTTTTTTACCTTTACGCCGTTCCTAATGATCTACATTCTCTATCTGGTGGCGGCCAAAGCTCGATTCAATATCAAAAGCTGGGTTACCCATGCCCTGGCCGCTGCCGGAGCCGGTCTATTAGGACTGGCCTTGGCCGCCATCTATCTGATTCCGGTCATTGCCGAAACCCGCTACATCAAAGTCGAGCAGTGGACCAGCGGCAGCTATAACTATCTACAGCATTTTGTTTACTTTTCGCAGTTATTTGAGGAAGGGTGGGGTTACGGCTATGCCGGTCCCGGCGCGTACGATGACTTTTCTCTACAACTAGGGATTGTAATCTTTGGGTTAGCCATCTTCGCCGTTGTTTTCAGCCTGTATCGAGCCTATCCGCATCGCAATACAGCCCTCTTTTTTATGGCCTCGACCCTGATGGTCGTTTTGCTGATGTCACCGCTGGCCGCGCCTCTCTGGCAGATCCTCCCCATCGCCGCGCTGGTTCAATTTCCTTGGCGGCTTCTGGCCGTAACGGCCTTCACGCTGTCGGTTGTCTCCGGCTCGCTCATCCCGGCTTTGGCAGCGGTTAGCTATCAGCCGTCAGCTATCAGCGGTCAGCCATCAGCCACTACAGGTCAACCATCAGCCGCTAGCGCCGGCCCCTCATCATTCATCATTCATCATTCATCAATCCTCCTGCTAGTTCTAATTATCATACTCGGCTCCTTTGCTTACACCACACCCCAATATACCGAAATTCCGGCCTGGGCGGAGACGCCGCTGGCGGTCATCAACTGGGATCGGGCCTCGATTGTCGATCGGGTGGGCATGGTGTCCGCCACCGATGAGCAGCCCCAAACCAGCCCGATGGAGGCGCAATATCTGAACGGGGAGCCGCTGACCACCGCCGCCATCATCGCCGGTCAGGGGACGGTCGAGATGCTGCATCACGGCGGCGCATCGGATCGCGTCCGGGTGGTCGCTGCCGAGCCGGTCACGCTCCAGTTCTATACCTACGACTACCCCGGCTGGCGGGTGACTCTCGACGACCAGGCCATCGATTACCGGGCCGAGCCGCCTTACGGGCTGGTCACGGTCGATCTACCGGCCGGACAGCATATCGTACAGCTACGAATGGGCGGCACTCCGGCCCGAACCGCCGGGACGATCATCACCGTGGCAGCGACGATAATTATAATTGGACTATTTTTTTGGAGTAACGTTCGCTAAAAAGCCCGATTTTGGCTGCATTATAATGTCTAAATAGGCCAAAATTGATGGTTTGTTGAGGAAAAGTTGGAAATCTTAACTTCTTCTTAAAATATGGTTGGCTATCTTGCCTTATTTTTGGTATAATTACAGAGCATTTCGTGTTTTTGTGGAGGAACATGTGAATTCAGGACTTTTTAAGAACAGCATAGTATACCTGCTTATACTGCTGGCTGTTGCTGCTCTCATCTTCAGTATCTTTTCAAGCCCGCGAGACAGCAATGAATTGGATATCACCACGGTAG
>JACKAT010000101.1 GCA_020634935.1 Anaerolineales bacterium
AACTAAAGGCCATCGCAAACGCTGCCGCGATAGGATGCAGTTCTTGAAGATAGTTAGGGAAACCAGGAACGAACACTAACGCTCCGGCCGCCACCGGAATCAGCACCACGTTGTAGGCAAACGCCCAGAATAAGTTCTGCTTGATCGTGCGCATAGTGGCGTGGCTTAGCCCGATCGCTTTTGGTACACCCCGCAGGTCGCCGCTGATCAGGGTGATCCCGGCGGCTTCCATCGCCACATCGGCCCCCGTGCCAATGGCGATCCCGACATCGGCCTGGGCCAGCGCCGGGGCATCATTGATCCCATCGCCAACCATCGCCACAACCAGCCCTTCTTCTTGCAGTTTGGCGACGTTGGCCGCCTTATCGCCCGGCAGCACTTCGGCCAGCACCCGATCAACGCCGACTTCGACAGCGATGGCTTCGGCCGTGGCCTGGTTGTCGCCGGTCATCATCACCACCTGCAAGCCCATTTTCTTGAGTTTGGCAATGGCTTCCTTCGATCCGTCTTTAATCGTATCGGCAATGCCGATGACGGCGCCGGCTTGACCGTCGATAGCCACCCACATCGCGGTTTTGGCTTCATTCTGTAACTGCTCGACTTTGGGACCAAGACCGTTAAGATTGACCCCCTCTCGCTCCATTAAGCGCTGATTGCCCAACAGAACGCGATACCCGTCAACCTCAGCCGCCACACCGTGACCGGCAATTGCTTCGAAGTTGGCCGGTTCACTTAAACTCACCCCTTCGGCCTGGGCCGCTCGAACTACCGCCTCACCCAGCGGATGCTCCGATCCCCGCTCGACAGACGCGGCCAGGCGGAGCAATTCGGTGGTAGTAACTGGTAACTGGTAACTGGTAATTGGTAATTCACTCGCTTCAGCTACCGGCTGCCCAACCTTTTCTAAATTCTTCATTCTCAATTCTAAATTCTGACTCAGCACGATATCCGTGACCGCCGGTTCACCTTTAGTGATGGTTCCGGTCTTGTCCAGAACAATGGCTTGGAGGGCATGTGATCGTTCGAGGGCAGAGCTGTTTTTAAACAGAATACCTTGGCCGGCCCCTTTACCCATGCCGACCACAATCGCGGTCGGCGTGGCCAGGCCGAGGGCGCAGGGGCAGGCGATGACCAGCACGGCCACCAGCCGGACGAGCGCCGGGGTAAAACCCGCGCCGCTCGCCAACCAGGCAATAAACGTGAGCACAGCGATACTGATCACCGCCGGCACAAAAATGGCCGCGACTTTATCCGCCAAAGCCTGAATCGGCGCTTTGGAGCCTTGCGCGGCTTCGACCAACCGCACAATTTGGGCCAGAGCGGTATCGCGCCCCACTTTGGTCGCTTCAATTTTGAGCAAACCCTGTTTGTTGAGCGTTGCGCCGATGACTTCATCGCCGACTTTTTTATCGACCGGCAAACTTTCACCCGTTAACAGCGACTCATCGACCGAGGAGAAGCCGTTCATCACCACGCCATCGACCGGTACTTTCTCGCCGGGTCGAACGATTACCAGGTCGCCTACCTCAACCTGATCGACCGGAATATCGACCTCAGCGCCGCCGCGCACTACACGAGCGGTTTTGGCTTGCAAGCCCATCAACGCTTTGATGGCCTCGCTGGTTTTGCCTTTGGCCTGCACCTCCAGCAGCTTGCCGACTTTGATCAGCGTGATAATCGCCGCCGAAGTTTCGAAATAAACATGCCCACCCAGCAATCCGACCGTGACGATAATCGAATAGAAGTAAGCCACCGACGATCCCAACGCCACCAGCACATCCATATTGGCCGATTTGTTGCGTAGACTTTTGTAAGCGCCGACGTAATAATCCCAGCCGGTGTAAAATTGCACCGGCGTCGCCAGCAGCAAGAATAAATAATTGACCCAACCGGCGTGGGACCAAGGGCCGACTAACCCAAAATCGCGAGCCATACTCAACAGAAACAACGGCAATGTAAAGATCACGCCAACCCACAATTTGCGGGTCTGATCCCTGATCTCGCGCTGGCGGGCCTCTTTTTCGGCGTCGACCAGCGCATCCTCGGAGTCGGCCGCTACCACGCCGTAGCCCGCCCGTTCAACGGCAGCGACCATATCGGCGCGAGTCACTGCGCCGGGAATATATTTGACTGTGGCTTTTTCAGTGGCGAAATTGACATTCGCTTCCAGAATGCCCGGCACTTTTTTGTTCAGCGTCCGCTCGACCGTATTGACACAATTGGCGCAGGTCATGCCGGTAATCGGCAGTTCGATGCTGGCCACCGGCACTTCATAACCGGCTCGGTCAATGCGGTCAATAATGGCTTGCGGCGTCGCTTTGGCCGGATCGTAGCTAATCGAGACTTTCTCGGTGCTAAAATTGACCGCCGCCTCGTCGACGCCCTCAATTTTTTTTACGTTTCTCTCAACCGTCGCTACACAGTTGGCACAGGTCATGCCCAGGACAGGCATTGTGATCTGTTGTTGTGCCATTGTGACATCTCCTTATAAAAAGAGTAATTGGTAATT
Organism: Anaerolineales bacterium; assembly: GCA_020634935.1. Taxonomy (GTDB): domain Bacteria; phylum Chloroflexota; class Anaerolineae; order 4572-78; family J111; genus JAGRBY01. Next base: position 2,510 of record JACKAT010000101.1, read on the forward strand.
GATAATTGGAGATTCTTTTAGGTAACGCAATTACCATTTCCTAATTACCCGTTAATCCTTTACAACCGTCAAAATCACATCCTCTATCGTCTCAGCCGGCTGTGGCCCGATGAAGCGTTGAACCTCTTGGCCCTCGCTGTCAAAAATCAGCGTAGTCGGATGGCCGGGGATGCGATAATCGCGCATAATAGCCGGGCCATCGCCTTCATTCGCATCGATGCGTTTGAACACGAGATGCCCGTGGTAAGTTTGCTCTAACCCATCCACGATGGGTGTCATCTCCGCTCAAGGTGGTCAGCCTTCGGTGTAGACGTAAACCAGGGTTGGTTCACCTTCTACCACCAGCGGAGGAGCCGCTTCATTACTACATCCCGCCAAGAGCAAGATGAAGGCTAATAATAGACTGAATTGGGTAACTAATTTCATTAATCGAAAAGGGCCTACCCCCGCCGACCCCATCACTTGGAGACAATGGCGGTCGGCGGTCAGATAACGGCAGTCGTTTTAATTTTCCGGCGGATAGTTGATCTCTTCCAGCAGCGCTTTGATGCCCTCCCAACTTTGGGTTGGCTCTTCCCACTCAACCGTAACCATCTTCGTATCTTGTGAGGCCGAAACCATTTTGACGCCTTCCAGGTCGCTCACTTCATTTTCAATGGTGCGGACGCAGTGGCCGCAGGAAATACCGGGTACTTTGAATGTTTTGGTTTGCATAATGTGTCTATCCTCTCTAACTATTACAAGGTTTATTTTCAAAAGGTGACTGTCAGGGGTGACAGTCACCTTTTTTGAACACAGCGAACTTTATTTATAGGGCCAAAAATAACTACTTCTTGGCGTTAAAAACGCCCATAATTTCATCGATGACCCGCTCTCGCTCGGATGGATCATCGCCGCGAATGGCGGTGGTGACACAAGTGTGCAAATGCCGATCCAACACCATCGCACTCGCTTTTTGCAGCGCAGCTTGAATAGCGCTAATTTGGTTGACAATGTCGATACAGTAAGCGCCGTCCTCAACCATTTTAGTTACGCCGCGCACATGCCCTTCGACGCTTTTAAGTCGGTTAACTATCTTTTTCGTTTCTTCATCCATTTTGACGCCTTTGTACTCGTTCTCTTACCCCACCCCCCAGGGGGTGGGGTAACTGTATATTAACACGAATTACACCTGTTGTCAAGAATTAAAAAGTCGAAGTTCCGATTGGCTGTTTCTTGGCCAAATCAAAACCTCGACTTTTCGAGTCGAAGCTCAATATTTAGTAAATTCCTTCCACCTGAAGGTTATTCTTTACACCTCGAACACCGTCTAATTCTTGAACGATATCCTGAACCATGCCGATGTCATCCTCGCTAGTCACAGTGCCGATCAAATTAACCACGCCATCTTCGACTTGAACTTTGACGTTGGTCAGGTGGCCGGTTTCGCTGTTGTTGCGCAACGCGATGTAAATATCGTCTCGCAGGTCGAGGTCGTTGTTATCAACCCAGCGGGGCAGCATTTCAACATCCGGATCGGTCTCCTCCATACTCATTGCAAATCCGGCGGCCACTTCGGCCCCTTGCGGGTCGTCGCCGGGCAACACCGGCGGATCGGTCGGCGGGGTGTAGACCAAGCCCTGGTCTTGAGCCACGTGCGGGTTGAGTGTGTGACCGTCGTCGTATTTGGTTTTGAATGGTTCGGCGTTATCAAGATCGCGATCTAAACTGAGCGCTTCACTTTCCGCTTTTTCATAGGTGTTATCGCCTATCAACAGATCTTCGCTTTGACGGGTACGTTTAGCTTGGGCTTCATTCTTGTCTGTTTCGTGTTCGTTACTCATCACTATGCTCCTTCTATAACTTGTGTTCATTCTAATTGTAACACTTTATCGCTCGCTCTGACCATACTCAATCGGGTGATATTACAACCGATGGAGCTATACCGGATCGAATGACTGACGCTGCGGTGTACTAGCCGGTTGATCTAGTGCAAGACTAACCTCTCCGCCAGTGAGCAAACTCTCCAAATGCCTGATGCGTCCCCGGCACATTGACCGTATACTACAGAGGATGATATGCGACGTCAATGAGTAGCAACGGACGCTCCTAATGAAATCTAACACGATGATTACCCCCGCCCCGGTCAGCCCCGAACTCCTGGCCTCAATTCCCGCTTTGCCTATTTCCCAAGTCTATCGCACCTTAGGCGCCCAACCTCAGGGATTGACCCAAACCGAAGCCGAGCAGCGTCTGGCCATCTATGGCCGCAATGTAATCCGCAAAGTGAAAGGCAAACCGCTCTGGCTGAAGTTCGTGGTTAATTTTACCCATTTGATGGCCATTCTATTGTGGATTGGCGGCTTTATCGCCCTGGCGGCGCAACTGCCGGAATTGGCCATCGCCATCTGGCTGGTCAACCTGATCAACGGACTGTTCAG
>JACKAT010000102.1 GCA_020634935.1 Anaerolineales bacterium
TCACTAAATACATTGTCCTCTCCTTTGTTGGCTTGCTAAAGTGTTAGCATCAATCTCTCCATCAAAAAATACCGACTGCATGCCGGTATGATTTTGAATAAGTTGGAAGTTGAGAAGTTATTATCCAGAATGATAATGACAGAAGGTCAAATAAAATGGGGTAGATGGAGCTTGAACAATTCGTTCAGGTTGTCCCTTTGCTCCCATATAAGCGACTTGATCTTAATGTAGCAGACAGGCGTTAATTCCTTGTAAGGAATTAATTAAAATTTAGTTAGAGTCATCGAAATAATGATTGCAAATTTGTCCCGATTGCCGATACGCCTACATCGAGGGTGTTTTACCCTAACATAAAGGCGTTATTTAATCGATTTTAATGGGGACTTAACGAACTCTTCAGCTGGGCTTAATGGTCTCTTTAATCGATAAGACTAAGGTGGGTAATAACCATTCCACCACGATACTTTGGTCACGAGGTAAAGATGAGTACGCCAACAATGCAAGAGCAGCTCAAGAACCAGGGGTTTGTCGTTATCCGGCAGCTTCTTTCGAACCAAGAAGTGGACTTTTACCTGAATAAACTGGCGGAACGCTCCGGCATCACCAAAGCAAATTTCAAGGCGCCAGGCGCGGGTCGAGGGTTCGATCAAAAAGGCCGGCAGGCGTCGTGGAATTTGCCCGACGGGGTCTCGAAATCGCGCGATTTCTGGCCGCTTATTTATAATGAACGGTTGATTTCCACGGTCAGAGAGTTGTTGGGGCCTGACATTCGTTTTTTGCAGCACACCGATCTGCACGTCGGTTTATCGGCGGTGGCCTGGCATCGGGACAGCGTCAACCGCAAGTTTGGTCTGGGGCCGGATTGGGACGAGTCGCAAGCACCGTATAAAATTGTGCGGGTGGGGCTTTATTTGCAAAGTCACGCCGAGAGCAGCTTCAAGCTTGGCTTTATTAAAGGCAGTCATCGTCCCGAAACAAATATTACGCTTGGCCGCCGGCTGTCCGAAACCCAGATCACCTGGATGGGCGCGCTCAGTTATCTATCGCCCAAAGCGCAGATGTGGGCCGCCAACGCCGAGTGGATCGCCACCGAACCCGGCGATGGCATCATTTTCGACCCGCGCACGCTGCACTCCGGCAGCTACATCATCGGCCCCAAATACTCCATGTTTGTGGCGTACAGTATTGAAAACGTCCACTTCTATCATCATCAACACTATTACCGCCACCTGCGCCCCGAACTCAACTACGGCGACCTTGACCCGGAACTGATCCAAACGCTCAAAGCCCAAGGGCTTTACCTGGATCAGTCGCCGGTCTACACTCATATCGAAGGCGCGTGGACGCCCGCCCCAATGTTGAAATCGCTGCTGGCTAAGCGGATCAAAGCCGGGGAGCAAGGCGTAGTGCGTATATGTCGTCCATCAATACATCGTACAAAAAGTTAGCACATTAACATCGAAAAAACCATCAATACATCGCTGACAAATCAGCCACCCATTTCGTCGTTGAATGAAAAGAGAGGGCGAAAAACTCAAGGGGTAGCTACATCAAATAGGTCTCATGAGATTGAGTGAGATGGTCTGGTTGAAGAGCGGTCGTCCTGGAGTGGATGGTTTCTGATATAGGGAAGGGGTAAGCAGCCAAACAAGTCCGCGTATCTACATCTGGAGCATGGTCATAAATAGCGAGGCTGGCCCCGGACAAGGTAAATTGGATCGAGACCCAGACCCCTTTGAGCGGATTAGGGTTGGGGACAGACCAGTCTAAATTGAGAACAGAGACAGTGCCGGCTGGGCTAACCCGTCGCATAAAATGGATTTGGCCCTCTGTCAGGGGCAGTTTGTCATCGGGTAAGGTCCAGTTGGCGGGTAACACAGAGGATGGGTGTTGCAAGTGAAGCTCAGCCGGGCTGTGTCCATTAAGAGCCGAATGGTGACGACTGTGCCGGTAATTATTGAAGAAAGTGGTCCCTTGGGATTAACCTCCGCTAGATTTTGCAGAGAGGTATGATGCCAGACATGGTCATCATAGTCTTGATGAAAGCGTTCAATGGTACCATTACTTTCGGGATGTCTGACCGGACTAAAAACCAGTTCGGTACCCACCCACAAGGCTAACCGAACTACCTGACCCAAGACCGCTTTGTGGGTAAAGCCACCACTGAAACAGGCTTCATTGTCCACCTGAGTATAGCGCGGCAGGCCAATCTCTTGCCAAACCTGGATCAGAAACTGCTTGGCCTCCTCCGCCCGACGTTGGGCAAAGGCTTGACCGGTCGGATAACGGGAGTTAACATCAATGCCATTGAAGCAAGCGACACTTTCGCCTCCACGTAAATAATGGGGGACGATATCCACTTGGATCAACTGATGGGACTGATTGACATGCAAACGCGGATATTCAATTTTTTCTGAGCTTGCTTTGGCTTTACCTTTAGTCATGTCAGCGGCTCGTAAAACCCGTTCGATACTGGCCAAGCTGGGTAAGGGGGGCATCTGCTGCTTCTCAAGTCGCGCCCGAACGGCCGGTGAGCCGATGTACTTCAAGCCTTGGCCTTCTCCCGCTTCCGCCTCTAATTCACTGCGGGCTTGGACAATCGCTTGCCGCACTTCGGCTGGTAGCCGCCGTCCGTGTTGTTGGGGGGCGCGAGATTGACTCTGCAATCCGGCCCAACTGTTTTTTTCAAAACGTTTTTGCCATTTGTACACCCAAAAAACCGAACGGTTAAGTTCGTTCGCTACTTCCTTGGGAGTGCAACCGCTCCTGAGCAAATGGATGGCTGTTTTTCTTTCTTCATATGCCGTTGCTGTAGACATTGTTCACCTATCTCCTGTTTCATTGAGATAGATGAATTTCTATCATTTTTTGTACGATGTATTGATGGTTTCGATGTTAGGCCTTTGTACGATGTATTGATGGTTTGCTATGTTAGTTTTGTACGATGTATTGATGGACGACAGGTAATGGTTAGCGCGGGCCGGTGCTCAAAACCTTCGACCAGCACGCTGCCGTCCACGCCAATAAGCCCGCGTGGGCCGATGATTTCCGTCAGGCCGTTGGCTTTGGCCCAGGCAAAAGCGGTATCGAACAGCGCCCGCGCCGCTTCGATATCCTCGATCACCTCAAAATAGTCAAAGAAGGTGGTGTTGCTGCCCCGGTAATCGTTATAGTTGCGGTTGTTCAACATCGCTATGCGGCCCAGGGTTTGACCCTCGCTCTCAATCACAAAGAAATCGGCCGTCGAGTGGCGATAGTAAGGATGTTTCCGCCGGTTCATTACTGCTTTGGCCGACGAAACCAGCGGCGGCGTCCACTGGGGGCAGCCCCGGTAAAGGTCAAATGGGAAGGCCACAAATTGCCGAACGTCTTGTTTACGGGTTGTATCCAGTTGGCGAACGCGCATATTGTCTACCAAAGAGGAGTTTAGGCTCGTCAAATCTCAACTTTCATTCATAATGCGCATCCAACTCGGAGGGCAGCGTGAACGGATCATGATCTAATATCGCCCCATACAAAAACCGGGTGAGTTCTGGGGCAGAAAGAGATTGTTGGCTGTAGCCGTTGAGGTGATGATGCCCGTTGGTCTGAACGCGCCGCAGTTTCTTTTGCACCTTCAATTCGCTTTGGTAGACTTGTTTGATCCCATCGCCCAGCGATGTCTCGATGTCTCGAATATTGCGCACCAGGTGATGTAGCCCCATCACTTCGACCGAGGCGGCCTGGTCGGAGCCCCACATCGCCCGATCAAGGGTGACGTGGCGTTCGATGAAGCAAGCACCCAAAGTGACGGCTGCCCAGGTGGGGGCCAGCCCAACTTCGTGGCCGGAGTAGCCCACCGGTACGCCGGGAAATTCACAGCGCAGGGTATCGAGCATGCGCAGGTTTAATTCATTCACCGGGCAAGGATAGGCCGAGGTCGAGTGAGCAAGGAGCAGGTTTTCAACGCCGACGGCCTTGACGGCGGCTCTGATTTCGGCCATGTTCGACATCCCGGTCGAAATCATCAACGGTTTGCCGGTGTCCTTCATCGCCTTGAGCAGGGTGTGGTCGGTTAACGAAGCCGACGACGCTTTGTAGAGCGGCGGATCGAACTCTCGGATAAACGCGACGGCGGCTTCATCCCAACACGAGGCAAACCAGGTGATGCCCCGCTCCCGGCAGTGACGGTCGATCTCGGCGAATTCGTCCGGGCCAAACTCAACCTTATAGCGGTAATCGAGGTAGCTCATCCGGCCCCAAGGTGTATCGCGTTCAACGGCCCACTGCGCTTGAGGCACACACAACTCCGGTGTGCGTTTTTGGAATTTGACGGCGTCGCAGCCGGCGAAGATAGCCCCGTCGATCAATTTCTTGGCCAGTTCAAGCGATCCGTTGTGGTTGATGCCAATCTCCGCCACCACGTAAACCGGTTCGCCGCTGCCAATGGCGCGATGATTGACCTTGACCTTATTTTCGCGCTGCATAGTCCCTCCTCGGTAGGAGATGTTGGAGCGTCAAAGCTCAGCTTTGACCATAACAAAGCAAGCTTTGTTGCCCCGTCATTTCTTGGCGGCAATAATGAATTCAGCGAATTCCCGAAAAGCGCCATAACCGCCTTTAGCCCGGCATACATAATGCGCGATTGCTTTGACGAAGCACAGTGCATCGGCGGGACAGGCCGATAATCCCACGCGCTGCATCACGGCCAGATCGTTGCTGTCGTCGCCGATGTAGGCCACTTGCTCCGGGCGGA
>JACKAT010000103.1 GCA_020634935.1 Anaerolineales bacterium
ATGATCACCGCTTGCGCTGCACAGCATGTGCCGATCACGATGTTGATCGCCACTTGCACGGCGCGACATGCCTCGATCACAAGGCATTGAGAACCGTTTCAGGAAGGGCAGGTCGAACAAGAGACAAGCTAATCGCTGACAGCTAACTGCTGACAGCTACCGGCTACCCGCTACTCCCGCTCAAACGCAAAGAACAACTGCTTATCTTGCCCGCGGATAGCGGCGGGATAGCGTTGCTGCTCGTTCAGTTCGCTGCCGCTGTGATGGCCGAGAAGCCGCCAGCCTGCGGCGGCGTCGGCGAGTAACTCATCGACCTGGTAAAGGTGGTAATAAATCCGGCCGGGGGTGGTCGGAATGGCAAATTGGGCGACCCACATGTCGCCGGGTTCAGCAGAGGCGTTTAGGGGGGTGAGACGGCGCAGGTCATCCCGTAGGCCGGGCCAGGTGCGCCAGCGCAGCGTTCGCGCCAGACCGCGGGCGTGCCAGACAAGCGGGTGCATCCGCCGCGCCTGCCGATCCCATAAGGTTGAGTCGGCGTCGGTGGTCAAGGGGGCGGTGTGATGATGGGTAGAGGTTGGCTTTGTGGCGGACGGTCGCAACTTTTGGGCCAACCAGTACCGATAGCAAGCCAGCCCCGGTGCGACGTTGTCCAGCCCCAGGATCAGCCGTCCGTGCGGGCGGGTGACGCGAGCCATCTCGGCCAGCGCTTGGCGGCGATGGTCGCGGCCGGGAATGTGCTGGAGCGCTCCGAAAAACATGAAGACGCCATCAAAGGAGTCATCGACAAAGGGCAGGTTGAGCAGATTGGCTCCGGCCAACCGAGCCTCGTGCGACAGGCTGCGACCGGCGGCGAGCATGGCCTGGCTAATATCGATGCCGGCGACGTCGTAGCCGACCTGGTTTAAGGCTAACATAGCTCGACCCGTGCCGCAGCCGATATCGAGCAGACGGCCCTGTTGGGGAAAATAGCGAGCGACCATCTCGCGCTCACATTGCTGCAAACCCGTTCGGCTCAGGGCTTTCCAAAAGTTAACTACGTCCGGTTGGGCGTATTTTTGGGTGACGGTGGTGTAGTTGGGCATAGGTAATGTTATGAAATCGTATCTTTATATCCGGATTATTGCGTAGTTCGTAAATCACTACGCATTACGGCGTCGGTGCGGCAAATTTGCGCCAGCCGCGAAAATTATGGAACACGGATCACACGGATTAAACGGATTTTCACTGATCTCAATTTATTTTATCCGTGTTAATCGGTATGATCTGTCTAATCCGTGTTCCATTTTTGGTTGTGGCTTCGCGGCGTTATGCACTACATAATAACGGTTATTCAGTCACTCCTTGACTAATCACCTCCGGCAACTGCTCGACCTGCGGCGACAATCGCAAGATGTAGCACGGCGCTTGTTCGACCAGCGTTCTGACCAGATGCAGGCTTTGCGGGACGGTAGCTTTGTCCCAACCTTCGATGGCTTGCGGCACGAGTTCTAAAGCGGCTTTGGTCGATGGGACGGGCACGAGTTCGCTTTGCTCCAAGCCGGGGACCACTTGCGGGAAGAACACACCGCCGGCCGGGCCGGTCGAGGCCCACGGTTCGGCGAAGGCTTCTTCAGCCCGAAAGACGCGTTTTTGCCGGCCGGAGGGGGCCAGCAGATCAAGCGTCTCCGGTACGGGATCGGTGGGAATGAACTGTTTAAGGGCGTCGAAGCGGGCCAGCGAGTCGTCAAAGGCGCTGAGTTGGCCGGGGTAGGCCAACACCTCAACCTGGTCGTTGGCCAGCCGCAACAGCGGCGAGTCGTTGCTCAGCAGTTTCCAGCCGGCGCTCAACAAGGCCAGCCCCGTGGTCGTTTTGCCGCTGCCCATGTTGCCGGTGATGAGCGCGGCCCGGCCGTTGGGGGCGAGCGCGGCGAAGGCGTGCAGCGGAAACCAGCCGCGCCGTCGATACAGCGGGGCCAACGTCATCATCAGGACATCCTCGAAGACGCCGTATGCCTCCAGACAGAGGCGCGTCACCGCTCCAATCAAGCGGCTGTTTGCCAGATCAACCGTCACCAGGCCATATTTGGGCAATCGCACGACGACTAGATCGCCGCTGCCGTAGTAGCTGACCAGGGGACTTTCAGAGAGAGCGGGCATACCCGGCGGTGGCGGCGGCGCGGCCGGATGTCGATGGATGTGCCAGTCAATGGTAATCGCCGGACTGCCGCCGGTTTCGCGCGGCAGATGCCCATACACGTGTTCAAAGCGATCTTTGAACGATTGATCGGGGGCTTGAAAGGCGATGGACAACCCGTGGAGATTGATCACAATTGGCGGTGAGGTTGGTTGGGCGTGGTACATAAGATTACTCAGTCTATCAGAAGTCTGGTCAAGTATATCGAAATAAAAAAGCCGGGGCAAATTTTTACCCCGGCTTAAAGAATGGTATATTTCAACGACCGTTGGCGGTTGACCGCCGAGCGTCGAGTTTGGAGGAGGCACTAATGCAAGCAACGGATACACCCAGACATAGTTCCCAAGCCACCCACGAGATGGTGGGTGAAGAGGCCCTGGTCATTAATTTGAACAGCGGCAGCTATTACGAACTGAATGATACCGGAGCGCGCTTTTGGCAGTTAATTGATGGCCAGCGCACGATTACCGACTGCGCCCGTATCATTGCCGCGGATTATGAAGAAATTGATATCGCTGAAGTGGAAGCCGACCTGTTAGAGTTAGCGGCCCAGTTTCAGGCGGAAGGCTTAATTGTTATTTAGACGGCTGCGGCGAGGACTCGAGTTTACGACAATCCTCGGTCGAGCTTGGCTCGATACGCCGCGCCGAATACTGCTGCGGCGTATGACGACGTTTAGCCGGGAACTCCCGCAGCAGTTCGATCAACCGCTCCCGGCAATGATGGCCAAGCTGACGCCGTCGCCCCAGTCGGGGGCCGGTGTGTCTGAAACAGCCATTCGCCAATTGGCCGATGCGGTGGCAGCCTGGCATTTCCGCTCGCCGCTGGGGATCTGCCTGCGGCGGTCGCTGCTGCGTTACTATTTTTTGCGAGAAGCGGGCATGCCGGTGCAAGTTATCTTCGGCGCTCGGTTGAAAGGGGCGCACGAAGGCGGCGGAGTCGGCGGCCACGCCTGGCTAACCTTAGACGGCGAGCCTTACTATGAAAACCCGGCGGATTATCAGGGATTTGTGGTGATGTATGCTTATCCGCCGAAGCACGAAGGTTAGGTGATACGATGTGCGGTATTGCCGGTATCTATGCCTTAGATGGCGCTCCCATCGAACGGGCCGATGTCGAAGCGCAAATCAATACGCTCATCCATCGCGGGCCGAACCAGGGGGCGGTCTATTTATCGCCGCATGGTGACTGCGGATTGGGTATCCGCCGGTTGAGCATCATCGATGTGGCCGGGGGTCGCCAACCGCTGGTCAACGAAGACGGCTGCCTGCACATGGTCTACAACGGCGAAACCTACAACCACGTTCTCCTGCGGACCGAACTGGAGCGGCTCGGTCACCGGCCCACAACCCACAGCGACGGCGAGGTTATCCTGCACGGTTACGAGGCTTGGGGTCCGTCCGGTGTTTTGCAGCGACTGCGCGGGATGGGCGCGTTTGCCCTGTGGGATGAGCACCGGCAGCAGTTATTCATCGGCCGCGACCGTTTTGGCATCAAACCGCTCTACTATGCCGAACATAACCGGCGGCTCATTTTTGCCTCGGAGATCAAAGCCATTTTGGCCCAGCCCCATTTTCCGCGCCGGGTGAACCTGACCGCGCT
>JACKAT010000104.1 GCA_020634935.1 Anaerolineales bacterium
GACGCGCAGGCTGATATGTGACCAATGCTTCTGCCGGGGCGTCAGCGCTCGGCGCACCTTGCCGGTCAATTTGGCGTAATTTTGCAGCGACTTCAACGACGGCAGCAACGCGTCGTATGATAAGGGCGGGAATTTATTATTCGGCATGATCATCTCCTTGAATAAGGCTTGTAGAGTTTATGGAGTTTGTGGAGTTTATAGAGTGGGTGGAATGAAACGCACTTGTCGAAAATACAACTCTATTAACTCTTCAACTCCATAAACTCAATGAACTCGATTACGTTTGTTTGGGATCGGTCAGGATCTCCACTATCGCCGGCCCATCAGCTTTGAGACCGGCCTCGAGCGCCGGGACAAGTTCGGCCGGATTGGTGACACGGAAGCCGCAGCCGCCGCACAAGTTGGCGTATTCGGCAAAGTTGGGATTATGCAGGCTGGTCTGCCAAACCTGAAAGCGACCGGCCCGTTGCTCTTTAGAGATTTTGCCGAGTTCGTCGTTGTTGAGCAGCACGTGACAGATGGGCATACCGTACTTCACGGCGGTGGTGAAATCGGCCAGGTATTGGCCAAAACCACCGTCGCCGGAAACCGAGACAATTTTACGATTAGCCCCAACCGCCGCCCAGGCCCCCAACGCCGCCGGAAAAGAAAAGCCGATACTGCCCAGGTAGCCCGACATCAACACATCCTGATCGCCGCTGCATTCAAAAAAGCGGCCAAAGCTGTAGGTATTGTTGCCGACATCGACACAAATCACCGCATCTTCCGGGACCAGCGCGGAGAGATGTTTGAATACCAGCGCCGGATGCATCCGCCCCTTGGCATCCAGATGGCCGACATGCTTTTCCTTTTCGGCGCGCCAGTAGGCCCAGCGCTTGGCAATATCGTCCTTAACCTGCGGCCGTTCGACCGCGTCCAGCCGCTCACTAAGCAACTTTAACGTCGCCCCGATTTCGCCCCATAAAGGGACGGTGACCGGATGGAATTTGCCCAGCGTCATGCGGTCGATATCGACCTGGATGGTTTTCTTTTTAAGGGAGATGCCGGTGTGGTTGGAAAATGACGCGCCGAGGACAATCAGCAAATCGCTGCGGCCCATCATGCTGCTGCCGACCGGCGTACCGCTGCGACCCAACACGCCGCAGCCCAAGGGGTGATGATCGGCGATAAGCCCTTTGCCTTTGAACGTGGTGATGACGGCGGCATCGATCTTTTCAGCAAAGGCGATGATTTCGGCGCGATGGTAGCGCGCCCCGTGGCCAACGATAATACTGGGCCGCTGGGCGGCTTTAATCAGGTCGATGGCTTCGTTTAGTTCGGCTTCAGGCGGCGTGATTTCGACGGTGGAGATGCGGCCATGTTTGGGTGTGACCGGGAAGGTGGGCAGCGCGGGCGCTTCCTGGACCTCGTTAGGCAGAATTAAGTGAGCGACGCCCTGCTCGACGATGGCGTGTTTGACGGCCAGCGCCATGAGGTTGCTGGCATTTTTGTTGGTGAGCACCGTCTGGCCCCAGGTGCGGACGGCGTCGAAGGCGGCATAGAGATCGACTTCCTGGAACGCGCCGGGGCCAATGACCTGGGTATCGACCTGACCGCTGAGGGCCAGCACCGGCACTCGATCCATACGCGCATCCCACAGGCCGGTCAGCAAGTTGGTGCTGCCCGGTCCGGCAATCGCAAAACAGGCGGCTGGGCGACCGGTCAACTTGCCGTAGGCGGTGGCCGCAAAAGAGGCCGCACCTTCGTGACGCACACCGAAGTAACGCAGGCGGCCGTCCTCTTCGGCGCGGCGCAGCGCATCGGCAAAACCCAGATTGCTGTGACCGACCATGCCAAAGACGGTATCGACGCCCCAATCGGTCATCACCTGCACCATCTGGTCGGAGACCGTCGGCTCGTGCTCCGGCTCATCGACCTGGACGTAGAGACCGTCCGGCCGAACTTCAAGGGGGTAGGGCGTGGCGTGATCGCCATAGCCTTCGGGGGGGCCGCCGGTTTGGGGATCGTACTCGTAGCCGTGCCAGGGGCAGATGAGCCAGCGCCCGTCAATTTGGCCCTCGCCCAGCGGGCCGCCCTGATGGGGGCAACGATTGTCAAGCGCGGTGAAGCCGTGATCGGCAGTGTGAATTAAGCAAACAGCGGTCACGCCTGCCAGCGCGGTCATAACTTGCCCTGCGGGCAGTTCGCCAGCCTCCGCCACCTTGTACCATTTGAGCGCCATTCGATTTACCTCCCTGGGTCGATTTTTAACATTGCCGGAAGTTAAGGGGATTGGGGACAGGACTAATTAGGCGGTCGATGCCAGGCAATATTGTTATTGTTATAAACCGGATTGATTGAAATTTAGTTACAAAATTCTTAACAGAATATTACGCTTGGATTTTAGCAAACGCCTGCGAAAGGGCCGGCAGCGAGACATCGTAGCGGAAGTTGGTGCTGCGGTGGCCGCCATCGAATTCCTGGTGATGGTGATGGATGTTCAGTTGGGTCAGGCGCTGGCTGAAAATACGCGCCCCATAGTGGAGGGCATACTCATCGCGATTGCCACAGTCGAGGTAGAGCAGCTTCATTTGGCGCAGCGCGTCGGCGTGGCGGTTGTCGTTGAGCAGGGTGACGGGATCCCAGGCCAGCCAGCGCTGCCAGACATCGGGCCGCAGTTCGCCGGTGTGGAAGGTGAAGGGCAGATCAAAGCCGCAGGGCGAGGCCGGGTTGGGTGAGTAAGAGGCGGCCATCGCGGACATATGGATGACATCGAAGAAACTGGCGGGTTTGGGGTGCATTTTAGGGGAGAACGTCTTGAGAAAATCACGCAGACTCTCATAGGAGTCGATCTGGTTGCGGGCGGCGGCATCGAGAAATTTGGGAAACTCCGGTTTGTAAGCGTACTCAAAATACATATCGCCGCTGTGACAGGCTACCAGCCCGAACAGGTCGGGGTGGCGCATGGCCTGCACCAGCGCCCCATACCCGCCGGAGGATTTGCCAGTTATGGCCCGACCGCCAGGTTCGGCCTGGGTGCGGTAGCGCCGGTCGATGTGGGGGACGACTTCCGTTACAAGGTGATCCTCGTACTGGCCGGTCGCGGTGGAGTTGAGGTACTGGCTGCCGCCGTAGCGAGTAAAGGCGTCGGGCAAAACAACGATCATCGGCTGAATTTGGGCGGCGACGATCAGGCGATCCAGCCGCTCCTGAATGGGCTCGTCAAAAGCG
>JACKAT010000105.1 GCA_020634935.1 Anaerolineales bacterium
GCAGCACCTCGAGAATGGCGTGCATATCGGCTTTAGACTCGCCGACGCTCAATCCGCCGATAGAATAGCCCGGGAAATCGAGGCTGGTTAGGAATTCGGCGCTCTGAATGCGCAAGTCGGGAAAAATGCCGCCCTGGACGATGCCGTACAGCGCCTGATCCGGTCGCCGCTGGGCTTGCCGGCATCGTTCGGCCCAACGATGGGTGCGATCCAATGCTTCGACGTTGTAGTCGCGATCGTCAGGCGCCGGGCATTCATCGAAGGCCATAATAATATCAGCGCCCAACTTCTCTTGAATGGCGATCACCTGCTCCGGGGTGAAGCGGTGTTTGGAGCCGTCGAGGTGGGAGCGAAAAGTCACGCCGTCCTCATCGATTTCGCGCAGCCCTTCCAGGCTAAAAACCTGAAAACCGCCGGAGTCGGTCAGGATGGGGCCATCCCACCCCATAAAATGATGGAGGCCGCCGAAATCGGCGATCAAATCAGGGCCGGGACGCAGGTAGAGATGGTAGGTGTTGGCTAAAATCAACGTTGCTCCCAACTCGTGCAAATCAGCCGGGGTCAAAGTTTTGACCGTCGCCTGGGTGCCGACCGGCGCGAAAACCGGCGTGGGGATATCGCCGTGGGGCGTATGGATTAGACCCGCTCTGGCGTGGGTCAAGGTGTCTTGGGCTAAAAGTTCAAAGGAAAAGGTCATCGCAACCAACCGAGTAACTATTTTTCTGGCTAAACAAACCGGACTATTATATCACAAGATCATGGCTTTTCAAGCGGCTCAGGGCATTGGCATCAGTCCTTATTCTGGCCCTTGTAAAACTTTTAATAAGTTGAATTTGCGGTTATACTGTACATAAGATAATTCGGGAGCGCCGCTATGGTTATTGTCGATACCTCTAAAAAACGGATTAGCCGCAACTACCCTCGGGGGATCATCATTTTTCTCTACGGCCTGCTCTGGCTGGTCGCTCTGCTACTGAGTTTTTTGGTCACCGATAGTCTGTTTCCAGCCGGCGACAGTTTGGTGGCGGTCTTGGGGGTGGCTACCTGGTCGGTTGCAGTGGTCGGCGGCATTGGCAGCACTACCGCGATGTTAAGCCGGTTGTATCGCCATCTATCGCTCCGGCACGATTTTCAAACTCAACCCTCGGTCGCCTACCTCAGCCAACCTTTGGCCGGTATGGTGGCCGGCATCATCTCCCTTCTTCTCATCGCCGTCCCGGCTGCCCTCATTACCGATTTTATTAGCAGTTTTGATACGCTGCTCGCCGCCCTTTCTTTCACGAACCTGCTGGCGCCGTTTGCTGAATTCTTCGGCACACTCGGCAGCGCTTTTGTTGAGACCTTTCGCTCGCCGGCCTTTGTCTCGCTGCAACTCTTACTGGCCTGGATCGCCGGGTTTTATCAGGAATGGGGCCTGAAACAGATCAAGTCCTTGGGCAAAGATGCGTCCAAGCCCGGCCAAGATAGTTCGGAGGGGCAGGTGGTCGATGTCGATGCGCTGGACGAGAACGATCCGTTTTATTATAAAGCCTCCTATTACCAGTATCGACGCTTACTGCGCTGGTCCTACACCTGGGGGATTTTTATAATCATCTACGGCTTGGTGTGGTTTGTGGCTTCATTGGTGGCGTTTGCCTGGGGCTGGCAAGCGCTGGCCGATTATGCCGAAAGCAGCTATCCGGCGGTCAGGCTCATTGTCGCGGCGCTACCGGTCGCCGCTGCCGGCGGTGTGGGCGGCGTGGTCAAATTGCTCAACTCGCTATATCTCCATGTCTCGGTCAAACAGGACTTTCACTTAAACTATTTGATGGCTTATCTGATCCAGCCGCTAGTTGGCTTTTCGCTAGGGCTGGCGATGTATCTACTCATCGCTATTGGGTATTTAACCCTGAATCGGGCCTTTAGCGGAACCACGGCCCCCTTTGTCGATGTTCCGGCGGTGATTATGCTGCAAATCGTCCTCGGCTGGGCCGCCGGCTTCCGCCAGGAGACCGTGACCGATACGATCTGGCAAATTACCGAGAGTGTCGTAACGTTGATCAAATTAATTTTAGCCTACTTCAACCCCGTCAACCTCTTCGATGAACAAAAGCGGGCCGAACGGGCCAAAGCCATCCAGTCGCATCTGGGGCTGTTCGATCAGGTCCGTTCCTCCCTGCCCACCAGTGATGCCGACCTGGATTGGGCCGATTTCTTCGCCAACCAGGAGCGACGCTAGAAAGAGCGGAGTCCGCGTGGCTAGGGTGTATTTCAAAATTTAGGCGACCCCCTCATTGAAACACTGAACCACTGAATAGACTGATTTCACTGAATTCTAGCCTTACCCCCTGGGTTCCATCTGAGATTAATTGATTTGA
The DNA here is from genome assembly GCA_020634935.1 of Anaerolineales bacterium. Classification (GTDB taxonomy): domain Bacteria; phylum Chloroflexota; class Anaerolineae; order 4572-78; family J111; genus JAGRBY01. Next base: position 2,358 of record JACKAT010000105.1, read on the forward strand.
GGCGCAGGGAGGCTCAGTGTTGTCATTTCCATCATTAATTCAGTGTTTCTGTCTCGCCCAAAAACGGAAATGCACGCCGTGGCTATGAAGAGGCGGCTTATTCCTCTCAACAGTTCAAAAACCGCTATTACTCTCAATTACCGTAACCGTGCCAACCGGCACCTCTACAACCCCGCTGGCCACCAACGGCGCGAGGGTGTCGGGGTGGTACAACACCACCTTAACCATGTAGTCGCCGGGCGAGGTTTCGGGTGGCGTCGGCAGCAGGTAATATTCGTTGACCGTTTCCGGCGGCCATAGCGACGTGCCCTGGTGGAAATTATGTTGTAGTTGGCGATCCTTTTGGACGATCGGTTCGCCGGCCGGGCCGATGAGCCGGATTGAGGCTTTATAATCGGTTGTCATGGGCGCTAGGGGAGCTAAGGTCAATGCCACCGGCAGGTCATCGCCAGGGGCAATTTGCGGCGAGACGTAAGCGGCGTCAAGGCGTAGTAGCCCGTCGAACTCCGCACCGATGGGCTGATCGATGGCCGGCAGCGTAAAAGATGGTTGCCCAATCAATGTGTAGGTATCCACGTCGTACACCGGATAGGACTCGTGTCCGGTTAACACTCCATTTGTTTCCAATAAAAACGTGACAATCTCTTTGGCATCAGCTCCACGATGTTTATCGTCCGTCCAACGAACCACCCGCAGCTCGGTTTGACCCTGGGCGGCCTGGGCCAGCAGGCGCTCGGCGTTGCGCTCGTCCACCGGAATATAGG
>JACKAT010000106.1 GCA_020634935.1 Anaerolineales bacterium
TGAGTATCGATAAAGAGAATATCAAGTTGGAAGTGGTTGATGAGGGTTTGGTAACCGGTGTGAAGCAGTTCCGCGTCATCAACCCTGATTAACTGACGGGGGGGGGGGTGACCGGGCCGATTACCGGGAACTAAGACGATACGACCCGGCGGGGAAATCGACTCGATGGTCAATTCATAAGCGGCTTGCTCAATTGAACAATCGCCCCATAAATAATCGTTAAAGGCGTAATGAATGTTTTGATCAGTTAAACCAAAGAGGCAGTGCTGAACCGGTTCCTCGGTATCAGCATCGATCAAGCCGATAGTCATTCCTTTTTTAGCCAACAAGTAGGCCATATTCGCGGCAATATTCGAGCGTCCGACTCCGTGGTAAAATGAATGAAACAATATTACCTTAGGCATTTGTTAGCTCCGAGAGGTAGCTAGAGGTCGAGCAATTTCCGGACAAACTTTGATGGTGAGGCACAGCGGCCTCTTTAGTCTCAATAACTGTTCGAGCGATAAATGCCGCAAGACTAGCTCATTAGCTTTTGAGCAATTTGTCGATAAAGCCGGGTCATTTCATGGTCAGGATAACGTAGGACAAAAACGCCGGCGCTGGCCAGGGCCATCATTTCGTCTGAGTGGGGCATAACGGCAGCCACTTCGGCTGAGTAAAGCTGCTCAACTTGGCTTCGCACCTGCTCAAAATCATAAACGAGCGGGGTTTTGTTGACCACAATCACCAGCCTAGGTACGTTGAGTTTGCGGGCCACCTCAACGGTGACACTGGTACCCTGATAATCCTGTTGGTCGGGGCGCATGATCACGGCTAAGGCATCGGAAATGGCCACCGACAGCAGCGTTTCCTCATTCAGGCCGGGATGGGTGTCGATCATTAACACATCCAGGTCAAGGGCTTCAACCAGTTCATGGAAGCCATCATTGAGCAGGCCAACGTCATAACCCTCGCGTAAGACCCGGGCGATCTCCCCAGCTTTGATGCTTGAAGGAATAAGATAAATGCTGCCGGAAATGTTGCCGCCCAAACTGCGAGTCACCTCATAAGCCGCATCCTCGATATTACATTTGCCCCACAGGTAATCATTGAGAGAATATTTCATTTCATCTTCTGAGAAACCGAACAAAACATGAATGCCCGGTGATTGAATATCCGTATCGATAACGCCGACCCGCAGCCCCTGACTAGCCAAAATAGCGGAGATGTTGGCAGTCGTGTTAGATTTTCCTGTACCTCCTCTAAAGGAGTGGATTGAGATGATTTTGGACATAATCTTTGCTCCAGCTCTATTTCTTGGGATTTAAGATGACCGTCACCTGAGGTCCATTCATTTATTATCCAACATTCTCGACTACACCTGCTCATCTTTGAAAATGTTATCTAATTTGGACCAAATATTATCTGAAACTACTTTGTCGGCTTTGCGGCCAAATTGGGCCTTATACCAAACCTCTTGTTTAACTTTAACTCGTCGAATATACCCTTTTTCAACCAGTTTATCGAGCGTCTGCTCGGCTTTCTCTATAGATTGGTTGAGGTTTTGGGCCACATCTTCAAGCTTCATCCCATTTCTGCGGATAATTTGGTTGATCAGGTCGGCCAGGTCCTGCGGCATGTCCAGCAAATCAACAGGAGACAGCCCTTTTTTATTATTCCGCGCATCTAAATCATCCTGCAATCGATCAAATATTCCACCCATCAATATATCTCCGGCATCGGTATCGGCTCCGGCTGGGGTTTGCATTGACCACACCACAAGGCATCAGCGACAACAATGGTCTTGGGGGTTTGATTTTCGCCCACATACACAGCTACAATAGCGGGCATTTTGGAATGACAGTCGTGACAAACCCCTCGACCACAAAATTTACAGACGCCTACAGCAGTTATGTTACATTTGTAGCAAACCATTACTGCATCCTATCTGGATTTTATTAGTCGATAAAGAGCCTGATGAATTTAAGCCAGCCTTATCGAGTGCATTTGGAGGATAAATATTTTGGTCGAATAATTAAGGTATGACGTACAGATGGGTATATTATATACCCGTAATTAAGTCGGGCGGATGGATAGGTCGATTATTTTTATCGAGTCACTCACAAGTCAGCATACCGCAATCCTATTAATAATGCAAATAAAACTGGATATTCCATTTTGGGAGATGCTCATGGTTGCACCACTATACGATATTTTTGTAATTGGCACGGCTTCATTGGATGTTTTACACCTGGCCGATGGACGAACGGCCAACACCGCCGGCGGCGCCGGGCTTTACACCGCCCTGGCCGCCCGTCAGGCCGGGGCGCGAACCGGTCTCTACGCGCCCCAGCCGGAGCCGGTTCCTGAACCACTGCAGCGGGCTGTTGAACGGCTAGGCTGGCTGGGGCCGCGCGTCTCTCCGGCCGATTTACCGCGCCTGGCGATTGCTCACCACGGTCATGGCCGGGCTACCCTACTTGATGCCTCGTGGGGCGCCGAGTCGCAGTTAACACCGGCCGCTCTGCCCATCGAGGCCGGACAAGCCGGGTATGTCCATATCGCCGCGCTGAGTTCAGCCCAAAGACAGCTTGACTTTCTGCTGGCTCTAAAGCCTCACCCGGGGTTGATATCCGTGGGAACCTATGCCCGGCTGGTTTATAATGAAACACAACCCGTTCACCGGCTGTTTGAACTGGCCGATCTATTTTTTATGAATGAGAACGAAGCCAACGGACTCTTCGGCGGCATCGAGCAAGCCCGAACCCGGCCAGACGCCCTCCTATTTGTCACGCTCGATGCCGCCGGGGCGCTGGTCATCGCAGGCGATCGCGTGACGCACATTCCCGGCCACCCCGTGCCCGAGGTCGATCCGACCGGCGCGGGCGATACCTTCTGCGGCGCCACCCTGGCCGGCCTGGCCCAGGGGTTATCGCCCACGGCTGCCGCGCAACAGGCCGTGCAACTGGCTGCGCAGACAGTCGGAGCGGTTGGGCCGGCGGCGCTTTGGGGTGAAGGTTATAAATAGAAATAGGAACCAGGGATTAGGCTGAGCCGTTACGACGATTTGCGGATCCCTCCACGTTACTTTTCCATCCAAACCCACCTATCCCGC
>JACKAT010000107.1 GCA_020634935.1 Anaerolineales bacterium
ATCTTCGCCGCCGATGAGGTTTTATATGTCTTGAGCGGTCTGATGGTCATCGCCAATCCGGAGCACGGCGAGGTGCATCGCGTTCAAGCCGGCGAGGCCGTCTTCTTCCGGCGCGATACCTGGCACCATGCTTTTAACTACGGTTCCGAACCCCTAAGGGTGCTGGAGTTTTTTGCCCCCCCGCCGTCGCAGGGTACGTCAGGAGCCTACGCCCGAACCAAACCCAACCTTGTCGAGATCAACTACATCCAGGATCATCTGTTGGGTCAATGGCCGATGGCCCGCGACCAGATTACGTCCAATTTTTCGATGCAGGTCATGCGTGAGGCCGATCTGCTGTGGCGGATGGAGGGGCGTGATAACCCGATTTTGGTCGGCTTGTGGGCTGCCACTGAACACCTCACCGTCGGCCAAATCTATCTGATGCCCGGCCAGCAGAGCGATGTCCAACAGCACGCCGGCGATGAGAGTCTCTATGTGCTTGAAGGGACGTTGAACATGCGTTTGCCGGACAATGACGGCCAGCGCTGGTTTGAACTCAACCCTAAAGACGGTTTCTACATCCCGCAAGGCGTACCGCACCACTACTACAACATCTCCGATCAGCCGGTGCGCCTTATTTTTGGGGTAGCGCCCACCTACCTGCCCGATCAGCCCGATGACTGAGGCTCGACAGCCGTGCGCCATCGGCTTGGACGTGGGCGGCACCAAAATTGCCGCCGGTCTGGTGCTGAAACCATCTGGACAGGTTTTACAGCGCCGGGTTATTCCCACCCGGCCGGAACGCGGCGGCGATGCCGTACTCGATGACGTTATCGCGCTGACCGGCGAGCTTTTGGCCGAAGCCGCCCGGCAGTGGCTGGAGGTCTTGGGTATCGGCGTCGGCATGGCTGAATTGGTTGATCGCCAGGGGCGTATCACCAGCGCGCATACCATCGGCTGGCAAGGGTTACCCGTTCAGTCGCGATTGGCCGAACTGGCGCCGACCGTCGTCGAGGCGGATGTGCGGGCTGCCGCCTTGGCTGAAGCCCAATTCGGAGCAGGTCAGGAATACCGACTTTTTACTTATGTCACGGTCGGGACAGGTATCAGCACTTGTTTGGTTCAGGCCGGTCGTCCTTATGCCGGAGCGCGAGGTAATGCTTTGGTGCTCGGTAGTAGCCCGTTGACAACCCAATGCCATGAGTGCGGTTCGGTTCTGACGCCGGTGCTGGAAGAGATCGCGGCCGGGCCGGCGCTGGTAGCCCAGTACAACCAACGCGTTGCACCCGACCGGCGGCTGACCCGCGGCGAGGACGTTATGGCGGCTTTGGCCCAGGACGATCCCGTAGCGGCGGCGGTTATCGATCAAGCCGGCGACGCGTTGGGCGTGAGCGTCGGCTGGCTGGTCAACGTGCTCGATCCGGACGCGGTGGTGGTTGGCGGCGGACTGGGACTGGCCGGCGGTCGATATTGGGATCGCTTTGTGGCCGCCACTCGGCAGCACATCTGGGCCGACAACAGCCGTCGCCTACCGATTATTCCGGCGGCGCTCGGTCCCGATGCGGGGCTGATTGGCGCAGCGGCAGGAGTCTGGTTATCATGAGCGCGGATACGTCTAGCCTCTACCAACGGCTGCGCCGGGCCTACCCGCCGGTCCGGCGAATGCTAACCTGGCCGATTATTCGTCACGTGCGTTTTATGATGATGCGGCGACTGCGGCCGCTGCGAAATGGGGCCCTGCCGTACGGTACGGCTGTGGTTCGCTACTATTGGGCCGACTTTCTGGAGCGGCATCGCGCCGACATCAAGGGGCGCGGGCTGGAAATCGGGGAGACGACTACGCTGCGCCGCTACGGGGGCCAGGCCATTACTCAGGCCGACGCGCTCGACATTGCGGCTCACAGCCCGGAAGTCAAGATCGTGGCCGACTTGAGCCGGGCCGATCACGCGCCCGCCAACACCTATGACTGCTTCATTCACCAGTTCAGCATTACCGTCATTTATGATGTCGAAGCGGCGCTCTACCATTCCATTCGTATGCTGAAACCGGGCGGCATCCTGCTGATTAACTTTGCCTCAGTTGACTACTATTTATATCGCGGCTTGGATATGGGCACCGGCGCGCCGCTCTACATGTACCGTATGTTTATGCCGCTAGAGGTGATCAATATGCTGTACGATCTCGGGTTGACCGAAGTGGATTTTCAGCTCACATCGTATGGTAATCTGCTCAGTCGTATGGCCTTTTTGCTCAACTTGTCGGCCGAAGAGCTAACGGAAGCCGAACTGGCCGCCGTCGATTACGGTCAGCCGCTGCTGCTGTGTGTCCGTATCGTTAAACCGGCCAACTGGTCCGCGCCTAAACCAGTCTACCGCGATCCGCACTGGCTGCCGCCGGGGCCACCTTCGCATTTGAGTCCGGTCACCGGCCATTATGGGGACGAATATCAATAAGACATAATCCGTAGAGCGCCGTATTCCGAGTAGGCGAAATCGTATTCAAGGGGGCCTTGCGGTTACGGATTATCCGCTGCGCAGCGACGCGCCACCAAAGGAGGGTCAATGACACAACCTTGAGCAATCGGACATGGGCGCCAATCGCTTATATCCGACATAGCAACGATGCTAACAATCTATTAATGAACGACGGAGGAGTTTCTAATGAATAAGTTGAAGCAGCTTACGATAGTTTTATTACTGTTGGCGGTCACATTCGGCCTGATACCTGCGCTGATAATGGCCCAAGAAGGCGCTGCCTGTGATGCCGACGTTATTGTTCAGGGCGACGACTGGTTGTCGAAAATCGCCGATAAGTTTTTGGGCGACCCACTAAGTACAAACAAAAAGATTTTGGTGGATGAGATGGGTCACCTATACTAAG
>JACKAT010000108.1 GCA_020634935.1 Anaerolineales bacterium
CGTCAGCGCCTCCTTCTCCATAGTGATGTTGCCTTCAACATCGGCCGTAGTTCCGCGCAAAATAGCGACATTAATTGGGAAGGGTTTATAGGCCAGATACTCTTCCCCATCAAAATTGATCAGTTCAACGATATCTTCTGTCGTTTTCTCATTGATTTTACCGCCGCCATGACGCGGATCAACAAATGTTCCTAAACCAACCCGCGTAATCGTGCGCGGCTTGTGCGCCGCAATATCTCGATACATATGAGAGATGACGCCCTGCGGCAAGTTATGAGCGATGATCTTATTCTCCACCGCCAACTTCTGCATCTTGGGCAACATCCCCCAATGACCGCCAACCACCTGCTTGACCAGCCCTTCATGAGCCAGATGGTTCAACCCTTTATCCTGACCATCCCCCGAACCGGCCGCAAAGATCAACTTCAAATCGCGGGGCCGACCGTCTTTTAGAAATGTCTCTTCGATACAAAGCGCGATTTCCTCCGGAAAACCAACCCCTACGAAGCCGCCCATCGCCACGGTGTCGCCATCGTGAATCAGGTGCACCGCTTCTTTGGCCGACACTATCTTATTCTTCTTGACCTGCGGCAGCGGTATCGTTGAAAAGGCCGGATGATTTCCATCTTCAATAAACCTCTCACTCATATCCTCTTTCCTTATTTCTAATCAGATCAGGTTGTTACTGGAGGCTTTATGCACCTGATCAACTCAGCGAGATGTGTTGCGCGGTCTCATCGGACTTGATCGGCGTTTACATCAACTTCTTGGCCAATTTGAGGTTGATAGGCCAAACAGACAGAGCCAGCCTGCTTCGACTAAGCCCTATATCAAGGTCAAAGCGAACAGCAATACTCGGAATCGGGCCGGTTCATTCCAACCCAATGCGCTGCTCAAACTGCTGCAAGGCGGTCTTCATCGCTTCCTGACGCACCGCCGTTGTGACATCGCCACGGGTCCGTTCCAGCACGCCGCGCAACACATCGGTCGTCCGCCGCAAACCGCCGGTGATGGCGCTGGAAAAATCGACCGTAACCAGCACGCTGTAGATGTCGTCCATATGGACGAGCATTTGCTCGGCGCGGGTAACATCGCCCCGGCGCAAGGCATCCAAGGCAAAGCGGCGTAACTCGCTTGCGCCCTCGGCCAGGCCGTTCAGATAGGCCGGGAATTCGATGCCAAGTTGCTCCGGCGTTGGCAGCGGCTTCTGCAAGATGATGGCTTGCGTAACGTGAGCCTCGGCCAACTCTTTGAGCGCATCTTGAGTGTAGCCCGCATAGTAAACATCCGGGTACGCCTGCGACTCGGCGATCATCTCAGCCGCCACGGTGTTAGCCGTCGCCAGTAACGCGCCGGCATCCGCTTCATCGCCGCGATGGATGGCCCGAATCGAATTGGCGCAGTGCCGGATCACCTCTCGGGAGCGGTTCAGCGTGGCGTCGCGCACCGTACTTTTAGCCTCAAAAGTCTGGTTAATCTGACTGACTATCTCCTGCAAATCTTGGCTCAAACTATAGCTATCGGCCATCTTATTTTGTAAATCCTTTCTCCGGATCGATCATGATATTTTCGGGAATCTGGATCTCACCGTACTTCAACTCAAATTTATTCAGATTATCGGCCAATGCTCGTAGCAGGAGCTTGGCGTTTAGGGGGGTCATCACAATCCGGCTGTGAATTCTAGCCTTGGGTTTGTTAGGCATTACCCGAGCAAAATCAATAATGATTTCGGACGCCGAGTGGCTAATCAAAGCCAGATTAGCATAAGTCGCGTCTAACTCATTAGGCAATTCCACATTGATGCGAGCTGGTTTTGGTTTGGGTTCGGTCGGTTCAGACATAACCATCTCCTTATAAAAAGTGTCGCGGGTCAAACATTCAATTCACAACAAAAAGCCGCTCCCTTGCTAGAGAGCGGCTTCATGCTGCCTTACAGTTGCTTTATTGTCAAGCAACCCCACACCTTATTCAAATTATTCGCCGTCAACCGGCACTTCTTTTTTGACCAGGTTAAGCGAGGCGGAATTCATACAGTAGCGCTGATGGGTGGGCGCCGGGCCATCGTCAAAAACGTGACCCAAATGGGCGTCGCAGACAGCGCACACCACTTCGGTGCGGCGCATAAACCAACTGTTGTCGGTTTCGGTCGCGACATTTTCCTCATCGATCGGGGCCCAAAAGCTAGGCCAGCCCGTACCGGAGTCGAACTTGGTGTCCGAGCTAAATAGCTCGGTGCCGCAGCAGACACATTGATAAACGCCTTTTTCTTTGCTATTGTGATACTTGCCGGTGAAAGCGCGTTCGGTGCCTTTTTGCCGGGTCACTTGAAACTGTTCCGGCGTCAACTGCTCGCGCCATTCCGCATCGGTTTTGGTGACTTTTTCTTTACTCATAATGGCTCCTTGCATCTCCTAAAAGATCTAATTGTCTGATAATCTATCATCGATAGTCTTATTATCGCAAGAATAAATTACAAAATCCTTAAACTCAGAAGAAAGGAACATTATCTAACTCAAGTCGCCACCTCGATTCCCAAACTGAGCAGTAGGGAATAAGAAGTAGGGAGTAAGGGGTTAAAAACTTGAAATCGACCTCAGTTCCTTGTCATTTAAATCGATCTCCGGTTACGATATAACTATCGACCTCACCGGCTTAATCCCCAAACCGACCGGTCTGGCGCTCGGACCTTATTCACCAGAAAACAGTTAGGACTCTTGTCTTCTTGGAGCAATCCCATAAATACCCTATTCGTATGATCTGATCTATTTATGAGTTACGCAGTTGAAGGGTTCAGGCTTA
>JACKAT010000109.1 GCA_020634935.1 Anaerolineales bacterium
GTTTAGCAGTTCCGAGGGCGAGATCATTTGCCGGCCAAAGTCATCGATCAGGAACATGCCGCCATTGGCTTTGAGCTGGAGGGGCGCTTCGTAAAATTTGGCGGTGGGTTCATAGCGGAGTTCCAGGTGTTCCATCGTCAGCTCACCGCCGACCATGACTGATGGGCGCTGGAACAGGCCCCAACGTTTGTCAGCCGCGCCGCGATCTTCCTCGCTGGTTTTGTGAATGAGACTGTCGTAGATTTGAATAATTGCCCCGCCAATGGTGATGGCAAAGGGAATCCAGATCGGCTCGCCGTTGCCCAGCAGTTCGGCGATAGCTTCGGAAATGGTTGTTTTACCGTTGCCGGGCGGGCCGTATAAAAAGATCGAGCTGCCGGCGTTGACGGCCGGGCCAATCTTGCGGTCGAAATCTTTGGGTAAAATGAGGTGTCTGAGCGCGTCTTGAACCTCGCCCCGGGTTAACCGCCGGATGGTGGCCTGGTTTAGAACCGATTGGTAATAATTTTCCAACGGCACCGGCGCCGGCCCCACGTACAGGGTGCGATCGAGCGCTTCTTTAGCCCGCTGCCGGCCGAGATCGGTTAAGGTGTAAACATAGCCCCGGCGGCCCAGGCTGCCAACGGCTTTGGCCACTTCGACAATGTGCTCTTGTTGCAGCCATTGCAGCAGCTCATCCATCACGCGGTAGGGCAGCTTCATAATTTCTTCGGCGCGGCTCACGCTAACTTCACCTTCATTGTAAGTCAGCCGAAGCATGATATCGACAACCATGTTTTGCTTGATATCCAGCTCATCCAGCGCGGCCGGCGGCTCAAGCAATTCGGCCATGCCATCAAATCTAACAATAGAGGGAGCGGTCATGCCCGCACTATTGAGCGACCCGGTGCCTGATTTCAGGGAATCGGTTGAAGAACGCGTTCGCGATAGGGTTCCGGTGTTACTAAGCTGCTTTAAACTTCCAGTTGTCGCCACGGTCAAGCCTCCGTAGTAATAGGGTGTTTGGCTTTAGGTCTTTATATTAATTCGGTGTGGGTTATATCTTGGGAGATGAACAGGCCGGTTTTTCGATCAAGGATATATTGACTTTATCGACTATTCTATACGCCAATGGTACTAAAATTTGCGGGTGAAATAATGGCCTCAATTTATGAGGCCGGTCATCGTTTTAAGCTATGTAGCCCTCATTATACTCGACTCGGCCAAAAATGTCGAGATGTATAGGCGAGTCGTAACCATTCTCATTTTTAGGGCTTCCGCCCAAAGCGGGTGGCAGTCACTTTGTGGCTATGATTTTTGTTTGCCAACTTATCGATCAACGTGTATAACAACCAGCAACAGGTTGGGTTAAACAATTGAGTTTATGGAAATAAACCAAGACGCGTTAAAAAGAACCGGTAACTTAACCCGTATTGTTTCCTTCATTACGGCTAAATTTCAGGCGTATGGTAACGCCTTGATCAAGCCGACCGACGCGGCCTCGTTGGCGGTTTTTCGCCTGCTATTTGGCGGGTTGATGGTTTGGGAGGTATATCGCTACCATCAGTACAACCGCATCTACTACTATTACATCGAACCCAAATTTTTCTTTCCGTATGAACTGTTCCCCTTTATCGCCCCGCTACCCGGCCAGGGTATGTATCTGGTCTTTTTCGTCATGGGGCTGGCCGCGTTGGCGCTGGCTGTGGGGTTTTTCTACCGGTTGGCGGCCGTCACGTTTTTCCTAACCTATACCTATGTCTTTCTGATTGATAAGGCTCAGTATAACAACCACTACTATCTAATCTCGTTGATCAGCTTTCTGCTTATTTTTGTCGATGGCCATCGCTGGGCTTCGCTGGATCAACTGCTGCGGCCCGATCTGCGAACTGAGATCATCCCCTTCTGGCACTTGTTCATTTTGAGGGCGCAGGTTTTCCTGGTCTATTTTTTCGGCGGTGTGGCCAAGCTCAATTCGGATTGGCTGGCCGCCGAGCCGATTCGTACCTGGTTGCATAATCGGGCTTATTATCCGGTCGCCGGCCCCTTTTTCGATAGTGAAATCGGCGCGTATTTCTTTGCCTATGGCGGCCTGATGTTTGACCTGTCGATTGGCACGCTGCTGCTGTGGAAACGCACCCGCCTGCTGGCGTTTATGGGCGTTCTCTTTTTTAATCTGACCAATAAGTGGCTCTTCTCGATTGGTATTTTTCCCTATGTGATGATTGCCTCGACCATTCTCTTCGTTGAGGCCGATTGGCCTCGGCGCTGGCTGCGGCGCGGCTGGGTTGAGATACCGGAGACGCCCCCTCGTAATTTTGCGG
>JACKAT010000011.1 GCA_020634935.1 Anaerolineales bacterium
GTGCAAACATAGTAATCATATTAATCCTGTTAATTCTGTCTAAATTAATGTAACAACTTAGAGTTGAAAACTACTTAATTGCCATTCCTTATGATAAAAGATTACTTTGCGCCATAATCGGCTTTGTCGCCCAAAAGTTGGCTAAAATAAACAAAAGCTGAGAAGTGCTGACTGAACGCTTACTGCTTATCTTCAAACATAGGGATTATATCATCAGTTCATTATGTTGGCATGTTTGGTTGCAGGCTCACGCTGATCCTTGGTCACCATCATCGCCGCGTTGGGTGGGCTTCAGTATTCGCGCTTTGTAGTGCCAAAACGTTGGTCACCTGTATGGGTTCAGCAAACCGGGCGACTGGCACTTAATCAGAGAATTGCAGCGTTATATGCCGCTCAGTGTTCTTGGTTTGAGAAAAGTGCCAGTCATCTGAGCAGTTACCTGGATTGAACGTAATCGTTTGCCTGCAAAAGTCAAACAACTATAATTAACCTCTTGAAGTCTAAGGAGGAAGGAATTGTAGTTATGGGAATTTCACGTCAATTAATTACGGCGTCAATTTTGCTTGCCTTTATCACGGTTAACTGTACCTTGGCGCAGCCAGTCATCGATCGCGTTAGAGCACGGCGAGATGCGCTCGTAGCATTTGTAAGTAATGAAGAGCCTACGCCTGATCGGCCGATGCCGACTCCTCGGCCAACGTTCACCCCTACCCCGGATTTTACCGATACGCCCACCGTTACGCCTACGCCCACCATTACGCCGATCCCCACCGAGACGCCTACCCCTGTACCTACCGACACCCCCGTACCCACCGACACCCCTGAACCGACCGATACGCCGACACGCGCCCCCATCCCCCCGACGCCCACCCCTGGCCCGCCCACCGACACCCCCGAACCTGAAGCTACGGCCACCCCCAATTATCCCTTCAAAATTAAAGAGCAGGGTAATCGGGAATTCCAAAAAACGAGCGTTAATTTTGTGTCGAGTATTGTGGCCATTACCGACCCCAACGGCACCCCGATCGGCGGTTACAAGGTGGTGGGCACCAGTAATTCGGGCGTACCCTACCAGAGCGCCGAGTCATCGTGGCGGTATGACGCTCTCAGCGGCTTGGAGGGCTACGTGAAGCAGGGTAATGTTAAATTTGAACCGCCCGGTGGTTTTAACGATTCCACCTGGACGATTTATGTCGTTGACAGCGCGGGCAACCAGGTATCGGCCCCTATCTCGTTAACCTATCCCAGCGATCCCAGTCAAAGAGCTTGGGATTTTATCTGGTGGTCGCAGTAGGAGTTGGTTGTCCGCATGGAGACATCATTTCAGATAAAATCGGTGTTATTGTGGGTGGCAGTGGCCTGTGTCGGCCTAAATTTGGGCTGTTCATTGGGGGCTTTGGTCGTGCAGGCGCCCACACCTACCCCCACCCGTTACAAGACCCCCCAACCCACCTACACCTTTACCCCCAACTGGACCGCCACGTTCACGCCCAGCGCCACCCCAACCGAAACCTCGACTCCGACCATGACGCCCATATCAACGCCGACACCAACCGAGACGCCCGAAGGCGAAGAAGGTGCAGCCCAAGCCGAAGCTCCGGCTCCACCCCCGCCTCCCCCACCGCCGCCGCCGGAAGATACGCCGCCGCCGGAAGAACCAACGGCAACGCCTGAACCGGAGTTTCCCTTTCAGGTCAACTACTTTGTTCACGATACGGGTTCACCGGGCGAAACACGGATGACAGCCTGGATTAGGCGAGATTTCAAGCCCGGTATCTTTAAAACACTCGACGGTTTTCAGATCAAAGCGTTAGCCCCCGACGGCAATGCCTACTTGAGTGATGTATCGGGACCGGGCGCTGGCGACAGCACGGTAAAAGGCACCGGCGATAATCATAACATGAATACAAAATTAGAATTTCAACCTTATACGCCCGGTGTTTATAAAATTACCTTGGTCGAAGGTGGGGTGCAGGTTTCGCCGGAAATTGAAATTACGCTCAGCGAAGATCCAATGCAGTATGTTCATTTCGACTTTTTTGAACAAGCGCCTGAGGAGTGACCTGTCATTCTTGTAATTAAGGCTGTCCTTATTATACTTATTGGAATATCATCTGTGTAGTCAGTTTTGGAGCGCAGTATGGGAACACACAAAAATCGTTCTATCTTAATTTATATCTTGCCGATTGCGTTAGCCCTGGTGTCATTAGGCTGTGGCTTGTCGGGTTTATTGGGGGGGACTAGCAGCGCCAGTTTGGAACCTACCCCCACCCGTACCCCAATGCCAACCTTCACGCCTACTCCGGCTGTTGTCGCTGTTTTAGATCCCGCCGCCGCTCAGGATGGCGTTATTTCGGACGGCCAAGCGGTTGAACCGCCGCCGGCTGAAGCGGTTGAGCAGCCCACTGAAACGCCGACGTTGGTGGTGCCGATCGAAACGGCAACCCCAACCGAGACGCCTATTCCGGAGGCAAGGGTTACAATTTTACAAAATATGAATGTCCGCAGTGGGCCGGGTACCAGTTATCCGGTCGTCGGCGCCGGGACGGTGGGCCAAAGCTCAAAAATTGTGGGGCGTAATAATGATAACTCATGGGTTCAGGTCGAGTATCCCGGCGCCAGCGATGGTACGGGGTGGGTCTTTAGCGATCTGGTCCAAATTGACGGCGATCCGAATATCGTTGGAGTGGTCGCAATAGCCCCACCCCCGGCGCCAACCGCCCCCCCCGAACCAACTGCCCCCCCGGAACCGGCGGAACCGCCGCCAACACCTGAACCACAGTACCAGTTCACTCCGACCGGCTGGCACGCCTCCGGCAATAAGGCCATTGTTCACTTCAAAGGCCGGATTAGAGATGAAGGCGGTAATTTAGTCAATGGCTACAGCGTTTTGGTCGATAACTGGTCTTGGAGTGTGCTGTCTCACCCCACGGGAGCCAGTAACCATTATCCGGAAAAGGGCGATGGTGAGTGGGACGTGGTCATTCCCAAGGAAAATATTGGCGATGGGGTCGGCTGGTGGTGGTTGACCGTCGTTCGCTATGAATGCCCCGATTTTCTATCGCGCTTCGATGCTCAGTGTAAGCAGTTCACGCGCTTATCGGAAGATGTGAAAATTATGGTCAACTGGCCCGATGAAACCGTGATTAACGCTGACTGGGTTTGTCATTGGGATTGCGACAAAGGTCTGTACGTTCAAGGCTATAGAAAAACCAATTAAGGAAATAGATATCTAGTCAGCAAGCCAGGTGGCTGGTACTTAGCTTTGGTCATCGTACAGTTGTATTACATCAGAGTAAAAGTGCCAGTCACCTAAACAGTTACGGTGACAGTCATCTCTGCCGGACTGCCACCGTTTTGATTCAAATAATACAATGGGAGTCGAGCCTTGGGTCGAGGCTTGTGCCGGGATAACTTTGCCAAGAAAAACGCTTGTTATTGGTAGTCTGGTCGTTTTATTCATTCTTATTTGTACGGTTGGAATGGTGGGGGGCGTTTGGACTATTCTACCGGCTCTGAATGATCCCGCTTTTATTGATGGGATGGTCAACAGCGGTCAGGACTCGACCGTCACGCCAGTCCCGGTCATCGAGCGCGATCCCCTTCTGACCCCTATTTCGGTTGTATCCACGCTCGCACCCCCCTCGCCGGTCACAGCCTCGATTGAAATGACGGCCACGCCCTTAAGCGACACGGCCGCCCCTACCCCGGTCGAACGGGTGATCGGCCAGGCCGCCCCCCTGCAACTTTCCACGGAGCAGTTACTAATCCAGACCAACCTACCGGAGCGAGATCAGCGCTTGCTGGCGATGCGCCTTAAAGGAATCGACCAGGCCATCCCGGAAGTGACCGCCAAGACTAAACCCGAATATCGCATCGGCGACACCAATAGCTTATGGGTAACTGATAACTTTGCTACCCCGCCCCGAAATTTTGAAGTTACAGCGGTCTTGCAATTCATGACCGACCACGCCTACTGGTGGCTTCAACAAGGCTTCAACGTTGACGCCGGCGCATTGCAGCGTTCGGCCGAACAGTTTGAAAATCATACCTACCCCACCAACCGTGAGTTTTTTGGCAGCGAGTGGACGCCCGGCGTTGACAACGACCAGCGGGTTCACATTTTTTTAGGCAATGTACCCGGTGTGGCTGGCTACTTCTCCGCCTCAAACTCATACTCACATCTGGCTGAACCGTACAGTAATGAGCGCGAGATGTTCTTCATCAATGTCAGTTCGGTGACCCCCGGCAGCGATTACTTCGACAGCGTTCTGGCTCATGAATTTCAACATATGATTCACTGGCATCAGGATCGCAATGAGGATACCTGGGTCAATGAAGGGTTGAGCGAATTAGCCAGTTTCATCAACGGCTATGGCCCCAGCAGCTTTATTGGCTCTTACACCGGCGTTCCCGATACCCAACTCAACAGTTGGACCAGCAGCCCAGCCGACTACGGCGGCGGTTTTTTATTTATGGCCTACTTCTTACAGCGTTACGGCGAAGAGATGACCAAAGATATGGTTGCTCATCCTCAAAATGGGATCGTTGGTTTTAACGAGGTGCTGGCCGAACATCATCGGCCGGAAAGATTCAACGACATATTTGCCGATTTTTTAGTCGCCAACTATCTCGACGATCCCAACCTTGAGGATGGTCGCTACGGGTACGATGATTTTTCCATTACCCCGGTGGTAGCCGATGCGCGTTATGGAGTCTATCCGGTTGAGCAGTCGGCAACCGTGTATCAATTCGGCGGTGATTACATTGAATTGATGGGAAAGGGTGATATAAGCGGTGAATTTACCGGCTCGACGCGAGTCAAGGTCGTGAATAATGACGCTCACAGCGGCCAATACCAATGGTACAGCCATCGCGGCGATGATACCGACACCCGCCTGACGCGGCGCTTTGATTTAAGTCAGGTCGATGCGGCCACTTTGAATTACTGGACCTGGTATGATCTCGAAGCCGATTGGGATTTTGGCTACGTTGAAGTTTCAACCGATGGGGGGCAGAAATGGACGATCTTATCCACCCCTCACAGTTCGACCGCTAATCCCAGCGGCAATGCTTTTGGCCCCGGCTATACCGGCCCCTCTGGCGACGGCCCGACTTGGCTCGAGGAGTCAATTGATTTGACGCCTTACGTCGGGCAGGAAATTATGATCCGCTTTGAATATGTGGCTGATGATGCCGTCAACCGGCCTGGGTGGACCATCGATGATATTAGTATTCCCGAAATTGGCTTTTTTGACGATGTCGAACACAGCGCCGATGGCTGGCAAGCCGAGGGGTTTGTCAGAATTGATAATATTCTGCCTCAGCAGTTTATCGTTCAGTTGATCGAAGTGGGTGAGGCCGGTGTTGATGTGCATCGCATTTCTCTGGACGAAACTAACTATGGTGCCTTTACCATTGAGGGCCTTGGGTCAAAAATCCAGAAAGCGGTGCTCATTGTCAGCGGCGCCGCGCCTGTTACTACCGAACCCGCCAGCTATCAATATAAGCTAGTAAGCCAATAATCAGCCCAATCGGTTACCCTCAGGCATTATATCGCCCCATCTTTGCCAGCCAGGCAAATTTTAGGTATACTGAGTTTATGTAAACTTAAAATGTTGTTAGGGGGAGATACCATGACACGGCTCTTGATAATGGCCATCCTTTTAGCCTGGGGGATAGCTGTTTTACTCGTTCATCCGGCGCAGGCCAGCGGCGGTACGGTTCACGTTGTACGCCAGGGAGAAACATTATTCTCCATTGCGGCGGCCTATGGCTTGACTGTCCAGGAATTAGCTGGCGCAAATCAGTTAACCCCGAATTCCTGGATTTACGTAGGCCAGCCACTGACTATTCCCCCTCGACAATTTCAGCCGATCGAGCCGTATGGTTATCAGCCGCCTGCGGTTACAAACCCACCTCGATTTGTACAACCGGCTGCCCCGCCTGCTTCGCCGGATTATCAGTTTGCCTCTTACGACTATAACTGGTCTCTCCCCCAACGGGAACCTTACAACTCTTTTCCCCGTCAGAGCTATGCCCCGCCGTTGGCCAGCCCATTTGCTCAACAGCCTCAATTGAGCTATTTGCCGCCGTCCGGTGTCACCCAACCCCGCTACTCAGGCTGGGGCAATCCCAACTTAATCGGCGAAAGATGGATTGACGTCAATCTGGCCACCCAGCGGCTCGTGGCCTATGAGGGCCAACGGCCTGTTTTTCGGGCTGTTGTCTCGACGGGTACATGGCAACATCCAACCATAGCCGGTACATTTAGCATTTATGTTAAATATGAACAAGCTGATATGCAAGGTGGCTATGGGGCTGAAGCCTATGATCTGGCGGATGTGCCTTATGTCATGTATTTCCACGAAGGGTACGGACTACATGGGGCTTATTGGCACAATAATTTCGGGACACCTATGAGCCATGGATGTGTTAATTTGCCCGTTCCGGCCGCAGAATGGTTGTTTGAGTGGGCTAGTGTCGGTACGAGAGTGGTTACCCACTACTAGTTTTTAGTTCAGTGTCTTGTTAATTGGCGATTTTAAGGGATTGCCAAATGATAAATTTCATGATAAGCTCATTTTTGAAGTAAAGGTAAGCGGCGCAGCATTTAATAGAGGGTATTTCCTATGTTATACGACTTCAAAATTGGCGACAAAGTACGTTGGATTAGCCATGCTCGCGGCAAATGGACCGAAAAGATTGGCGAAGTGATAGAAGTTATTCCTCCCAATCATGGGGTATTTCTGGGTAAATATAAAAAGAAATACACCTTAGGTAGCTTTAGTAAAAGTAATCCCCGGCTGCAAACCTCTTATGTCGTCGCGGTTAAAGAAGGCAACAGCAAACCTAAGCTGTACTGGCCCCGAGCCAACCAGTTGGAACCCGTCGAATAGCGATATCGCCTCAACCCATCGCTTGCACCCGCTGCCATACCTCGCTGGCCAGGGCCATGGCTTTCTGCGCGATTTCAGCCTCATCTAAAACTAAAACCTGTCGATCGGCCATCAACACCTGCCCGCCGGCAATGGTGTGCGTCACATGACTGCCGTCCATGCCAAAAATAAGCTGCCAGGGATAGTTGCCGGCGGTTAGGGGGGTATACGGCACGTAATCGAGCAAAATAATATCGGCAAATGCGCCCGGTGCCAGTTGCCCGACCGGCTTTGTAAAAAATAGATCGGCAATGGCGGCGTTATTTTTGAAAGCCATCCCGATCAGCCGGTCGCCAGGCATCACCCGGGGATCGCCCTTGCTGACGCGATGCAGCAGGTAAGCGGTGTGGATTTCGGTGAACATATTATTAGTAAAGCCATCATTGCCCAAACCGACGGTAATCCCCTGATCGAGCATCTGCTCCACTTCAGCCACGCCCACGGCGTTGTTCATATTACTGCGTGGCTGATGGCTGATTTTGGCGCCCGTTCGTTGGAAAATAGCCATCTCGTTGGCGTCGACGTGAATGGCGTGCGCGATCAGCGTTTTGGGGCCTAAGATGCCTTGCTGTTCCAGCCGTTCGGCCACCCGGATCCCGTATTGGTTTAGACTGTCCACCTCATCGGCTTTATCTTCAGCCACGTGGATATGAAAGCCTGTATTAAGCCCGTTGGTCGCGTCGCGACAGGCGGCCAGGGTTTCGTTACTGACCGTAAAAGCGGCGTGGAGACCGAACGACGCCCCTAACTTGGGATCGGGGTTGGCCTGCAAGCGTTTGATGAACCGCACATTCTCGGCAATGCCAGCTTTAGCTCCCGCCTCCCCGTTGCGATCCGTTACTTCGTAGCACAAGCCAACCCGCAGGCCCGAAGCCGTGGCCGCTGCCGCCAGCGCATCGAGCGAACCATCGATATAGGTGGGGCTGGCATGGTGATCGATCAGGGTGGTGGTCCCGTGCCGGATGGCATCGACCAGTGCGACGAGGGCGCTGTACTGGCTGTCTTCCAGCGTCAGCGCCCGATCGATTTTCCACCATAGTCGTTCCAAGATTTGCATAAAGTTTTCCGGCGGCTCACCGGGGATGGCCATGCCTCGGGCGAAAGCGCCGTAAAAATGGGTGTGGGCGCAAATCATCCCCGGCATAATGATTTTGCCGGCAGCGTCCAGTTTTTCGGCGGCCGGATACTTGGCCGCCAGCTCTGCCGCCGAACCGACCTCGACAATAACGTCGCCTTCGTAATAAACGGCGCCATCTGTAATGACGTCCCCCGCCTGATTAAATGTGATTACCGTTCCGTTTGTAATAAGCACGATTAGCCTCCTTGAATTTAGTCGCTTAATTTTAAAGGGATGGCCTTAAAGGAGCAATTCATAGCGACCCTGGTGGCATGCCACAGTTTCAGACCCATGCTATAATAGATATACATAACTTCGACCATCAATGCTCATCATTGGTTGATCATTATCGTCAATGGGATCAACGTTGAGACAAAATTTAAGCTGATATGGTATAAATAGTCCGGAAGACAAGTCGTAAAATTCTCCTAGAGAAATGTCAATGCAGCCAAATCGAATCGCCTTTTTTGGAATCATCGGGTTAGCCATTTTGGTCGTGGTCGGCATGATAGTCGGCACCTTCTTTCTGTTTGGCTCGGTAGGTGAGGTTTCGCCCTTGCAAACCGAGGTGGACATCGAAGTAGTAGCCGCATCGACCATTTATCCGTGGGTGGAACAAGCCGCGCAGCAGTTCAATCAAGCTAATCCCAAAACGCAGGTGACTGTCATCGAAGCCACCGACCTCGTTCCGGAGTCGAAATTTAGAACCGCCGCCGCTCAAATGCCGCCTGCGGCCTGGATTGCCGAAGCCGGGTTTATGGTCGATTTGGCTAAAACGAAAGGGCTTACCTTTGAAGATGGGCAGTCGGTTGCCGCCACCAGTCTGGTCTGGGGCGCTTATACCGATAAACTTGAGCAATTTACCCAAAGTTTTGGCGATCTCAATTGGGACAGTCTGCACGCCAAAGCCACCAGTCCGTCTGGCTTGAAATTGGTTATTGGCTCACCCCAGAATACAGCGGAGGGGATTGCGGCCCTGATGTCAGCCACGGCTTTTACGGTAAACGCGGAGACGATTTCCAGCAGCGATGTTAGCAGCGCCAACAATTGGCTGACGGACACCTTTGGCGACCGCAATGCTTACGCCCCCCCCACACCGGCCGAATCGTTTGCCTCAGTTCAGGGCCGGACGCTGGGCGATGTTGGCCTGTTGTCGATGGCCTCCTGGCGCAGCGCCAAATTAGACCAAAACCCTAATTTTACGCTTTTACCGGCTGAACCGGTGGTTACGTTTGATTTCCCGTTAGCTGTTTGGACCGGCAGTCGAGCCACTCCGGAAACCCAAGCCGCCGCCCGCGCTTTTCGAGATTTTTTATTGGAAAGCAGCCAGCAGTCGCGGCTAGCGGAGTATGGATTGGAGCCGGCCGCGGGCCAAAGTGGCGTTCAAGCAAACGGCGCCACCATCGATCGGCTGCAAGCCTGGGCCGCTCGAGTGTTGCGCTAAAATTGTGGGCCTAAAACGAATAAACGACATCTTTCTGAAACCAAGGAGGTAATCTGTGTCGAAATTGAAAAGCGTTTTGATGATGTTGCTGCCGCTGGTATTGTTATTGGCCTGTGGCGGCATTGGTGGGAGCGATAATAGCGGCTTGCCGCTGAGTGATGCCGAAAATAACGATGTTAAGTGCGCGTCCGGCGCTGTTGAAATTAATATGCTCTACGCGCCGGAGTCTGAGTTATATCTGGACGGTGAAGTTTACGACGCCCTCAACCGCTTCAATCAGGCTTACATCGACGGCCGTAATCCCATTACCGGCGATCCACTGGCCAGTGGGGAACAGCCGATCTGCGTTAAGGGCCAGCCGGCTTCATCGGGCCAGGTGGCTCAAGGTATCATCAATGCGATCATCGCCCCCAACAATTCGAATGTAGCTAAACCGACGCTCTTTTCACCTTCGGTGAGCCATTGGTTGGCCCTGGTCAATTTTCAAACCGGCCGCCAAATTTTTGATCTGGCCGATAGCCCGCCCACGGCCCTGGCTCCGGTGGTCATGGCGATTTGGGAAAGCCGGCTTAAGGCCATTCAAGAAAAAGAAGGAACCACCGAAGTAGGCTGGGCCGAACTGCTGCGGGTACTCAACTCGCCCAATGGTTGGGCCGATTACAATATTCCGGGCAACCGCACCACGGTTTACTACGGCCATACCGATCCTTTTATCAGTTCTACCGCTCTATCGACCCTGATTGCCGAATTTTATGCCAGCGCCAGAGAAAACAACAGCGACCCCAACTTCCGCCGCCTGACTTTGGAACAGGTCAATGACCCTAAGGTGCAGCAAGGGGTGCGCAATATTGAAGAGTTGATCCGCCACTACTCGTCCCGGACGACCGAGTTCAAAGAATATATTGCTCAGGGGCCAAACTATCTGGATTTTGTGGCGCTGGAGGAAAATGACCTGATCTTCATCAACCAGGGCAAAACGATCTACCAGCCGCCGGAAAAATTGGTGGCGCTCTATCCTAAAGAGGGTACCTTCTGGCACGAGCATCCCTATGCCATTCCTCAAGCCGATTGGGTAACTGATGAGCAGCGCGCCGCCGCCAAAGTTTTGACCGAATATATTCGCGGCGAGGAAGTCCAGCAAAAAGTTTTAGAGAGCGGCTTTAGACCGGTTAACCCCAGCGTCTCGGTCGGTTATCCCATTTCCCCGGAGTTAGGCGTCGATCCGAACCAGCCCACGACCGTCTTGGAAGTGCCTGATCCGGAAGTTGTGGCTCAGGTTCAGTCCAGTTGGCAGTTTGTGAAAAAGCAAGCTGATGTGTTGTTGGTCATCGATACCTCCGGCTCGATGTCCGGCGATAAAATTGAGCAAGCTAAAGCGGCGGCCAATGTCTTTCTAGACGGGATGCCGCCGCAAAACCGGGTGGGACTGGTTATTTTCGACAGCCAACCCCAAGTCTATGACTTTAACCTCAACTCCTTTGTCTACGCCGATTCAAACAGCCAGGAATCGGTTGAACCGCTGGTTTCGTTTGAAGGGGGGCAGTCCAGCGTTCGTACCCAAATTAATGCTTTGGAAGTGGGGGGCGACACTTCGCTGTATGATGCCATTGCTCAGTCGATAGCCCTGCTTAAAGGCGCCCGCGACAGCGAAGACGACCGGATTCAATCGATTGTGGTGCTCAGCGACGGTCAGGACACCAGTAGTTTGACCTCGCTGCAAGAGGTGGTTGAGATTATCAACGCCAACAAAGAAGATCGTAACCCGGTGATTGTCATTCCGGTGGCTTATGGCGGCGACGCCGATATCAACTCGCTCAACAACATTGCCCGAGCCAGCGCTACTCGTGTTCAATCGGGCGATCCGGAGAATATTCAGCAGGTGCTGGAGTTGATTAGCAGCTACTTCTAAAATTTTCGTTCTGCCGGAACGAATTAAAAAAGAGCGTCAAGAAAATTTACCTTGGCGCTCTTTCTGTCTTTAAAGAGAACATGGGGCCATCCTGGCCGGTTTATAGGCCAAAATCTGAAGTAAGCAAAAAGCTGATAGCTGACCGCTAAAGGCTGATGGCTAATAAAAAAGTACCCCCGCTGCGATTCGAACGCAGGCACCCGGCTCCGGAGGCCGGTGCTCTATCCACTGAGCTACGGGGGCGCAATACGCTAAATTATATCTCACCCGAAAGCTCCAGGCAAAAACAGTTCACAGGTCGAAATTGGCAGTTCAAAGGCATCGTGCTACACTGAGCGATTGTATTCCTAAAGGAGGAAATAAGCTTGTTACTTCAAAAATCTGGCCGAATTTGGCCGTTGATGAGCGCCTTGCTTCTGGTGGTTGGTATGGGCTGCTCCCTTTTGGCTCGATTGCCAATAGGCCGTGAAACTAAAATCGAGCCGACTCGAACTCCACTGCCTACCTTTACAGCTACGGCGGTAGCCCAAGTCCCGGTTTCCATTTTGCCGACTCCTACCGCTTTTCCCACTGAAACGCCGACTCCGGCGCCACTTCCGACCGAACCACCGCCGCCGCCCGAACCGGCGGCGGTGGAACCCACGGAAGAACCTCCCACCTCTGAACCCGCGCCGACCGATCCCCCACCGCCACCCGTGCCGCAATCCCAACCGGAGCCGACCGAAGCGCCGCCCCCAACCGAGCCACCGCCGCCGTCCGAACCCAGTGTGGGAGCTAACGGCGTTATCGGTAAAATTGAATTTCGAGATGGGCGCGACACTTACAGCGTCGGTGAGAAGATCTTTGTTAAAATCGAAGCCAAGCTGCCGGGAGAGAAGGGGCAGAAACCGTTTGGTGTTTTAGGCTTAACCGCCAGCACCGGCGCGTTTCAAACCAGTTGGAGCAGCGGCACCATCGACGGCGTTTTTCGCCACGAAGACGGGCTGGCCCTAAACGCCCCGGGCAATCATAAAATCTGGCTGTCGATTTGTTTCTCGGCGCTTGAAGTCTGCCAGGGCCCTGATGGTAACTGGGAACGGTTTGAACCCGGTTTAGATGTTATTGTTCAGTAAATCTTAAGGAGGCAACGATGCCGATGGTAACGGTTAAACCCGGCCAAAAAATCAATCTCAGCAAAATTAACCCCAATGACACGGGCAAAATCAAAAATAAAAACGAGGCCAAAACGCTGCTGGCTCAAAATATCGAGCGCATGGCCGAGCTGCAAAATATCCTCTACGCCCAGAACCACCATGCTTTGCTGATCGTACTACAGGCTATGGACGCCGGCGGTAAAGACGGCACAATTCGGAGTATTATGAGCGGCGTCAATCCGCAGGGGGTCCAAGTTACCAGCTTCAAAAAACCGACGGAAGAAGAATTATCGCACGATTTTTTGTGGCGGATTCACCGGGCTGTTCCGGCCCGGGGCATGATCGGCATTTTCAACCGGTCGCACTACGAAGATGTGTTGGTGGTCCGGGTTCACAATCTGGTGCCTGAGGCCGTGTGGCAGCAGCGCTATGAGCATATCAACAATTTCGAGCGGCTCTTAGTCGATAGCCGCGTCACGGTATTAAAGTTTTATCTGCACATCTCCAAAGACGAGCAAAAAGAACGGTTTTTGGCTCGTCTGGAGCAGCCGCATAAGCTCTGGAAGTTTAATCCGGGTGATCTGGCTGAGCGTGCCCTGTGGGATGACTATATGGCCGCATTTGAAACCGCTTTTGAGAAATGCAGTCCGGCGGTGGCTCCGTGGCACATTGTGCCGTCAAATAAAAAATGGTATCGTAATCTGGTGATCTCGCAGAAAATAGTGGAAACGCTTGAAGGATTAAAGCTAGAATACCCTGCGCCATATGAAGGTCTGGATAAGATCGTCATCGACTAGCCGGGACGTGTTTGACGTTCTCGATGACATTGTCAATCGATCGATTGCATGATACCATAAAGCAGACCTTAAATTTGCAAACCACTTTTCTACCTCTGGGAGGGACCATGCAGCGTGAAGAAGCTCTTGAGAAAATCGCCTGGTATCAATTAAAACACCTTACCCGCGATGAGGCTACCGAACTTATCCTGGAATTTTTTAATGAACCGCTTAAGCCCAGTTTGCGGCAAAAGTTGAACCTAACCGCGGTTCTGCAATGGGAAACACACCAACCCCCGGCCGATCTGCAGCCCGGTAACCCCATTTATCGACCGATTTTATTGGAAAAAATGAAGCAGCCCTTTCGGGGAGCAACCAACGACTATTTGGTCAAATATCTTAATGAGAGCCTTGACCTTGAGGTTGAGCAAGTGACAGGCGACCTGCCTACCTGGCTGCCGTGTCCGGTTTGTCGCTATCGGACGTTTGCTGTGGTGGGCGATTGGGATACATGTCCGGTTTGTGGTTGGGTCAGTGATCCCGTTCAAGAAGCCATTCATGATGATCCAACGGGAGCCAACGGTGTGAGCCTAAACCAGGCCAGGCAAAACTACGAGGAATTCGAGGCGATTACCCAGGAGAAGCTAGAAGAGTTAGACCCTGAGGCTAAAGCCAAATATCCAAAAGCCACCGAAGTATAGCAAAAACATTTGCCCACTCAGGTGAGTCAAATAGATAGCCTCTAGCTAACGACTTAATTGAGGTAGCGCTGCGCTTAGTTCCCGGCGCGTTCGGCTAAAATGGCTAAAAGAGCCACCAACCCACCACCCAAGAGTAGATAAGCGCTAATTACGATTACCACCGCCAATGTCAGAAGAGTTCGCTTGATCGAGCGAGGCCACGTATAAAGTGGGGGTAAAGAGGATGATGAAAAGCGAAAGATTGCTGGAATTTGCATCAAAATAATCCTCTCTGCGTTGAGCTCCGGTTTAATTTTTTACTAACTATTGGATTAAGAAGCTAATCAAGATTAGCTGTACAACTATGGCAGACTTGAGGTAAGTTTCAGGTTAATTATAGCACGAAAAATTCGGTTTGTGAAGATGGAATTTGACAATTCTTTGCTTTTGTATCTTGAGTAAACCTTAAATTATTGAATATTCAAGCTCTAGAGCGGTTGTCTACTTGAATTAACCCCACTGCCTTGGACTAGATACGCCCATTTGTTAATTTAGACCAAAAAATTTACCTCTAGTTAACTCATCAGGTGTCGTAAGATCAACGACGATGAATCCTTTTGTGTTACATCTATCAAAAATTTCACAAGAATATCAAAAATGTGGTTAAGTTCGGTCCAAGCGCCGCTAACGGCAGGTGGATCGGCTTAAACGGTTCGAACGGAGAGCGAAGACATTGGACACGACGCATCACGATGCAGTCAACTTATCCGGCCCCACTGTCCGCCAGCGGGTTATTGTCCAAGGTGTCGTTCAGGGGGTCGGGTTTCGACCGTTTGTGTATGGTTTAGCTTTGCAGTTGGGCTTGGTTGGCTTTGTTGGCAATAACAGCGCCGGCGTATTTATCGAGGTCGAGGGCGATCCCGTCCTTGTGGACCAATTTCGGCAGCGCCTGGTCGATGACGCTCCCCCGCTGGCTCATATCGACTCGCTGGCTGTCGAGACGCTCACTCCGCTCGGTGATGACCGCTTTGTCATCGTCCACAGTCAGGCTCAAGCCGGTGAAAACACCCTCATTTCACCCGATCTGGTCACTTGCGACGACTGCCTGCGGGAGTTATTCGACCCGCACAACCGGCGCTTTCGTTATCCCTTCATTAACTGCACCAACTGCGGGCCTCGCTTTACAATCATTAAAGATATCCCCTATGATCGACCTCTAACCACGATGGCTGATTTTCCGATGTGTCCTGACTGTCAGGCCGAGTACGATAACCCACTTGATCGACGTTTTCACGCGCAGCCTAACGCCTGTCCGGTCTGTGGTCCCCACGTTGAATTTCAATGGTCGGCCTTAGAGTCTCAAGCGCAGAAATTCAATAATAGCGATTCACAAGTAGGCGATCCCATCCGGGCCGCCCAGGCTGTTTTAACCCAGGGTGGCCTTGTGGCGGTCAAAGGCTTAGGCGGCTTCCATTTAGCCTGTGACGCAACCCACGATCAGGCGCTTCAAATACTGCGGCAGCGCAAAGGGCGCGTCGATAAACCCTTTGCGGTGATGGCTCTTGATATTCCGGCTGTGACCCAGTTCGCCGAAGTGACCGATCAAGAAGCCGCCCTCTTGACCAGTCGCCAGCGCCCCATTGTTCTGCTCAAAAAACGTCCCGACTGTTTCCTATCTAATCTCGTCGCGCCGGGTAACGACTACATCGGCGTGATGCTGCCCTATACCCCTCTGCACTATTTGTTGCTAACCCGACAATCTACCCCCAACTCCGAAAAAACAAATCTCCAATCTCCAATCTCCAATGACCCATTCGCCAATCTCCAATTTCCATTCTCCATTCTCGTCATGACTTCCGGCAACTACTCCAACGAGCCGATTGTCAAAGACAACGACGAGGCTCTGGATCGACTCGCGCCGCTGGTCGATGCCTTTCTGCTGCACAATCGCGCTATCTACGCCCACTGCGATGATTCGGTCATCCGTGTTTTTGAAGGCCGCGAACTGCCGGTGCGGCGCTCGCGGGGGTATGCGCCATTTCCGGTCAAGCTGCCGGCGGCTGTCCCCGCGATTCTGGCCGTGGGGGGAGAGCTAAAAAGCACCTTTTGTTTAACCAAAGGCCAGTTCGCCTTTATGAGCCAGCATATCGGCGATATGGAAAATTGGGAAACTTGGCAGGCGTTTGAAAAATCGGCGGCTCACTTAAAAGCCTTGTTTCGCGTTGAACCGGAAATCATCGCTTATGATTTGCACCCCGGCTACTTGTCAACCAAATGGGCCACAACGCAGCCCTCTAACATCCAGCTTGTGCCGGTCCAGCACCACCACGCTCATATTGCGGCCGTCATGGCCGAGCACGGCCTCGATGGGCAGCAGCCGGTGATCGGTTTTAGTTTCGATGGAACTGGCTATGGCTTAGACCAGGCCATCTGGGGCGGCGAACTATTGGTGGCCGATTACAAAACATTCCGGCGAGCAGCGCACCTCAAATATGTGCCGCTGCCCGGCGGTGATGCCTCCATTAAGCGCCCTTACCGGCTGGCTCTGGCCTATTTGTGGGCCGCCGGGATCGATTGGGATGAGAGCCTGCCGCCGGTGGCGGCCTGTCCGGACGTCGAGCGGCGTGTGGTGAGACAGCAGCTAGAGAAAGGCTTCAATACCGTCCCCACCAGCAGCATGGGCCGGCTTTTCGATGCCATCGCGGCTCTGGCGGGTGGTCGTCAAATCGTGACTTACGAGGCTCAAGCCGCCATCGAGTTCGAAGCCATCGCCGCGCCGGATGGCGATGAGGTGTATGAATTTGCGCTGCGAGACAACGGTGACGCGCCCATCGAGATTGACGCCGGACCGGTGGTTCGAGCCGTGGTGGCCGATCTGCGGGCTGGCGTCGAGCCGCCGGTGATCGCGGCCAAATTTCACAACGGTGTGGCTGAACTCCTCTTGCACCTCAGCCTGCGCCTGAGGCGTGAAACGGGGCTGAATCGAGTTGCGTTAAGCGGGGGGGTGTTTCAGAACGTAACCCTCTTGGAAGCAGCGGTCAAAAGGCTCAAAATGAACCATTTCGACGTTTTCACCCACCGCCAAGTCCCGCCTAATGATGGCGGTCTGGCTCTCGGCCAGGCCATCATCGCCGCCGCCGCCGTTTGAATAACTAAGGAATGGAAATTAATAACTTCTCCATTTGGCGGACAATCAGGGGTAATGGGTAATGGGTAAATGGTAATTAGCGCTTGGATAACTCATTACCCCAACTCAAATGCGGAAGTTATTTAAATCTCGATCCTAGACTTCTGCAACAACCGATCGACGTCGTGAAAAGTCGTCGAAATATTTTTCGGCGGTCGAAAACGCTGGAATCGAGGGGCGAAATATTTTTCGGCAGTCGAAAACGCTAGAATCGAGGGGCGAAATATTTTTCGGCTATCGAAAATGCTGGAATCGACTGCCGAAATATTCTGCAACGACCGATCGACATGCTAAATGGCCGATTCCAAACTCGGCGCCGGCCGAGTAGCATCCTGATGAATTACGAGCAATTTGAGGAAGTTACTTGCCCCACGATCCTAAGCTGTCATTTGTCCATGCAAGCTGGAGTAGAAAGCAAAGTTTAAGGGAAAAATTATGGCTATGCTTTGCTTCCGGCTTCTTCATTAAGCAAAGCCATCATAATTAAGTCATCCCATACCCCATCGAGATAGCGAGCTTTTCTTTTTACACCCTCTTGCTCAAAACCCAACTTTTCATACAAAGCTTTGGCTGGTTGGTTTGAAGCAAATACTTCCAACTCGATCCGGGTTAAGCCATTGGCTAGCGCCTTCGTTACGGTCGTTTCCAATAAACGATACCCCAGACCGCGCCGGCGGTACCCGGCCACCACGGCCATCCCCATCTCACCGGCATGGGTTAGCCCCGGTAGGGTGTAAGGCCTGATATCACACCACCCCACCATTGTGCGGCCTTCAAGAGCTACAAAATGAACCACCTCTCGCTCAATATTATAGCGAACAAGCTGTTCGATTTGCTCTAACGGCGGCGCTTCTAGCAGCAGCAGATAGCGCCGTTCGCGGGCCACCTGATCAAGCGCTTGATGGAATGCTTTCGCGTGTTTCATAGCAATGGGTTTGATGGTGATTGTCATCTTCGACCTCCTAAGCCTTTATGACCTTGAGTTACAACTTGAGTTAACCGGTTTTCATGTCTATAATTCAACCCGTATTTTATTGGCCGTCCATTCAACTTACAAAGAGGAATAATGAAATTATACAACGCATTGAGCCAGTCCATTGAGAATTTTACCCCCGGCAATGACGCCGTGTCCATTTATGTCTGCGGCATTACCCCCTACGACACCACCCACCTGGGCCATGCCTTTACATATACCACCTTTGACGTGCTGATCCGCTTCCTGGAATACAAACAGCACTCAGTCACCTATGTGCAAAACGTAACCGACATCGATGACGATATTTTACGCAAAGCCAAAGCCGTCAATGACGACTGGCTAGCCGTTGGCAACCGCTGGACCCGCCACTTTATTGAAGATTTGCAAACGCTCAACCTGCGCCCGCCCGATTACTTTCCGCGAGCGACCGAGGTTATCGCCCCGATGATCGACATTATCGAGCGGCTGCTCGATAAAGGTGCGGCTTACGAGGCCGGCGGCAGCGTCTATTTTTACGTCGATGCCTGGCCGGAGTTTGGCCAACTCAGCCGGATTCCCAAAGAGGAGATGCTGGCCGTGGCCAACGAGCGCGGCAATAACCCAAACGACCCCCACAAACAGGATCCGCTCGATTTTGTCCTGTGGCAGGCCCACGCCCCCGGCGAACCGGCCTGGGATAGCCCGTGGGGACCAGGCCGGCCCGGCTGGCACATCGAATGCTCGACGATGGCGGCCGGCCTGCTCGGCAACACCATCGATATTCATGGCGGCGGCAGCGACCTCATCTTCCCCCATCACGAAAGCGAAATCGCCCAATCCGAAGCCGCCACGGGTGAGAAACCGTTTGTGCGGTTTTGGCTGCATACGGCCATGGTTCATCACGAGGGCGAAAAGATGAGCAAGTCACTGGGTAACCTGGTGATGGCCCGCGACCTGCTGCAAACTTGGTCGCCCGATGCCATCCGCCTCTATCTGGCCGCCCACCACTATCGAGACATCTGGAGCCACAGCGATGATGAGTTAGCCCTGGCCGAGCAGCTCGCCCAACAACTGCGGGCGGCGGCTGGTGCGTCTGGCGGAGATGGCGCTACATTTGACGCCTCAACGGCCGAAGCCGCCGTTATCGGCGCGCTGGATTATGACCTTGATACGCCCGCCGCGCTAGTGGCTTTGGAAAAGCTAGCCGGCGACATCATCACGGCTGCCGCTGCTGGTCAAGATAGTGGTCCGGCCCAGGCTGCCTTGATACGCCTGAGCACTATCTTCGGCCTACGGCTCGATGCCGCCGGCCCCGAAGATCGGGTGATCGCCGGGTGGCACGAGCATCTGAAGAAATTTTAGCGCCAGAACTCTTGACAGATACGCCCAGCTATGTTAGTATTATCCAGATTTAACTAACTTCATTCAAGGTTTTCGGCCAAAATGTTCAAATCGCCTGTGGTAGTAATCGTATCCATCATCCTCCTTATCGTAGTAGGGCATAAGGGGGCGTTTGAGGTTGGATACACTGGCTAAGCCACAAGGTTCACAGTGATACAAGCAAACGCCTCCCACCTGGGAGGCGTTTTTTGTTAAAACGGTATTTTTATTTATTGAATAAGGAGCAAAACAATATGGCAGAGATGAAAACGGGCGCAGAAATTGTGTGGGAGTGTCTTCTTCGGGAAGGCGTCGAGGTGGTCTTTGGCTATCCCGGCGGGGCGATTTTACCCACTTATGATGCCCTTAGTAAGTACAAAGGTCGTATCAAACACGTGCTGGTGCGCCACGAGCAAGGCGCCACGCACATGGCCGACGGCTATGCCCGGGCCAGCGGCAAAGTTGGCGTGGCGATGGCTACCTCCGGCCCCGGTGCCACCAATATGGTCACCGGCATCGCCACCGCGATGATGGACTCATCGCCGATTGTGTGTATTACCGGTCAGGTTCCCACTGGCGCAATTGGCGGCGATGCCTTCCAAGAAACGGACATGACCGGGGTAACGCTCCCCATTACCAAACATAATTATTTGGTCACCCATATTGAAGACCTGGCCCAAACGATTCGTGAAGCATTTTACATCGCCCGGACTGGCCGGCCTGGCCCCGTGCTGATTGACATCCCCAAAGATGTTCAGAATGCCTCGATTGAATTTGTCTATCCCACCGAGCCCATCGATCTGCTCGGTTATCATCCCCCGGCCAAAGCCAGCGATGAACATGTGGCGGAAGCTTTGGCCCTGATCAACAGCGCGGAACGACCGGTCATTTTGGCCGGTCACGGCGTGCTTATCTCCGGGGCCATGCAAGAGCTGCGCGAGCTGGCCGAAAAGGGCAATATCCCGGTCACAACCACCTTGTTGGGTATTGGCTCTCTGCCGGCCAGTCACCCGATGAATATGGGGATGATGGGCATGCATGGCGGCTCCTGGCCTAACAACGCCATTCAAGAAGCCGATCTCCTGATTGCCTGCGGGATGCGCTTCGACGACCGCGTCACCGGCAATCTGAAAACGTACTCGCCTAAATCCAAGAAAATCCATATTGAAATCGATGCCTCCGAAATCAACAAAAACGTGAAAGTCGATGTCGGCATCAATGCCGATCTGGGGACCGTGCTGCGCCAGATTAACCCCGGCGTCAAACGTGTGGATCGCTCGGCCTGGTTTGGCAAAATCAAGGATTGGGAAGAAGACTCCAATGAGCGCGATATCTTGCAGTTTGAATCGCCGACGCTGCTGGCCGCCCAGGCCATCCGCAAAATTTGGGAAGGCACCAATGGGGCCGCCTTTGTAGTGACCGATGTGGGCCAGCATCAGATGCTCGAATGCCAGTATTACAGCCATGATGACCCGTTTACCTTGAGCACCTCCGGCGGCGCGGGGACAATGGGCTTTAGTGTGCCGGCGGCCATTGGGGCCAGCTTCCATGTGAAGGATCGGGAAATTTGGGTTATCGTCGGCGACGGGTGTATCCAGATGACGATTATGGAGTTAGCCACGGCTGTGCAGGAAAACGCCAATATTAATATCTGTATTATTAATAATGGTTACTTAGGCATGGTGCGCCAGTGGCAGCAGATGTTCTACGAGAGCCGCTACATGGAAACCCCGATTTACAGTCCTGATTACGTCAAACTGGCCGAAGCTTACCGCATGCCCGGCTATCGAGTAGAGAAGCTGGAAGAGATTCTGCCGACCATGCGCCAGGCTCAAGAACATAAGGGGCCGGTTTTGATCGAATTTGTCGTTGAGCAGTTTGATAATGTCTATCCCATGGTGCCTGCCGGAGCTGACCTGCACGATATGATCCGCCGCCCGCACCCGCGTTTTGAAAATATGGAAATCGTCTAGAAAGGTTGAAGGATATCATGAAACAAACGTTAATCGCTCTGGTGGAAGATAAACCCGGGGTCTTAAATCGGGTGGCCAGCCTATTCCGGCGGCGAAATTTCAATATCGAGAGCCTGGCTGTTGGTCACAGCGAGGTACCTGGTATCAGCCGTATGACCATCGTCACTGATGAAGAAGAACTGCTGCGTCGTAATATCATCAAGGCCAACTTGTTCAAAATGATCAACGTCATCGATGTGCAAGATGTGACGGATCAGCCCTGCGTTTTACGGGAAACCGCCCTCATCAAAGTTGAGGCCGATGCCGTCACCCGGGGTCAGGTGATGGACGTGGTCGAGATGTATCGGGGGCGTATTGTCGATGTTGGCACCAAAACGCTCATCGTCGAAGTGACCGGCGAGCCGGAAAAGATTGAGTCGGCTATCAATGTGTTAACGCCGTTCAATGTGTTAGAGATCATGAGAACCGGTAAGATCGC
Source organism: Anaerolineales bacterium (assembly GCA_020634935.1). Classification (GTDB taxonomy): domain Bacteria; phylum Chloroflexota; class Anaerolineae; order 4572-78; family J111; genus JAGRBY01. The sequence continues at coordinate 21,971 of JACKAT010000011.1, forward strand.
TATGACTCGCGGTGAAGTGAAGGCCCGCACCAATGGGAACAGCGCGTCTGCCGCCAACGGTAAACACTAACACCGTAAAACGGAAATACCCTCTAGTTCGTAGTAATGGCTTTAGCCATTGTTAGATAGCGCCGCTAAAGCGGTTACTACGAGCTATCGTAGGATAAGACCTGATAGGTTTTACAATTCATTTTTTGTAAAACCTATCAGGTCTGGCTCATCTCTGCTTTTTCGGATTTTGTGGATAGGCTAACTTCGTCAAACCATAAATTTACGCATTACGTTTTTACGTTTTATAATGCCACCCCTACAAAATCTTACTGAACCAAATTCATTTAGGAGACAAATTGTATGACCTTAGATTTTCAAACCGATGTATTTGAAAAAGAGAAAATTGTTCTCGCAGATACTGAGGAGTACATTATTAGAGGCGGGCGCCATCTGTTTCCTCTGCTGCCTAAAGCCTTTGCAGGTATTAAGCAGATTGGGGTGATCGGGTGGTCTTCGCAGGGGCCGGCTCAGGCTCAGAATTTACGCGACTCGCTGGAAGGCACGGGCATTAAGGTGAAGGTTGGCCTGCGGGAAAATTCATCATCCATTCCGGAAGCCGAATCGGTCGGTTTTACCCAAGAAAATGGTACGTTGGGCGAAATGTACGCCGTCATCGCCGAATCGGATATGGTCTTGCTGTTGATTTCCGACGCCGCCCTGGCCCAAAACTACCAGAAAGTTTTCGACGCCATCCGTCCCGGCGCCACACTGGGGCTTTCGCATGGCTTCTTGATTGGCTACCTGAAAAGCATCGGCGTTTCCGTGCCGGAGAATATTAATGTCGTCGGCGTATGTCCGAAAGGGATGGGGCCTTCGGTGCGCCGCTTGTATGAGCAAGGTAAAGAAGTCAATGGGGCCGGCATTAACGCCAGCTTTGCGGTTTATCAAGATATCAACGGCAAAGCCACTGATTATGCTTTAGGCTGGTCGGTCGCGCTCGGCTCACCTTTTACGTTTATGACCACCCTTGAGTCGGAGTATAAATCCGATATTTTTGGCGAGCGCGGTATTCTGTTAGGCGCGGTCCACGGTATTGTCGAAAGTCTGTACACCTGGTTTCTGCAGCACGGCTATTCCAAGGAAGAGGCCTTTATTAACTCAGTCGAATCGATTACCGGCCCGATCAGCCAGGTGATTTCCAAAAAAGGGATGATGGCTGTCTATGATTCGCTCAACGATGCGGACAAAGAAACATTTCGGCTGGCTTACTCGGCCGCCTATGGTCCGGCTTTTGAAATTTTGATGGAAATTTACTACGAGGTGGCTTCTGGCAACGAACTGCGCAGCGTGATCGACGCCAGCGAACGGTTTGCCCGCTACCCGATGGGCAAAATTGACGGCACCGAAATGTGGCAAGTCGGCGAAGCAGTGCGGGCTAAACGCGACCCGAACCAGATTCCGATCAACCCGGTCACCGCCGGCGTGTACATCGCCACGATGATGGCCCAAATCGACCTGCTGCGCGAAAAAGGCCACCCCTACTCAGAAATTGCCAATGAGAGTATCATCGAAGCGGTCGATTCGCTCAACCCGTATATGGATTACAAAGGCGTGGCCTATATGGTTGACAACTGCTCCACCACAGCCCGGTTAGGTTCTCGCAAATGGGCGCCGCGGTTCGACTACATTCTGGCGCAGCAAGCCTATCCCGCCCTCGATAAAGGGCTTCAGGTTGACGAAGAGCAGTTCGATAACTTCGTGAATAGTGATATTCATCAGGTATTGTCCGTCTGCGCCGAACTGCGCCCTTCCGTAGATATCTCGGTTATGGGTTAGTCGTTTAGATGATGTAGTAAGAGTAAGAAGTAGGAGAGAGCAATTGCTTCCTACTTCCTACTCCTTACTTTCATTAAAGTATTTCGATATAGGTAGGACTTACGCAGTTGGGTGTAACGAACAAGGTGACAGTCACTTTTGGCCGAAAATGAATCTCCGTTTAGTCCAAACAGGTCGATTTATTACACCCAAGTGACTGTCACCTTTTGAACTGCGTAACTCATAATAGGTAAAAAATTCCCAAAAAATCCAACTTTTTGGGAACAAATGACTGAATCAAAAAAAATTTAACGTTATTCTAACGGCTTAGCCTTATACTACTATTAAGATATCTTAACTAAAATGTTATAATATAATTAGAAAAAATTCCGAAACGTGGGAAGAGTTTAATGGCAGATCAAGGTAAATCAAAAAGCGTTCAGGAAAAAATTAGAGAGGCGCTAGAAAAATTAGGCGAAGCCCTTGATGATTGGCTGGCCGGCAGCCGACCGCAACTCCAACCGATTCCCATCCCGGTTGATCGCCGCCCCTACGGCCGGCGCAGAAACTAAATAGAGTTAGGCCAGAACAGTAGTAACAACCTGCGAATAAGAAGGCCCCGTGACTTTAGCTAGTCCACTTTCAGTCGTTTGGTATCCGACATAACTTATCAATCAAGGCAGCGCAGATTGATGACCTACGACTCGTAAGCCGCACGGGCCGATTTTTATTCCTGGTCGTCAACCTGTGCTTAGGAGCGTATAATGAGCACAATTGACCGTGACGACCATGTCGAACAACCCCCTACCCCCAAAGAAAAACTGATCATCTTTGATACCACCCTCCGCGACGGCGAACAATCGCCCGGCGCCACTCTTAATATGGACGAAAAATTAGAAATCGCGCGGCAACTTTCCCGTCTGGGGGTTGATGTCTGCGAGGCCGGCTTCCCCATCGCCTCGCCCGGCGACTTTGAAGCGGTGCGTCGTATCGCCGCCGAAGTAGGCCCGCTTACCGAAGGACGCAAAAGCGGCCAACCCATGACCATCGCCGGGCTGGCCCGGGCCAACCAAGCTGACATTGATCGCGCCTACGAAGCGGTCAAGGTCGCACCGCGCCACCGGATTCACACTTTTTTAGCCACCAGCGACATTCATTTGAAACACAAATTAAAAATCGACCGTGAAGAGTGCGTCGAGCAGGTCATCCGGGCCGTTACCCATGCCAGAAGTTTGTGCGATGATATCGAATTTTCGCCCGAAGATGCCGGACGCAGTGATCCGCAATTCTTGACGGTGGTTCTGGGCGAAGCCATCAAAGCCGGGGCAACGACCATCAATATTCCCGATACGGTCGGCTACACTACGCCCGATGAGTTTGGGTGGCTGATTAACTATTTGATAGCGCATACACCCGGCGGAGATCAGGTCATCTGGTCAACCCACTGCCATAACGATTTGGGCCTGGCCACGGCCAACACTTTGGCCGGGGTGCGGAACGGCGCGCGCCAGGTAGAAGTGACGCTGAACGGTATCGGCGAACGGGCCGGCAACACCAGCTTAGAAGAGGTGGTCATGGCGATCCACACTCGCCCGCAGAATTTTGGCGTTGAAACGGATATCGATACCACCCAACTCATTCGCACCAGTCGTATGGTTAGCGCCTACACCGGTATGCCTATTCAGCCTAACAAAGCTATCGTTGGGGCCAACGCCTTCGCTCACGAGGCCGGCATTCACCAGGATGGGATGTTGAAGCATCATACCACTTATGAAATTATGCGTCCGGAGACCGTCGGTTTGAGCGCCAGCGCCCTGGTTTTGGGTAAACATTCCGGCCGGCACGCGTTTCGGATCCGACTGGACGAGTTAGGGTACAGCGATTTGAGCGATGACGCCCTCAATCAGGCCTTTGCCCGTTTTAAGCGCATTGCCGATAAAAAAAAGGTCGTCACCGATGCCGATATCGAGGCCATCATTACCGATGAGTTCTACCAACCGCGCGAAATCTGGAAACTCAATAATCTCCATGTCTCCTGCGGCGATCAAATATCGGCCACGGCGACCGTTAGTTTAACCGATCCGCACGGCGTCGAACAGATCGATGCCGCAATTGGCACCGGGCCAGTCGATGCGGTTTATAAAGCGATTAACCGCATCGTCCAGGTTTCCAACGTGCTGACCGAGTTTGTGGTGCAGGCTGTCACCGAAGGGATCGACGCCATTGGCGAAGTCACCATTCGTATCCAGCCCGAAAATGGGCAGGGCTTTACCACCAACCCGCAAACCGGCGCGCAGATCGTGCGCACCTATAGTGGTCACGGGGCCAGCACCGATATTATCGTTGCCAGCGCCCGGGCTTATATGAGCGCTCTCAATAAAATGCTGTCCGCCCGCGAGGAAACATCATCGACGATTCAACAGAAGGCAAGCTAAGCTCAGCACCTGGTCATTCAGCCAGGCTAAAACTCGTCGAGCTACCAGCTAGACTCCTATCCAAACATCCGGTGTGTAGAATTCAGTTTTCCGTTATTATTAGCGTGAGTTGATTATCTAAGGGCCGCAATAAAAGTGGCATAAATTGTCCAAAAATTTGACAGTTGTGATATAATATCAGGGTCATTGACTGGCAGTATGCCAGCAGTGAACAATATAAAAAATTTCAAATTTTTTTAACCATGAAGTCGCTTGGACCCCGTTGGGCCGGGACGACGCTATAGCATCGTGGTAGATGCTCTACCATAGACTTGGCGCACGTCTTGTGCTCTCTCGGCCTCGCGGCTTCCGCTGCGGGGCTTTTTTGTTGCCCGCAGTGATTACAACTTAATCACAGGAGAGCAGAGATGTCCAAAAAAGTATCAATTTTAGATCTTCAACAAAAAAAAGTTGAACAAAAACCTATCACCATGTTAACCGCCTACGATTATCCGGGGGCCAAGTTTGTTGACGAGGCCGGGATCGACCTAATTTTGGTCGGCGACTCTTTGGCTATGACCGTCTTAGGCCACCCGGATACCGTTTCGGTCACGATGGATGAAATGCTGCACCACTGTAAAGCGGTGGCGCGTGGGGCTGAACGGGCGTTTTTGGTCGGCGATATGCCGTTTATGTCCTACCAGATCGACCGCAGCGAGGCGATCCGCAATGCCGGCCGCTTTTTGAAGGAGGGCCGCATGGATGCTATCAAGCTGGAAGGCGGTCGCGAAGTGGTCGATACCGTGCGTGCTATCGTCAACGCGGGTATTCCGGTGATGGGCCACCTGGGGTTGACGCCGCAAACCGCCACCAAGCTGGGCGGTTTCAAAGTTCAGGCCAAAACCGCCGAGGCGGCCAAGCGCCTGATTGATGACGCGCTGGCCCTGCAAGACGCGGGCTGCTTCGCCATCGTTTTGGAAGCGATCCCCGCGCCCATTGCCGAGGCGGTCAGTAAAAAACTGGCGATTCCGACGATCGGGATTGGGGCCGGCGTAGGGTGTGACGGTCAAGTGCTGGTTTTCCACGATGTTCTGGGCTTGTTCGACCGCTTTACGCCCAAATTTGTCAAGCGCTATGCCGAACTGCGCCAGCCAATCATCGACGCCTTCCGCACCTATCGGGAGGAGGTTGAGAGCCGGGCTTTTCCGACCGCCGCTCACAGTTTTACCATTTCCGAAGCCGAACTGCGCCAACTTAACGGCCACGTCAGCAAAGAACTTCAACTAACAGGTGGTGAGTAACCGGACAATGGCTAAAAAGTCGTCTTTAAACATTGCGGTTTTTGGAGTGGGAGCGATGGGGTCTCTCTTTGGCAGTCGTCTAAGCTGTGTGGCTAATGTGACCCTGTTTGGTCATTGGCCGGAGCAAATTGCGGCCTTGCAGCAGGGATTAACGGTCATTCAACCCGATGGACGAGAGTCAACCGCCCATTTGAGGGTAACGAATGATCTCAACCAAGTTCCCCCGGCCGATATCGCCCTGATTTTGGTGAAGAGTCATCAAACCACCCGAGCCGCCAGCCAAGCCGCCCAGGTGCTGCGCCGGAAGGGCATTGCCATCACGCTTCAAAACGGGCTGGGTAACCTGGAAAAAGTCGCTGAAGCCGTCGGCCCAGATCGAGCGGTTCAGGGCGTGACCGCGCAGGGGGCCACCATTTTGGAACCAGGCCGATTGCGCCACGCCGGTGAGGGCATGACCTATCTGGCCAAGTCACCTAGCCTGGAGCAGCGAGTTGTCGATGTCGCCCGGTTGTTCAACCAGGCCGGCTTAACGACTGAGGTCATCGACAATGCCGACAGCGTCATCTGGGGCAAATTAGCCATCAACGCCGGTATTAATCCGCTGACGGCCCTGCTGGAAGTTCCGAACGGCACCCTGGCGCAAGACGAAAAACTGCGGCGCTTGATGTCGGCGGCGGCCAGCGAAGTGGCGCAGGTGGCCCAGGCTCGGGGCATCCAACTGCCGTTTAACGACATTTCGCTCAAAACCACCGAAGTTAGCCAGGCCACAGCCAGCAATCGATCATCGATGCTGCAAGATATGAGCCGCGCCGCGCCCACCGAGATCGAAGCGATTTGCGGAGCGGTGGTTCGCTTTGGGCAAAGTCTGGGGATTCCCACGCCCATCAATAAGTTCTTGTTATGGGCCATAAAAACCAAAGAGGCCGGCCTCTTGAGCTTAAGCCTCGAGGGGTTGCAGGCTGAGCTAGCCAAGGTCTAAATTCATTGGCTTAAGGAGTCCAAAGGTCCACTTTGGACTCCTTTTTAGTTTGTGCTAATCTATAGCCTTAAAAGGAGTAAAACAATGAAAGTATTTACTCAGATTCAGGAAATTCGTACCCAACGCTGGCAGGAGCCCTTATTGAGTTGGGGTCTGGTGCCGACCATGGGGTATTTGCATCAGGGACATTTGAGCCTGGTGCAGCGGGCCAGGGCGGAGAACGATCGCGTCGGCGTTAGCATTTTTGTGAACCCCACCCAATTCAATGACGCCAAGGATTTGGAAGGGTATCCCCGTAACTTGGAACGGGATTTAGAACTGCTGGAAATCGAAGGAGTCGATCTGGTCTGGACGCCGACATCGGAGATTGTTTACCCGCCGCTTTTCCAAACCTACGTGGAAGTTGAACAGATAACCCGGGTGCTGGAAGGCGCCGCCCGCCCCGGTCACTTTCGCGGGGTGACCACGGTTGTCAGCACATTGTTCAATGTCTTTCAGCCCCATCGGGCTTACTTTGGCCAGAAGGATGCCCAACAGGTGATTGTAATCAAACGGATGGTTGAGGATTTGAATTTCAATACCGAAATTGTGATTGGAGCCACGCAGCGAGAAGCCGACGGCCTGGCGATGAGTTCTCGCAACGTTAAGCTGTCACCGGAAGCGCGGCAGCAGGCCACCTGCTTGCATCATGCCTTGAGTCAAGCTAAGACTGCCTATGAGCAGGGCGAGCGAGACGCCCATAAACTGCGGCGTCTTATGCTCGATGTGATTAGTCAAGCTAGTCTGGCCCGAGTAGATTATGTCAGTATCGCTCACCCTACAACTCTGGCCGAACTGGATACGGTGGCCGATCAAGCCTTATTTTCCATGGCCGTGTTTGTCGACGGCGTGCGATTAATTGATAATATGATTATTCCCTAAAAGTTGACGACCTTAAATGATTGCCGAACTACCTGCTTACGTAAATTTGACCTTCATTTTGATCACGTTAGTTGTTCTTTTCTGGTTGATCTTTATGCTGTTTCAAGCTGCGTATAAGGTCGGTAATCCCAGGACTCGGCGGAATGTTTCTATTTTTATCGCTGGGGTAGTCGTTTGGTTAGTCGTTCAAGGGCTGCTGGCTTACTCCAACTTTTACCTCAATTTTGACAGCTTCCCACCTCGCCTGGCCGTGTTTGGCATCTTGCCGATACTGATCATCTTTATCGTTTCCCCCTTTTTGCTGGCAAGAATAAAATCATTTACTCGCGCGCTCTCGTTAGAGGGGCTGACGTATTTCCAAGCGATCAGATTTCCAGTGGAAATTGTGTTGTTGTGGTTGTTCATCTACGGCGCTATTCCCGAACTGATGACCTTTGAAGGCCGGAACTTTGATATTTTAATGGGTATTACGGCCCCTCTGGTTGCTTTTGTGTGTTTTACGCGCAAAATCGCCTCGCTAAAGCTGGCCCTCATCTGGAACTTCATCGGGCTAGTCCTCCTATTTAATATTGTGATCAACGCCATTCTAGCTGCCCCAACGCCGCTGCAGCAGTTTGCCTTTGACCAGCCTAATATTGCCGTAGCTCATTTCCCGTTCATCTGGCTGGGCGTGTTTGTTGTGCCGGTGGTCTATATTGCCCACATTGTAAGCATCCAACGCCTGTGGCAGTAGAGTTAGACGCAGCTATGCTCAATCCTCTCGCTGTCCCGCAGACCACCTTGGATGAGGCGGTACGCGTTGTTTGGACTAATAGAAATACGTGGGCGACCTTAGCCTTGCGGGAGCGTATCACCCTTCTCGACGAGCTTTGCCGTGATGTGCAAAATGTAGCCGGCTGTTGGGTAGCGGCCAGCCTCAGCGCCAAAGGCTTACCGGCCAACTCTTTTGGCGAAGGCGAAGAGTGGCTGGCCTTGGCGACTGTATACCGCCAGTTGCGGTTATTACGGCAAGCTCTAGGGGAGATTGAGCGTCAAGGCACGCCTCGACTGCCAGGGCCGATTACGACTCGACCGGATGGGCAGGCGGTGGTTCGCGTTTTTTCGCAAAACGGGTTAGATCGAATTATGCTGCCGGGCGTTCGGGCTGATGTCTGGCTAGAACCCGGTATCGAACCGATGGAGGTTGCCCATAAACAGGCTGCTTTCTATCGAGGCCAACCCGCCCCCGGAAAAGTGGTTTTGGTCTTGGGTGCGGGCAATAATGCCGCTCTCGTTCCCGGCGACTTTCTTTATAAGCTGTTTGTTGAAGGTAAAGTGGTTGTGCTTAAACCCAATCCGGCCAATGCCTACCTCGGCCCGCTGATCGAGCAGGGCTTTCGGGCGCTTGTCCAACGCGGGTTTCTGCAAGTTGTCTATGGCGGCGCTGAAGTAGGTCAATATCTCTGCCGGCGCCCGGCCATCGATGAAGTTCATATGACCGGCTCGCGCCACACCTATGAAGCGGTGGTGTTTGGCTCCGACCACGAAAAGAGGCCAGGCCGGGTCGTCGGATCGCCTCGACTCGAAAAACCGGTGACGGCCGAATTGGGCAATATCACGCCGGTTATCGTGGTGCCGGGGCCTTGGAGCGATCACGATATTGACATCCAGGCCAAGAAGCTGGCGTCTTGGCTGGTCTTTAACAGCGCCTTCGCTTGCCTAACACCTCGGGTCATCATTCAGGCCAAGGGCTGGGCCAAAAGAGAACCGCTCAACCAGGCGATCGGCCGGGTTTTGTCGCAAGTGAACACGCGGCGAGCTTATTATCCGGGGGCAGTCGCCATTTACCACCAGTTCATCGCGGCCCACCCCGAAGCCCGCTGCTACGGAACGGCTGGTCCGGAGCACTTGCCCTGGACGGTGGTTCCCGATGTCGATCCGGATAACGCGGCGGACATCTGCTTTCAACAAGAGCCTTTTTGCAGCCTGCTGGCCGAAATGGCCCTGGCCGCGGATAACCCAGCTGATTATCTCGATCGCGCCGTAGCCTTTGCCAACGAATCGTTATGGGGTACTCTGATCGCGGCGATTGTGATTCATCCGCAGTCCCTCAAAGACCCGGCCGTTGCGGCGGCGCTTGATCGCGCCGTGGCCAACTTGCGCTATGGTTCGGTGGTCATCAACCAAGCGCCCGGATTTGCCTATTTTTTGATGGTCACGCCGTGGGGCAGCTTTCCGGGAAATACGCCCAACAATATCCAATCCGGCGTTGGCGTTGTGAATAATGTATTGATGCTCCCCCGCCCTCAAAAAGCGGTGATCCGGGGGCCTTTCAAGACCTGGCCTGACCCATTTGTAGTCACATTTCGGCATGGCTGTAAATTCTTTAAAGATTTTGCTAATTTTCAAGCTCAACCGTCGCTGTGGTCACTGCCTGGCCTTTTTTGGACAGCGGCGCGAAAATAAATAATCCTGCACAGCCATCCCACGGTTAAGTAGGTGCGGTTATCTCATACACTCCCCGCCGATTTTTAAAAAATCCGACTTGGGGGTAACATACGTATCGAACAAAACTTTGGCCTTTAGACTGTATCTGACGCGCCACAGAATTTAATAGACTCTATAAATCCTAGAGGGAGGATAAACAATATGAGTAACTTAGTAAAAGTTGCAGTCACCGGTGCCGCTGGACAAATTGGTTATGCACTGCTATTTCGTCTAGCTTCTGGTGAAGCCTTTGGTCCCGATACACGGGTAGCCTTACATTTGTTAGAAATTCCGCAGGCACTTAAAGCTGTTGAAGGCGTGGTGATGGAATTAAATGACTGCGCTTTTCCCCTGTTGGATAACATCGTCATTACCGATGATGCCAATGTGGCCTTTGATGGGGTTAACTGGGCGCTGCTAGTCGGTGCTAAACCTCGCGGTAAAGGGATGGAACGGGGCGATCTCATTCGAGAAAACGGTCCCATCTTTACCTCTCAGGGTAAAGCCTTAACCAAAGCCGCCAGCGATTTGCAAGTGCTGGTGGTCGGCAACCCGGCTAACACCAACGCGCTGATCGCCGCCAACAACGCCGATGGCGTTCCCGCCGAACGGTTCCACGCCATGACTCGGCTTGACCAAAACCGGGCCTATGCCCAATTGGCCGAAAAAGCCGGGGTAACGGTTAACGATGTTAGCAACGTTACCATCTGGGGAAATCACAGCGCTACGCAATACCCCGATGCTGAGAACGCCAAAATTAATGGCAAACCCGTCTTTGATGTAATCGATGATGAGGCGTGGCTGCGGGGAGAATTTATCTCGATCGTCCAAAAGCGTGGAGCCGCCATTATCGCCGCTCGTGGGTTATCCTCGGCTGCTTCAGCGGCTAACGGGGCCATCGACCACGTTAAGAGCATGGTCAACAAAACCCCTGAGGGCCATTGGTTCTCAGCGGCTGTACCATCCGACGGCAGCTACGGCATCGCCGAAGGCATCATTTTCTCCTATCCTGTCACCAGCGATGGTCAGGGGAACTACAGCATCGTCCAGGGGCTGTCGCTCAGTGATTGGGCCAAAGAAAAATTGGCTGTCACCGAAGCCGAGCTTCGTGAAGAACGAGAGACAGTGGCCGATCTGTTGAAGTAATTTGATCGCTGAATAACCGGGGAGTCCAAGATGGTCTTGGACTCCCTTTTCTTTAAGACCAACGTTAGCTACTGATGAAGACCTTATGAACAGCTTGACCATTGGCTCCAGGCGCTCCCAATTAGCTCAAACCCAATCGAACTTAATTCGCCAGAACCTTCTCACCGCCTGGACTGGCCTTCGTGTAGAGGTGGTGTTGTTCGATACTCAGGGTGATCTGAATCGAACTGACCCTTTACCGTCTATCGGCGGTAAAGGATTATTTACCCTTGAATTGGAAGAGGCGCTGCGCCGCCATCAAATCGATCTGGCCGTTCACAGCTTAAAGGATTTGCCGATTGAAGACAGCCCCGGTCTGATGGTCGTCGCTGTGGCGCAGCGAGCTGCGGTCAACGATGTTCTTGTTTCTCGAATAGCTAACGGTCTGGATGATCTTCCCTCCGGCGCGGTGGTGGGTACCAGCAGTCTGCGCCGGGCGGCTCAAATTTTGGCGCTGCGTCCCGATTTACGCCTTAAAGATATTCGGGGCAATGTTGATACGCGCCTGCGCAAACTCGATGACCCGGCGCAGGGTTACGATGCTATTGTGCTGGCCCAGGCCGGCCTGGATCGTTTGAATTATCAACTTGAGCATGCCCATCCTATTTCTGAAGATATGATTTTGCCGGCTCCGGGGCAGGGGGCTTTGGCCGTTCAGAGCCGGGCTGATGACCTGGCTACCACGGCTTATTTGGAAATTCTCGATCACGCTGAAACGCGAGCCGCAGTCACGGCTGAACGGGCTTTTTTGGGCGGTTTAGGCGGCGGTTGCTCGCTGCCGGTGGGCGCTTTGGCTCGCGTCGATGACGATCGGCTTTTTTTACAAGCCGTCGTTGGCGATGCGACAGGAACGCGCTTGATAAAAGTGTCAGGCCACGGCTCGATTAATGAGGCTCAAGCGCTGGGCGATCAATTGGCCCGGCAAGCGCTAGACCAGGGCGCTGAAAACTTGTTGCAGTACTAAGAAATTTAATTGGCCTGAACGTTCCTTGAGATGGAGATGGAAGATGAGACCTAACAATCTCATAGCCTAATCTTCATTTAGAGACGTTAGTTAATTCACGATCCTTAAGTTCACGACCTTCCTACCCAAATTTCCTATGACCAAACAAGGCACGATTTATCTGGTTGGAGCTGGTCCCGGCGATACCGGATTGATAACCGTCAAAGGCTTGGCCCTATTGCGCGAAGCCGACGCTATTGTCGCCGATACCCTGGGCCAGGCTACCCTTTTGCAGCAGGCAAATCCCGCCGCCGAGCAGTATGATGTCGGCAGCAGCCAGCGCGGGAATAAACAACCCCAGGCTGAGGTGACGCGCCTCTTGCTCCATCTGGCCCAGCAGGGTAAAACTGTGGTGCGGCTGTGGCAGGGCGATCCCTTTGTATTCGGCCGGGCGGCGCAAGAGATGGCCGCGGCGATAGAGGCCGGCTTCCGCGTCGAACTGGTGCCGGGTGTCACCAGTGCTATCGCGGCCCTGGCTTACGCGGGTGTGCCGGTCACCCACTGGGATTACAACGCCGACTTTGCCGTCATTAGCGGTCAGGCCAAAGCTAATCTGGCGCTGCGCATGAACTGGACCGCACTGGCGGGTGTCGAAACGCTGGTCATTTTAATGGCGACTAAACACCTAGCTGATATTACGGCCAAGCTTCTGGCGGCTGGCCAGTCGCCAGATACACCCGCTCTGGCGGTGCAAAACGGCACCCTCCCCAGCCAGAAGCGGGTTGTAGCGACCCTGGCCACCATTGCCGACTTGGTCGAACAAAACCGGCTAACTCCGCCGGCCATCGTGGTGGTTGGCCGGGTGGTTGACTTGGTTGAGCAATTGGATTGGTTTCAACCGGCTCAGACGCCGCTGTTGGGCAAACGGGTCCTGGTTACTCGGCCTACACACCAGGCGGCCAGCTTCATGGCCGCCCTACGAAACCTGGGTGCCGAGCCGGTCTCTTTTCCGACTATCGAAATTCGCCCGGCCGAAGACAACCGACCATTAGATGGAGCCATTCTGTCTCTGGCGGCGTATCGCGCCAAACAGGATTTGCCGGAATTCCAAAATCGACTGCCGCATCGGCCGTATAACTGGCTGGTTTTGACTAGCGCTAATGGGGTCAGCGCCTTCTGGGATCGACTGGTAAGTTTGGGGCTTGATAGCCGCTGCCTGGCTTCGGTGAATATTGCCGCTATTGGACCGGCGACAGCCGCCGCTTTGAATGATCGCCGCATCAAGGCGGATCTCGTGCCGGAGGTGTATACAGCCGAAGGAGTGCTGGCGGCTTTTGACGAACTCGGCTCAGTTTCAGGGCAACGTTTCCTGCTGGCCCGCGCCGATATCGCTCGCAAAACCTTAACTGAGGGTTTGATCGAACGTGGGGCTTTGGTCGATGAGTTTGCGGCTTACCGGACTGTGCCGGTTGAAGGCAAAACGTCTCCGCCGCCGGTCGACATCGTCACCTTTACCAGTTCATCGACGGTGCAGGGATATGTCAATTGTTTAAGAGGGCAGCGCCCGGTCGAAGCGCTTAAACACAGCCAGGTGGTCTGTATTGGCCCAATTACCGCGACTACAGCTAATAAACTGGCTGTGCCGGTTCACGCTGTGGCTGAGACATACACTATTGAAGGCTTGCTGGCGGCGCTCCAATAGAGTTTATGGAGTTTTAGGAGTTTATAGAGTTAGTGAGTTTTAGATAAATGAGCTGTATTTTGACGAGGTCACATAGCGCATATTGCGTAGTGCATATTATTTTCGCGTCATACGCTACGCACTACGCACTGTGGGCAATTAAGGAAGTGATTTAACCTCGATCCTAACTTTTGTGGAAGGTGCCACTATGAATATCACCAAATCTGAAAAACTTTTCAAAGCAGCCCAAGCCGTTATTCCCGGCGGCGTCAACTCTCCCGCGCGTGCCTTTCGAGCGGTAGGCGGGCAGCCTCTTTTCATCGATCACGCCGAGGGGGCATTTTTGTGGGATGTCGATGGCAATCGCTATATTGATTATGTGCTTAGTTGGGGGCCGTTGATTTTGGGACACGCCCATCCAAAAGTAGTGGCGGCTATCCAGAAGGCGGCCACGCGAGGCACCAGCTATGGCGCGCCGACTGCCATTGAGACGGAACTGGCCGAATTGGTGTGTGAACTCATCCCCTCGGCCGAGCAGGTCCGCTTTGTCAACTCCGGCACCGAAGCCACCATGAGCGTTTTACGTTTAGCTCGGGCTTACACTGGGCGCAATAAGATTATCAAGCTCCAAGGTAACTACCATGGCCATGCCGATTTTTTGCTGGTGCAAGCCGGTTCCGGGGTCGCTACCCTTGGTCTGCCCGACAGCCCCGGCGTTCCCCCAGGGGCCACCAAAGACACCTTAACTGCTCCCTATAACAATTTAGAAGCCATTGAAATTCTTTTTAATCAATTTAATGAAGATATTGCGGCCATTATTCTTGAGCCGGTGGCCGGAAATATGGGGCTTATACCACCAGTGGATGGTTATTTGGCCGGTTTGCGCCGGTTGTGTACCCAACACGGGACGCTGCTGATTTTTGATGAAGTCATGACCGGCTTTCGAGTTGCGTTAGGTGGCGCGCAGGAGTATTTTGGCATTACGCCCGATCTGACGGCGCTGGGTAAAGTGATCGGCGGCGGGCTGCCGGTAGGGGCTTACGCTGGCCGAAAAGAGATAATGCAAATAGTCGCGCCGGCCGGGCCGATGTATCAGGCTGGCACGCTTAGCGGCAATCCTCTGGCCATGACGGCCGGCCTTATGACCTTAAAAGGGTTGGCCGAGCCAGGTGTCTTTGAAAACTTGGTTGAAAGCACAACCCAATTATGCGAGGGTATTAGCGCTGCCGCTGAAGCGGCCGGGGTGTCGCTTTACCCGACCCAGGCTGGTGCGATGTTCTGCTTCTTTTTTACCGACACGCCGGTGGTCGATTGGGAGACAGCTTCGAAAAGTGATGTGGAACAGTTTGCCAAATTTTTCCAGGCCATGCTGGAGCGAGGAGTCTATTTCCCCCCATCCCAATTTGAGTCCTGGTTCTTATCGACCGCCCATACCGAAGAAGCAATTGTCGCCACCATCCAAGCGGCCCAAACGGCGTTTCGAGAGATAGCCTGAGTTTAGGTTACCGCCGCCCGTTTCGCCGAAAACGTTTCGTACAACCGTTCACTGACAATCCTCTTGAGGCGCTCCATCGCCCGGTGGATGTCGACGAAACTGTTGTAGAGCGGAGCCACGCCAAAACGAATATTATCAGGTTCACGGAAATCCGGAATGACTTGGAGCGTCGGCGGTTCGGCTTCGATTAAGGCGCGGTTAATGCGATAGGCTTCGGGGTGGCGCAGCGACACGTGCGAACCGCGCCGGTTGGCCTGCCGGGGCGAACCAACCGCAAAGCCAAGGGGGGCCAGCCACTGATCTGCCAGGAAAATTAGGTACTCCGTTTGCGCCATACTTTTAGCCCGCAGCCGGTCAATGCCTGCGGCCAATAGAAGTTCGATAGCCGGCTCAATCGCTTTAAGTGAGAGCACCGGCGGTGTGCCGACCCAAAAACGGCCGATGTTGGGGGCAGGTGTATAATTCAGGTCAAATGTAAAGGGATTGGCCGCGCCCAGCCAGCCCCAAATGGGCTGCCGCAGTTCTGCCTGTAAATCTCGCCGAACGTATAAAAAAGCGGGGGACCCAGGTCCACCGTTAAGATATTTGTAAGTACAACCCACCGCCAAATCGACTCCTGCGCCGTTCAAATCAACTGGCACAGCGCCGACCGAATGGCTCAAATCCCACAGCATTAAAGCTCCTGTCCGATGCGCTTGCTCGGTTACCGCAGCCATATCGTGCATAAATGCACTCTTGAACGCGACATGAGTCAAACTCACTAAAGCGGTCTCCGCATCAATTGCGGCCTCGATGGCTTCCGGAGCGATGGTCAGACTGTCGGCAGAGGGAATGAGTTCCAGCCGGTGCTGCTGCTCTAGGAGCTCGATAACACCCTGGATAACATACAAATCGGATGGAAAGTTAAATGCATCGCTGACAATTTTGGGCCGGCCCGGTCTCGCTTTAAGCGCGGCGACCACCAATTTGAAGAGATTAACCGAAGTCGAGTCGGTGATGATGACTTCGTCCGCTTCAGCGCCGATCAGTTGGGCGATTTTTGCGCCAAGCTCAAACGGGGCTTGAATCCACCCTTCGTTCCACCCGCGGATAAGCCGCCGTCCCCAGGCGTCCTCGATGGCAGCCTGCATGACCCGGCCGGTGCGTTTGGGCAGCCGGCCCAGCGAGTTGCCGTCGAGGTAAATAAGATCAGGGTCGGCAATGACAAACTCGTCTCGAAGTGGGGCGAGTTTGTCTTGATGATCCAGGGTTTGGGCCAATTCGATCTGAGTGCTGGTGAATTTCATGGTGCTCCCTTTCGGGTTTTATTCAGCCGATCCGTGTCTAGTTCTTTAGCTCAAAACGAGCTAAAAAACGCGTCACCAAAATAGGGGCCTCTTTTTAGGTTGGGCTGCGTAACTGGTCGAGCCTGGCTTTTTCTTCGACAGACAGGGAGATTTCGATGCTTTTGAGCGACTCGGCCAACTGTGAAATCCGATTAGCGCCGACAATGGCCGAGGTCACCGTTGGATTGGCCAAAAGCCAGGCTAACGCAATTTGAGCAGGCGAGGCATCGTGCTGCTGCCCTAGCTGGTCCAGAGCGTCGATAATCGCATAGCCTTGGTCGTTCATATAGGGTTTCATCCGGGCGTTGCCGTAGCCCCGGCTTTGAGCGGGAATTTCGCCGGTGCGTTTGTATTTGCCGGTCAGAAAGCCGCCGGCCAGAGGACTGTAAGGAATGACGCCCATCGTTTCTTCCCGGCAGAGACCCATCATCTCCGCTTCATATTCAAGGCGATGAACTAGATTATAATGGGGCTGAACGGACTCATAACATGGTAAATTGTGCTCGGCGCTAACGGCAAGCGCCTGGCGAAGCTGTGAGGGGGTGTGATTAGAGCAGCCGATATAGCGTACTTTGCCCTGGCTAATCATGGCTTCATAGGCTCGTAGCGTTTCCTCAATCGGGGTATCCTCGTCGGGCCAGTGACTTTGGTAGAGGTCGATGGTGTCAACTTGCAGCCGTTTGAGACTGTCTTCTACCGCTCGCAGTAGATGTCCGCGGCTGAGGCCTTCGCCGTCGGAACCGTCCCACATGCGGCCTCGAGCTTTAGTGGCGATAATGACTTTATCACGAGCCTGGCGCGAGACCAACCATTCGCCAATCCAGGCTTCAGAAACGCCGCCGTCGTTGTTATCAGCCCAAAAGGAATAGATGTCGGCCGTATCAAAAAAATTTATCCCGTGCTCAAGAGCGAAGTCCATAATGGCAAACGATGTTTCCTTATCGGTTGTCCAGCCCATCGTCATGGTGCCTAAGCAAAATCGAGAGACATTCAGGTTGGCCTTGCCAAGCAATTGATAGCGCATTAGTATTTTTCACCTCATTGTGTATAGTGATAAAGTAGCAACGTGCAAATAATATTTTCTGTGCAATTTATCACGAAAGTATAGCACGAATTAATATTGTCGTCATGTTGGCGGCACTGTTTGGATATCAGGCCGATACGTCTTCGATTAGGCTTGATGGGGATAAAGGTTTGACTATGGAGAGCCTTGGCAGTTTTACTACTCGTACAGGCCAGCAGATCAATTTTAGATACGTTCACCAAGACGATGCCGCGCTTCTGGTCGATCTGTTTAACCATTTGTCATTTGAGGCCAAACGGCTGCGGTTTCATCTTTATACCGACAAACTACCTAAAGAGCGGATTTGGAAAGAGGCGAAAGCTTTATCAACGCTGAATCCAGCCTTACAAGTCGCTGTTGTGGCGACGGTCATCGAAGAGGATGGCCAGGAGCACGCGGTCGGCGTAGTGCGTTTTGCCAGAGCTACGCCTGATGATACCGAAGCTGAAGTGGCGGTGGTGGTTAGAGATGATAGTCAACGCAATGGTCTGGCGCGCAGAATGCTGGAGATTTTGGCCGAAAAAGCCCGCCAGATAGGCATCACTCACTTTACTGGCTGGGTCTTGGCCGAGAACGTGCGGCTGATGAAGCTTATTGAAAAATTAAAACTGCCCGTCGAGTCTGAAATTCGCTACGGGCAGCGTAAAATTCGGATTCCCCTAAACTGAGAGACTGGTGGGTAAGGCCGCAAAATTACCTTTAACTCCATAGACCATTGCTAGCTGACCAACGATCGCTGCAAGTGGACCGTTTTCGGCGATTTGCTGTCACGGGATTATGATCCGGCAATAAAGGCGGCTATCTGATCGGCAAAGGTTCGGGCATTAATGGGCTTAGTAATAACGCCATTGCAGCCGTAAGCCTGGGCCATTTCTCTGGCGGTATCTTCCGGCCAGGCAGTTACCGCCACAATAGGAATCCCGGCCAACTCAGGCGTCCGTTTGAAAAAAGCCACCAAGGTCTGCCCATCAATATCGGGCAATCCCAAATCGACTAAAATGAGCTCGGGTATTTCATCGATAGCTGCCTGTAACCCACTTTCACCATCATTGGCGTGGATAATTTGGTGGTTTCTTGCTTCGAGGATTCGCCTTATCAGCAAGGCATTCTGTTCGTTGTCTTCAACCATTAATATCTTGCTAATGATGCACCTACGTTATTCTGATTGATTTAAATTGCTGGATTCAGTATAGCACGTTCAAGAAAAAGGTGAAAGTTTGAAGAGATGATTACCCCATCTCAAAGCCGGCCCAGCCATATTTTGCCAAATCCACTTTGCCCCGTGCATCGAACACAACGCCCTCCGCTTCCAAGATTTGGCGTTGAAGAGCACTGCCAATCCCGCCGGAACGCGGGCTGATCTTGCCCTGGCTGTTGATAACCCGCTGCCAGGGTACGGTGGTATTGGGGCCGAGCGCGGCCAACGCATAACCCACCATCCGCGCGGTGCAGCCGTCTACTATGCCGGCGATTTGGCCATAAGTGGCTACTTTGCCGGCGGGAATATGCCGGACAACGATGTAAACTCTTTCGTAGAGAGGGATTTCCGAGGGAAAGTCCATTGATTAGTAACCGCCTTTATGGTTCTTTGGTCTCGATTTTATCGGGCGTGAGGAACGAGAAGCTTCGCTGCATGGGGTTGAACCATGCGAGCGCAGCGTCGTAAATGTCAGCCGGAGCCATAAACACCATTTTGTACATTTGACCTTTGTTAACGGCGGTAATGACCGACCCAGCTATATCGCGGCCTTGATCATCGGTATACAAAAAGTCGATGGTCACGCCGTTGACATCCGCCACCGGGAACGGTTTGGCTGGCAAACTACGCATATTTTTGACGGTTTTCGACAGATCTTCAATATGCTCAGTAGCCGCTTTTTGGGCGGCCTGGGGATCGACTGCTGCATTGGGCCAGCTAAATTTGCTGGCGTTAAACATCATCTCGGTATCCCGATGAACGACGGTAATCGAATTCTCCTGTTGTTCCAAAATGTCCCAATCGCTGGCGTAGAGAAAACCAAATTCCTGACTCTTTGGGCCGATGAGGGTCCATTCCGGTTCCGCAGTCGGTTGAGCCGTGGCTAAATCGGAAGTGGTATCAAGGGGCGTGAATTTATCGGCCAGAGTTTGCAACTGCTTGCTGGTGCTGGCCCAGTTTTCTTTCAAGGTACTAATGTGAATAATAAAAACGATGGTGTTGGTCTGAAAAAGGCGTAATTCGCTAGTAGCTGGCCCTAGATGGGGGTCGATAGAGGAAAATTGAGCCACAACCATGCCCTCGGGTGTGGTAGTTTGGCTGATGGGACGAAAATCGGCGTTTTCGTCCAAAAAGTTACGAGCCACAAAAGTAACGAGCTCGTGGTTGAGGTCTTCTTCGGTGTAGATTTGGCCGGCGTCTTCAAAGATGACGCTATACCCGGCGCGGTTATTCGGATCTAGAAAAATGACGCCATCAGCTCGTTCAACGATTTGCCAATCAGCGGGGTATTGGACCGTAAAGCGCTGGCTGGGGTGTGTATAAAGCGGCAAGTGATCAAAATCGATATTAAGCGACGGCAAAGATGTGGCTGTCGGCGTTGTAGGAGAAGGGGTAACCAGGGCCGGGGTTGGGGCAATAGCTGCGCGGCTACAGGCTTGAAACGAACATAGAATGATAAAAAATAGTATTCGACCTACTTGATGGGTGAGATTGCCGAAGGGTTGATAACTCATAGGTATCTACAAAAAAAGCACCAGAGCCGGTGCTTTTTCTTTTTCACGATCGTCTCTGGATTAGTTACAATCGGTCGAAAAACGATATCCGACGCCGCGAACAGTAATTAGATACTTAGGTCTGCTGGGATTCTCTTCGATTTTTTCTCGCAGCCAGCGAATATGAACATCAAGCGTTCGCGTGTCGCCCATATAATCAGTTTCCCAGACCTCTTGCATAATCGTCTTTCGCTTAAGAATTTGATTGGTGTAGTCTATCAGTAACTTAAACAGTTTAAACTCTTTAGGTGTTAGCGCAAAGCGCTCTGTACCGCGCAGAATAGTCTGTTTCTGAAAATCAACGATAAAAGTCGGCAGCCGAAGAAATCGATCTTTTTGATTGATCGCTGCTTCTTGGATGCGCTGATCTAAATCCTGAACCTGACTGGGATCGAGTAAAATAAGGTTGTGATCCGGTACAGTTTGATTTTGCGTTTCAGTACCAACGACAATACAGGGTACACCCAGTTCAGTTTTATCAAGCGCTTCTTTAAAGTCGATGACATTTAGACTCTGAGCGGGATTAAAAACAATTAGATTAGGCCAGACCGATAGTATTTTTTGGGCTGCCGACGATGGGGTGTGAGCTAAACAAACTTCATACCCACCCTCTTCTAAGCTGTACAGTAATGATGTGGTTGGATCTAAATCATCGTTTTCAACGAGTAAAACGTGCATGGTAAAAATGTCCCCCCTCGATTACCAACGCCTCTAAGGATTAGAGATTAAATAACTTCCCTGTGCAGCTCAGTTTGGATTGGATTTTGAGCCTAAACAGGACTAAATCCGCCGAATTTGGCCATCCGGCGATGGGCAAAAAGCAAGTTATTCTCATTCCTCTCCTAAAGACGAAAGGATATTATATTCAAATCTGTCTTGGATTGCAAAGCGCTGATTTTAGTTATTAGCCCTTTAGATAGCTTGGGCTTTATCAAAATGGCCGCGGACCAGTTGGATGATCTGCTGATTAGATACGCTCAAACGTAAAATGAACCAGTTGCCGGGTTTGTTCAGTGACCTTAGCTCGATCATCCAGCCGGTAGCCGCACAGCCACAGAATTTGCTCATCAGCCACCAGGATAGGCAGCCGGCGGCGATACGCTGCTGGAATTTTGGCATCGATCATAAACGTTTTGATCGTTTTACTGTGACCCGCACCCAGAGGACGAAATTGGTCGCCGGGCTGCCGCGTCCGCAGCTTGAGCCTGTTGCCAACAACGACGGCATCGATATAAGCCTCCCAGCGAGTGGCTTGCTTGATTTGCGGCCACATAGCCGGCGTCATCGGCACGAGGGTGGCCTTTAACTGCCAGTTGGTTGACGGTAGCGGCGTCAAGCCTGGTAGCTTTATGTCCAGCGGCCGGCTAATAGCCGGTTGATCATCATCTAAAGCCCCATCCCACGCGGCGGCGGAATTTAAGGTCAAAGAGATGGTCTTGTAGGTGAGCCGGATAGTTAGCCCAGCGGGCCAGGTCATTAAAGCGCCGGTTTGCCCTTTTTCCAGCACCTCGATGGCATTTTCGATATGGTCAAACGTAATATTAAACAGATGACCGTGTAACAGGTAAATGGCTCGCCTGAGTGTGGCTCGCTTTAAACCAATCGGTAAATTTAACCAGTTTTCACGGATAAAATCGATGTTTTGGGTCGTTACTTCAGTAACCAGGTCTGGCCAAACTTGCTCGATTTGCTGATCGACCAGTTCGATCTCCCCAGTCGCAATTTTGGCCGTATTATGAAGCAGCCGTCGAATATTCGGATTGTAAGTCTCTAGATATGGTAACAACTCGTGCCGTAAGCGATTTCGGAAGAAGGTGGTATCCTGGTTAGAACTATCGTAACGCGGAGTGAGCTGGTGGGCGCGACAGTAGGTTTCTATTTCGAGACGGGGAGTGTCAAGTAGAGGGCGGATCAACATGACCGGTTTGGAAGATGCCGGTATCGTGTCGTACGGATGAAGGGGTAGCAAGGCAATATTCACTTGTGGGGCCATACCCCGCAGTCCGGTCAAACCGGAGCCGCGTAAAAAATGCATGAGTACGGTTTCAATCTGATCATCGCCATTATGGCCCACCGCAATTTTATTAGCCCCAATTTGGTCGGCTAGAGACCATAAAAAAGCATATCGAACTTGTCGCGCCGTTTCTTCAAGAGATTGCTGGCGCTGCGCCGCCAGGTCAGCTACGGGGCGTGCTTCTGAAAAAAACGGTAAGCGCCATTGCTCGGCTATATGGCGGACAAAGCCTGCTTCAATGTCGGCGTCTGGATGGCGCAACTGGTGGTTTAGATGAGCCACAGCCGGCGGAGCTAACTTAAAATCGTGACATAGTTTGGTTAGGATATGCAGCAAGCCCAGCGAATCAGGCCCCCCTGACACGCCAACAAGTAACGTATCTTCTGGGGTAATTAGTCTATTTTGCTGACAAAACGCTTTGATTTTTTCGACTAAATCCTGACCCACGGTCTATCATCTTTTCACGAGGTAGGCGCAACGGCTACGGCTCCGGCGATCTCGCGCAGCTTATCGGCATAAGAATGGGTCAGAAAGGTTTGACGAATTTCGGCCGAAGCTAGATGATTCAGCAAATCGCCCTGGCTGGTCTGAGCCTTGGTCACGGCCTCTCGGGCGGCGGTCAGATTTGCGGCGCATTGGTAGATATGCGCCCTCTGGATTTGGATGGGAAATTGGACTAAGCGGCTGTTGGTTTCGTGCGCTACCTGAGCGGCTTGGTTGATGATTTCAATCGCCTCATCATAGCGTTGGTTGTGAGTGGCTAAGATGGATTGCAGCCACAATCCCCGCGCCACAAACTCTTGCATATCACTGGCCGAAGCTAACGCTAAGAGATGGGATAATCGGTTTTGAGCCTTGTCCCATTCATTGATATCGATGTAGGCCCGGATGAGCTGGTATAGGATCATGACTTCATCGGACGTGAAACCCATATTGTGGGCGTTAACCTGCACATTTTCTAACTCGATGACGGCCTCGTTTAATCGGTTAAGGTGCCGATAAGCTGTACCCAGAATCGACTGTGTTCTCATTACATATAAGGGGGAGCCAAGTTCATGGGCCAACTGCACACTTTGTTCGGCTTGTCGTAAGCCTTCCTCGGTTTGACCAACGGTTAAATTAGAATAACCTATCCAGGCCAGGCCCAGAGCAATAGAAGATTTTTGTTCTTGCTCTTCAGCTAAAGTCAAGCCTTCTTGCAGCGTTTCATGGGCCTCGTCAAGATAACCCTGATAGAGTAGGGCCAGCCCTTGATAATATTTGATTAGTGGCACCCGGTAAAAATCGCCGGATTTCTTGTGCAGTTCTAATAATTCCTGAGCGGTGGCGTCAGCTTCTTGGTAATTGGCAATAAAAACCTGACCCATCAAAACCGAATATAACGAGTTCATCAAGCCGCTGCGATACCCCAAACGACGGCTTAGCGGCATAATATCTTTCTCATAGCGATCTAAACTGGCCCTAATTTCACCTTGTTCAAGCATGATTTTGGCTAACCCATCTTCGGCAGTCAAGTAGGCCAGATCATAATTAACACTCGTGCTAGATTCGCTGGCTTCCCGATAACATGAGGTAGCCAAGTCTAGTTCGCCCATTTGATAGTAAAAATTGCCCAACTGGTTAAGCGTGTCGGCAATGCCGCTTTTATCGCCAATCCGGCGTGCCACAGTTAATGCTTTCTGGAAATATTGAGAGGCTAATGTAAAATTGTGATGACTGGCTTGCAGGGCGCCATTGCCATTGAGCGCCCGCATTTGAGCCGCGTCGTCATGCAACTGGGTGGCCTTGGCCAGCATGGCTTCGTAATCGGTCATCGCTTCTTGGATTTCGCCTAGACGGGTGTAGATTTTGGCGCGCCCCTCGTAAATTTCCAAAAAGGTCTTTTCATCAACCCGCGTGCCGAGGATCCCAGCTACCTCAAGCGCCCGCGAGTAAAAACTGATGGCTTGCTGGTTGGCAAATGATTGAATAGCGGCTACGGCTGCTCGAAGCAGATAACGCAGCGCCCGGTCCCAAATTTCGCTTTTCTCATAATGTTCGGCCACGTTGGGGGCGTACTCTTCCCCCAACAACCAATATTGTCGCGACAGGTAATCGCCAATTTGTTTGTGAATCAGTTGTCGTTGTTGGTGCAGGAGCGAATTATAAGCCGTTTCATAGGTGAGCACATGCTTAAACATATATTCCGGTTCAGGTTCGCGAGTCTTAACTTCGATAAGATCGGCGATTTCCAGTTGTTCCAGCGCTTTTCCTAGAATCTCAGGATCATTGACGATGGGTGACAAAATAAAATGGGGGAAAACTCGGCCAATTACAGCCGCAATTTGCAGCACCCGCCTAACCGGCTCTTCCAAGCGATCGATACGAGCGGTGAGAACGCCCTGTAGCGTATTGGGGATTTCAATTTCGGTGACTGGCCGGGTAATTTTCCACTGGTCATCAACGCGCTCGATGACGCCTTCTTCAATTAAGCTGCGAATAACCTCTTCCAGAAACAGCGGGTTGCCTTCCGCCCGGCTGAGCAACAGATCTTCCAACTCGCGCGGCAGCGGATCGATCTTAAGCAGATGTTTAATCACTTGCCGGCTTTCCTCATTCGTGAGCGGCCACAAGGTCAATTCTTGAAATTGCTCGCTCGCTTCTTCGGCGCTGGCCACTTTTACCTTCCAAAAAGCGGTGTCTCGTTCTAAACGTGTCACGCAGATGATTAAGATGGGATTGTAGACGGTGAGGGTGAATAAAAACTCAATCAACTGCACCGAACTGGGATCAGCCCAGTGCAAATCTTCAAAAACAAGCACTAGCGGCTGCCGAGTGATCAGGGCTTCCACCCATTCGCCCATGGCAACAAAAATACGCCGCTGCAGAATTTGAGGGTCGTTAAGCGGCAGGTCGCCCGTCACATCGCTGTCGAGTTTAACGCCCAACATAGCTGCCAGGTAAGGAATAACCTCCTCTTTGCGCTGTTTGAAAAGTTCATCGCCCATTGCTTCAAGTTTAAGCTTAACCTGGGTATCGTCGGCATTCTCTGGAATTTGAAGGTAACTGTAAAGAATATCGACAAAAAGCCGATTGGCAAAAGATTGCCGGTAGGCCAGCCCTCGACCAAAAAGCCAGCGGGCCACCTGATCCGGCTCGTCTTGTTTAACCGCTTTCATCACTTCAGCAATTAAACGCGTTTTGCCCAGTCCGGCATCGCCGTTAACCGTGACAATCCCCCCCCGGCCCTGATACAGTTGGCCATAAGCCGTGGTTAGCGCTTCCACTTCTTGCTCTCGCCCGATCAGTGGCGCTTCCATCCCGGTTAATCCGCGTTGGGTTTGGCTTAAATCGCGAGCGCCCTTTAACAGGTAGACTTTCAGCGGCTTGGCCTTACCCTTAACCTGAATCGGCTCGCGTTCTTCAAATGTAAAGAGACGGTTGGTGAGATTATAGGTATCCTCATTAACCAGAATTTCGCCTCTAATCGAGGCTGATTCTAAGCGGGCGGCCACATTAACTGCGTCGCCCATCACGGTATACGAACGTTTACGGTCGGTGCCGACCATACCCGCAATAACCATGCCCGTATTGACGCCCATATGGATGCCTAATGGTTTGGGCAGCGGCATCGGTGGATTATCGTTGAATTTTTTGAGCCGTTCCATCATCGACAAACTGGCTCGCAAGGCTAGCTCCGGATCATTTTCGTGAGCGGTCGGCGCGCCGAAGAGGGCCATTATTTCATCGCCAACATACTTATCGATGTAGCCGTCGTACTCATAAATGGCTTCACTAAGTTCGCTGAGCAGCGCGTTGATCAAGCGAACCACCTGTTCGACTTGGGCCGGCGTCTTAGCCGCGTCATTGAGCGCCGTAAAACCGGATATATCGGCGAAGATAACCGTTACCTGCCGGCGATCCCCTTGCAGCGGGGCATTGATTAGGGAAGTGGCCCGATCAGCGGCCGTAATTTCGGTTCCGCATGAGCCGCAAAAAAAATGGTCTGAGGGGTTGACAAAGCCACAGACATCACACTTTAGACCGTCCATATTGGCGGGATTCTTCCTGTAGCATTAAGGTTTTATACTAGTTTGATGATATTACATCCCTAGAAATATGTCAACGGGCTATATAGACTACTGACCCTTTCCGAGGCAAAGTGAGGCGAAATGGGGTCGATTTTATGGAATAACGCTTAATGATTTGCTAGGATTTAAGCGCATAATCGACGGCTGACCCCTTTTACGATCATTTTCCTTGCACAAAAATCTCCCCAGACGTTTCGACATCTGGGGAGACAGTAACAAATAGGGAGAGATACGCTTGGCTTACTCACTAACCATGCTTTACTGAACATGGTCAGCAGCCACACAGCATAAGGCGGGTCTCAATAATATGCGCGTTTGATTTGTTAAGTTCGTAATAAACCATTAGCTTATATCAGTGCGACCTCGATCCTTATAGTAAAAGAATACTGCAAAGTTTTTAAGGAAACAACAGTCAGTTGAATGGACATTTCACTAGTCGAATGGTTAGTTTTTTACCTGGTCGGGTGGCTAAGTACACTGTAAATTAAGTAATTAAGCTTTTGTCATGGCAAGCGAAGCGAAGCCATCTCCTCCTCCGAACGTGGAGATGGCTTCGTCGTTCCTCCTCGCCATGACCATAACCCCCCAAAACTTAATTTACGCTGTACTAAGGTCAGTGAATAGGTCCAGTGGATGAGGCTATCGGGGTACCTCAACCATAACGTGAGTGCCTTGGGCTCGCTGCGACTCGATGCGCCAACTGCCGCCAGCAGCCTCCGCGCGTTCTTTCATGGTTAGCAGACCCCAACTACGTTGGTCGATTGGCCCTTGAAGTTCAAACCCCAGGCCATCATCAGTAACCACCATGCGGACCCACTTTTCTTCTGTCTCAAGAATAACGTTAACCTTCTTAGCCTGGGCATGTTTGGCGGCATTCAATAGCGCTTCCTGCGCAATTCGAAATAGCGTATGTTCTTTGGCCGGGGCTAACCGAGGGTTAGGTTCTTGACCATTGACGGCAAACTTAAACTTGACCCGGCCGGCCAGTTGTTTGCCATACCAACGGATGGCAGCCACCAACCCATAATCATCTAGAACCGGCGGTCGCAAATCGGCCATGACATCTTGAATACATTCCGTTGTCTGCTCTAGCAGCGCAATTGAGTCGTCAAGCAATGATATGGTGGGGGCCCCCGGTTGAGGCGAACTGTTTTTGATGCGGGTTTGCACCGCACTGAGATTGAGCGTGAGTGCCGTTAAACTTTGGCCAACTTGGTCGTGCAGTTCTCGGGCCAAATTTTTTCGTTCCGTTTCTTGCGCTTCGGCTAGCCGGCCGGTTAATGCGCGAAGTTGTTGGCGCTGCTGGCTAATCTCTTTGATCAACTGCTCTTTTTCTAGTTCAATCTTCTTTCGTTCAGTGATATCCCGGCTGATGCCAACCAGTCCTATAACCTCTCCCGCCTCATTCTTCATTGGTATTTTGGTAGTTAACACCCACCGGTGATGACCCATGGCATCGATATGAGGCTCTTCCTTGCCCGTCAGCGGCTGCCCATCGGCAAAAATCGATTGCTCGTCGCGGTAGTACTCAGCCGCAAATTCATCCGGATAGTAATCGAAATCGGTCTTCCCAACCACCTCATCCGGTGACGCTGCACCCATGATCTGGGCTGAAGCTTGATTAACCACGATAAAGCGCCCCTTAACATCTTTGAAATAAATATAATCTGGTAGATGATCGATCAGTGTTCGGAGCAAGCTATGTTCTCTAAGCAGCATCTCTTCGGCTAATTTTCGAGCGGTAATGTCGATATGAATCACCACGGCCCCCTCGCCGTCCTTAGTTAACGGGGCGATTTGTAGAATATACCAGGCTTGTTTCGTGGGCGAGTGGCAGGGATATTCAAGGTTAAAGTAATCCTCAGCGCCGGCTAAAATCGATTGAAGACCAGCCAGCGCTTCAGCCGCTTCGGTGCTGCCTCGGCTCACCGCTCGACGGCAAACGGCCAGATAATTTATGCCTACGCAGGTATGGGCTAGCGCAGGATCGCCATTCTCTCGAGCAAACCGCTTCCAGGCGTCATTCACCACCGTAATGGCGCCTTCTTTATCCAGCACAGCGACATGGGCTTTGATGCCATCCAGAATCGCTTGATTATAATTTTCGCTTGCCGCCAGAGCTGCCAAACTCTGGCGGCGAATATCGGTCTGAATAAGTTGAAATTCCTTTAAAGCGGTCGATATTTCTTCAACCCTCTGACTAAAGTTGGTTAAAGAAACCGGCGTTTCCTGTAGTTGGCTTAACTGCCGAAAGATGCTCTCAAGCTGCTGGTCGAGCACCTCATCATTCATTATTTCTCTCCTGATGTGCGTTTTTATCTAATGACCACTCGTGGTCGAAGATCAAATTCAAGTCCGGCTAATAATTCGGCCCAGTTTCGCCGTGTACGAATCAGGGGCGCCTCGGTCACTGCTTTTCGTTCCGGCATCAGTTGGTGCAAATCGTAACTCCCTGGCTCCAGAGCATGAGTCCGGCTGCTGGCGGCGGCTCCTTCTCTAAGCAAAATACGATCCCCGTCTTGGTAATTTGGCCCCGACTCGATGGTGATAATAGCTGTTTTGTGGGCAAAATGGAAACGGTTTAAATCAATCGGACGCGTCTGGCTGGGATATTCCCAATCATAAAATAGCAGCGAGGGCAACTGTTGCTCGGCATCCTTAAAAAGGCTGACCCGCAGGCGATAGCCGCTGTCCGGGTTAGGGCTGGTTACAATCAATACTGCCGCAGTCCGGTTTTCAGTGGCCTGGACCTCATAATAGAGTTGGTTCAGATCGACATCATCGGCAATGACCGGATCGATCGCCACCGTGTCGGTGTGGGGACGTCCCACTTCCCGCATGAGACGAATGTGATCCCCGGTGCGATACTCGTCGCCCGGTTTAATCACCACCCGAACGGCCTTATCGGCTGCCTCATGGTGAGTCAAATTGTGAAAATACTGGCGCTGGTTTACATCGTGGTCATCTAGCGTGTAGCAAGGAAACTGCGCGTGTGGCTGATCATATAGTTCAACGTATAAGTGAGTCATCATTAACCTCCCTGAGCCGTCGTTGGCCCTGATCTATTTTGTTTTTACTCTTTAAATTTTAAGGTCGTAAAGCCATATAAAGCGGTCCCTTGCTGCCAGGCTTGAGGGGGCAGCTGCGCTTTGCGACACAAATTTTCCAAAAATGTCTGGCGATCCCAACCGGCGTGCTCGGCGACTTCAGGCAGAAGTAAGCCCCGCCGTTCGTTTTGGCTAATGAGCAAGCCCTGGCGTCCAATCTCGATGTCCTCCAGTCGGGTAATGCGCCGTAGGGGTGATAGGATAGAAATTTCGATCACGATATCATCCAATGCTTCAATCGTGACCGGCGGCAGGCGTGGATCGGCGGTGGCGGCGCTGATGGCCACATTTTGAATCACCTGGTACAAAGGTAGGTCGGCCGTCACATGGCCCATACAGCCCCTTAATTTCAGTGCGGGAGCGGCGCCGCTGGGGGGGGCGAGCCGGTCAGTTGGCCCTTTTTCAGGGCTGCGCAGCGTAACAAATGCGCCGGCCCGGCGCAGCAAAGCCGCATCAAACGGGGGCCAGTCAGGCATCAAAGCTGATTGAAGATAATTGCTTATTGCCAGGCGGGCCAGCTTGAGCAAGTTTTGCTGCTGCTCAGATGTTAGGGTGAGCGGCTGATAACGCCACATCATTACCGCTCCATAGCCGACCACCTTATCCAGACTGCCTCGCGGCGAGTGGCCGGAATTGGCGTAATGCAGCAGCGTGGTGGTATCAGCCCCTAGTCCGGCGGCAACGCCCATTGTGACTAATATAGGCCCCAGCCCACAGGCGCAGGTCTTCAGGTTAGACACCCCCTCGGCTATCATTTGGGCGGTAGCGGCTCGGACTTCCACCGGCCGGCCGGTTTCGATGGCGGCTAGCGTGGTTTGATCCACTCGGACGGCGTCCTCAAATTTAGGGTAATGGGCCAGATCGGACGAGGCAATCACCACCACCCCCTGTTTGGGTAGCACCTTGAGCAGCGCTTTGGTCAGGATCGCCACCGTCTCGTCATCAGCGGAACTCATCAAGATCGGGATAATGCGGCAGTGGGGGCAAACCCGTTGCAGAAACGGCAGCTCGATCTCAATGGGGTGTTCATTCAGATGCGCCGCCGGATCAACCCGAATCCGCGGGTCGGCCTCGATCAAGGCTGCGGCCAGGGGCTCGTCAATTGGCACAACGCCTAACGGCGTCGCAAAGCCGCCGGCAGCCCATACCGCGATCGGCTGCGACAAAGGAGGGCGGTGATCAGCGGCGATAATGACGGCTACCTGATAATCTCCATCCCACAACTGCCTAAAGCCGCTGGCCGCGACTGCGCCGGAAAATGCGTAACCGGCATGAGGCACAACCAGGCCAAGCGGCTGCCCATCGATCGGTTCGGCCAGATTTAGCAGGGTGTCAACGGTTTGGGCCAACGTCTCCGGCTGATGGGGATACCACTGGCCGGCCACCACTGGCCGCCGAACGGAGGCCGGTGCGCTATTCAGTTCCTGGATAATTCCATCGGTGTTCATTGATTAACTTTGTATTTAGCCATTGTTGAGTTCAGTTGGGGCTAATCACGAGCTGGAATTTCAGTCTGTCGAAAGTTGAAATGGGCAGTGAGGGAATAAAGCCCCGATTTTGTACGTTTGGGGCGAATTTATCAAAGTAGAGTAGAGAAATCAAATCGATTAACGCGTGTTAGCGATCCATCCGCCCACAACTAAACGCCAACGATCAAATGGTAATAGCTACTTAATGACATTGAATAGCTACTTATGTTATAGTGTAATACAAAACCAACCGGTTAGCACTATCCATATGGCGAGTTTTTCGCCCCTAAAAAATAGGTTCAACGCTACGCATCGGCAAAGTCGTTCGGGGCAGTTCTACCGTCACTTGCGTTCCTTGCCCAAACTGTGACTCAATCTGGCAGTAGCCGCCAATGGCCTCGGCGCGTTCGATCATCGTCACCAGGCCCCAATTTTTTCGCTTAGAGCCGCCAACCCACTGGCCCAGATCAAAACCGGCCCCATCATCCGAAATTTGCAGCCGGACAAACTCATTATCGGTTTCTACGGTGATTAACACTTGATTAGCCTGGGCGTGCTTGGCGACATTAGTCAAAGCTTCCTGAGTAATTCTAAACAGGGTATCTTCAAGCAGGCCGGACAGCCGCGGAGACGGCTCTTCTCCCTGAATTTTAACGGCGAAGTTGACCCGTGAGGCAAACTGCTCGCCATACCAGTGCAGGGCCGCCACCAACCCGTAGTCATCTAATACCGGGGGGCGCAAATTGACCATCAAGCCCCGAATCCGCTCGGCCGTCTGCTCGATTAGATCCAATGAGTCATTCAGGCGGGCTTGAACCGTATCTTTTTCTTCAAAATAAGTACTGTTGATCCGGCTGGAAATGATATTGAGATTAAGATCGAGCGCGGTTAAATTTTGTCCCACCTGATCATGTAATTCGCGGGCCAGGGCTTTTCGTTCGGCTTCCTGCGTTTCGGCCAAACGCCCGGTCAGCGCCCGCAACTGCTCGCGCTGCTGGCTAACGGCCTCAAAGAGTTGAGCTTTTTCCAATTCGGCCTTTTTGCGCTCAGAGATATCCCGGATGATTTTGAGAAAACCGAGCAGCCGCCCTTCGTGATCTTTAACCATTGCGCTCACCGTCTCACTGATAAAGACATCCCCATTTTTACAGCGATAGATCACTTCATAGGGATCGGGATTGTCGACGGTCTTGGCGCTGAACCGGATTGGATCCAGTTTTTCATAATCTTCCTGAGCAACGTAGAGCATGTGGATTTTCCGGCTAAACACATCCACAATATCATAGCCAAATAAGCTGGTAAAGGCCGGGTTGATCTTCATAATCTGCCGGCTGGTGTTGGCAAAAACCACCGCATCCGGAATAGTTCTAAAGATAGCCTCAAGTTCGGCCGTCTTTTGGTATAAGGCTTCCTCCAGCTCTTTGTGCTGGGTAATATCCCGGCCAATGCCGACCATGCCGATGACCTTGCCGCTTTGGTCTCGCAAGGGCAGCTTTGTGGTTGACAGCCAGCGGCGCTCCCCTAACTGATTAAGTACCGGCTCTTCTCTCCCCACCAAGGGTTGGCCTGATTTTACCACGGCTTGCTCGTCGGCGTAATAGATAGCCGCCAGATCTCGCGGGTAAAAGTCGAAATCAGTTTTACCGACCAGCTCTTCCTCGGAGCGAGCCCCCATCAGCCGGGCTACGGCCTGGTTCCCGATGATAAATCGGCTTTGCGTATCTTTGAAATAGATCGAGTCCGGCAAACTATCGATCAGCGTCCGCAGCAGCCTGCGTTCTTCAACCAAAGCTAATTCCACCTGTTTTCGATCGGTGATATCGCGGCCTACCGATTGGATTTCCACCAGACAGCCGTCTTGATCAAAAATCAAGCGATCGGACCAGCGCTGCCAGTGAACTTCGCCATTGGGTAGAATGACCCGATGTTCGATGTTGCCGGATGGCTGACCGAAATTTAACGAGGCCAGATACTGCTCCAATAATTTGCGATCTTCTGGAGGCACAATGGGGAAAAAACTACGACCGATTAACTCATCGGCCTTTTTGCCAAAGTAGCGGCAAAAGGCCGTGTTGACAAAGGTCAACGTACCGTCCGGTTTAAGCCGGCAAATTAGCTCGGAATTATCTTCGATGATAGCCCGATAACGGGCTTCACTCTCTTGTAACTCGGCTTCCATCTTTATTCGCCGTTCGATTTCCTGACGAAGTTGGCGATTGGTCTCGCTTAGTTCAGCCGGATGGATTGGAATTTGCGGCTTCAAAGGCCGAGCCGCATTCGGTGCAGGCGGCTCGGCCAAGGGGGCTGGACCGGCTTTCTGGAGCATCCAACCAAAACCAATAACCCGCTGATCTCTACCCCTAAGCCGAGTTACGGCCCATGTAGCCGGAAAAGTAGACAACTCGTGCGGTTGGATCATCGTCTCCAACGCTTCATAGGCCGCCACCCGACTATCCTGCAAATAGTGCAGATAATCTTGAAATGGGACCCTGGCCTCTTTACTGATAAAACTGCTGATAAATTGGCCTTTCAGGAAATCGAGGCTCTGGTTCAGGCTAGTTTCAGCGGCCCGGTTGGCGTCCTTGATAACGCCCGTTACATCCGTAACTAGATAACCGTCCGGGGCCCATTCAAACAACTGCCGGTAGTATCGACATTCCGTCTCCACCGTCGCATGATAAGCCAGCCGTGTTTCTTCCGCCTGGTGCATTTTCTGTAACAGGGTATGTAAGTGGTCAAGATTGCCGGTTTCTAATAGGCGCAGCGCCGTTTCAAGCTGTCGCTTCACCATCGTGTTGGATTTTGAGCTACTCATCCTATTTTACCTTTTCTATTAAAGAAGGGTAACCTATGCTGAAATAATCTTGATAATTGATCCACCACTGGTTTATCCTTTTATTGGATGTCTATCTCGCCGGCAGTTGCTTATCCATTTGAATCGTTTGGGAATTTTAGAGAATTGATGGGAGGAACTATAAGAGTAATGACAGTATACTATAACCTTTCTGTATGAACAAGGTCTATTTTATCGTACTCAGAAGGCGCAAAAGTCAAAAAACCGGCTATAATCTGGTCAGTAGATTAACGGTAGGAGTTGGTTAGCGGTCTGGGCGGTAATCCATTTAATAGATAAACTCGATTTACCGTTATCATTAGATCGGCCCCGGCCCAGCTAAGTAAGGAAGGATCAAATTAGCAAACAAGTGGAAAGATGATAATTTAATTATAACCGTTAACAATCATAAAATGCAACCATCACTCATCTTTTTGGCCAGTGGACCATGCCGCTGGCTGGTCATAGCCAGCCAATAGGCCGGCCCCCTGATCAGCGATTAATTTGCTTTGATGCTTCGACGAGCATAATATTACAGTTTAATCCACCTGCCTAAGATTGGTCCAGTTTCAGCTCCTTGACCGAGAAAGTGACTGAAATGGGGGGACTGGTCTGATGGCGTTACCGCAGATTAAGGAAACTGGACCAATCTCAATCGCAGGAAGATCGAATGGGCAAATTAAAAGATACCCTATGCAAGATATCGAAAAAACAGGCCGAAAAACATCGCGATGAAATGGATGAAATTACCGGCACATCCAACTTTATTTGTAAAGATTGTGAGCGCACCGCCATCAAAAAGAAATGGTTGTGCAAGCCTAAAAAAAACAAGTAAACAACATTATCGAGCAAATCAGGTGACTGGCGCTTGATCGTCTTGAGCCTAAGCGCCAGTCACCTGATATAGTTATGAGTAGCCTATGAAAGCTGTCTATTACGAACAATTCACCCAGCTACCCACCCTCCAAACCCTGCCCGATCCCGCGCCCGCCGACCGGGGGGTGGTAATCCAGGTCAAGGCCACCGGCCTGTGCCGCAGCGATTGGCACGGCTGGCAGGGCCACGATCCCGATATCACCCTGCCGCACGTGCCGGGCCATGAATTCGCCGGCGTTGTCGAGGCCGTGGGCCAAGAGGTTAGCCGCTGGCGTCCCGGCGACCGCGTCACCCTGCCCTTTGTCTGCGGCTGCGGGTCTTGCCCGCCGTGTGCCTCGGGCAATCACCAGGTCTGCGATCATCAATTTCAGCCCGGCTTCACCCACTGGGGTTCCTTTGCCGAATATGTGGCCGTCGATTACGCCGACATCAACCTGGTGCGCCTGCCCGACGACATGGCCTTTGAAACAGCGGCGAGTTTGGGCTGTCGCTTCTCTACCTCATTTCGGGCTGTAGTCGATCAGGGCCGGGTCTCGGCGGGGCAGTGGGTGGCCGTTCACGGCTGCGGCGGCGTCGGGCTGTCGGCCATTATGATCGCCAACGCGCTGGGGGCCAACGTCGTCGCCATCGACATTAGCGACGACAAACTGGCGCTGGCCTACTCGCTCGGCGCGACAGCCGCGGTTAACGCCGCCAAAACAGATGATGTAGTCGCCGCTGTGGTACAGCTCACTCACGGCGGAGCGCACCTGTCCATCGATGCCCTGGGCAGTTCCATCACCAGCTTTAACTCCGTCGCCAACTTGCGCAAGCGCGGCAAGCACATCCAAGTCGGGCTAATGGTCGGCGATAATCGCCACTCTGCCGTACCGATGGCTCAGGTCATCGCCAACGAGCTGGAGATCCTGGGCAGCCACGGCATGGCGGCTCACCGTTATCCGGCCATGCTGGCCATGATCCAGGCCGGCAAACTACACCCGGAACACCTCATTGGCCGGACCATCAGCCTGGCCGAAGCCGCCCACGAATTGACCCGGCTGGGTAGCTCCCCGGAAACTGGCGTAACTATCGTAAACGTGTTTTAATAATAGTCCGGCCGTTTTAACTTTAGACCGCTCCCGTCATTAGGAACCCACGCGTCCGATGGAACCGGACCGTTCCCATCATTGGGAACACACGCGTCCGGCAGAACACGACCGTTCCGACCATTGGGAACACACGCGTCCGGCAGAACACAACCGTTCCCATCATTGGGAACATACGCGTCCGACAGAACACGACCGTTCCGACCATTGGGAACACACGCGTCCGATGGAACACAATCGTTCCCATCATTGGGAACATACGTGTCCGGCAGAACACGACCGTTCCGACCATTGGGAACATACGTGTCCGATGGAACACGACCGTTCCCATCATTGGGAACATACCTGTCCGGCAGAACACGACCGTTCCCATCATTGGGAACATACCTGTCCGGCAGAACACGACCGTTCCCATCATTGGGAACATACCTGTCCGGCAGAACACGACCGTTCCCATCATTGGGAACATACCTGTCCGGCAGAACACGACCGTTCCCATCATTGGGAACATACCTGTCCGGCAGAACACGACCATTCCGACCATTGGGAACATACCTGTCCGATGGAACCCGACTGTTCCCACCATTCCAAAGATACGATCACGATGATGATCGAACGTTCTGAGAACTCAACAAACGCTATAAACTCATTAAACTCTACAAACTCTACAAACTCTATGCTCTTCTAAAGGATTCACCCATGCGATTAATTGTAGATGGACAACCCATTGCCTTTGATCCGGGCGATACGCTGCTGGTCGCGATGCTGCGCGCCGACCTGCACCCCACCGGCGGCGGCTGTCTCTGTTTGGGCGGCGACTGCCCCCACTGCCTGGCCACCGTCGATGGCGTGGCCTATGTGCGCACCTGCCAGGTCGCGGCCAAGCCCGGCCAGGTGGTCGAGCGGCAGCACCAGGCCGGTTACCCGCCGCTGCCGGAGACGCACCGGCCTGGTCCTACCGTGATCGCCCGAAATCGCCACTGCGACGTGGTCGTCATCGGCGCGGGCGAAGCGGGCCGGGCGGCGGCGGTCGAGGCCGAAGCCGCAGGCAAACAGGTGCTGGTGTTGGAGGCTAAAGATGGTCAGGAGGTCGTCGGCATCTACCACGGGCCGCTGGTTGTGGCCCGGACGAATGAGGGGATGCTGCATGTTCACGCCAGAGAGGAAGTGATTGTGGCTACCGGCGCGGCTGAAATTCAACCCGTCGCGCCGGGGTCTGACCTGGCCGGCCTGGTCACCGCACGCGCCGCCGGCCAACTGGCCGCCGCCGGGATCGATTTAGGCCGGGTGGTGGCGGTGGGTACCCCGCCGGACGGCGTCGAGGCCGCAGCGGTAGAGGGCGAACTGGTGCGCTTTGAAGGCCAGGGACAGGTTGAAGCGGTGGTTATTCGCGGCGCGGACGGCCGCGAACAGCGGGTCGAATGCGATACCGTATCGTTGGGCCTGGGCTTTCATCCGCGTGACGCGCTGCGCCGGATGGGCCGCGATTGGCGCGTGCGAGCCGTGGGCGACGCCGCCCACGAGTCGGACATTCCACCTTGCCCGGCCGCCGGTATCGTCTGCCCCTGTTCTGGCGTTAGCGTCGAAGATTTAGACTTTATCTGGGCGCAGGGCTTCCACGAGTTGGAGTTGGTCAAGCGAGCCACGCTGGCCGGTACCGGCACTTGTCAAGGATCGGTCTGCCTGCCCTATGTGCGCAGTTTTCTGGCCGACCGGGGGCAGGTGTTGCAGCCGCCATTTACGGCTCGCCCGGTCACGCGCCAGCTCACTCTGGGCGAAATTGCCGCCGGGGCGCACCACCAGGCCACGCCGCGCACGGCGCTCGACGGCGAGCATCGCCGCCTGGGGGCGCAGATGGAGCGCATCGGCGGCTGGTGGCGGCCCTGGAATTATGGCCACGTCCTGGAAGAGTATTGGGCGGTGCGGGAAGCGGTCTCCATCGGCGATGTCAGCACCTTGGGCAAGATGATCGTCTCCGGGCCGGACACGCTCGAACTACTGGAGCGGCTGTACCCGACCAACGTGGCCACGATTAAACCGGGCCGCTCGCGCTACGTGCTGCTGCTGGATGAGCGCGGCTACGTGCTGGACGACGGCCTGATTTGCAAAGAGACCGACACCCGCTACACCTTGACCTTCACCAGCGGCGGCTCCAGCCACGCCGAAATGTGGGTCCGCGATTGGGCCGCAAGCTGGGGGCTGGACGTGCGCTTGCTCAACCAAACCATGACCCTCGGCGCGATCAACGTCACCGGCCCGCTGGCCAACGACCTGCTGGACCGGGCCGGGCTGACCGACCGGCCACCTTACATGGGCTACGCGCGGGGTGTGGTCGCCGGCGTGGAGTGCCAGGTCTTCCGGCTGAGTTTCACCGGCGAACTATCGTATGAACTGCATCACCCGGCTCAGGACTCGGTCAGACTGTGGCGGGCGCTGCTGGAGTTGGGAGCCGATTTGGGCCTCAAGCCGCATGGCATCGAAGCGCTGTTGAAGCTGCGCCTGGAAAAAGGGCATATTATCGTTGGTCAAGATACCGCCTTTGACTCAACACCGCGCCGCATCGCGCACGAGTGGGCGGTCAAGCTGTCTAAACCCGAATTTGTGGGCCGGCAGGCGATTATCCGCACCAACAAGCTGCCGCTGGACAAGCAGTTGGTCGGCTTTGAAATGGACGGCCCCGCCCCGATTGAAGGGGCGGTCATCTGGCACAACGGTCAATTTGCCGGTCATGTCACCTCCAGCACTTGGTCGCCCGTGTTGGGCCAAGCGGTGATGCTGGGCTGGCTCTATTTCTTCGATGGCGAACTGCCGGCGGTGGTGACGATTGACAACCGCCCCGCCCGCCGGGTCGAAACCCCATTCTATGACAAGGAGGCCCGCCATGCCCGAGCTTAAACGACTGCCCGCTACTCGCATTGTGGCCACGCCCGCCGCGCTCGACGCGGCTAAATGGCCGGACGGGACGCTGGCCTTACGCCTGGCGTCCGATGAACTGCTGGTCACGCCGCCTGTCGCCAACCCGGCGCTCGATGACCCCCACGCCATTATCATCGCCGACGCAGGCTACGCCGGCGTCTGGCTGCCCGAGGCCGAGGCCCTGGCGTTTCTGGAACGCGCCTGCGAATGGGAGCTGCCGGTCCAACGTCCGGCCTTCGCTCAGGGAGCGGTGGCCGGTATCGCCGCCAAGCTGTGGTTTGAGGCCGGCCGGGTGCTGCTAATCGTCCCGGCCCCTCTCATCGCCGATTTCGAGGAGCGCATGGCATGAACGAATTCATGGAAAAGAAAGTTCAGTTCAAGTGGCACGAGCCTAAGAAACATTACGATGTGGTGATTATCGGCGGCGGCGGGCATGGCCTCTCAACCGCCTACTTCCTGGCGACCCGGCATGGCGTCACCGATGTGGCGGTTTTGGAGCGCAGCTACATCGGCGGCGGCAATTCCGGGCGCAATACCACCGTCATTCGCTCCAATTACGGCATCCCCGAAGCGGTCCGTTTCTACCAGCGCAGCGTCGAACTCTACTACCAACTGGAGGCCGAAACCGAGCGCTGGATCATGCATAAGCAGAAAGGCTTGCTGTGGCTGGCTCACACCGAAGCCGCTGTCCGGGCCGAGGTGGCCCGGGCTGAGATCAACACTGCCTTTGGGGCTGATACCGAATATGTCACCCCCAAACAGATCAAAGAGATCTGCCCTGAAATCGATCTGAGCGGCGGCGGGGCCTGGCCGGTCATCGGCGGCTCGTACCATCCGGCCGGCTCGACGGCCCGGCACGACCGGGTTAACTGGGCGCTGGCCGAAGGGGCCAACCGGCGCGGGGTGCATATTCACCAGCGCACGGCCGTCACGGGCCTGCTCATGGACGGCGACCGCGTGACCGGCGTCGAAACCACGGCCGGGCCAATTTCGGCTAAAGTGGTGCTCAGCGCCGTGGGCGGCCACGTCACTACCCTGGCTAAAATGGCTGGGCTGCGCCTGCCCATTCGGACCCACCCATTGCAAGCCTACGTTACCAACCACTACGAACTGACCTTTAACCCGATTGTGGCTTCGACCAGCTTGCTGTTCTATGTATCGCAGACGGCGCGCGGCGAGATGCTCATCGGCGCGGAAATCGACCGCCAGCCGAGTTACTCGTACAACTCCGGCCATCATTTCCTGCAAAGCTGCTCTTTCCGAGCCATTACCCTGCTGCCCTTCCTGCGCAACTTGCGCATTTTGCGGCAGTGGACCGGCGTATGCGATATGAGTCCCGACTATTCGCCGATTATGGGTAAAACCGGCGTCGAGGGCTTCTACATCACCACCGGTTGGGGTACCTGGGGCTTCAAAGCCATTCCCGCCGGCGGCGAGCAGATGGCCCAACTCATCGCCACCGGGCAAACGCCGGAGCCGATCGCGCCGTTCTCGCTGGACCGGTTTGCCAATGATCGCACTTTGGCGGATCGGGGTTCGGCGGGAACGCATTAGAATGAAGAATGGAGAATGTATTCTTAGGAGCGACAAAGCTTGCTTTGTCATACGCAGTAAGGTCAAAGTAAACTTTGACGCTCCTGACCGTTATTTTCAGAGGAGTCTGATAGTCTCATTTGAGACGACACCCAGAATGAAAACGGTGTAGGACAAACTTAAGTTTGTCCTACACCGTCTATTTACCGAGGAGGATTTGACCGATGAGTATTCTGATTCCCTGCCCCCACTGCGGCTCGCGGCCCATTCAGGAGTTTGTGTATGGTGAGATTCCGGCGGTGCCGGATACACTGACCGATCCGGATGCGCGTGATCTGGATCGGGCTTTTATGCGGGCCAATCCGGAAGGCGTGCAGGCCGAAGCATGGTTTCACCTCTACGGTTGTCGCCGCTGGGTTCGGCTGGAGCGCGATACCCGAACAGATGCAATTCAGTCGAGTTAATTCTTAATAGCCCGCCACAGCCCAAGAAGCTTGTTTCGGCAAGGCCTGGAGTAGATTTTGACGCGTTAGCGGGTCGTCGAAAAGTCGAGCTAAGCCTTTGAGATAGGTGATTACGCCCGGGGTGTCGGCCAATTTATAGATGCGATCAACTTCTTCAACCAACCCTACGCTGTGTAAATCGGTCAGAATCTTCCCGAGCAGGCTAGTATCGCCGAAGTAGGTTCGTTGAGCCAGTTCGTGAAGCGTGCCTTTCAGAGATGGATTTTGATAGAGAAACAAGAGTAACTGTAATTTTTGGAAAGAGTCGATGCCTTTATTTTGTAAGTAGCGGCGTAAGTGTGATTTCATATTTATCTCCAGTATTTACTCAGCAGACAAGGTGACTGGCACTTAATCGCTGTAATTGTGGCATTATATGCCACTCAATGGTCTCGATTTGAGCCAAAGTGCCAGTCACCTGAGTAATTACTATCCCCATATGATCCGTCTCCTTTATAATTCAACACTATAATTCAACAAGCTACGGCTAGCTCATCACGCATAAGATGAGCCATAGCTTTGACAAAAGGGGAGTTCCAGGAATATGTTTCATCAATTGAAACCAGAACCGCGCTGATATTATCCGAGCCATCGCGTTCTCGAGCTTCAGCCCCCAGTTGTCGAACCAATTCCGCCGGTTCCAGGCTTGAATCCAGCCAGTTTTTTAGCTCTGTCTCATCGGGAAAGGCTTGCCATAAGCCGTCACTGCACAAGAGTAATTTGTCACCGGGCTGTAGTTCTTGAGTGGTGACATCTACGGCGACTTTTTCATCAACGCCCACTGCTCTAAGCAACCTGTTACGAGTAGGGTGTTTGAAAGCTTTAGCCGGATCGAGCAGGCCGGCATCGAGTAACTGGACCGCCATCGAGTGATCACGGGTCAGCTGGGTCAGCTGGCCGGCTCGCCATAAGTAAGCGCGGCTGTCGCCGACGTGAGCAATATGCAGCCACTGGCCGTAAATAAGCGCCGCCGTCGCAGTGGTCCCCATCCGGCTGGCAACGGCTAATTTTTCTTGGGAAAAATGATATAGTTCTTGATTAGCAATTTCAACGGCTCGTTCCAATTGACGAGTCAGGGTACAAAAGGCCGGTTCGGTTCGGTCATGTTTAGCTGAAACCCATTGATTGGAATAGAACAAACCGGCCAGTTCGGCTACTATGGTATTTGTTACCAGTTGGCTGGCCACATCACCCGCATTGAGCCCGCCCATGCCATCACAAATAAGATAAAGGCCAGCGTTCCGGCGGTCGGTTAGGTGGCTGGTTTGATGAAAAACCGTATCTTCATTCAACGTTCGTCGCTTACCGCGATCGGTGTAGTCAGCAGCACTAAGCTGGAGAACCTTGTCTTTGGTCATGGATTTGATAGTCATTTGTGAACCTGCTCCTATTATTTTGCCTCTATTTTAGTTTTCGTAAGCATTATCCCTTGAGGTGTGGGGAAAACTAATACTTTTCAGTATAAGTCTTAAAACCAAGTTGGGGAATGGGTAGGATACCTCATGAGCTATTGAGGGAGTTCCCTACCATGAGGTAGGGGATTCCCTTATTAGAGCCGTTCAGATGATCTTTTAGCCCAATGAAGCAGAGGGAAAATGCAACGCCTTTAGACGTTTAAGCGGCCTGGACATTAGGAGCCAATAATAAATAACGCTGGATTTTATAGGGTGAATTTTAGGTGAGGTATCGGGTTTGTGATATACTTAGCATTCAAGCATGAATATGTATGCTGAGTACCCCGGCGCCAGCGAATGCAGGGTTAATCTCCATATTTTAACCGTCTCCCTTAGAAAATAGATTTTGCAGGACAAATCAGCGATTTGTTCTACTGGCTGACTCCTCTGAAAATAAAGCTCTGGAGCGTCAAAGTTTACTTTGACCCCAATGTGGGTGACAAAGCCAGCTTTGTCGCTCCCGTAAATTTTCATTGTCGGTGCTGTACCGAGGTTCTGTCGCACTCCCTTGGAAATAAAAGTTTGTAGTCATCGCTTTAGCGATGCTTCAGTCCTAAAGGGCTGTTTTAAAAGATGGGTTCAGTCTAAAAATGACCTAAGATTGGCCTGATCTCAAACTATTCAAATCAATCGCCCCACAGCCGATCACGTGTTCGAGTTAAGGCTTCAGGCATAGCGTATAAGGTTTAGGTAGGAATTGAAAGAACTTAGCAGGCTTGATACTTCCCTGGAACAGCTTATCATTAACTGCACCTGTCGAATAGAGATAAAAAGGAACAAATAACTATGGCCAAGATACAGGTTGTCCTGGTAGATGATCATCCCCTGGCGCGGGAAGGGTTACGAAATTTGCTCAACAAAGCGATTGATATAGAAGTGATAGGGGAAGCCGACGATGGGGTTGAAGCGCTGCATCTGGTTGAAACGCTAAAACCGGACGTGCTGGTGTTAGATATGGAGATGCCCGGCTTATCGGGGGTTGAGGTCGCTCAACAATTGAAGTCGATCAATGCGCCGGTACGGGTGCTGGCTCTTAGCGCTCATAACGACAAAGGCTATATTATGGGGCTGCTGGCCAATGGCGCCGCCGGCTATTTGGTCAAAGAGGAGATGCTGCAAACCATTGTCGAGGCCGTCAGGGGCGTAGCCCGGGGCGAACAGGGCTGGCTAAGCCGGCAGGTGTCAGCCCAAATATCGACGTGGACGCAGGAAGCGCAATCTAACACCCTGACCCCCAGGGAAATGGAGGTGTTGGCCCTGGTGGTTGAAGGCAAGACGAACCAGGAGATAGGGCTGGCTTTAGGCATTAGTGAAAAAACGGTTGAAAAGCACCTGGTTAACATTTTTGCCAAATTAGCTGTTAGCTCGCGCGTTGAAGCGGCAGTTTATGCCGTGCGCGAAGGATTAGTGTAGCGTAAGGGTAGGGAAATTCCTCATTGATATATTTATCACAAAGGTGTACCATGTGGGTTAGCGTGTTGGAGCGTATCGCTCACACCTTAGAATGATGGAGGTAACTCTAAGTAGTTTTCAACTCTAAGTTGTTACATTAATTTAGACAGAATTAACAGGATTAATATGATTTTTCCTTATTTTAATCTTGGAAATCCTGTAAATCCTGTCTATTCATCCTGGTCTCAAACTCACAAGTTAGTTATGAAAATTACTTAGTACAAGGTAAAAGAATGAATGAGATTCGTGTAATTCTGGCCGACGATTATCCGCTGATACGAGAAAGCGTGCGCAAACTGCTATCAAAAGCGGAAGGAATCATGGTCATTGGTGAAGCCGGTGATGGGCATGAAGCTTTGGAAATGGCTTCAACCTTAGAACCTGAAGTCTTGGTGCTCGATATGGAGATGCCTGGCTTGAGTGGTCTGAAGGTAGCCCAGCAGCTTCAACTCAAAAAATCACCGGTTCGGATTTTGGTGATCAGTACCTACGATGATAAACAATACATTCAGGGCCTACTGGAAACAGGGGCCGCTGGTTATTTAGTTAAGAGTGAAGTCACGCCCGATATGATCATTAATGCCATCCGGGG
This sequence comes from Anaerolineales bacterium, assembly GCA_020634935.1. Classification (GTDB taxonomy): domain Bacteria; phylum Chloroflexota; class Anaerolineae; order 4572-78; family J111; genus JAGRBY01. Next base: position 66,205 of record JACKAT010000011.1, read on the forward strand.
CGTAGCCAGAGGGGAAAAGAATTGGGTTAGTCCACGTCTATTTCATCAAATTTTTGAAACTTCCTCGGATACATCGGCCAAAACTTTAAACTCGCAGGAAAAGGATATTCTACGCCTGGTAGTTGTGGGCAAAACAGACCGTGAAATTAGTAGCACCTTGGGCCTTACTGAGGAACAGGTGAGCCAACATCTGGATGCTATTTTTAACAAGCTTGAGGTTGTCTCGCGGGTAAAAGCGGCCGTCCATGCCGTTCGTGAAGGTTTAGTGTAGGATCGAGGCCACGGAATTTTGTGGCTGTCATAAGTGCAGTTGCCTCCCTCTTTTGTCGTTAAGTCGTTCCTCCCGTTAGCTCTATTTGGATCGTCGGTTATATCATCCCTATAGGGATTTAGTCAATTCTGATGCCATCGGCAAGCCCTTAGAAACAGTTGGGGGTATGTTCCGTCGTTTTGGCTTTAACGATGATAATTCGTTTAAGTTGTTACACCAATTTGCCGAGCAGCGCGCCTTCCCCGATTTTTCAATACCGCTGCCACAATTTGATTCTTTAGTGGTCGCCCACATGGGCTATTTCGACTTACCCATCCTAGTATGGCTGTAAATTAGTCGAAATGATATAATATGCGTACATTTTTCATAATCGGGTTGCCTGTCTGCCTGAAAGAGGAGCAAATGGAAAAATTGCGTATTTTACTCGTAGATGATCATGTATTATTTCGGAAGGGTATCGCCTCCCTTATTTCTAACCGTTCGGATTTGACGGTTGTTGGAGAAGCGGAAGACGGCATCGAAGCGGTGAGGGTAGCCCGCGAAACCCTACCCGATATTATTCTCATGGACGTTAATATGCCCCGGCAAAACGGCCTGGAAACCGTAAAAATCCTTAAAGGGGAAATGCCGCATACAAATATTGTTATGTTGACGGTTTCCGACAATGATGAAGATCTATTTAGGGCCGTTAAGTACGGAGCCAAGGGGTATCTCCTTAAGAATTTAGAGCCGCAGCAGCTTTATGATATGTTAGATAAAGTTCGGAATGGTGAAGCCGCTATCTCTGGAGCGATGGCCGCTAAAATTTTGCAAGAATTCCGCCAGCCCGATAAATCGGAAGAAAAAGAAAATGGCGGAGTTGATGAATTGACGGCGCGTGAGATCGAAGTTTTGGATCAAGTGGTTACAGGGGCAACCAATAAGGAAATTGCCGATGCTCTAAGCATTACTGAAAACACGGTTAAGATCCATCTACGCAATATTCTTGAAAAGTTACACGTTAAAAATAGAATTCAAGCGGCTGTTCACGCGGTGAGAGAAGGGCTTGTTGACGACCTATAATTAGTATAGGACTTACGCAGTTGGGTGAAACGAACCCGGTGACAGCCACTTTTGGCCGAAAATGAACGTCCGTTTAGCCCAAATAGGTCGATTTATCACACCCGGGTGACTGTCACCTTTTGAACTGCGTAACTCATGTAGTAATGATTAAGCCTCGTCAATTAGGGGTGATATCCTCACCCAAATTACTTATTAGCCTCATCCTATCAGGCGAGTAATCACGAGTAGCCCATCTGAGAAGGCTAACATCGGTTCGATAACTCGGTATTTTCTGATAAAATTGCTCATGTGGGTATAGCTAAATAATAACTTAGCCGATACAATACACATAATCAAATACTGATGCCTCTGCGCGATCTGATCGACTTGTATCCATTCAGCGCTAAGAGTAAGCGGGGAAGAATTTCACACATTCTGCTGAACTTTGTAAACTCGTAGCTAAGTTTTAGTAGGTAAGCTTTCATGACTGACATCTTTATCATCTCAGAATATTTAATGTTTGGCCACGGATTAGAAAGCTTGTTAACGGAAGAAACGGAGTTAAATGTCGTTGGCCACGAAAAAGATTTCGATCTGTCACTGCAAAAAATAGAAAAACTTCAACCCGATGTCGTGGTTGTGTTTGGTAATACATCCGACAAAGCCTATTTGTCTATTATGTCCATCCTGGAAGCCAACCCGACGACTCAGGTCATTGGAGTAAGCGTACAGGATAATACCTGTTATACTTACCGGGCAACCCGTTGGAATGCGCTTGATGTGTCAGATTTGGTTGAGGTTATTAGAGGGGACTCCACGATTGCCCTCCAGTATAGCCATTAACCTTACTGTCATCATTTAATCATTTAGTTCAACTACTACACCCAGCTTATACCCGCAATTGATGAGTTTCGACGCCAACTGAGTACGCTTCAGGCCGAAACGATAGTCCTATAAGGACCAGTCGCCTGGCTTATTGACTGAATAGACCTCATTTATCTCAATGCTCGGCAAAAAATCGACATAAAGACCGCCCAACCTTTGCCGGTTCGAGCCGGTGGCGATATCGGTTATCCCGGCTGCCGTGCGGGTTATGACCCGTTAGTGGCGGTGCTGTTATCAAATACATTCTGCCAGATCATAATCAATCGATTTCCTCCAGCGGGCGGCGCTTCATAGCGCAATTCATCGAGCGCCTGTTTGATTAAAGTCAGTCCCATCCCGCCGGGGGAGCGCAGCGGAGCCGGAATGGATAAATCCGGCGGCGGCACTTGGGTGGGGTCAAAGGGCATTGATTTATCAATAATGTAACCCATCAAGTCTAACTGCTCTTGCTGGATTATCACTTCAACCCACCCCGGTTGATTTCGATAGCCGTGTTCCAGCACATTAGCCACGGCTTCATCAACCGCCAACCGCACTTGAGCTATCAATTCAGGGTCAAGCCCAAATTTCTTGCCCGTTTCTTCAATAAAATCGCGAATTTCAGTCAAATCTTTTTTAGTGGCAACAAGTGACAGCGACGCACTTAGCGGCATGGCTCCTATAAATCAATCCCTTTATTTATGACTCAAATAGTGGTTCATCAATTAAAGGAGGCAACCGCTGTTTTGGCATTCGTATGAATTTCCAAAAACATATCAAAACCCGATGTCGATAAGGTTCGCGTCACATCCCGAGATGGATTAAGCAGTTTGAGATAGGGGGATTTATAACTGCCGTCCAAAATACCCCTTTTCATCTTTTTTTGAACTTCCTCAGAGGCCTTGGCATTCAGTAAATCAAAAATATTATGCAGCGCCCGCAGCCCGGCGCTGCTCATATACTTTACCTTGGTTAGATCAAGGAGTAGATATTGAGTCCCCGCCTCATAAGCCGATTTAGCCTGGGTTTGAAGTTCTTCATACGAAGAACCATCGATATCCCCCACAAGATAGAATACCGTAACCGGCACTTGACCTTGTTCTTGTGAAACCGTAATTTTCAGTGGTGATGCCATAATTTAACCCTAATCATAATAATATTAATTGCTAACAACTAAACACTGGACGACTATCATTGTGATATCATCCGATTGGTTAGCGTTTCCCAAATAGGTCCTTATCCTGGGAACCAAAATTCCCATAGTGCCGCCGGCGCAGAAGGAGGTTCGTTTAGAGATAGGTTTAATCGATTTCTGGTATGAACTTCAGAGAGGGCCTTACTTAAACCGTATTATGCAATAATTCTGATGTTTAGGGAAATATCTTTTCTAACGGGGGACATCGACCACAACTTGGGTGCCATAACCCAAGTGGGACTTAATTTGGCAGCGGCCGCCTAGCGCTTCAGTTCGTTCGATCATAGTTGCCAGGCCCCAATGCTGCTGCTCACTTGGCATCAGGTGAGCGGCCGGATTAAACCCTTGGCCATCATCGCTGATCGTCATGCAAACGCGACCATTTTCCGAAGAAATATTGACCATTACCCGTTCCGCCTGGGCATGTTTGGCGACATTAGTCAATGCTTCTTGGGCAATACGGAAAAGCGTATCTTCCACCGGCGTGGCCAAACGCGGCACAATTTCATCTCCATCGATTTTGATGTAAAAGCCGGCCCGTGAGGCAAACTTGTTGCCGTACCAGCGCAGCGCCGCTACAATGCCATAATCATCCAACACCGACGGCCTTAGGGTGGCCATAACATCACGAATGCGTTCGGCGGTTTGGGCCACCAGCGTTAGCGAATCTTCCAGGCGAGTGCGCACAATATCCGGCACGTGGCTGGTGGGTTTAGCCAGTTGAGTAGAAATAAGGTTGAGATTGAGATCCAGAGCGGTTAAGCTCTGGCCAATTTGATCATGCAGTTCGCGGGCCAGAGCTTTGCGTTCAGCTTCCTGAGCTTCGCCCAACTGCCGGGTCAAGGCCCGCAGTTGCTCCCGCTGCTGCTTAACGGCTTCCAGTAAATGATCTTTTTCCTGTTCGGCCTGTAAGCGAACGGTAATATCCTGTCCTATTGCCAGTAATCCCACCACCTTCCCGTGGGGATCTTTAAGAGTTTTATCATACCACTCGATTTGCCGCCGCGTCCCATCTTTAGTGACGATGGGGCTGATATTGCCCAGCGTTCGGCTCTCATTTAACGCCGCTTTGAAGGTCAATCGTATTTTCGCTTTGTATTCATCGGGGATAAAGGTTTCAATCCAATCTGCACCGCAGACATTAGCCAACATGTAACCGGAAACCTGCTCCATATACCGATTAAAGCGCACGATACACCCTTGGGTATTAAGCACTAAAATAATAACCTGAGCCGTCTCAATCAGCCCCTCGGCAAAATCTCGTTCGTGCTGGAGCGCTTCCCTGGTATCCAGCAGTTCGGTGATATCCCGGTTCATGCCTACTAATCCTTTTAGGTGACCTTGGCTGTCATGAAATGGGATTTTTGTGGTCAAAACCCAGCGCTGGCTGCGCGATTCGTGGTCAAAAATGGGTTCACGGTGGCTGACCAGGGGGCGGCCGGTTCTAAAAATATCTTGTTCAGCCTCAAGATATTGTTTGCCTAATTCCGGCGGGGTAAATTCGAACTCGGTTCTGCCGATAACCTCATCTTTCGAGGCCGCCCCCAATTGGCGTCGAAGAGCCTCGTTGACCAATAAATAACGACTTTTAACATCTTTGACGTAAATATAATCGGGTAAATTATCAATCAGGGTCAGCAATAAGTTCCGTTCGTCGTCCAGCATAGCCTGCATTTGTTTACTTTCCGTAATATCCGTGCAGGTTCCGATCCACTCCTCAAGAATGTTCGGATAATTTAAAATAGGCACGCCCCTAACCCGAAAATCACGATAAACGCCATCGTACCGGCGGATACGAAATTCGACCTCAAACTGCTGCTGCAATTCGATGGCCTGCTGCCAAACTTGCTGTACGTGAGGCAAATCATCGGGGTGCAGCGTGTTGAGCCAGCCTTTACCCAGCAAATTTTCTTTGCTACAGCCGGTAAACTCCTGCCAAGTGGGAATTTCATCAACTACCAGCCCAATCGGGTTCGTTCGCCACACGATTTGGGTGGTGGCCGTTACTAAGGAGCGATAACGCCGTTCACTAACTCGCAAATCCGCTTCGGTTTGACGAACCATCTCCTCCGGACGAATAAGCACAATTTGTTTGTTGCCCAAAATAGTCGCGTCGATCTCGCCTTGTTGCAACGCTTCAATAATCGCTTCCGCCTTCGATAACCGTGATGCCAGCTCCTCGTAGCTTGGCTCAAATTTTTCCATCGAGTACATCCTAACTACTTAGCCTCAATGCGTCCAACACCCTTTGGGTATTGCTTAAATTCCCAATAATCGTTACCTCCGGTCTGGGTGCAACCAAAACAAGCATCGGTGTCACCAAAACATGGTTTCTAACGGCAGCTTCAACATTCTCCAGCACATCGATAATCTCTAAATGGTGGCGTCCATGTAGATAGGTATCGCAAATCAGTTTAAGGTTAGTTTTGGCTAGATAAGAATTTCGCTCATCGCCTGCCACAAATAAGCGAAGAATATAGTTTGTCTCTGGCCGATACAGCTCACTCATCGACATGTTTCTGCCGTTTTTTACCATTTTGGTGTTTTAGGGCGGTTGTACCTCTGAGGAAACTTCAGGTCACCCGCAAAAAGCATAACACTGCTTCTAATATTCGCCAAATTATCTGTATATGGACCCGATAGGTAGTCAATATATATTTAATGAAACAGCCAGCCCCACCAACAGTATAAGATAAAAACCAGGCTACATGCGCTAGACATCTGTGGAGTATTTCTACTGGTCAACTATCTAGTTGCCTTATTTGGCAAATATTGCCCTCTGTTACCACTCCACCGCCCGAAAACCGTCCTTTTTCGCCTCGGCGGCACTGCAAAACCAGCGATTTCCCCCTCTTGGCTCCGATCCCCTCCTCCGCGCTGCATTTTTCGTCGAATTAGCGGCAAAAACGCGCTAATGACCCGCGCACACGACCGTTCGCCTAGAAGAACGGTCCGAATCCACGCGAAATCGACCGTTCGCCTGGAAGAACGGTCTGAATTTTTCTAAATTCGTCTTTATTTGGGCAAATATGGTCGAAAATTTTTTAAATTGGTCCATATTTGGGTAAATATGGTCGAAAATTTTTTAAATTGGTCCATATTTGGGCAAATATGGTCGAAAATTTTTTAAATTGGTCCATATTTGGGCAAATATGGTCGAAAATTTTTTAAATTGGACGATATTTGGGCAAATACAGGCCAAAATTTTTTAAATTGGTCCATATTTCGGCAAATATGAGTTGATTTTGCCGCGAATCACGCTGTTTTGACCGGGTCGCGACCTATTTCGGCGCTGACGCCGCCACAGCGGCCGTGTAGAGTTTATGGAGTTTATAGAGTTTATGGAGTTGGTAGCGTTGGTGGCCTTGGTGGCGTTAATGGCCTTGATGGCCTTGATGGCGTGTAGAGATTTTTCTGGGGGTTCTTGGGGCCTTCTCTGCGCCCTTTGTGGTGAAAGATTAAGGGGCGTGGCCGCCACTCTACCTTGGATTGGCTAAAGTGGCCCTAACCCGGCTCAGACTCCTCTATCGCTATAGTTTTAGCCGCTAACGCCTGGGCCAGGTCGCGCTGCGCCTCGTTTAGCCGTTGGTCCACCACCGGCTTTGATGGCCCGGCCGTAGACAGCGTGACCCGGAACTTAACGTCCGGTCCAAAACTTTTAGCCCTGGATTTGACGTACACCTCGGGATGCCGGGCCGCTACTGCTTCTAAAAGGGGGGCCAGCACCGATTCGTCTTTGCAATTGACCAGCAGCCGCTTTTCCAAAAAAGTACTCTCGCCGAACAGCGCTTTGAGGGTGGGTTGCAGCGCTCCTGCAAAAATTCCCTTCAATTCCGGCGGCACACCGGGCAAACTGACCACCTGACAGCCATCAAGCCCCAGCAGCACCCCCGGCGCGGCCCCCACCGGGTTAGCCAGCGGCTGAGCGCCCTGCGGCAGGCGCGCCATCTTCTCTCGCGCCGGGGTCATCGCCGCATCATCCACCGCGCCCGCTTGCGCCAGCGCTTCATATCTATTTTTGACCCAGGCCAGCGCTTGTTGATGAATTTGCAGCGGGCGGCCGGCCATTTCGGCCACAGCGGCCAGCGTTAGGTCATCGTTGGTCGGCCCCAGCCCGCCGGTCGTCAAAATCAGCCGGGTCTGCCGCGCTATCGCGCCTTTAAGCTCGGCTACAATCGCCGTTTGATCATCGCGCACAATAACTGCGCGCTCCACCCGCCCGCCCAGGCCGGTGAGCTGTTGGCTCAGCCAATGCGTGTTTGTATCCTGCACATCGCCTTGCAGCACCTCATTACCGATGGCGATAATTTCGATTTTAATCATGATTTGCTCCGGTTAGCGTAAAAATCATACTTCTCTCAAAATAAACTTCTGGAGCGTCAAAGTTTACTTTGACCTGACGGTGAATGACAAAGCCAGCTTTGTCGCTCCGATAAATTTTTAGGGCCGGTGCTGTAACGCCGGTTCTGTTGCCCGATGGCGACTTATTACCCCTAAACAACCGCCAAAGCCGGATGGATCGCCAACTTCTCAAACACCTGGTCCAACGCGGACGGCGACAGCAGGCCTTGTTCAGTAATAAGGCCGCTTACAAAATCCAGCGGGGTTCGGTCGAAGTAATAGTTAAGCACCGTCACGTTATCGGCCGGTTCGGGCAGAATTTCACCGGGATCTTTCGGCGGCTCGGCCGGCAGCGGGTAATGATCCGGTAAAAACTTCTCCGATCCGCCCAAACCGTAAAAATCGATATTAAAATGACGCGCGGCCAGGGCTAAACCCAACGTGCCGCTTTTATTGACCAGCCCGTGCGGCGAAACGCTGTCAGCGCCCACAAAAATCAGGTCAACCTCCGGCATCAGGCCAAAAGCCGCCGCGTCAGTGACCAATTTGATCGATAACCCCTGCCGGCCCAGCCGGCGGGCCAATTTAACCCCCTCATTAACCGGGCGCGACTCGGTGCAGATAATATCCATCTGTTGGCCGGCTCGCTGCGCCGCTAAAAAAGCCTGCATGACCGTAGCGCTGGCCGAATGGGTCATAATCACCATGCCATCCTCGATCAGCGCGGCGGCGGAACCGGCAATCTTTTGACCGGACTGCTCGATTTGACTGACGAAGTCGTGGCAATTTTGGCGAACCGTTTGTTTGATCGGATCGACTTCCGCCGCCAAATCGACGGCCAGCAGCACCCGATTAGCCAAATTAAACAGCGGGGCCATCGTGGGTTGGGCCTTAACTAAAGCCTTGGCGGCCATTTCGATGGTGGCCGCCCACTCCGCCCCTGTCGCGCTCGTAGGCCGGTCGATCAGCCGGGTCAGGACGTCTGCCGCCTGCCGGGTCAGTTCAACCGCGCCGTTAACGTTATCGGTTTCAATTTTTTTAATGCTGTCTCGGATAGATGGAGGTAGTTTCATTTTTAATAACTTCCGCGTAACTACTCAGGTGACTGGCACTTTACTCAAATCGAGAACGTTGAGTGGAACATAATGCTACAATTACAGCGATTAAGTGCCAGTCACCTCGTCTGGTGAGTAAATACACTTCCGCAATTGATCCACGAATGAATTCGTGAACTGGTACTGGTACTACGACGAGATTTGGATATAAAACCAGGAAAGAAACCCGGTTTTTCGGTTAATTCGATCAATTTCGCGCCAAAAAGGGTTCACTAAAGAGTAACTTTCCACTTCTAAAGTTAAAAACCGGATTTCTCAGACCGAAGTCTCGTAGTAGTACTAGAACCGTGTTTTAAACAGGTTTGTTTTGTCAGGCGTTAAATTCATGCCACTTATTGATTGTAATCTTGTTGCGGCCACTCCCAAAATCAACGAGGGGGCGCGGGGTGCGTTTCTATGGGGGGCCAGTTTGCATCGCTGACTACGCTGAGAAAAATGAGGGCGCTGAATGGTTAGCTGATGACGGAAGTCGCCCGATTGAGCCGGTGGCCCCGTTGAAACATCAGCGATGTCAGATGAGGCGGACAAAGCCAGCTTTGACGCTCCGTTACATATTCATTATCGATCTTGTCTCTTAGATACCGTCAGGCTGGCCAAAATAAAACCCACATTGTGTAAGATAACGATAGAGTTGAGTTGCATAGGGTCGGATCGGCCAGCGTAACAAAATATCGGCCCAATTGCCACTCTAAACCAGTAGTGCTATACTAGATTGCCTGATGAAAAAGAAATATATTGTGGCCATGACAGCCGGGGGAATAGCAATTGCGTTGATTGTGGCTCTCGGCTTCTTATATCATAACCAAACCAAAAAGTTGCCGCCCCCGATCTATGCTTTCGCCTCGGATCGCACGGGTAACGGCGATATCTTTGGATTAAACCAAGATGGCGATATCGTTAACCTGACGGACGACCCTAGCGCCGATTGGGACCCGGCCTGGTCGGCGGATGGCACGCGGCTGGCGTTTACCAGCCATCGCAGCGGCAACAGCGATATCTGGCTGTTGAACGTGGTTGAAACCGGCGAAAAGGCCGCGCCGCACAACCTCACGGTAGACCCGGCCTGGGATTACAGCCCTACCTGGTCGCCCAGCGGTCAAAGTGTGGCCTTTGTTTCAGAGCGAGACGGCGATCCGGAGATTTTTGTGCAAAATCTGGAAAGTCACTCGGCTTTGCAGCTAACCTTTAATAATGAAATGGATCATTTACCGGCCTGGTCGCCGGATGGCAAAATGATCGCCTTTGCCGCCGTGCGCGACGGCATCGAACGCATTCATCTCATTAGACCGGACGGCACCGATGAACAATTCGCCACGCCGCCGTCGTTGAGAGGAACATCGCCGGCTTGGGCGCCCGACAGCCAGCGGCTGGCCTTTATCGGCTGGAATGAGCAGGATCGGGCCGGTATTTATCTGCTGGGGCCGGGCGAGACCGATTTGCAACTGCGTTATCAAGCCCGCAGTTGGATCGGCTCGCTCCATTGGTCGGCGGATGGCGAATGGCTGACATTTACCGCCTGGGACAGCGGGAATCACGAAATTTACGCCTTGCCGGCTGAAGGCGTCGATGACTACCCGCTGCGCCTGACGGTGGACCCGGCCTGGGACGATTTTTTGGCCATCAACCCCCAAGCCCCGTTTTTCGACGCGCCGCACGATAATGTCGCCCAAGCCGCGCCGGCGGTCAGCCTGCCGCCCGATGATCGGTTCTTTGCCGGGGCCAACTTAGCCGATTTAAGCCTGACCTACCTGCTTAATGATCTGGGGCTGGGTTGGGGCAAAAGTTACGTCAATTGGGCCACGGTTGAACCGGAACCGGGCGAATTTCGCTGGATCGACCCCGATAATATCGTCAAAGCGATGGGCGATCAGCAAATTAAGATTTTAATGCGCGTGCACGGCACCCCGGCCTGGGCCAGACCGGCCAACAGCAGTTATACCCGGCCGCCGCAGGATATGGCCGACTTTGGCCGCTTTATGTCCGCGCTCGCCACTCGTTACAAGGGCCAAGTGGCCGCGTATGAAATTTGGAACGAGCCTAACCTCAATTATGAATGGGGCAACGGCCAGCCCGACCCGGCGGCGTACACTAAGATGTTAAAAACCGCCTACACAGCCGTTAAAGCCGCCGATCCAGCGGCGTTGGTTATTACCGGCGGTTTAGCCACCACCGGCGACGGATCGCCGACGGCTATGGGCGATTTAGACTTTTTACAGGCCATGTACGACGCCGGCGCTAAAGGTTACTTCGATGCCGTCGGCAGCCACCCCTATACCTTCGGTCGCGGCCCGGATGAGATTGATCTGTGGGGATTATCCCTGTCCAGGGTGGCAGAGCAGTATCAAGTGATGCAAGATAATGATGACCGCCAGAGCCGCATCTGGGTGACTGAATTAGGCTGGGTCATTGCCAGCAACTGGGATTTAGGCGAGCATCAAGCCATTGCGGTGTCGGAGGCGCAGCAGGCCCAATATTTATCCGCTGCTTTTGACAAACTGGAAACGAATTGGCCTTTTGTTCAGGCCGTGTTTTTGTTCAACCTCGATTTTAGCACCGTCGCCTGGTATCCGGCCTCGGAACCGATGCGCTGGTACGCTATTCTTAACCCTGATCGCACCCCTCGACCGGCTTATACGGAATTACGCCTGAGCCGGCGCGCCCCTTGAGACCCATCGATGAAAGTAACTACTCAGGTGACTGGCACTTTGGATCAAATCGAGACCATTGAATGGCATACAACGCTGCTATTACTGCGATTAAGTGCCAGTCACCTGGTCTGCTGAATAAATACCGATGAAAATTGTAATCAAAGTTGGCACTAATGTCCTTAGAGCCGGAACTAATCGTATATATCGCCCCTATCTGATCGATTTGGCCCGCCAGATTGCCGGTTTGGGCCGGCAGGGCCACCAACCCATTTTAGTTTCGTCCGGCGCCATCTTTACCGGCCGCGAAGTGCTGGCTGTGGGTAAATTGTCGCAAAATAAAGACGTACCCCACAAACAAATGCTGGCCGCGGTGGGCCAGGGCCACCTGCTGTCGCTTTACCAGCAAATCTTCGAGATGTACGGCTTAATCGCCGCCCAAGCGCTGCTCACTCGGGCCGATCTGGCCAACCGGACGCGCTATCTCAATGCGCGTAATACGTTTCAACTCCTGTTACAAAATCGACTGATTCCCATCATCAACGAGAACGATGTGGTCGCGGTGGATGAGATCAAGGTCGGCGATAACGATAATTTATCGGCGCTAGTGGCCAATTTGGTCGAAGCCGACCTGTTGATCATCTTAACCGACCAGCCGGGCCTGTTTACGGCCGATCCGCGCAAAGATCCCACCGCGCAGCTTATTAAGCACGTCCCGGTCATCGATGAGACCATTTGGACCATCGCCGGCGGAAGTTTGGGCGATATTGGCACCGGGGGGATGCGCACGAAAATAGAAGCGGCTGAATTGGCCACACGTTCCGGCACCGATGTGGTTATTGCCCTGGGCAGCGAACCGGACGTGATTTTGCGCGTCGCCGCCGGCGAATCGATTGGCACGCGTTTCCCCACCCAGTTTAGCCAGGTGGAAAGTCGCAAACGCTGGATTCTGGCCGAAGCGGCGCACGGGGCGCTGCTGGTGGACGATGGGGCGGCTAATGCGGTGGTCAATCAAGGCAAAAGCCTATTGGTGGTTGGTGTGACCGGGGTGCGGGGCGATTTTCAGCGGGGCGAGCCGGTTCAAGTGCTCAACCTGCAGCAGCAGGAAATTGGGCGCGGTTTGGCCCATTACAAAGCCGATGACCTGCAAGCTATCTGCGGCCGGCGATCAGAGCAGATTGTGGGTATTTTAGGCTTTGATTATGGCCCCACCGCCATTCACCGCGATAATTTAGTGCTGGTCTAGCCGCTGTGGCTGGCCTTTACAAAAAAACGAAAAGACCTGACAGGTTTTTACCTTGCCGGTTACATCGGGCTTGATTTTCGAGGTCATGGTGACTCCGCCGGCCAATTTGTCCCCAGAAACCTGCCAGGTCTGGCTCCAATACAAAAAAACGGTCTGATGCAATTTAGACCGTTTTTGGTAGCTCTGCCCTAGACCGTAGTCTGGAAACATCGCCATTTTTAGGGTACATTTAGACACAATTTACATGATTTACAGAATTTTTGATATAAATTTAAAAATTTTGGTCATCTTGTTAATCCTGTCCATGCCTCGGTCAAGTGAGGTGTTACCCTGTTGCTTCTCGCCTACAAATATTAAAATCCTACCACGTCACCGACATCAGCATACAATTCAAGCCACTGCCGATGCCCATCAGGCAGATATGGTCGCCGGTGGTGATCAATCCTTCTTCATTGGCCATCGCCAGGGCGGTCGGCAGGCCAACCGGGCCGGTATTGCCTAACCAGGGAAAAGTTAACTTAAATTTCGAGCGCGTGGCCCCAATGGCCTTGATGACGGCCAGGGTATTATTGGTACTCACTTGATGGGGGGCGTATAAGGCAATTTGGTCATCGCTCCAGCGTTCCAGGGTTTTGCTGGCCAGTTTCCAGGTTTTGCTAATTAAACTGGCTCCGGCGCTCATCAACTTGCCGGGATAAGAGCGCATAATGCTGGAATTGGCCACGCATAATTGGTTATGTTCGCTGGCGGCCATACTCACCGCCCCGTTAATCCGGTGATCGGTTTTGGCGATGTCTCGATGGCTCAAAATCATCGCTACCGCGCCTTCACCCAGGGTTAACGTGGCGATATTTTCCATAAAATCTTGCTTGGTCACGTCGGCTTGCTGCAAACGGGCGATAGTGGTATCAATCAGCCCCCGGCCGGCTTCTCCGGCCACAACCAGCCCATATTTGATCACCTTGGCTTCAATCATCAGGCCAATATTAAAGATGCCGTTCACAAACCCTAAACAGGCGTTGCCGATATCGTAGTTCATGCAACTGGAAGGTAATTGGAGGTTGCCGTGAATCAAGCTGGCCACGGAGGGTTCAATATAATCCTTCATGACGGAGGTGTTGACCATACAGCCAATATCTTTGGGATCGATGCCGGCTGTTTCTATAACTTTACGCGCCGCCAGGGTAGCAATGTTGCTCGGCTGGGTGCCGAGGTCCCAAAAGCGACGTTCGTGAATTCCTGATAGATTTTCCAAAATACCTGGTCGTATTTGTAGTCGAGCCAGTGTTTCGGAGAATTGCTCCTCGAGGTCGGCCGATGTCACCCGATGCGGGGCTAATTCGTACTCGACAGCCTCAATCCTAACATTCTCAAATAGCATCTGTTCCTCCATATTTTCAATTGCGCGTAGGCACATTGGGTATTTTGCCACAAACCAGCCGATTGACGCCACAAAGAGCTATTTGTTACCCTAGCTCGTTGTGACCGAAATTTGGGAAAATTAAATTTTCGCAGCTGAGGGTCTGTGGAATTAAGCGGTAAAACGTGGGTGATACTTACCCTTGGTTGACACAACATTGTGAGTCGGTTTGCTATGTCGGTGAGTCGTGTAAATAGTGCCAAAATCTTATATGGGCAACGCTCCTGGGGAAGAAAATTTGGGTCCACTCGAAAACGGTTATTTTACCATCATTTTCCGTTTTTAGTTAATGGTCGGATAATTATTTTGTCACAAATGGTTAGATTCACCAAATTACTCTATCATCAAACGGAGTAATTGTCTAGTATCAAAATAAGGCAAAAAGGGCTACCGGATTGCTGGCAGCCCTTTTTACATATGATATTTATTCAGTAGACCAGGTGACTGGCGCTTAACCGCAGTAATTGCGGCCTTATATTCCTTTCAACGGTCTCCATTTAGCAAAAGCGCCAGTCATCTGAGTCATTATTAGTCCAAATGATTAAAACGGACCTAAAGGCGATTGGCGTTGGTTTCTTCTAACCGTTGCATGGTTCGGCGAGAGGGAACCGGCAGATATTGATCCCAGTGTAGGATTTCATCCAGGTGATATGCCCCGCGCACAACCTCTCGCGTGGTCGGATCAAGCTGGCGGATGGTATGATCGAGAGTGGCGATGGCTTTAGCCTTATTTAGGGCCTCAGCCACTTCACCGGGCAGTTCGATGGCCTGTAAATTAAGGCCGTTGAAGATAATCCCCATGACTTTGAGCTTATCGGCCAGCAGTAGGCTCAATTGACGTTCAAAACGGTCGCGCGTGTTCGGATTGAATAGATCGCTCACGGTTTGGCTGCCCACCAGCTTGCGCAGGTTAATATCTACCTGGCGAGCGATGGCTTTTTCCGCATTTGGCAGCCCGCGCAGCTTTTGGCTGCGATTAGCCGCCGCCGGAATAAGGGCCGGGTCGATGGCATACGTGCCGGACCAATTAATATGGGTAACGATGCCGTCGCCGGTCGTTATCGAGCCGGCGCGGTTTTGAACCAGCTTGGTTTTGGTTTCAACGGTAAAATCAACTCGTTCAAAGGGTCGCAGCAGGTGCCGGCCGGCCGGCAGAACCCGCTTGACAAAACGATCCTTATTTACGGTTACGGCAACCGAATCTTCGGCCACGATGGCGGTTTGTTGCCGGCGATAGATGATCGCGGCGATAATGGTGGTGATGAAAAGGGTGATGATAAGTGTCATGGTAAATTCTCCTATAAAAAAAGTAATGAGTTCTTTGAGTAGGCGCAACAGCGTTTATTGAGCGAATAGAGTAAAAAACACACTAATTGTTGTTAAAAATAAAATGACAATTGGAATATTGTCACTCTTACACTAAGAATAACCCCAAAAAATGTTTTTGTCAATAGCACACTAAGTTTTTTAAGGTTTGGAAACTTTATTCTTGAGGTGACTGGCCCTTTGGCTTAAACTGAGAATACGATTTGAAAAATACGAGGTAATTACTGCGAAAAAGGGCCAGTCACCTGGCCTGCCAATAAATATGATTTGGGGGTTAGGGGAAGAGACGCCGAGCCTTAACTTCGGCGACAGCGTCTTCACGGAAGCGATAGAGCAGCGCCGGCCGCCCGCCGGTACTGCGATAGTGGCCGGTCGATTCAACGACATCGGTTTTGCGGAGTTTGCTGCGGAAATTCCCTTTATCAAGCTTAGTGCCTAAGATGATTTCATAGGCATCTTGTAGTTCGCGCAGGGTAAAGGTTTCCGGTAGCAATTGAAACCCGGCGGCGGTATATTCAAGTTTGTAACGCAAACGTTCCAGGGCGTAATCTAAAATTTGGGCGTGATCAAAGGCCAACGCGGGTCGATCGTAGACAGAAAACCAACCGACGTCGGCGGCGTCGCTGGCGGCGTGCGGATTGAGTTTATCGGCGCTAACCAGGGCAAAATAGGCCACCGTAATGACGCGGGTGCGTGGATCGCGCTGCGGGTCGCCAAAGCTGTAAAGCTGCTCCAGATAAACGTCGGAATCGGTCACGCCGGTCTCTTCGGCCAGTTCGCGGTAGGCCGCTTCTTCCAGACTTTCGTCCATGCGCACAAAACCGCCGGGAATGGCCCACATGTCTTCAAAAGGCCAAACCTTACGTTTGATCAGCAGGACTTTTAGCATTTCATCCAGAATACTAAAGATGACCACGTCCGTGGTGACGGAAGGTCGCTCGAATTGACCGGCATCGTAGGCTTGGCTTTGAGATTGGTTCATGAGGTTTCGTTTAACTTCTCACGCAGCCACATCAGGGCGATAATGGTTTTGGCATCGACAATTTGGCCGGCAGCCAGAGCTTGCCACGCTTCCGGCAGGGAATATTCGACAATTTCGATGTCTTCGTGCTCGTCCGCCAGTCCACCGCCGTCTGTTTTCTTGCGGCGATTATCGACTTCGGCGTAATACAGGAAAAGACACTCTGAAGATCCGCCGGGCGAGGGATAAAACGTGGTAATCGGGGTCAATTGATCGACCTGATAGCCCGCTTCCTCCATAATTTCGCGGCGAATAGCTTCTTGGGGGTCTTCACCGTGGTTTAGCATGCCGGCTATCACTTCCACAATCCAACCGGGGCCTTGGCCGTTGGCATAGGTCGGATAGCGGAACTGATTGATTAAAATGACGCGCTCGGTTTCGGTATTGTAGACTAAAGCCGCCGCGCCGTTGCCGCGCTCAAAATTAAGGATACGCATTGGCTCGCTTAACGTGCCATCGAACCGGGTACGCCGGACAAAGGCTTCTTCAATCTGAAAAAAGTCATCATATACGATGCGCTGGCTGTCGATTATTACTTTTTTGTTCATTAGAGAATTGTCGCGTAGTTAGTCACTTTATTGGCAATGATTAATGGTCGTGCTCATTATACACAGACTTAACCGGATTGTCTACATAATCTGCCATCTTTAACATTTTACAAACCATCAAGCGCTGAAAAAGGGCCTAAGAAGAGACCTTCTTGAGGCGGTTCGGTATTTGTCAAGGTTAAGTTGTGCCAAACGCCGGATCCTTCGGATCGGTACGGTAAGATGTGTAGATTTAACGGCCCGGCGTCGGGGGATAACGGTAATTCGTAATAATCGCCGACAATTTCGCCGGGCGTCCACAATGATGTTGGATAGCTGGATAAAACGGGGTGGGCGGCATCCTTTTTGTAGATTTCTTGGCCATTGCGATCAATTAGCCGCAGCGAAAGGGCGTAATCCCAGTTTAATTTTTGGGGCGCGCGCCAATAGAGCATCAACTGGAGAATCGGGCCGGCTTGCCGCCCGCCGGGGGTCAACTGCGGCAAAATTTGGGCTCGATAGCCGATCAGGTCCAGTTCATTTTCGAAATTGGCGTTAAGGGGGCGGATATCGGCCGGGGGGGTAAAGATCGGCGTCTCATTGAGTTGAATTAAGGGGCCAACCATACTCAAATGCGGCGTGCCGATGAGATCGGCGGGTTTACGGGTGAAATAGATGGGCCGGGCCTGGGCGCGGGCCTGGGCGACCTTCTCCGGCCAGCGATCAAGCGGATTTCGGACTGTAACATCCGGGCGCTGGCCGAGGACCAGTTGATAATATTTGAAAGGGGTGTATTGTTCCCAATCACCCCAAATAATGCTGTTCGGTTCAACGTAAGGCAGGCTGCTTTCGACAAATCGCTGGGCTTGCGTGCCGCGCAGCAACTGCCGCCAATCATCCAGCGGGGTAATCGCGGCGGTGAGCTGTTTTTGCCAATTCGGCCGGCCTAATGACAAGATTAAAAGCGTGGTGAAGCTAAATAGGGCAATCAGTTGCAGCATAAACGGTATCGGGTCGGCGGCTATGGAAGAATAGGCGTCGTTTGATTTGAGTCGGGCTGAGTTACTAGCGGTGAGCGGTTTTTCAACAGGATTTATCGTTCTTCTCGTCAATGTGTAAACATATCCGGCCAAACTGATGAGGCCATTAACGCCCAGCCCCAGCCAGACGGTTACAATAAAATAAGCTGGCATTAAATACCAGGTCGGGGCTTCATCTAAATTGACCACTTCAAAATCTAACGTAAATAGCAGCAGTAACACCATCAGCAACCCCTGAAACAGAAATTGGCCGGGATAGCGCTTGAGTAAGATAGCGGCGCCCACCATAGCCAGCGCCACACCCGGCAGCGAGAGCTGGTCCAGCAGATCGCGCCAAATAAAGAGCAGCCGGGCTGGCAGATAAGCTGGATCGATGGAAAAAAAGAGGCCGGTGGAGTCGCCGGAGCCGATTAAGAACCAAAAGCTTTGAAAATCGGTAATTTGTTCGTGGGTGTAGGGCGGGTAGTTCACGCCACGCAGATAGATAAAGAGATACAAGGTTAGCGGCGCGAGTGTGAGCAGGATCAATCTGAACAGCCGGCGCGGCTGGCGCATTAGCGCCGGATCGTGCCAGGCAATCCAGGCTACCAACGATGGCAAGTAAAGGAGGGTGGTGCGGTGATGGGCCAGACTGAGGCCGACGGTGAAGGCCAGCCAACTGAGGATGCGGTCGGCGGAGGCGAGCCGATTGGATTTATAGTATTGGGCCAGGGTAATGGCTTGCAGGGTGAGCAGGGCAAAAAAGAAAATGTTGAATGATCGGACGCCGGCGATGACGCTCCATTGCCAAAAGGTCAAGCCAAAAGCCAGCGCCAGTCCGGCGACGACAGCGCCAGCCCAGACGGCGGTGGGTAAAATTTCTTGCGATAACCAGTAAACGATCAGGCTGGCGACCCCGGCGGCCAGCGCACCACCCAGGGCCGAAAAAAGATTGACCCGCCAGGCCATCGAGCCGAAGGGGAGGAGAAGGGTCCACAACTTGCCGACTAAGATATAAAGCGGATAGCCGGTGGTGTGGGGAATGCCTAATAGCGGCACCGCGATTTGATGTTCGCCGGCGTCGCCGCCGACGACGCCGGGGGCGAGCGTGAGAATGTAAAGGGTAAACACAGTAATAAATACCCCCATAAACAGGATCGGCGGCAGAAGATGGGCCTTTAGTCGCAGTCGGTCTGGAATCATAGGCCCAAATTTTAGAGGAAAGGCAGATAATTGGCGAATTTGCAGCGTTTGGCGTTAGGTTAAAAAAGACATTACAAAAAAAGAGCATCCTCTGTCAGGGGATGCTCCTGTCTTTTTAGATGCGATTAATGGGAAGGTTAATAACTGTCGGCGCCATTATTGCCGTTAGTGCTGTAGTTATCATAATCGTCATAGTCATCATCGTCATCGTCGTCATCGTCATCATCGTCTTCATCGTAGTCGAAATCGTACAGCATCAAATCATCATCGGCAAAGATGTTAAGCTCGTCCAGCGACTCTTCCGCCGCCGCGGCCAGCGTCTCGATATCGCTTTCGAGGCAGGCTTCCAGGGCTTCCCGGGCTAGCTCACCGCCAATGCGGCCTAAAGCCCAAATGGCCATCTCTTGAACTTCCAGATCCGGATCGTCATCGATGATGCCAATTAATTTCTCGACCGCACCTTTGGCTTCTAACTCTCCGCAGGACCTGGCGGCTTCAAAGCGGATTTCTGAACTGTTATTATCTAACTCTTCGATTACCAGCGGCAGCCAGCGTTGGTCGGCGCTGCGGCCCATAGCGAAAACAGCGCTTACTTGAAACTTTTCATCGTCGCTGTAGTAGGCGGCCTCGATAATCTCTGCGACGCCGGGCCGGCTGGAAAAGGCAATGGCCTCGACCGCCCGGCGCTGGACATCGGAGTCCTCGCCGGATTGGTGAATGATTTCAAGCAGGGCTTCTTCGGCCAGATTGCCCTCGTTCCAATCGATTTCTTCTAATTCCTTCAAATAGACGAATTTGCCCAAGCCCGAAGCCGCAGCCTCGCGAACGGTAGAAGCCTCATCCGTTTTGAGGAGATGGATCAGCGGGCGAATTAAACTGGCTTGCTCGTGATCCCACAGACTCTTGATGGCGGTGGTCCGGACTTCGGCATCTTCGTCGGCCAGGGCGGTCAAAAAGACCGGATCGAAATCCACTTCAAAATTAATTTCGGCGGTTTCCATTAACTCGTGAATAATCGTTCGACGGCGCTGGACAGGAATGGTCGGCCAGACCTCGTTAAAGGTATTAAGGTTGGCCTGGTTCATTCTGGATAGCGAGTACAATTTGCTACTGCTAAGTTTAGGTTCACTACCTAATTGTTCTAATATTTCTTTAAATGAATCGCTCATAGTCTCACTGCCATAAAAAGCTAAGCGTATCGCTGACTTCACTGACGGGCCGGCCAACCTGCCGGCCTTCTTCGTTGGTGGCTATCTGTTCAATATAGACATACCACTCATACTTGCGGCCGGTGAATTCATCGGCCAGGCCCCAATATTGATCTGGGGGGATCTCCCAAAAAGTATCTTTAACATTTGAGCCGCCATAAGCGACTTGCCCGTCTTGCTGCCAGGTCATCCGCACCGCATAGTATTCGTTGGGAGCCAACTGCCCCATATCTTCCCAGCGCAGGATGATCTCTTCGTCTTTGCCGAAGAGTTTGCCGTCGGCTGGACCTCGCAAGAGTGGCTTCTTGAAGCGAGGCGTCGGGGTGGGGGTGATGGTAGGCGTATCGGTTGCGGTCGGTTCGCCGGGCAGCAGGGTGTTGGTCGGTGTTGGCGTCTCGGTTTCAGTGGGTGTAGGTGAAGGGGTGAAGGTGGCAGTTGAGGTCGGTGTGGCCGTATCGGTGGGTGTGGGCGTCAGGGTCGGCGTTGATGTTGATGTTGGCGTTGTGGTTACGGTTAGAGTTGGCGTTTCAGTCGGCGGATTAACAAGTAGGGTGACCTGCTCGGCGCCTTGCGCCAGCGCCGGACCAAAGCGCACCATACCAAGAATTAAGCCGACAACCGCTATGACGCCTAAACTGATTTGCCAATAGGGTGTCGGCTTTGGTTCTAACTTCGCTCCACAGTGCGGGCAGATGCTCAACTTGGCCGGCGCCCGCAAACTGCAAACTCGACAGCGAATTTGCAATGCCAGACTTGTATTTTCGTGACCACAGTTTGGACAAATACGCCAACCCGATTTTACAGGTTCCTGACAAATAGGGCAGGATTGTCCTTCAGTCATTAGAATAGATTACCCCAATCGATAGTCGGGATCGGGTTGCTGAGATCGTAGTAGCTGATCACTAACATCAGCGTCAAAAGCAAGGCCAATCCGATAAAATGAATGGCTCCCTCTTTTTCTGGGGCGATGCGTTTGCCACGGATAGCTTCGATAATCACAAACAGAATGCGGCCTCCGTCTAGCGCCGGCAGCGGGAGCAAATTGGTCACGGCCAGGGCTGTACTTAAAATAGCGGTCAACCATAAAATGGGGAACCACCAGTTAAGCTCAACCGCTGCGTCAACCGCCGACCCGGTTTGCTGATAAATACCAACCGGTCCGGTAGGTCGAGCCGCTTCAGCCGGAATAATATCCCGGAGGATAGCAATAGGCAAGTAGAAAGTCAAACCAATGTACTCGGCAGTTTGCTGAAAGCCTCTCGTTAGCGCGGTTGGCAAAGGGTAGTAGGTTTTTTCGTTTTGTATGCCGTCGTACTTAATGCCAACGCCCATCGAACCCTGGCCTTCCGGCGGATCGACACGGGGTATCAGGGAGGTGTTAAACGTTTCTCCATCCCGCAGCACCCTCAGCATAATTTCCTGACCCTTTTTTTCATTAACATAGTAAATGAGATCCCCAACGTGCTCGAACTTGGCCTCATCGGCGCCTAAAACAATATCGCCTGCCATTAACCCGGCGCTTTCGGCCGGGGTGCCGGGGACAACATCAGTGACTACGGTTTTGGCAATAGGGGTCTCTTCGCCGTTGGCATTGAGGCCGGTTATCGGTTCGGGGACGCCCGACATGGAGGTCAACGTAAAAAAGAAGACAGCGGTCAGTAGATTCATCAGCGAGCCGGCGACGAGTACGGCAAAGCGCACCCGTTTGCTCTTGCTGGCGAAACTGCCGGGAGCAGTCGGGTCTTCTTCACCTACCATGCGCACATACCCGCCTAACGGAATCCAGTTGATAGAATATTCAGTCGGTTTCTCAATGGCTTCTACCGTAGCCGCCGGCATATCCTCAGAATACCTGATTTTAGCCGAGTCCCGGTTCAGCATGTTGAATAATTTGGCCTCGCTGCCTTCTTTGGTGGAAGCCGGTTTAGCATCGGTTTCTACCAGATTGAGGCGGGTAACGGCCGGACGACCTTTGGCATCAACGGTTGTTTCGGCCACCACTTGGCTGCCGGGCTGAATTTGGCGGGAGACTTGAACTTTACGCCCAATCACATACTCCTGGCCGTCGAGCGTAACTTTACCTTCATCTTGCCAAATTTTAACCGCTCGCGGTGGGAAGCCAATAGCAAATTCTTCCACCGTGATGCCAGATCGCTTGGCAACAATAAAATGCCCCAGTTCGTGTACAAAAATTAAGATGCTCAGAATGATTATAAAGGCAATGCCAGTCAGTATCAATGTCTCTGGTCCTTTCCGGATATAGGGGTTTAAATAAATATTATACCCATCCGCTAACTGATTGCCAAACAAAAAGTTAGGGGGCTATCCGTATTTTTTACACCATTACTATTGTGCAATAACTCCATTAAAACTCAATTAACCGGGCCGGGCCACCGGCTCCGCTGATTAAGACGTCTTGTACACCCGCAATACGGCGGGCTGCGGCCTCGACTGCGGGCGCATGTTCTGCCTCGCAAATAAGGTGAACATTCGGCCCGGCGTCGATGGTGAAATAGACCGGCAGTTCTTCCCGCCGCCATTGTTGCGTCGCTTGGATGACAGCCATAGTAGCCGGATGCCAGTAATACAAGGGTGGATGGCCCGACATCATTACCGCATGCATAATAATGGTATCTTCTTCGATAACCGGCCCCATTGTCGCTAAATCTCGGGCCAGCAAAGCCTGGCGACAAGCAGCCAGTCGGCTCTCGGCGCCAGCCACACGAGCCGGTTGCAGCGAACTGGTATCAGCAATTTGATGCCCTCCGGTTGAGCCGACCGATTTATGTTCCTGACTGACGATGACCACCAGATCGCGCAGGTTCCAATGGTCTGGCCCGGCCAAACTGGTGGCGACCGAAGTCTGATCATTGCCGGCGAGCCATTGGCAATAACCGGCCGGCACCGATCGGCAGGCCGAGCCGGAGCCGCGCCGGGCCAGCCGTGAAAGTTCGGCTTCGGTCAAAGCCAATCCCGCCGCAGCCGCGCCAGCCACACTCAAAGCCGCAAAGGCCGCCGCCGACGAGGCAATGCCGGAGCCCACCGGAAAATTACTTTCCGACTCAACGCGAGCGGCCCGGTTTAAGCCCGTTTCGGTGCGAATTAGATTGAGACTGGCCGTGACACGAGTCAAACCAGGTCCGGTCACTTGAGTGCCATTGATGGAGAGGACATCCTGGTTGAGGCCCATCTCAAAGGTGACACTGGTTACCGTATACAAATCGGCCAGATTCATCGATAGAGAAGGATTGGCCGGCAGCCGCTGCAGATGATCGATATTGCCCCAATATTTAATAAAAGCGATGTTAGGATGGGCTAAAGCTGTAGCTCGATGCTCACGGGCAGCCCTGGCCCGTAGTTCGATCTGCTCGTCTTGATTGACAAGGGTAGAAAGTGGGGGGATTTTGGAAATTAGGGTTGGCATAGTATCTCCTATTTTACCCGTAAGGGTGGATCAGCCCAAGTTTGGATGCCAAGATTGTACAACATACGCTTTCAATTATGCCAATCGACTGCATCTTTGTCTCCAAACAAAAATCCCGCCGGGATGATAACAGCGGGATTTTTGTAGGATGATTTGAGCTAACGCCGGTTATTACTTAGGGTTGAGCTTAAGAGAGAGAAACGGGGTTGTTTTGGAGATACCCGGCACATAACTGTCAACAAGCTGCTGGCAGCGACGATAGATTTCGTGTGAGTCGAGGGTTAATAACCGGGGCAAGTAATGACGAAGGTCATTTTCCATTTGCTTCAAATTGAGAGAGAGGGGCGTCACGACCTGTGCTTTTTGAACAATGCCATGCTGGTTAAGGCAGCAGTAATGGTACAACAACCCAGCCGGCGATTCAATCAGGCTACTGCCTTCGCCGGCTTGAGGCTCGACCGGTTTTCGGCTCGGCTGGGGGGCGATATAATGCTCGATAATAGTCTGGGCCTCTTCAATGGCTTGGACTAATTCTACCGCTCGGGCAATGATGCTGACAAACGGGTTGCTGTTTGGAAATGTTAGCTTGGTGGCTGCCAAAGATTGCGCGGCTCGCTGGGTGAGTTTATCAGGATTAAGATTAATACGGGCTAACGGGCCAACGTGATAGTACCTGTTTTGAGCCGATGGGGTATGATAACTATTTCCATTCCCCTTGCCGTTGAACGTATAATTCGTGAACCCAATCGGAAAATGAGTCCTAAATATATCCGCGGAAATACTTAGCCCCTTTGAAGAAATAAGCCGGTCACCAAAGATGGGATATTCATCTGGGTGCCAAAGCGAGACAAATTCACGTTCGGATTTGAAGTCCGGCAGTGGCAAGCTGGCTACCCATTCAACCGTCTCTGCCGCAGCATCCAGCCCCCAGTCGAGATCCCCTTTAAGACTTTGTAACTCCTGAAGGCTGGGGGCAGTGTAAAATCCGCCCACACAAGGCGTAGTCGGGTACTCTTTTTGACCCACAATCATTTTTAACAATGCCTGCCCAATCTTTTTAAGGCAAAGGCCGCGTTCGACCAGCGGTTTTAGCTGGGGAACATTAGCCATGGCCAGCACATTGTCGTAGTGTAAGAGTTTGGGCGCTTGATAGAGATAAATATCAGCTGCATGGGTTTCGATCCAAGTGGCTAAGATTAAAAGTCGGCGTAAGGTACGAATTTCTGAAGCCGTGCTCACTCTCAATATTTTTTCCAAGGCGTTAATAAAATTTAACTGCCCGGTGGCTGGACTGGATCCACCGATACGGGCGGCAACGTGGGGTGTTTCTTGAAATTGTTGTCCGCGCAAAAATGGCTCAACAAAGGGAGATGGCTCAAGGCGCTGTAATTGCAAATGGGTGACTTTTCCATTTTCGACCACGATGTCGATAACTTCCCTGGCTTGAGCGGGGGCCACTATATTTACTTTGTCGGGTAGTTTATAAAAATTCATTTCTAGCCATCCCAAACTAAGCTCACAAGCTGGGTTACTTCAAAAAATGGTCTTATGCAGATGACCGGCTCGTTCACTTAAATAGAAAAACACAAATAGAGTTTTAGTTAGTATTGAGACCGGTTACCTAATTAGGGTGAAAAAACTATTTGTGAAATTTTTAACTAACCAAACTTCTAAAGATATGGGGTAGTTGTCAAACACAGTTTAAAACAAAACCAGTAATTATGGACTAGTCGAAATGGTAGGTTAATGCCTAGATCGATGGCGAGTTTAATTGTAGGCTACTACTGGTCACTCAACTAGGTGAAACTAATAACAAAAAGTCTGTTCAACTGGGGGGTGCATTTGGTTCAAATCTGACTTAAACTAAAGTTAGAATGGGTAAAGAGACTGTTTGAACAAGAATGATGTGGGTTGCAACAGGGGAGGGCGGAGAAAATGTTAGAGCATGTGTATATTTTTTCAGATAGAGTGGAAGCCGGTCGGAAATTGGCGGTTCGATTGCAACACGATCCCGTTATTAAAGCAGCAGCCGTGGACCAAATTTTATTGCTTTCAATTCCCTATGGCGGGGTAGTGGTCGGGGCAACGGCGGCCGAAATTTTGGGATGCCGCCACGATATTATTGCCGCCAAAAAGATTAAATGCCCTTGGTGCGAGGAAGTGATCATCGGCGCCGTGGCCGAGCGTGAAGTCGTGACCATTAGTAAGCCGATGATGCACGATTGTTTGCACCACGGAAAATCGACCGGTTCAGCCATCGAACAGGCCAAGGCCGGAGTAGAAGATTATATCAGCAAGTTTCGGGCTGGTCGCTCGCTTGATTTAGCCTCCAAGGTTGTTATTCTGGTCGATGATGGGATCGCCTCCGGAGAAACGATAAAAGCCGCTATCAAATGGATTAACTCCAAAGCCAAAATAGATCGACCTCAAAAATTAATTGTGGCTGTACCCATTTGTTCTCACCACATCGCGACCGAAATGCGGCAACTTAGCGATCAATTCGTTTGTCTCTCCATGCCGAGCGATTTTTGGACTGTGGGTGAATTTTATTGGGATTTTAGTCAAGTGAATGATGAGATAGTCCATAACCATTTAACGCGATGGTATGCTGTGCCGGCAACCTCGTGATCGACTTAAAAAATTAAATTAGCGAAATGGGGTTAGGTTTTTTACTAACGGCAGCTCAAAAATAGGAGGTGAACCATGGATCGCCGTGAGGGTATGAAGTTATCTTATATTCTAAGCCGAACCCAAAAGAGGCTGGTATTTATTTTTAGTTTGCTGACGCTGTCCTCGGTGGTACTTGTCGGCTGTGGGATGGTTCTGCCTAAAGAATCCTCTGAGCCAACAGGATCGGTCGTTGAAAATGTGGCCCCGGCAATGGAAGTTAAGGATAATGTTGTTCCTGAGTCTAGTTACTATGCGGCTAACCCGGAACTCAACGCAGCCCAGCGTTACAACATAATGATAAAAGATAAATCCCTGGATAGGGCTATACCCGCCTCCCGTTACTATGCGGCTAACCCAGAGTTGAATGCAGCCCATCGCTATACAGCCACCGTAAAAGACGAAATGCTAACGGGTTCAGCGTTTTACGCCGCCAACCCGGAAGTGATGGCCGCCCAACGTTACACCTACAGCCGTAATTAGTCGGCCTTTTACATGGAGGAAAAGTTGTTAGGTGATCGCCAAATAACTATGTGATAAAGCTTAAAATAGCCAGACACTATCTCCTCAAATGAACTTTAATTTGAGGAGATTTTGCTTGAGTCGGACTTACCTGCCAACCAGGTGACCGTTATTTAAGCCCATGACCATGTAAGTGATCGACACTTTGGGACGCATATAAGTGCTATTAAGACGGGTTTTGTCAGCCCGATCAAGACCCTCCTTGACTTCCATTAATTGTGCAATGTCGCAAATGGGATTATTATTCGGCTAATAGAGAGTCATAATGGAGTTAAAAACCATATTCTGGAGAGGGAAGGTAAGTCAGTGGATACTATCTTTCACGCGCTAGTATTAAATTTGCACCAGCCTTCAGGCAATCTTGAATATTTGCTGGAGCATGAAGAGTGGGAAGCCAAAGAGATTCTTTGGGCCTTGGACCGCATGCCCCGCTCATTATGGGGCTATGAAGATATAGCTCGGGTTCATCTTTCCATGTCTGGCACGTTACTGGAGACACTTTCAAGTCCTGAATTTCAAAACCGAGTTTATGGTATTGTTAAAATTGGTGACTTGTTATGGTATCTGCAAAACACCAAAATCTTTGAAATTTTAGGTACCGGTTATTATCATCCGGTATTACCTCTTATCCCCCCGGCCGATTGGAGCGCCCATATTGAACGCTGGCAAAATATGGGCCAGCACGTCTTCTGGCGAGATACCTTTGCGGGATTTTGGCCCCCGGAAATGGGCTTTTGTATGGAAATGATCCCTACACTTAAGAAGTTTGGTTATCGCTATGTCATGGTCGATAGCAAACATGTGGAACCCACCGCTTCAATGCGCTGGGAAGAGGTTCGCTATCGACCTCATGTGGCTGAATACGAAGGTCACGAAATCATTGTCGTGGTTCGCGACCGGGAACTGTCCGATGCTCAAGAGGCTGGTATGGAATTTGGCTGGTTTGAGCACGAAGTCCACGAAAGAACCAAGTGGTGTGATTTCCCGCCGCTGGTCACCACCGGCACCGACGGCGATAACGGCGGCTGGTTTCGCAACACCCACCCCAAAGGCAATTTTTGGTACGTCTTTTATCGAGAATTTTTAGACCAGATTCGAAATGATTGGACCGTTGTCAGGCCAACATTTATTAGCGATTATCTAGATAAATATGGGGCTGAAGGCTATGTCAAAGTTAACACCGGCGCCTGGAATACGGGCTGGCATAACGGCATTGATTTTATGCAATGGACCGGTTCCAAGATGCAGAAGGAGGCGCTGCGCCGAATTCACCAAACCAGTGCAGCGCTCCACGCATTATTCAAAGAAGCCGGCCCCGGCCCCGATGATCCTCAATTACGTTACCAATTAAATGAAGCTCATTGGCGCTTGCTGCGAGCCGAGACAAGTTGCAACCTATTTTGGGGCGAAGCCTGGGTCGATCGTGCTCACAAAGACCTTGATGTGGTTTGGTTTAATATCGATGAAGCCCGCAAGCGGCTTTAGTTACGGTTAGAGCAACTAAAGTTTGGGTGGTAAGATGATATCAACCGGATTGCGTAATCAAGCGCTGTCGATTAAGATAGCCATTTGTGACTACGATCCATGAGAGCGTGTAATACGTTTTCATCAACAAAGGAGTTAACATGTTTATCGTAATGATCGCCTCGGAATGCGCCCCGGTGGCCAAGGTGGGGGGGCTAGCTGATGTGGTCTTTGGCCTTAGCCGCGAATTGGAGATACGCGGCAATGCCATCGAAATTATTTTACCCAAGTATGACAACATGCGCTATGATCAGATTTGGGGATTACAGCCGACACACTATGATTTATCGGTTCCCTGGTTTGATGGGGCGATCAACTGTACCGTCTGGTTTGGGATGGTTCATGGCCGGAAATGCTTTTTTATCGAACCCCACTCTGCCGATAACTATTTTAATCGAGGCACTTACTACGGCGCTAACGACGATACGCTGAGATTTGCTTTCTTCAGCAAAGCGGCTTTGGAGTTTATTCTGAAATCGGGTAAACGGCCCGATATTATTCACTGTCACGACTGGGAAACGGCGATTATTCCCACCTTACTTTTTGAAGTTTACAAATATCATGGCTTAGATCACCAACGCGTCTGCTATACTATTCACAACATCAAACACCAAGGTATTTGCGGGGCGGATGTGCTTGAGGCCACCGGCCTGAAGCGCCCCGAGTATTATTTCCACAAAGACCGCTTAGGCGATGACTTTAACCCCACGGCCATTAACCTGATGAAGGGGGCCATTGTCTTCTCTAACTTTGTGACCACCGTTTCGCCCCAGTACGCCTGGGAAACTCGCTTCACTGACCAGGCTTATGGGTTAGGGCACACCCTGCATGTTCACCAATATAAATATACCGGTGTCCTCAATGGCGTCGATTACGATATCTGGAATCCTGATATTGATCCCCATATTCCCGTGAACTACAATCAACTCACTATCGAGAAAAAAGCGGCGAATAAGTCCGCCCTCCGTGATCGGCTGTGGCTTCGGAAAGACTATAAACCGATTATCTCCTATGTTGGCCGGCTTGATGCGCAAAAGGGGGTCCATCTCATTCGCCATGCTATCTTCTATGCCCTTGAGCAGGGCGCACAGTTTGTCTTATTAGGCTCCAGCCCCGACGCCAGCATCAACGCCGATTTTTGGCAGCTTAAGCATCATCTGAATGACAACCCCGATGCCCACCTGGAGCTTAGCTTTGATGAAGAGTTGTCTCATTTGATCTATGCCGGCTCTGATATGATGATTGTCCCCAGCATGTTTGAACCGTGCGGTTTGACCCAAATGATCGCGCTCAAATACGGAACCGTACCTATCGTACGGGGTGTTGGCGGATTGGTCGATACTGTGTTTGATCGCGATTATTCTAACAAACCCATTTATGACCGTAACGGCTATGTATTCCACCAAACTGACCATGCCGCTCTCGAGTCGGCCATGAGGCGAGCCATCGGTTTGTGGCGAGATTTTCCAGGCGAATTCTATAAGCTTATCGTCAATGGCATGAAATATGATTACTCGTGGAATCATTCCGGCGATAAATACCTTGAGATCTACGAGTATATTCGTCACAAATAGCAGAATTGTTGTAGGCCGTATTATTGGCCGCCAAACGCATGTATTAACTATCGCCGGCTGTTAATTTGCTCAAAAAATTTGAACGCGGCCGGCCAAATATAGTTGGAGGTTTTTATGACTGAACTTCAAGAGTATGTTGGTGAGCTACCGAATATCTCCGGTTCGGAGGGAGCCATCGACCAGGCAATTAAGGAAAGTCAGGGAAAAACGATCTTTCTCAACGAGAGCGGGATCGACTTTGCTAATATCCGCAGTGCGGTAGCGGTGGCGCTCCATATGCAGCAGCCGCTCATTCCGGCCGGTGGACCAGATTTGCAGACGGCGGAGATTATCAGCAATCTCAAATATATGATGGACAACCAGCATATCGGCGATAACCACAACGCGCCGGTATTTCACTGGTGCTACAAGCGCATGGGTGAATTTATTCCAAATTTGATAGACGAAGGTAAGCAGCCTCGGGTCATGCTGGAATATTCCGGCGTGCTGTTTCACGGACTGCGTAAAATGGGGCTGCACGATGTTTTTGATAATTTGAAACGGGTTACCAACGATCCCAACTACCGGCGCGGCGTCGAATGGTTGGGTGCGCCTTGGGGCCACGCCGTGGCGCCATCGACCCCAATGCAGGATTACCGGCTGCACGTTAGAGCTTGGCAGCATCACTTTGCCGCCATTTTTGGACTAGAGGCTTTAACCCGGGTACGGGGTTTCTCGCCCGCCGAGATGGCCCTGCCGAACCATCCCGATGTTGCTTATGAGTTTGTCAAAACGTTAAAAGATTGCGGCTACCAGTGGGTGCTGGTCCAAGAGCATACGGTTGAACAGCCCGAAGACGGCTGGACCCCGCAGCGTAGGCACCTGCCGCACCTGCTCAAAGCCACCAACTCCGCCGGTGAAACGGTTAGCATTATCGCTATCATCAAAACTCAAGGCAGCGACACCAAATTGGTGGCTCAAATGCAGCCCTACTACGAAGCCAAAGGCCTGTCCCGTGAAACGTTGGCCGGCCAATCGGTCCCGCCGATTGTGACCCAAATTGCCGATGGTGAAAACGGTGGGGTCATGATGAATGAGTTCCCGCACAAGTATTTCGAAGTCGTGCGCGAGGCCTCCTGGTCGGATACCCCGCTGGTCAATGTTACCGAATATTTGGAGTACCTGTTTGCCTCCGGCCTGACTGAAGCGGATTTCCCGGTGGTCCAGCCGATCAAGCAGAAACAGATCTGGGACAATTTCAAACCCGGCGATGGTCCGGACAAATTGGAAAAAATCATCGAAAAATTAAAGAGGGAAGATCACCAATTTCACATGGATGGTGGCAGTTGGACTAACAACATTTCTTGGGTGAAGGGCTACGAAAACGTGCTCGACCCTATGCAAAAGATCAGTGTTCAATTCAGCGAGAAAGTGCTGAACTCGGGTGTATCCACCGATGATCCGCGCTATCGTAATGCCTTGTTCCATCTGATGACCTCGCAAACCAGTTGCTACCGCTACTGGGGCCAGGGCCTCTGGACCGATTACGGCCGCGAAATCTGTCGCCGGGTAGAAAACATTCTGGATTATGACTTCGACAATGTGCCGGCGCCGGCTGAAGTATCGCCTAAAAAGAAGTCAACGGCTAAAAAGAAAGCCACCGCCTAAACCCTCATAAAATTTCAACCCCAAGCCCCGTTTACTATCGGGGCTTTTTTTATGTTAGGGCTGCGCCAATATTCGATTGAGACTTTATTCACAATAGATCGGCAATAATTTTGAGGATAGTCATAGATGCGTTAAAATTCCAATAGATCCATTTCACCTAGAAAGGAAAACTCTCAATGGCATCGGTAAAAATAAACGGAGCGACGATAGCGTACGATAATCACGGGCAAGGCGAGCCGATACTGTTCATTCACGGTATCTACTCCTCTCGGCAGCAGTGGACGCAGCAGGTCGCTTATTTCAAAGATAAATATCGGGTGATCACCTGCGATCTGCGCGGGCATGGCCAGTCATCAACCACCCCTGACACCTATTCAGTCAAGCTTTTCACTGATGATGTGATCGCTCTATTAGATGAACTGGGCATAGATAAAGTTGTTTGCCTGGGGCATTCGTTTGGCGGCCTGGTCGCCCAGGAACTGGCCCTCAGCTACCCTGATCGGGTTAGGGGTATTATTCTGGCCGAAACCATGTACGGTCTATGCTCTACCCCGTGGGACTCTATGGCGAGTATGATGTGGAATGTCTGGCTGCCCAAAATGTTTGGTGTTGAAAACTATATGGGGGTGATTTCCCAATACTTCGGCATGTATACCCCCGGTGGGGCGGCTTATATTCAGAAGGAAGCCGGTCGCCATATGGCCGATATGGCCAACCAGGAAAACATCCTGATGGCCTCGCTTACCTTTGACAGCCGGTGGCGGTTGCACCAAATCAACCGGCCCACGCTGCTGATGGTAGGCCAATATCCACACATCCCTATGATTTATATGCATAACTGGGAAATGTATTGGCGTATTTATGGGGCCAAATTTAGCATTATCCCTAACGCGGGGCATCTGCTGTTTTGGGATAACCCGGCCGCATTTAACCGTGAAGTCGAGAAGTTTGTCACCTCGCTGGCGTAACAGAGAGCCGTCGGTTACAACCCGTTTTTTGGCGGGGATTTGGGGATTAAGGGATAAATTTTTTGGAAAAATCCTCAAATCGCCTCATCCCCGCTAGGAATTTTCGCGATCTGCGGCGGCGGCTGCGTAAATACAACCAGATTATTGAGCGGTTTGTCTTGTTAATCTTGCCGATTTTATCTACTTTATGAGTTACGCAGTTCAAAAGGTGACAGTCACTGGGGTGTGATAAATCGACCTGTTTTGGGCTAAACGGAGGTTTATTTTCAGCCAAAAGTGACTGTCACCTTGCTTGTTACACCCAACTGCGTAAGTCTTAAATCTGGGTGTCTTGTTCTACCCAGTACTGCTCGCGCATGACTCTTTTTAGGGTTTTTCCAGCGGCATTGCGAGGAAAATCTTCCATAAGCGCCACTTCACCAACTCGCTGGTAGCGCGCCTCGACCCGCTCGTTGATCCATTGTTTCAACTCCTCGGCGGTAACTACCCCTGGTTCGTTTAGAATCACCGCGGCCAGAGGTGTTTCGCCCCACTTATCGCTGGGGATGCCGAAGACAGCGACCTCACGGACGGCCGGGTGCTGGACAATAACCTCTTCGATATCCTTCGGGTAGACATTGACTCCGCCGGAAATGATCATATCCTTTTTGCGATCAACCAGATAAAGATACCCGTCTTCATCAACATACCCCAAATCACCGCTCCGAATCCAGCCATCAACCACCATCTCTTCGGTTAAATCGGGGCGCTTGTAGTAGCCAAGCATTTGGATGGTGCCGCGCCCGGCAATCTCCCCAACTTCACCTACGGCGGCTTCTTCGCCATCTTCGGTTAGAATTTTGATTTCAAAAAACGGCGGCGGCGTACCCACCGAGTCGAGCTTATATTCAGCGTCTAACTTATCCAAAATGGTTACGAAACCTTCGGTCAGGCCGTAAAGTTCATAAAATCGGTTGGGCAAAACTTGGTTGAGCCGTTCTTTGTGGCGGCGGTGCAGCGGCGCGCCAATCGAACCAACCATCTCTAGCGACTCTAGCGCCTCGGGCGAGAAGTTGGGCGCGTTGAGAATGGCGATGATCTGAGAGGGAACCAGCATCACATGGGTCACTTTCTCCCGCGCCACAGTTTCTATGAAGTCGTTCGGATCAAACTGGTGGTGCATGATAAACGTAGCCCCTACAAAAAAAGCCGGAATGTAGGTTACAAAAGCCCCATTAAAAATCAGTGATCCGGTATGCAGCACCACACTCTCCGGCATAATCCGAAAAGATTGGGCAAATGACATACCGTACATGGCCCGGATGTGGTGAGTGTGCATAATGCCTTTGGGCAGACCCGTTGTCCCGCTGCTGTACATGATATTGTAAAGATCGTGGCTGTTAACCTCGATGCCGCCGGGTTCGATCCCGCTGGCGGTATTGATCAATGCCTGATAATCGTGATAGCCGGTCATGCCCGACACATCGGTCAATATATAGCGATTAGCCGCCACAGCCGCCAATTTGGGTTTGATCGGATTCAGGATTTCGATAAAAGAAGAGTTGGTAATCACCATGACTGCATCTGAATCACGCAGCAGGGCGATCAACCCCTGCCCGCGCAGCAGTGGGCTGAGCGGCACGACGACTGCCCCAATTTTAGCCACGGCCCAGTAAATTTCCAGCAGCTCCAAACAGTTGGGCAGGATCATGGCAATTTTATCGCCTTTGCGGATGCCCATACTGAACAGGGCATTGGCCAGCCGATTAACGCGCTGATTAAATTCTTTCCAGGTCAGCCGATCGTTGCCAACCACCACAGCCAGATGATCTGGTCGATAACGAGCATGGCGTGTTATTAGAGAACCAATGTTCATGGTGTCCCCCTCTCAAAAATAAAGGTTCGTCGTAATCGCTTGAGCGATATCTAAGAAGTCAATTAAACCCTACCACTTTGTAAGTCCAAAAGATGAGCTACCCTTGGCTGAGTCATAAAGTGATGGCGGCGCCTGAAGCGAGGTGAGATATATTCTGCTGCGAGGAAAATCTAGTCTGTTATGGCAAAGTAAGGCGGAATTTTACTCCAATTTGCTCATGTTTCAAAGTCTTACCCTGCAAAATGAGGGCTTTTTAGCGCCATAATAACAAAAACCACCTATTTAGGTGATGGTACTTTACTCTCCCAAGCATGCTAAACGGCCTCTAATGGGTAATTTCCCCATAAAGTGACTGTCACATGCTTTTTGCGTAAGCCCTGGTATAATTCTGATCGGGTTTGCCGATCTGCTCATCTTCGCCTAAAATTTCTTGAAACTACCAATTTCCCTTTCTTCATCATCGACATCTTTCCGCCCAAAAATTAATCTGAGAGATTAGGAGGTTACAATGGCAGCAGTCAATCTCGATGTAATGTTTGAAAAGGCCAAGGCGGCCTATCCCGAACCCTATCGTGAAGGTGATATGATTTGGGAGCTGGTTGACGGCTTTGTGGCCACGAAAAATTATGCCTTCGACGGCCAGTTGATGTTGCAATCCCGCCAGGAAAAAAACGGCCAAACCATTTCGAAAACGGCCTATTCCAAATATCGAGTCGATGAGGAAGAAATGGAGTAACCCATGTATATTGGCGATTATCTGGGTAGGCGAAATATTTACAGCCCCAACGCCCCGGCTATTTTAGACACAGGTAAAACCCCTGAACTGCGCTTGACCTATGCCGACATGAATATCCGGGCTAAAAAGCTGGCTAACTGGCTCAAAACCGAGGCTGGCGTCGACAAGGGCGACCGGGTGGCGATTTTAGCCCAGGACAGCGTCGAACATCTCGATTTGTTTTTTGCCTGTGGCAAATTGGGCGCTATCCACACCGGCCTCAACTGGCGGCTCCACTGGCGCGAACTACTGGGCTTGATCCACAACGTCACCCCCGCCGTGCTCGTTTATGACGATGCCTTTAAAGCGAGTGTAGAGGAGTTGGCCCAAGCCGAGAGCTCGATCAAAAAGTGGATTCACATCGACGGCGACGGCATCGACGGCAGCCTCTACTTTAACCACATCCTTGAAACGGCCCCCGATACCGACATTACCTGCGAAACGCTGGAAGGCGAAGACATCGCCGCGCTGCTGTTTACCGGCGGCACCACCGGCTTGCCCAAAGGCGCTAAAATCAGTCACCGCCAAATTGCCTGGAACGGCTATAACACCGTAATTCACGATTTGGGCCACGGCGATACCTACCTCAATGTCTTTCCGATGTTTCACGCCGGCGGTTTGTTTGCTTACACCCTGGCTCAGACTATCTTTGGCGGCCTGACCATCCTCATGAAACGGTTCGAGCCCGAAAAGGTGCTGACGATCATTGAGCGAGAAAAAGCGACCATTTTTGCCGCCGTACCAGCCATGTACCAGATGCTAACTCAAGCCTCCAACTGGGCTGAGGCCGATCTCAGTTCGCTGCGTTTTTGTACCAGCGGCGGCGCGCCGCTGCCGGTGCCCCTGATTGAACAATACACTAAAGAAAAAGGCGTTCGCTTCAAGCAAGGCTTTGGCATGACCGAGTTTGGGCCGGGCCTATTTGCCCTGTCGCCGGACGACGCTATCCGCAAAGCCGGCAGCATTGGCCGCCCCAACTTTTTCGTCGATGCCCGCGTCGTCGATCCGGCCACGAACGAACCGCTTGGCCCGAATCAGGTCGGCGAGCTGGTGCTCAAAGGCCCCAGTATCTCTTCCGGCTACTTTAACAACGCCGACGCCTGGGCCGAGGTTATCGACGAAAACGGCTGGTTTCACACCGGCGATCTGGCCAAACATGATGAGGAGTGGTACTTCTACATCGTCGATCGCCTTAAAGATATGTTCATCTCCGGCGGCGAAAACGTCTACCCCGCCGAGATCGAGGCGGTGCTGTACCGGCATTCCGCTGTCTTGCAATGCGCCGTGGTGGGCCTGCCCGATGCCAAATGGGGCGAAGTGGGCCTGGCCTGTGTGGTGCTAAAGCAAGGTCAAACGGCCAGCGAGGCCGAGTTAATGGGCCATTTACAGGAAAACTTAGCCCGCTATAAAGTCCCTAAGTCGATTGCCCTAATGGAGGCGCTGCCCATTTCGGCCGCCGGTAAAATTCTGCGGCGGGAACTGCGCAATCAATTTGTAGATGAGTCATAAAGTTATTGTCGAATCAAATGGAGTAAAGCGATGAATCACGCCCCTTTTCTGACCGGGATTACCTCAAACCTAATAACAACTGCCCGCCTGAAAACCCACCTGTTGACCAGTGGGGCAGACAGCGGGACGCCGGTGATCTTTATTCACGGCAACATTGTCTCGGCCCCTTATTGGGCAGAAACGATGCTGGCCCTGCCGCCCAAGTTCCGGGCCATCGCGCCCGATATGCGCGGCTTCGGCCAATCCGAAGGCAAAGCTGTCGACGCCACCCGCGGCCTGCGCGACTTCTCCGACGATCTCCACAGTTTGGTGGAAGCGCTGGGCCTGGCCGGTAATAGTCACCCGCTTCATCTGGTCGGCTGGTCGATGGGCGGCGGCATTGTGATGCAGTACGCTATCGACCACCCGGCGCTGGTGGGCTCAGTGGTGCTGATCGACCCGATCTCGCCGTATGGGTTCGGGGGGACTAAAGATACCGCCGGCACACCCTGCTGGCCCGATTATGCCGGTTCGGGCGCCGGTTCGGTCAACCCGGAATTTTTACAGCGGCTGGCCACCGGCGACCGCACCGCAGACACCGACTTTTCGCCTCGCCGGATTCTGCGGGACCATCTATTCAAACCCACCTTTCGAGCTTCGCCGGAGCGAGAAGAAATCTACGTGTCCGGCATGCTCACCACCCAAGTCGGTGAGAGCAACTACCCCGGCGACTTGGCGGCATCGACCCACTGGCCAGGCATCGCGCCCGGGACGCAGGGCGTGGTCAACGCGATGTCGCCGAAATATCTGGACCTTAGCGACTTTGCCGCCATCCGGCCCCAGCCCGACGTCCTGTGGCTGCGCGGCGAGAGCGATATCATCGTCTCCGACACATCAGCCTATGATTTTGGCTATCTCGGCCAGATCGGCCTCATTCCCGGCTGGCCCGGCCCGGCGATTTACCCGCCCCAGCCAATGGTCGCCCAAACCCGGGCTGTTTTCGAGACCTACCAGGCCAACGGCGGCCGCTATCGCGAAGAAGTCATCGCCAACGCCGGCCACTCGCCCCTAATCGAGCAGCCCGAAGTGGTGCAAAAACTACTCATCGAATTTCTCAAGTAGAGTTCGTGGAGTCTGTAGAGTTTGTAGAGTTCGTGGAGTTG
Source organism: Anaerolineales bacterium (assembly GCA_020634935.1). Classification (GTDB taxonomy): domain Bacteria; phylum Chloroflexota; class Anaerolineae; order 4572-78; family J111; genus JAGRBY01. The sequence goes on from JACKAT010000011.1 coordinate 104,254, forward strand.
GTAGAGTTGGTAGAGTTGGTAGGGTGGGCGGAGTTGGTATAGTTGGTATAGTTAACGGAGTTATAGAGTTTCTAGGGTTAACCGCATTAAACCCCTCCACGAACTCCATTAACTCCATAAACTCCCTAACTCCATAAACTCCCTAACTCCATAAACTCCACGAACTCTATAAACTTACCTAAGGAGTAACCAATGTCCGACAAAACCCAAGATCAACCCCAATTCGATCCGCTGGCTGTGTGGAAGGAGTGGCAGACCGCCAGCCTGAACGCCTGGGCCAAGACCATGTCCGAGACGGTGGCCAGCGAAGATTTCGCCCAATCGATGGGCCAATCGCTCACCAATTATCTAGAAACGTCTGCGCCCGTCCGCGAGCAGGTGGAGAAAGCCATGGAGCAGTACCTCCAGCAGATGAACATGCCCACCCGCCAGGAAGTCGTCAGCATCGCCGAGCGCCTGACCAATCTGGAGATGCGCATCGATGACCTCGACGCCAAAGTGGATCAAGTCTTGGAAATACTGAAAAAAATAACGATGAATAATGAATGATGATTTATGAATGATGAATATTAGGAATAACTATTCCTTTACATTCATCGTTCATCATTCATCATTCCCCAAGGAGATGACCATGCCAAAACCACCGCCATTTCCCACTATGCCGCCACCGCCGGCCGAGTCGCATCCGGTCGATGTGGCGCAGGCTTTGACTGAAGCGCTGTACGCGGCCATTGACCGCAACGTGCAAAGCGCCCGGATTATCGCCGACGCGGCCGCTGTGCCGGTTGGCCCGACCCCACGCGAGGTGGTGTGGGCGCTCAACAAAACCAAATTATACCGCTACCGGCCGACCCAGCCGGTCGATCCGGCGCAAAAAAAGCGCGTGCCGCTGCTGCTGGTCTACGCGCTGATTAACAAGCCCTACATCTTCGATTTGCGGCCCGGCAGCAGTTTCATCGAGTACATGGTCAACGAAGGCTTCGATGTGTTTCTGCTCGATTGGGGGACGCCCGGCCTGGAGGATAAAAACATCACCTTCGATGACTACGCTACCGAATATTTGCCGCGCGCGGTACGCAAAATGCTGAAAGTGGCCGAAGCGGACGAGTTCAGTATGCTGGGCTACTGCATTGGCGCGGCGCTGGCGGTGCTGTATGCCGCGCTCTACCCGCAGGCCCCGCTGCGCAACCTGATGCTGCTGACCGCGCCGCTCGACTTTTCCCGAACCGACGGCAGCCTCTTTAGCACCTGGCTCGACCAGCGCTTCTTTGATGTGGATCGCATGGTCAATTCGCTAGACAACATTCCGCCGGAGATTATCGAGTTTGGGGCCAAACTGCTCAAGCCGGTGGAAAATTTCATCGGCTCTTACACCACCCTCTACTGGGACTTTGCCGATGATCCGGAATCGGTCGCCAACTGGCAGGCCATGCACAAATGGATTCACGATGGCGTGCCTGTCAGCGGCGCGGCCTTTCGCCAGTGGGTTAAGGATTATATTCGAGCCAACGAACTGATCAAAAGCGAGCATTTCGTCAAAGGCCAGCGCGCCGATCTGGCCAACATCCAGGCCAACTTCTTGAATGTGGTCGCCAAGTACGATCACATCGTCCCGCCCCACCAATCGACCACGATCATGGATCAAGTCGGCAGCCAAGACAAAACGTTGGATATCATCCCCGCCGGCCACGTCGGCCTGATGGGCGGCCGCAACGCCCGCTACAAGCTGTGGCCCAAACTCGCCGCCTGGCTGGCCGAGCGGTCCGCATAACAAATATAGGAGCGACAAAGCTGGCTTTGTCATCCACGTTGGGGTCAAAGTAAACTTTGACGCTCCGGATCGCTATTTTCAGAGGAGTGCGATAGTCTCAGATGAGACGAGACCGGGAATGAAAATATAGGAGCGACAAAGCTGGCTTTGTCATACTGACGGTCAGGTCAAAGTAAACTTTGACGCTCCAGGTCGTTATTTTCAGAGGAGCGACAAAGCTGGCTTTGTCATACTGACGGTCAGGTCAAAGTAAACTTTGACGCTCCAGGTCGTTATTTTCAAGGGAGTGCGATAGTCTCTATTGAGACGACGCCGAAAATGTAAAAGCTGTAGGACCAACTTAAGTTGGTCCTACAGCTTTTATTTTATACGAGGAGAGCTACTGGTTGCTTTGCTCGTCAACCGCGACTTTCACCTGGGCGGCGCCGTTGAGAGCGGTAGTGCCATTGGTCGAGGGGGCGTCTTCAGGGGCCGCGGCCGGCTCGGTCTCTTTCGCGCCGGCCGATTTTCGTTTCAGCGAGATATCGTAGCCCCAGTTTTGCAGTTGGGTTGACAACTTGAAATGGTAATCGACCCCCAGCAGATGGATGCCTGCCCCTTCCAGGCACTCGCATAAGTCGAACGTCAACGTTTTGATGGCCTCGAAACTGTTTTCCTGCTCTTTTTGCCCGGTTTGATAGGCCAGGGTATTGGTGGTGAGCCTATCCCGCAGGTCGATCACCTGGGCTAGCTCCGGCACGCGAAAGCGCTCTTCTTCCGGCCGGCTCTCTTCTTGGGCGATGTAGGCGTTCAACAGCATCAGGCGGTCGTTTAGTTTCTTTGGTCTGAGGACGTTGCGGGTACTGGGTTTCATTTTGAAGCCCCAGTGGGTAGCTTGTGAAGGGTCGTCTTCATACTTCGCCGTGACCGATTTCCATATTTTGTTGACCATGGTCAGGGCTTTTTTGTTGAGCTGTTTGAGTTGGTCGGAGGCAATGATCCGCTGCCGCTCGGCTTCGGCATTTTGATCGTAAGCGGCATTCAGTTGGTCCAGCAGGCCGATGATACGGGGGGTGAGTGGGGTTTGCTGCTTGAGTGGCCGCGTTTGCTCATAGGCGACAAAGGTGTGGCCTTGCGTCCGGAGCTCCACCCGCTGGTCGGGTTTGAGAAAGGTGATTTGATAGGGACTGGTAGAACTGGCATGTCTAATGGTCATCGAAGTTAACCTCGTGTCAAGAATGATGAATGGAATAGAGATTGAATGTATTCGCTTTGATCTTAAGTGTAACCGCTTTTAATGAATATGTCTACCCCGGCCTTAAAATTTGAGCCAAAGCCGGTATAGCCGCAGTCTTGGCCTGTTAACCTGAATTCGATAATTAGACAGAATTAACAGGATTTAACCGATAAAACATAGGTGGTAGCCTGCCTGTTGAGTACCGAATCTGATCAGCCTCGCTAATTCTTTCCAACACTTTTTTAATAAATCAATAGAAAATCGCGAGTCGCTGCCAAACTTTCGGCGAATCCGATAGGAAAATCGCGAGTCGTTCCAAATTTTCCAACGAATCCGATAAGATTCGGTAATTCTTTCCAATACTTTCCCCTAAATCAATAGAAAATCGCGAGTCGCTGCCAAACTTTCGGCGAATCCGATAGGTAAAGGCCGAGTCGATCTAATTTTTCCAACGAATCTTATAATACTAGCCAATTCTTTCAAATTTTTTCCAATAATTCGATAGGAAAATGGGAATCCTCGACAAGGGGTTGGCCGAATCCTATAGTAAAACGGGAATCCTCGACAAGAGGTTGGCTGAATCCTATAGTAAAACGGGAATCCTCGACAAGAGGTTGGCTGAATCCTATAGTAAAACGGGAATCCTTGACGAGGGGTTGGCTGAATCCTATCGGAAAATGGGAATCCTTGACGAGGGGTTGGCTGAATCCTATCGAAAAATGGGAATCTTTGAAGAGCGGTTGACCGAATCCGATTGGAAACGCCGAATCTTTTGCGGCCATGCGTCCGAATTACATCGCCAACGCCTGATCGTTTGCTCGACCCTGACCGAATCCTAGAGGTGAAGGTGGGTTGCTGGACCAGGTTTGGCCGAGTCCGATAGATGGAGTGGACACCCTGAAAATAGCCCTCACCCCCAACCCCTCGCCCTCAGGGAGAGGGGAGTCGCGCCAGCGACGGGGTGAGGGTCAAATGAATTTTCATTGTCGTTGCCGTGCCGTAGGTGGAGATTGAATTCATTCAATGCCGACATGCTGAATCTATTGAGACGGCGGACCCCCTTCCGGCACACAAGCCAGTTGGCCTGCTGTCGACATGCAGGTTCCGTTAATCGCTCCGCGAGGGGTGGTGACTTGGCAAGACGCATTCGCGCTCAAGCCGCTGCAAGCGTCGATGGCTTCTTGCGGCGGGCTGTTACCGGCCGGTGGCTGTTGGCCGGTTGATTGATCGCCCGCCGGCGATGGGCCAGACGCATCCGCGCCGGTTCCAGCGCCTTCGACCCATTCAGCGCCGTTGCGAACGCAGCGGGCGTAGTTGTCGATGCGGATGGCGTCGCCTTGGGGGCCGTGGCCGGTGGGGTAGTCGGCGGGATTGCCCGTTTTGGGGTCGCTGCGTTGAGCGCCCGCGCCGTGAACGTCTTGCCAGATGTTATCCAGATAACCCATCGCTCGACCAAAGGTGACATACACCCCTTGGTCGTAAGCGCCCGTCCATTTGCGGTGGGTGGTGCTGCTCCAGTAGGCGGGATAGTCGGCTTGACCGGCTTCATTGGTCAACGGTGTGGCGGTGAAGAGCGGGTCGATGGCGGCGGAACCGGTGGCCTGGGGCGAGCGGCTGTAATCGACCAGGCTTTGCAGTTCTTTGGCGTTGGGCAAGCGCCAGTCATCGTAGTTGGCCGTGGTCAGCGATTGGCAGTAATTGAGCGCCTCCTCCCAATTCAAGCCTTGGCCGCTGTCGGCCTGCTGCCACATCAGGCCGGTGGCCTGATCGGTGATAGCGCCGTCGCCGTTGTCGACAAAGTGGTTTTGCCCGTAAGTGGCTTGGCCCCGGACACACTGCACCAAGAAGGTTTTATCTCGGCCTCTGATGGCTAGCCCGTAGCCCTTGATGCGACCATCGGCCAAGTTGACCCCAAACAACGTGCGGCCGCCGTCGTTGGCGGTGCTGCCGGTATAGAGCGTGCTGGAGGCGTATTGCGCGTCGATCAAGCGTTCGCCAGCGCTGGTGTCGCCGTAAGCAAAGTCAAACAGGCCGGTATCGATGAAGGGGATCAGGCCGGTGGCGTCGCTGCCCTCGTAGCCGCTGGCATCGGTGCCGTTGAAGTCTATCAGTGAGTAAAGCTGTTTGATGCTGGGCAGCCGCCAGTCATCATGCCCGGCCAGCGTCAGGTTGTCGCAGTAGGTTTGGGCCTGGTCGTAGGTCATTTTGTCGGCGGCGGTAATCGCGCCGTTGCCGTTGGTATCGGGGGTCTGCTGCCACATCAGGCCGGTGACGTTATCGGTGACGGTCCCGTCGCCGTTGGCGGTGTAGCTGGGCGCGTGGCTGCTGAATTGGGCATCTTGGCCATAAAAGGCGGCGCCGGCCTGGGGACAGGCGATGGCGTTTTGATTGTCGAAACAGGCGGTTTGGCCGGTATCGACTAGGGGATATCCGCCGGTTGGGGCGGGTTCGCTGTTAATGGCCGGCGGCTCGGTGGCGGGCATAGAGGTGGCCGGCGCTACATCAGCCGCCATCGCCTGGACCTGATCGGGTTCCTCGGTCGCCGCGACCAATTCAATCGCGTTGTCCGGCTCGGCCGGATCAGCCGGCGCCGCAGCAGGAGGCGGATCGATGACCTCAGTTGCGGCCGGTGCGTTGGTCGCTGGTTCAGCCGTAGCTGGCTGTTCATTGGACGATTGAACGGCTTGCGCCTCTTCTTTAGCTGGTAACGGGGGGGCAGCCGGCTCTTGAACGCTGCCCGGCGGCGGGCCGGATGACGCCTGGCCGGGTGGGGGCGGCGGTGCGCCACAGGCGGCTATCATTAAGCTGCATACTACGATGAAGAACAGAGTGAGGGTTACTTTTTTAGAGAACATTCGTGACTCCTATCAGTTATGCTGGTTAATAGATATAAAAGGTTTAGGAAGATCCATGTAATTACTCTGCCCTTATGTCATTTCGAGCGACCTATTCGACTACGCTCAGGGCAAGCTGAAGGAGTGAGAAATTCCCCAGAAGGGTATTTACAACCGAATGTTGTAGGGATTTCTCCGCCTGCGGCTACGAAATGACATGCCTGAGCAGTTACGATCCGTTGTTTATAATTATAGGCATGTAGAGATAATTCTCTAGGGCCGGGGCTTGGATATCGGTATCGCGCACTGGGCGCACATAGTTGTAAATGCGGACGACGTCGCCCTGCGGGCCGTGGCCGGTGGGATAATCGGCGGGATTGCCCGATTTCGGATCGCTGCGTTGAGCACCCGCGCCGTGAACGTCCTGCCAGATATTGTCCAGATAGCCCATCGCTCGACCAAAGGCCACATAGACGCCCTGGTCGTTGACATCGGTCCATTTGCGGTGGGTGGTGCTGCTCCAGTAGAAGGGGTAGTCGGCCTGGCCGGCGTTGTTGGTGATGGTGGAGGCGTTGAACAGCGGATCGATGGCGGCGGAGTTGGTGGTATCAGGCGAACGGGTATAATCGACCAGGCTTTGCAGCTCTTTGGCGTTGGGCAAGCGCCAGTCATCGTAGCCCAGATAATTTTCGCTGTTCTTTTGGGCGACCCAGGCCAGGGCTTCCGCCCAGTTGAGGGCCTCAGCGCTGTCGGCCTGGCCCCACATCAACCCGGTGGCGTTGTCGGTGATGGTGCTGTCGCCGTTATCGGTAAAACTGTTGACCCCGTAGCTGGCGCTGCCCCGGACGCACATCACTAAAAAGGTTTTGTCGGTACCGGCGATCTTCAAACCGTAGCCCTTGATCCGGCCATCGGCCAAGTTGACGCCAAACAGGGTACTGCCGCCATCGTTGGCTGTATTGGCCACGTACAGGGTACTGGAGGCGTACTGCGAGTCGATCAACCGCTCGCCCGCGCTGGTGTCGCCGTAGGCAAAATCAAAATAGGTGGTGTCGATGAACGGGGTGAAGCCGGACGGATTGGCGCCACTGTAACCGCTGATGTCGGTCCCATTGAAGTTAATCAGCGAGTAGAGTTGTTTGATGTCCGGCAGTCGCCAATCGCTGTTGTTACCCAACGTCAGGTTATCGCAGTAGGTTTGGGCGGCGGGGTAGGTCAGCTTGTCGTCGGCATCAATGTCGTTATCGCCGTCGGTATCGGGACTCTGCTGCCACACCAGCCCGGTCACATTGTCGGTGACGGTACCGTTGCCGTTGTCGGTGTAGCTGGCCGGGTTGCCGCTGTGCTGAGCATCCTGCCCGTAGAAGGCGGCGTCTTCGGCCGGGCAGGTGATTTCGGCCCCGCTGGCGTTGTAACATTGATTCTGTCCGGTGTCGACGATGGGATAGGTGGCGCCGGTTTGGGCGTGGCTTACCGGCATCAAGGGGGTTAGGGCTACAGTAATAATGAAGAAACAGCACAAACAGAAGCTAAAGCGAGCTATGGGTTTCATTTTTCCTCTTTCTGGTGACGGATACTTGAGCTATTTAGAAGGTCGTAAAACACGTGTTTGGCTGACTATAGCAAAGAGATGTCTAGATGTTGTTTAGGAAATATGAAGAAGTTTTTAAGAGGGATTCGCTTTTAATGTAAAGAAAAATCGGCTTCCCTGACCCGGTTCACTTTCTACGCCGGCCTGGCCATCTAACTTAGCCATAATTCGCCGGACAATAGATAAACCCAGGCCATGCCCTTTGATGTGAAGTTTACCCAGCCGGGTGAACTCTGTAAATAGAATGGCTTGCTCATTCGCTGACATGCCGAGGCCGTTATCTTGCACCCAAAAACGGATCGTATCATCCGCTTGAAGCGTCGCGCCAAATTCCAGCCGGGGCGGCTGCCCCCCGTATTTCAACCCGTTACTGATATAATTAACCCAGACCTCTTCCACCCAGGGCGCATATCCCAGGGCTGCCGGCCAGGTTTTGGGCAAAATTAGTTCCGCTTGAGTATCAACAATCGACCAATTCAATCTTTCCAGCACCTGTTTGATGATGTCAGCCATATCGAGCGGATATTGTTTGACATCCTCTTTGCGAACGCTAACTAAGAGCAGTAAGTTTTGAATAATATCGATGGCTTTTTGGGCGGCTTTGTAGCTGGATTCGCCAATAATGGCCAGTTCGTTGGTGGTGATGCTGGCCGGGTCGTTTTGAAGAATTTGGGCGTAGCCCATTAAGATGGTCAGGGGGTTTTGTAAATCGTGGGCAACGGTGTGGGCAAAGGCATCTAATTCGGTATTCTGTTTTTTAAGCAGGGCATTTTTTTCTTGTAAAGCCTGGCGCATCTGGTGCAAAGCCAAATGGGTTTGGACCCGCGCGATTAACTCTTCGGTTTGAAATGGTTTGGTGAGGTAGTCTACGCCTCCGGCTGAAAAAGCGGCGGCTTTGTCCAGCCCTTCATCCAGAGCGCTAATGAAGATAATCGGGATATCGCAGGTGCGTTCGTCCGCTTTTAGCTGCTGGCAGACCTCGTAGCCATCCATGTCGGGCATCCTAATATCGAGCAGGATCAGGTCAGGTGGTTCTTTTTGCGCGCTCATTAAAGCGTGGGCGCCGTTGCGCACAGGCCGAACGCGATACCCTTGTTTTTGCAACAACTGCACCAGGACCCGCAAATTTTCGGGGGTATCATCAACCACCAGAATATTTGCGTATTGGGGCAAATTTTCCATCTCAAACTCCCGTATTTAGTAACTCACCTTACGTAAAGGAGAATTTGACAGAATCAAGAGATTGACAATTTAAGGGTCTAAGTTCAGCACAAGCCGCTTTGATGGCTTTGAGATAGAGTTTAGACTGCATGGCGAAGTGGTTGGTCTGCTGGGAGAATGTGAGACATTCAAGTTTGGTGACGGCCACCATAGCGGCAAAGATATGATTACACTGAGTGCGAATGATTTTGGTTGGTCGTGGCTGTAGCCAATGCAAATGAACTCAACAAATAGCCGCGATATAAATCTAACAGAGCTTTATTCATTTGATGTATCCTACACTATGGAATACTCTGCTGTTACTTTCATCTCTATTTTTGTCAAATCTCTCACTGGGTAAGGTGAGTTAGGAATGGGTATTAATTAACTTACTCAATTCTGTCGGGTAATTGGTAATTGGAGACTGGAGATTGAATAACCATATGAGTTACGCAGTTCAAAAAGTGACAGTCACTTGGGTGCAGTAAACCGACCTGTTTGGACTAAACGGACATTCATTTTCGGCAAAAAGTGACTGTCACCGGGTTTGTTACACCCAACTGCGTAAGTTCTAAACCAATTACCAGTGACTATTTACCAATTACCTAAACTCAAATGCGGAAGTTATTTAATTCACGATCCTTAGTAACTATAGACATCGACTAACGCGCCGTCCTTATCTCTCAAAAAGGCCGCATCGGAGTCATTGTTCCAGACACTCTCGCCTATAAAACCCCAATAAAGCTCGGCAGCCGTGTTTTGCCCCTGTCCGGAATAGAGTCGAAATGTTGAACCGCCGCTGACGCTAAAATTGCCAAAGGTATAAATGTGATTGGCTTCATCTTTAAGGGTATAACCGGCCAGGTTAACCGGCTCGCTGCCTTGGTTGGCAATTTCGACCCACTCACCGTTAGGATTATCCCGGTCGCTGCCGGGGGCATCGGCGTGAAGGTTGATAATTTTTAACGGCACTGCAGAACCGGCCCATAAACCGCGACCGGCTTCACGGGCCTCGCGTTCGGCCTGCCGAAACGTTTCATCGTATTTTACATTGGGCGGCACGGTGAAAGCGTTGGCATATCCACGAACTATGATTTCCAGATTAGCCATTACGCCATCGACCCAGATATAAGCCAACGTTCGTCCATATTGATCGAACGTATCCTGATCGAATTCCAACTGCACGGTCCGGCCATCGACCAACTGCCGGTTGACCTCGCTGGCCTCGGTGTAATAGGGCTGGCCGCGCTCTGGCGTATTGACGCCGATATAGCGTATCCGCCGCCCGTCGGTCAGTTCGATAGTGTCGCCATCGACCACTCTGGCGACCGTGGCCGTGTCTAAATTGCCATCGGGTTGAGAAGGGGCGGGATCGGACGGGGGTGTTTCAAAATCATCGGCGGGTTGGGTTGGATTGGGCGGTGGCGGTGTAATCGCATCAGTGACCGGCGTTGGGCTGGGCGGCGGCGGCAGGGTAACTGTTGAGACAGGGAGATCGGTTGGCGGATTGGCCGGTGAGGTTTCGATCTCGGCGCAGGCAAGACCCACCAGCAGACAGACAAGGGGAATTAAGACGTAGCTAAGTTTGGTTGACATCGATTTCTCCGAAGTTGAGGTTCCCAGACCTTATGGGTTTCAAAAACCTATAAGGTCTGAGAGCGTTGGTAGCAAAATGTTAACAAAACTGAGAGTCGATGTCAACTTGACAACTAAAATAATCTGGGCATTGTGGTATAATTTCTAAAAACAGTATCGCTGGAATCATATTCATGAAACGATATCGAAATGCGTTTTTATTTTCACTTCTCCTCTATTTTATTATTCTGGCGACGATCACTTACGCTCAAGAGAGCCGTTCAGCCTCACCGTCTGGTCTCGAACCCACGTTTCGCTTTAGCCACCTGACCATTGATGACGGCTTGGCCCAAAATTCCATCACCGCTATCCTTCAAGACCGTCAGGGGTTTATGTGGATTGGGACCGAAAATGGCTTAAGCCGTTTTGATGGATACACTTTTGTCACCTACCGGCATGATCCCGATAATCCTCATAGCCTCCGCAGTAACAATATCAGGGACATCTTTGAAGATGAGCAAGGCCGTATCTGGGTTGCGGGCCGGGAAGGGATCACAATTTTTGACCCGATTACCGAAACCTTTACGCCCTATCCGCTCGATGTCGATAGCCCGCCCGGTTCGGGAAATCTCGGTTTTTTTTCCATTTTCCAGGATAGACAAGGTAATCTCTGGTTTGGGGGACCTCCGCCCGCCAATTTATTAAAATTGGAACCAACCAGCCAAACCGTCACTTCTTATATCCGACCGGGTCATCCAGAAGGATTTCAAGGCGGCGGGGTTTGGCAAATGGCCCAGGACTCTACCGGAAATTTGTGGCTGGCCGCCGACAGCGCCCTGGCCAAGTTCAATCCCCAAACAGAGCAGTTTAGCTATTTTTCCCCCGATCTGGGCGAAAGACGGCTGGGGACTCTGGTCATTGACTCGCAGGAAAATTTGTGGGTCGGTGGGGCTTTGGGGTTATACCAGTTTAATCCGAAAACCGAACAATTTACTCATTATCCTGGCCCAACCCGGATCAATAAACTACTCATTAACGACACAGGGTCTATTTGGATTACCAGCCTGGATGGCCTCTTTGTGTTTAATCCCCGGACCAAACAATTTACCCAAACTCACTATGACCCCACTAACCCGGACAGCTTAAGTAATGACCGTACCACCGCGCTGTATCAGGATCAAGGCGGCGTGGTCTGGATTGGCACCAGTTCCAACGGCCTAAACCTTTTTAACCCTCGGCAACTTCGTTTTGCTCATTATCGCCATAACCCCAATAATCCGGCCAGTTTAGGCCAGGATAGGGTTACGGCCATAGCCGGTGATGAAAACGGCCAACTCTGGCTAGGCACCGGTAACATCCTGAATCGGCTCGATCTGGACACGGGCCAAATAACCCATTTTCAACTAACTGGCGCTCCCGACATCAACCAACTCACCATTCACGCCATCCAACCTGACCTGGCCGGCTATCTCTGGCTGGGGACCAGCAATCGGCGGCTGTTTCGCTTTGACCCCGCCACCGAGCAAATGACCCCCTACCCGCTGCCCAAACTGCCGCCGTCCTTACAACGCGGCCCGCCAATGGAAGTGGAAGCGCTAGCTAAAGACCATAATAACACCTTATGGATTGCCGTCATCCGGGATGGACTTTATCAGTTTGACCCGCAAAGCAACATTTTCCACACCTACCGGCCTGTGACTGGGCCAAATCCTCTTAACACCGACCCCCAACAGCCCCTCTCGACGCTGATTACCGCCCTTTACACCGATCGCGCCGGCCAGATTTGGCTGGGCTACCAGCAGGGCGCTCTAAGCCGGCTTGATCCCCAAACCGAAATCTTTACCCATTTTCGGCCCCAATCGTCTTTGGGTCCGATTGAGGCCATTTATCAGGATCAAGCTGGCCTGATGTGGCTGGCTACCCAAGAGGGCCTAATTAGCTTTGATCCGGCCACAGAAAAAACTACCCGTTACACCGATAAAAATGGCCTGCCAACTGACTATGTTGTGGGCATTTTGGCGGATCAGGTCGGTAACTTATGGCTCAGCACTCAAAAGGGGTTGTCTCAATTTGACCCTCACGAGTTAAGGTTCCGCAATTTTGATGTGTCCGACGGCCTGCAAGGTAACGAGTTCTCAAGTCGTTCCGCCTGGCAGGCCAGCGATGGCCGCATGTTTTTTGGGGGAACCCTCGGTCTCACGGCCTTCTACCCCCAACAGATTGAAGACAATTCTTACCAACCGCCGGTTGTGCTGACTGAACTCCATCGCTTTAACGAACCGGTGAAAATTGGCGACGGCCCACTATTACAGCAACCCATTTGGGGCGCCGATCATCTGACCCTTAGCTATGAGGACAGCGTTATTTCGTTTGAGTTTGCCGCCTTAAGCTATGCTATTCCTCAAAAAAATCAATATCAATACAAACTGGACGGCTTTGAAGACCAATGGAACACCGTTGGCAGCGACCGTCGTTTTGCCACCTACACGGCCCTGCCCGCCGGCCAATACACGTTCCGGGTCAGGGCGGCCAACGACAGTGGCGTGTGGAGCCGCAACGAGGTCGCTCTATCCATCACCGTCCTGCCGCCTTGGTGGGAAACGACGTGGTTCAGGCTATTAGCCTTGGTGTTCATCGCGGCGGTATTAACGGGAGGCTACTGGTGGCGGTTTAAGACCATTCAACACCAAAACCGTCTGCTTGAATCGCAAGTGAGCAGACGCACTTCAGAATTGCAGCAGCAAACCCAGGCCTTGGCGCAATCTCATGCCCAACTCGAACAGGAGATTGATGAACGGAAGCAGATTGAAGAAGATTTACGACAAGCCAAGCAAGCGGCTGAAACGGCCAATCAGGCCAAAAGTATCTTTCTGGCCAATATGAGTCACGAGCTCAGGACGCCGCTCAATGCCATTATCGGCTTTACCCAAATCATTGTTCGCGACCCGACCTTGCCTCCGACCCAACAAGAATATCTGCGGATTATCAATCAGAGTGGGGAACATTTACTGGCCCTCATTAATCAGGTTCTGGAACTGTCTAAGATCGAGGCCGGCCGGATGGTACTCAGCAAAACCGAATTCGACCTGTATCAAATGCTAGCCGATCTGGCGGACATGTTTCGTTTGCGGGCCGATGATAAGAAGATACAGTTGATCTTTGAGCATTCCCCTGATGTACCCCGCACCATCCGCACCGATCAAATTAAACTGCGCCAAGTATTAATCAATTTGCTGAACAACGCCCTTAAGTTTACAAAGGCAGGGCAGATCACGTGTCGCGTGTCCTGTGTCAAGACCCCGATGTTCGGTGAGTTGCCACACGTAACCGATGACCCTCAAAACCTCGATCCGAATAGATCTGTCACCTGCCAACTTCGCTTCGCTATATCCGATACGGGTCCGGGCATTGCCCCGGAGGAAAAGACAAATCTGTTTGAAGCCTTTGCCCAAACCGCTGCCGGTCGAAAAGCTCAGGAAGGCGCCGGTCTGGGCTTGGCGCTTAGCCGCCGATTTGTGCAGCTCTTGGGCGGCGGCGAGATCATGGTCGAAAGCCCGGCGACGCCTCAACTTCTACAGCCTGATCCGCCAGCCTCTATCTCTGGCAGTGGGCCGGGAACGACCTTTACCTTTGATATCCGGGTAGAGGTGATCCCATTAACCCCAACAGATCAGGGGCCCACTGCCAGGGGGCCCATCTCTGAAATGGATGTCCGCCGAGTGAGCCTGGCTCCTAATCAGCCTCGCTACCGGCTGTTAATTGTTGACGACGAACCGGTCAACCGGCGACTGCTGCGCGAACTCCTGGCGCCGCTAGGTTTTGAGATGCGCGAGGCCGAGAACGGCCAGCAGGCTATTGAAATTTGGCAAGAATTCAGCCCCCATCTGATCTGGATGGATATGCGTATGCCGGTGCTAAACGGCTATGAAGCCACCCAAATCATCAAGTCCAGACAGTCCAACAGTCAACATCTACCATCCAAAATCATTGCGCTCACGGCCAGCAGCTTCGAAGAAGAAAAGGCCGATATTTTGGCCGCCGGCTGTGATGATTTTTTGCGCAAACCCTTTCGTGAGACTGAACTTTTCCAGATGATGAGCCAACATATTGGGGTTCAGTTTATCTATGAAGGACGCGATGAATCGTCAATGGCTGGCCAAATGGGTGAGCCAGCCCTGCCACCGGAACTGATGGCAAGCCTATCCCTGCCGCAGTTAACTCGCCTGGCCGAAGCCGTTGAATTGAGCGATATCATGTGGGCCAACCAGATTATCGATGATATCCGGACCTCTCAGCCGGAATTGGCCGGCAGTTTAGGCCGGTTGGTTAACAATTTTGAGTATAGTGCTATCTTGACGGCCATTGAACACGTGACTTCATCTAAATAACTCACCTTACGTAAAGGAGAATTTGACAGCATCAAGAGATTGACAATTTAAGGCTCTAAATTCAGCACAAGCCGCTTGATGGCCTTTTGTAACGGCCACTATAGCGGCAAAGATATGAGGCCAGGGTTGGCCCAAAAAGCACGTGATTTGGTCGTGGCTGTAGGGGTTATCGACCATCGCCGCTAGATTGGTACTTTCATCTCTGTTTTTTGTCAAATCTCTCGCTGCGTAAGGTAAGTTAGTAATTAGAAGACATTAATAAAAAAGGAGTCCGGAATTTCTCTGGACTCCTTTTTTTAGTTGGTCAAATTCGTTAACGCATTCGCCATAACCCGGCGCCGACCAGCACCACGGCGGCGACAGCGGCGGATAATAAAATCAAGATCGAGTTGCTGGCTTCCAAGAGGCTCTTGGGTGCCGGTTCAACAACTGACGCTTCCGCTGAGTTTACGACGGGCGACTCGGGCATAACGGGTGCGGCCGAAACCTGGGCTTGATCAGGGGGATGGTTCGGTACCGCTGGCGGCTGAGCGCTAATGGCCTGAGGTGAGTCGGCGGGTTGTTGGGGTGAAGTCGGCGGTTCGATGACCGGCTGATCGGCCCGATTTAATTGAGCCGGCGCTGCCTCCGGCTGGAGCTGCGATTCGTCACCTGTGACCGGCAGTTCTGAGTCAAGCCGTCCGGCTGCAGCGGGCTGAACGTTGGCCGTTCCCCCGGAGAGGTCCACGAAATTGGCGCGACGTTTCTCGGCGGCCTGGATCATCTGCGGCGTGGCCGGCTGTAACGCTATACAGTCGATCGAGGCAATGCCAGTTCGCCAGTTGGCCCACTTGCGCCATAACGTTACAAAGACCGTCATTTTATTGGATTGCGCTGTGACAAACGTTTGGTAGCTTTGGATATCGGCTAAATCTTCATCGTCTTCACTGACTTTAAATTCTAGCTTTTCTTCAGGCCACTCAATAATCGTCCACTTCTCGTGTGGAATGGCTTTCCAATCGGTGTTGCCGGTTTGGTCAAAATAAAGCTCAATCGTGTGGTTTTGGGCTTCTTCCGGCGCTTTAGGATCGTTCGGTTGAAGGGTAGTTGCCCCCGATTGAATTTGCAGCGTCCCGCTCATCGAAAATCGATAGGTTTGACCCGGCGTCAACCCATCGACCACCTGATAAACGCCGATACGGGCATCTTGCTCATCGGATGATTGGATGTGAAGCCCTAACGCGCTGGTGGTACTTTCATTCGACACGCCAGGGATCGGTCCAAAGACCGGATCATTTTCAACCGGAGCAGGGGGAGCGTCTGAGGCATAGGGGCACTCTAACCCCAGAGTTTGGTTGTTGAAAATGGTATATTTCCCGTAAGCCTGGTTTTTGTACCAATACCACCCTTTGGGTACGTTACCCACATCCGGCGGCTCAAAGCCCAATTCCGGTACAGCGTAGAAACCTGACTCAAAGTTGCCGTTGACGATCAGGTTAGATGGGGCTGGCGGCGGGGGAGCTTCGGTTAACACTTCGATAGTCGGTTGAGCCCCAGGGATTGCCACCGGCGGGATCGGTATCTCGGGAATGGGCGGCGGCCCATCGATGCCGAACCACTCAGCTACCCCACCGCTGAAAATACAGGCAAGCACTTCGCTTTCGGAATGGGTACAGGTTCCATCCAGACAGCGCCCTGTTTCCGTCCCGTCACATTCCCGGCTCTGCTGCGGCGGTCGTGCGGCGACAATTTCATCAAACGTTTCCCTATCGGTGGCAGCCTGAGCTTGAGCCGGTTGCCCGGCATGAGTTATGGCCATTAGACTGCCCAATAACAGCAGCGTTGAGACGATCAAAACAAGTCCAGATCGACGGATGCTTTGCACTTGTTTTAGTTGCATAAGTCTCCCTCACTAGGCTATAATCCTTCCTTCTAGACATAATCATTATACCATTGTTTCATGAAAAGAAAAAGAGGGCAGTTTCATCTGGTTTAGGTGGTCAAATTCAACTTGACTCTGGCAACTCTAGATGATATCCTTCTTTGGGTGATTTTTTGTGGCTGTAGAGGAGGGCAAATGCGCGACGACGATCAAACGATTCTTTCCACACGCGGTTTGTCAGGTGAAACGGAAACACCACCTGATCCGGACAAACCGAAACGAAACCCTTGGGTCATGGCCGGAGGGGTCGGGTGTCTCTTGCTGTTGTGTATGGCTTTGCTGATCGGCGGGGGATTTTATTATCTGGGTGAAAGCTTCGACACGCTGACCGCCAATTTATTGGGGGATGAGGTGGCCACGCCGGTCGAAGAAACTCTGCCGGTTACCGAGGTGCCGACAGTGACCACGGTTCCTACGTTAGAGCCAACCCCAGTGATCGAACCGACCATAGAGCCAACCGAAGAAGCTACAGCCGAACCTACCACCGAACTATCCCCAACTCCCCGGCCTGATCCTGAACTGAGCGAAATTATCTTTGCCCTCGATGCAACCGAGGAGTATGAACCGATCGATCCGGCCACAGAATTTGAGGGTGAGGTGACCGAAGTTCATGCTATTTTTGAATACACCGGGCTATCTTCTGACTACAGTTGGGAGCGGGTTTGGTTTCTGAATGACCAAGAAATATTGCGTAGTAAAGAACCCTGGACCGGAGCCGACTCTGGCGTTTTTGACTATTTTATCAATGCCGGCGGCGAACCCCTGTCTCCGGGTGAGTGGAAGCTGGAACTCTATGTCGAAGATAAACTGCTGACCACGGGCAGTTTTGTCATTCGTGAAGACGAAACAGCGTTAGCGGCGGCCGGCACAGCCGAGGCCGAAGCAACCACCGAAGCGGAGGAGTTGGTCGAAGCGACCGGCGAAGCCTCTGAGCACGATGCCGATTTACCCGTAGTAGCCACAGCTACTCTGGCTCCAACTGCCACGCCGGTTCCCCAAACTCATACTTATCAATTGGCTTATACCAAATGGAACGGCGTGCAACACGATCTGTATGTGGGCGATACCGACGGCAGCACCGAACAATTTATCATTGGCCGGGCCGCCGGCCCTTCGTGGACCCCCGATGGCCAGCGCATCTTCTTTTTTGGTGAGACCGGGGTAGATCGCCAGACCGTAGAAGGGGTTGAATACGTCTTCGACGGCATCAGCAACGGCATTGTCGCGGTTACTGTTTCGCCTCTGCCTAAAAATATCGGCGAGGTCCAGTTATTCCAGGGGCTTGATTGGAAAGATGCCGGCGCCCGGTGGGCCAACGTCTCGCCCAACGGCCAGATGGTGGCGTTCGACTCCAAGCGGAGCGGCAACTATCGCATCTATTTTTTGGGAACTCAAGCCAACGAGCAATTTCGCTATGAGATCATCGGCGAGCAGGCTGACTGGTCGCCGGATAGTCAAAAAATCGTCTATCGATCCGGCCGGGACGGGACAACCGGCATCTGGATTTCAAATCGGGACGACTCCGGCCATACCTTGATTACCAACGGCGGCGGCGACTCATTTCCGGCCTGGTCGCCCGATGGCAAGACCATTGCTTTTAGCCGCGATGAAGGCGGCAACACCGATATTTATACCGTCAATACCGACGGCAGCAACCTCCAACGCCTAACCGATGCCCCTGGCCCCGATACCCTGCCGACCTTTACCCCCGATGGGCAGCTCATTTTCCGCAGCGCGCGCACGGGGGGTTGGAGTATTTGGAAAATGAACGATGATGGCTCCAACCAAACCGAAATTATTCCTAACGCCAACGTTGGAGTCGATTGGACTTTTAGCCGGATGAGTGTTTTACCGTAACCCTATGAGAATACGCCTTGACTCAATTGGATGTCGTTTAAATATCAGCGAAGTTGAAGAAATGGCCCGCGTTTTAGCCGGGGCCGGCCATCGCTTGGTGGGGCCGGGCGACCGGGCCGACCTGTACGTCTTCAACACCTGCGCCGTGACTCACGTAGCCGAGCGCAAATCGCGGCAGATTATCCGGCAAATGCGCCGGGCCAACCCTCAGGCTGGGGTAGTGGTAACTGGCTGTTATGCTCAACTTTCGCCCGAAAAAATGCGCGAGTTGGGGGTTGATCTGATCGTCCCCAATGAAGATAAAGAAAAACTGCCCGAACTGGTCACCGCCGCTGGTCTGCTTCACGACGGCGATCCCATTCCTGCTGCCGATGCGCCTTTGGTGCTCGAGCCGGACAGCCTGACTCACAGCCCCAACCACACCCGCGCTTTTGTCAAAGTCCAGGACGGCTGCGATAATCGCTGTACGTTTTGTATTGTCACGGTCGCTCGGGGCGTGGCGCGAAGCCGGACTTTAGCCGATGTCCTCGACGAAATCAACCGGCTGGTCGCCTTAGGCTACCAGGAAGCGGTTTTGAGCGGGGTTCACCTGGGCTCCTACGGCCATGATTGGGGCGATGGAGCCGGTTTGCGCCACTTGGTGCAAGCCATCCTGGCTGAAACCGACCTACCCCGTTTGCGTCTCTCTTCGCTGGAGCCGTGGGATTTGGACGCTGAATTTTTTCAATTGTGGCAAAATGAGCGGCTGCTGCCGCACCTGCAT